>DATCIG010000058.1:0-4568 GCA_036507895.1 Coriobacteriia bacterium
CCGCGACCGCGAGACGGCGCAGATCGCCGTCGAGTCGGCGCTCACGGGTCACCTCGTCCTCTCGACCCTGCACACCAACGACGCCCCCGGCGCGCTCTCGCGACTCACGGAGATGGGCATCGAACCATTCCTCACGTCGTCGGCCGTGGACTGCGTCCTGGCGCAGCGCCTTGCTCGCCGGCTCTGCTCCGTATGCAAAGAACCGTACACGGCGACCAGGGAGATGCTGCGCAAGAACGACTTCCCGCCGGAGGTCAGCGATCGCAACGATGTGGTGCTCCACCGTGCCAAGGGTTGTTCGCGGTGCAATAATACGGGATATAAGGGGCGCTTGGGTCTCTACGAAGTGATGATCGTCAGCGAGGCGATCCGCAGGCTCACTGTGGAACGCAAGAGCTCCGACGAGATCTCACGCGTGGCGGCCGCGGAGGGGATGAAGTCCTTGCGCGAGGACGGCATCGACAAGGTACTCCTGGGCATGACCTCCGTGGAGGAGATCGCCCGCGTGATCATCTGATACTCGGCAATCTCGTGATGAGGAAGTGACAATGGACCTGGTCGATGTCCTTCTCGAAGTACTTGAACGCGACGCCAGCGACCTGCACCTCACGGTCGGCTCGCCGCCCATCATCCGCATCAACGGCGCGCTCGAGCGCCTCGACTACCCGCGCCTCAGCGCCAACGACACCCGCGAGCTCATCTACAGCATCCTCTCCCAGGACCAGCGCCAGCGCCTCGAGAACGAGTGGGAGATCGACTTCTCCTACTCGGTCCCCGGCCGCGCCCGCTTCCGCGTCAACGCCTACTTCCAGCGTAACAGCCTGGGCGCCGCCTTCCGCCTGATCCCCATCATGATCAAGAAGCTCGAGGACCTCGGCCTGCCGCAGTCGCTGCACGACCTGACGCGCAAGCCGCGCGGCTTCTGCGTCGTCACCGGGCCCACCGGCTCGGGCAAGTCGACCACCCTGGCGGCGATGATCGACGAGATCAACGAGACCCGCGAAGAGCACATCATGACCATCGAGGACCCTATCGAGTTCCTCCACCGGCACAAGAAGTGCATGGTCAACCAGCGGGAGGTGGGCGCGGACACGAAGAGCTTCAGCCGCGCCCTCAAGAGCGTGCTGCGCCAGGACCCCGACATCATCCTCGTCGGCGAGATGCGCGACACCGAGACGATGGCCACGGCCCTGACCGCGGCCGAGACCGGCCACCTGGTGTTTGCGACGCTGCACACCCAGGACGCGCCGCAGACGATCGACCGCATCATCGACGTGTTCCCGCCGCACCAGCAGGAGCAGATCCGCGTGCAGCTCAGCACCACCCTGATGGGCGTCTGCACGCAGCAGCTGCTCCCGACCCGCGACGGCCGCGGCCGCTGCGTCGCCTGCGAGCTGCTCATCCCGACGCCGGCGGTGCGCAACCTGATCCGCGAGGGCAAGACACACCAGATCTACTCCGTGATGCAGACCGGCACCGCGTTCGGCATGCAGACCATGGACGCGGCGCTCGCCGACTTGGTGCGCCGCGGGTTTATCACGCGCGACCTGGCGATCAAGCGCTCGAGTGACCCGGGAGGTCTGGAGCGGCTTCTGGTCGGGCAGCCGGTGGCCGCTGCGGCCGCCGGCCGTTGAGGTCCTGCAGGATTCGGGGCGGCTGCCGATAAGAGTGAGCAGTGAGCGGCTAGTGTGACGCAGTCCGATGGATACCGGCCCGGAGGGGCGGCCAAGGGGGCGTTCAGAGGGTAATGAGCAAGTTCACCTACAAGGCGCTTGACCAGCGCGGCACCCAGGCCGTCGGCGAGATCGAGGGCGAGAGCAAGGCCGCCGCCGCCGCCGCGCTGCGCAACAGGGGTCTCACCGTGCTCGACCTCAACGAGGTCAAGTCCGGCATCGGCCAGATCCAGATCGGCGGCGGTATCAAGTCCAAAGACCTGACCATCTTCTCGCGCCAGTTCGCCACCATGGTCAACTCCGGCCTCTCGATGCTGCGCTGCCTGTACGTCCTCGAGGAGCAGACTCCCAACAAGAGGTTCGCCAAGGTCATCGGCGATATCCGCGCCGACGTCGAAGCCGGCATCGCGCTGTCCGATGCGCTCGAGAAGCACCCCAAGGTGTTCAACCGCCTGTACGTGAGCATGGTCCGTGCCGGTGAGCTCGGTGGCATCTTGGACGAGGTCCTCAACCGTGTCGCCGAGCAGCTCGAGAAGGAAGACAATATCCGCCGAGCGGTCAAGTCGGCGATGGTCTACCCCATGGTGATCGGCAGCTTCGCCATCATCGTGCTGATCGGCATGGTGATGTTCCTCATCCCGGTCTTCTCCGGGATGTACAAGGACCTCGGCAACGCCAAGCTGCCGATGCTCACGCGCATCATGGTGGGCTTCTCGGACATCCTGCGCAGCTGGCGGGGCCTGGTGGTGCTGGTGGTGGTGATCGCGCTCATCTGGGGCCTTCGACGGCTCAAGCGCACCGAGCGCGGCACCATGGTCTGGGACCGCTTCAAGCTGCACATCCCCATGGGCATCGGCGAGATCGTGCGCAAGCTCGCGGTGGCGCGGTTCTCGCGCACGCTGGGCACGCTCATCACCTCCGGCGTGCCCATCCTGCAGGCCATCGAGATCACCGGCCAGGCGGCCGGCAACGCGGTCATCGAGAAGGCCATGAAAGAGGTGCAGGTGAGCGTCAAGGAGGGGCAATCCATCACCGCTCCGCTGGAGAAGGAGTCGGTCTTCCCGGCCATGGTCACGCAGATGATCGCGGTGGGCGAGGAGACCGGCTCGCTCGACGCCATGCTCAGCAAGATCGCCGACTTCTACGAGGCCGAGGTCGATGCCTCCGTGAAGTCGCTGACCTCGATACTGGAGCCGATCCTCATGCTCGGTGTCGGCGCCATCGTCGGCGTCGTGGTCATCTCGATGTACCTGCCGATCTTCAACATGATGAACATCGTCAAGTAGCCGCGAGGCGCTGCCGTGGAAAACGAGCAGCTTCTGGCTGCGTATGCCGACACCGGGTCGTCGGCGACGCTGGACGAGATCGTACGCCGCAACCAGAATCTGCTGCACCACATCCTGAAGCGGTTCTCGTACGCCAGTGAGCCGTACGAGGACCTGCTCCAAGTCGCGAACCTGGGCCTCATCAAGGCCGCGCAACGCTTCGACTCGGGCCGCGGCGTACGGTTCTCCACCTATGCGACCGCCATCGTCGACGGCGAGCTTCGCCACCACCTGCGGGATGCGCTCCTGATCCGCCAGCCGCGCTGGGTCAAGAAGGTCTACGCTGAGATCCAGGCCAAGTCGAACGAGCTGATGCACAAGCTGGGCCGCACCCCGGAGCTTGGCGAGCTGGCGCAAGCCCTCAATATCGAGGAAGACGGCATCCTCGAGGTCATGGGCCTGTACGCGCGCATCGATCTGCACAGCCGAGACGAGCCCTTCACCGCCGGGGAATTGCAGGCAGAGGCGGATCCGCATGTGGTGCGCGCGATCCATCAGCAGTCGTTCGCCCTGCCCATCGAGGATCGCATCGCGCTGTACGACGCGCTGGACAAGCTGTCCGCCTTACAGCGGCGTCTCGTCTATCTGCTCTTCTTCAAGGAGCTCACGCAGACCGAGGTCGCCGACGAGCTCGGCCTGACTCAGAAGAGGATCTCGCGTGAGTCCATCAAGGCGCTCGGCCGGCTCAAGCAGCTGCTGGGACGACGCGTCTTCTAGACGGACGTTCCAGTCCGGCGCGGACTGCCCGGGGCAGAGTAGGTTTGAGATGCAAGGGCAGACCGACCATCGCCCTCGGGGTGTTGTCAGATCGGTAAAGTGTCGCCGCGTTTCTGCCGAAGGAGTTGTCTAGGATCCGAGCGAGGAGGCACAGTAGGGACAGAGGCGCAAAGGGCAAACCACTTGCGAAGGTGGGGCGCAAAGCTACAGGGCTCATCGAGCCGGCTGGGCTGCCGCCAGAAGAAGACCACCTCGCAGCCTGTGGCGCCCATCGCGAAAGCGAGCACCACAGGCTTCGTGCGTAAGGTGTCCCGGCAGGGAGCGGTGCCGGGGCGAGTACAGGACAGTCAGTCAAGTGTGGCAAGTGCCACAGAGAGAGGAGATGGTTCCAGAATGAAGCGGTTCCACAAGCAGGGGGGCTTCACCCTCATCGAGCTCCTGATCGTGATCATCATCATCGGCATTCTCGCCGCGATCGCGATCCCGATGTTCCTCAGCCAGAGGGACAAGGCCAAGGAATCCTCAGTCAAGGAAGGCATCCACGGCATCCAGATCGGCGTCCAGAGCTTCGCCGTCGACCAAGACGACAAGTATCCGACCGTGACCGAGATGACCGGCAGCACTACGGCGGCGCCGACGCTTGTTGGAGCCTACGTCAAACCTTGGCCCAAGAACGCGTGGAACACTGCCAACCTCATGGTGCAAGCCGCGGCGTTTTCTCAGGGCAACTACGGGTACACGAACGCCAGCAACGATGTGTTCACCCTGACCGGCTATGGCAAGACGGCAGGGATCCTCACCGTCCCGTGACCTGAGCAGAATCGGCATCGTTCTTGCGCCCGGGGCGGCTGCG
>DATCIG010000059.1:0-5902 GCA_036507895.1 Coriobacteriia bacterium
GGCGGATTCAACCGGTCGTCGCAACACCGGTGTTCTGGGTCAATAGTAAGTGCTCGTTCAGCGCTTCGGCAGGTGTCTTGAAGCCGAGAGTCTTGCGGGGCCGTTCGTTGAGGGCCTTGGCAACGGCGTCGAGGTCCTCGCAGGCGTAGCGGGTGAAGTCGGTGCCCTTGGGGAAGTACTGGCGCAGTAGCCCGTTGGTGTTCTCATTGCTCGGCCGCTGCCACGGGCTGTGCGGGTCGGCGAAGTAGATCGGCAGGCCGGTCTCGATCCGCAGTTGGGCGTGCTGGGACATCTCGGCGCCCTGATCCCAGGTCAGCGACTTGCGCAGCGCCTCGGGCAGCGTGGTGATCGTAGCGGCGATCGCGTCGCGCACGGCCTCGGCGCCATGACCGGCCGTCGCGGGTCCGTTCTTGACCTGCGCGCCAACCATCTTGTGCCCGTCCATCGGCGGCAGGTGCAGCAGCATCGTGAACCGCGTGGTCCGCTCGACCAGGGTGCCGATCGCGACCCCGCCCAGCCCGAGGATCAGCTCACCCTCCCAGTGGCCGGGCACCGCCCGGTCCTCGACCTCGGCAGGACGTTGGCTGATCATGACCTCCTCGCTCACGAAGCCCTTGCCGCGTTTCGTGCGGGCCTGCGGGACGCGTAGGGCGCGGCCGGTACGCAGGGCAGCGGTGAGCTCCCGGCGCAGCGCGCCACGGCCCTGGACGTAAAGAGCCTGGTAGATCGCCTCGTGCGAGATCCGCATCGACTCATCATCGGGGAAGTCGACCCGCAGCCGGCCGGCAATCTGCTCGGGACTCCACGCGGTGGACCACCTGCGGTCCTGGCGCGGCCCGTGCCTCCGCTTCTTCCACTCGACCCCGGGTGCCGCAGCAGGCGAACCGTCCTGGCGGGTGATCGTGCCGTCCAACCGCTCCTGGACGTACTGGTGCAGCCGCTCGTTCGTCACCAGTTTGGCGGACTTGGGCCGTCTGGCTCGCCGGTCGCAGTGCCACTGGGCGTTCGTGGCCCGGTAGTCGATATGCCCGCTACGGCTCGAGGCGTTGCGCCGTAGCTCACGTGAGATCGTCGACGGTGCCCGGCCCAACGACTTCGCGATCTCCCGGGCACCGGCGCCCCGCGCGCGCAGCAACGCCATCTCCTCCCGCTCGACGAACGACAAGAACCTGCCCGACAGCGGAACCGTGCTGACGTCTCGCATCCCGCCAGCGTCACGGAACAGCCGAGACCCAACCGGCTGCGACACGCCCGAGGCGATCCCGGCCTCCTCGCTTGAGAGCCCTCGCTCGATCAGGTCCCAGAACTTCTGCCGGTGCTCACGACGCCACACCGGCGGCCGCCCCGGCGACAACATCGGCGCCCGCCCGAGCTTCTTCGCCATCCAACCTGCTGGACGTCCCACACCCACCTCCATGATCGGCAGTGTTGCGACGACCGGTTGAATTCGCCAACTACACCTCGTACGAGTTCGCGGCGGTCCTGGGGGATCTTGATCTGAGGCGTTCGATGGGACGAACCGGGATCTGCTACGACGACGCGATGGCGGAATCTTTCTTCGCAGCGCTGAAGAACGAGCTCTGCAACCGGACCGTCTATCCGACCCGAGCTGCGGCGATGAAAGACATTGCGCGGTACATCGAAACCCGCTACAATCCACGAAGGCTCCACTCGTCCATCGGCTATCGTCCACCGAACGAGGTGCACGATGCCTACCGATCAGAACAACGAGCCGCATGACAATGACAGATGAACTGTCCAGGAAATGCAGGGCGGATCAGGACACCCGAGCCGGTCCGCCGCAGGCCGACCCGGGGGCCGACACCAACGCCCTCACACCAGGCCTGCAAACCAGCAAGCACCGATGACAGCCCCTCGGCCTCGGCACGTCACCCTCAACCGTTTCCGACGCGGGCACCTAGCCCCATGGAAACTTCCGCGGCCGCGTTCGCCACGAGCGGTCCGAGCACGTCGAGCGAAGTCGCTGCGGGATCACTCCGCAGCTGAGCTACGCTCACTGCTGCAGTCACACGGCCTGTATGGTCACGCACTGCTGCACCGGCGCAGACAACGCCCGTCTCGTTCTCCTCATCGTCCATCGCCCAACCCCTCTCTCTCGCCTCGTCGAGATTTGCCTGAAGCGCCTCGATCGATGTCAGGGTGTTGGGCGTGCGACGCGCCAATCCCGTGCGCGCGACGAGGGCTTCGACATACTCGCGAGGCGCACAGGAAAGCATAGCTTTGCCGATCGACGTGCAATGCAGTGGAATGGCCATACCGATTCTCGAGGCCATGCGGTACGGTTTGCTCGGCTCGAGTTTGCGCACGTAGATCGCCTCGTCGCCGGATAACACGGCCAGGTGCACCGTGGCACCCGTTGATTGCTGCAGCCGACGGAGCACCGGGTCGGCACCGACGAGCGCGTCGAGCCGTCCGACAACGCGGCCAGCCAGTCCGGTGAGGCGCGGGCCCGGAAGGTAGCCCCCCGAATCGTCGACCGTGGCGAAGTCTTCCCGAACCATCGTCTGCAAAATACGGTGGACGGTCGACTTGGCCAGTCCGGTCGACACCGCCAGGTCGCCGAGGCGACGGTCCATGACGAGAGCCTCGAGTACCACGAGAACCTTCTCGCTCGCATTACCGGACTGCGAGGTTTTCACGTGACCTCCTTCCGAATCACTCTAGAGCCTTTCTGGACGCGTCTCAGTACATCAAGTGCTTGCCGGCGTCGACGATCACGTCAACTCCCGTCACGCCCTTGGCTCCGAGCAGTCCGATCACCGTGTCGGCGACATCCTCCGGGCCGAGGGTTCGAGCGAGAGGCGCAACGGCCCGCTCCCGCGCGGTCATTTCGGCGAAACCCTCCTCTCCATGCTGGTTGATCTGCCAGCTGGTTGCCACGGTGCCGGGCGAGACCGAATTGACTCTGACCTCTGGACCGAGCGTCACAGCGAGCGAGCGGGTGAGCTGCACGAGCGCGGCCTTGCTGACGCCGTAGGGAATGCACGACCCGATTCCCCGGTATGCCGAGATAGAAGCGACGTTGACGATTGCGCCTTCGCTCGCGCGCAGCATCGGCGCGAACGCTCTCGCACAGCGGAACGCGCCGAGGAGGTTCACTCCCAAGACGTTGTTCCAGACCTCGTCGGTGACTGCTTCGAGGTCGGCGAACGGGATCCAGCTGGTCGTTCCGGCGCTATTGATGAGTACGTCGCATCGGCTGAACCTCTCCTCACAGCGCGCCGCGAGCTCACGCACCTGCTCATCGTCGCGGACGTCGGCCTGCACCGCCTCGGCCTGGGCCCCCCGATCCTCGAGTTGCCGCACGGTGTTGTTCGCGTCCTCTGGAGACCCGATGTAGCTGACGATCACGCTGCGCGTGCCCTCCGTGACGAGTCGGGACGCGATTGCAGCGCCGATCCCGGATCCCCCTCCCGTAATGACCGCTACCGAACCCTGTCGCAGCATGTCGTTCCTCTCATCGTCGTCATTTCATTCATTCTGTGATCACCGCCTCGGCTGTGCTGACTACGGTCAGTGCGTCGCGGTGTCCTTAATCGGCCCGAGATCCTCGATATCGATGTCCTTGCCCTCCTTCGCCAGCAAGAACGCGACCAGGGAAATGGAGCACACGACGATCATCATCACGGCGATCAGCCATGGTTCACCACCGAGCTGATTCTGCAGCCAAGCCGCCAGGAGTGGAGAGAAGCCTGCGATTGCCGCGCCGACCTCACGTGAGCTAGCGAACCCGGAGTAGCGCACCCGCGCGCCGAACAATTCGGCATAGAACGCGGGCTGAACAGCGATCATCGGAGCCCAGCCGAGTGAGGTGACGAGGATCAGGGCCAGCCAAATGAGCGCGGGCGTTCCAGTATGAACCAGTAGCCAGAACGGAAAGGCGAAGGCTGCCGTGAAGAGAACACTAAACACGTTGAGCGGCTTCCGGCCGATCCGATCGGAGAGTGCGCCGTAGATCGGCTGCAGCACAATGACGATGACCGAGAAGATCACGATGCCGGTCAATGCGACGCTGCGGGAGAGCCCGAGAGTGCCCGTGATGTAGTTGACGGTGAAGGTCGCGTACAGGTAGATCAGCGCCGTGTCGGCAATATGTGCGCCGATGCCGATCAACATGTTGCGGGGATAACTCCGGATGGCGTCGAGGACCGGAAGCTTCCGGATCGTTCGAGTGGCCTGCATCTCCTTGAAGATCGGCGATTCCGTGACCCGAAGGCGCACATAGAGAGCCACCCCGATCATCGCGAAGCTTACGAGGAACGGCACCCGCCAGCCCCAGGAGAAGAGCGCCTCATCAGGCAGTTGGGATACGAAGAGGAAGACGATCGTTCCCGTGAGCAAACCGATCTGCACACCCGTCTGTGCGAAGGATGTGTAGAAGCCGCGGCGGCGGTGCGGCGCGTGCTCGGCCAACAGGGTGGACGCGCCACCGAACTCCGCACCCGCGCCGAGACCCTGGCACACGCGCAGGAGGACGAGGAGCACCGGCGCCCACAGTCCGATGCTGTCGTAGGTGGGCAGCAGGCCGATCGTGCCGGTCGCCACGCCCATGACGAGCGTCGTCACGATGAGCGTCGTGCGTCGTCCGATCCGGTCGCCGAGGTTGCCGAAGAGCATGCCGCCGAGGGGACGGAACAGGAAGCCGACCCCGAAGGTCGCGAATGCTATGAGCGTGCCGGTTCTGGGCTCGGCCTGCGGGAAAAACACCTTTCCGAAGACGAGGGCGGCCGCGGTGCCGTAGATGAAGAAGTCGTACCATTCCAGCGCGGTCCCGACGACGGAACCGAACACGACCCGTCGCAGTTCGCGCGCGCCAGTCTTCGGCGCAGCGACTGCGGCGTCATTGCCGCTAGGGGACGTTATCATGGCTAGTTCTCCCGTTTGGTTCGGTTGATGGGTGGAAGGTCGTGGACTGCGGCGAGATCGTCGAGTTCCTCGGCAGTGGCTGCAGCGAGCGGAATTCCGCCGGCCAGGCGGTCCCGGCGTGTGCGCCACTCCGGCTCGCCGGGAAGGAGGACGCCGGATGAGCCCTCGGAAGGAAGCGAGTTGTGAACGCGTTCGCGAAACTGCTCGACCTCGGATGTGAACTCGCTCAGGTCGACGAAGGCGCCGACCTCGAAGGCGACGAAGATGGTGCCAAATGTTCCGTCATAGGCACGCGAACTTGCCGATCCCGTGCCGGTCACAAGCCCGGCGAGCACATCCGCCATGAGACCGAGGCCATAGCCCTTGTGCGCCCCAAACGGCAGCAGCGCTCCTCCAGCGTAGAAGTCGCCGGGATCGGTGCTCGGCTTCCCCTCGGCATCGAGGATGAGCCCCTTAGGAACGCTCTGCCCACGGCCGCGGGAGACCGCGAGCTTCCCCTCGGCGGTCGCCGAGGTGGCGAAGTCCAGGACGAGCGGCGCCGAACCGGCAGCGACGGGCGCGGCCCACGCCAGTGGATTCGTGCCGAGGAGGCGGTCCCGTCCACCCCATGGCGCAACAGTCGGATCCGCATTCGCGAAGGCATAGGCGGCGAGCCCCCTCTCGGCGATGCGTTCGACGTACTCGCCGAGGCGACCAACGTGCTGGCAGCGGCGCAAGACCGCGACGGCGGCGCCCGTCTTGGCCGCCCGGTCAGAGACCGCATCGGCTGCGAGTCGCGCGGTGAGCTGACCGAATGCCTTTGCGCCGTCCACAACGATGGCGGAGGGTCGACCCTCCTCGACCACTAGGGGAACGGCGGCCGGATCGAGCCTTCCGGTCGTGATCAACTGCGCGTACGGAACCAACCGACGAACGCCGTGCGAGTCGTGCCCACGTAGGTCGGATTCGACGAGCGATCCCGCAACGACAGCGGCGCCATCCTTCGGCGTTCCGAGGACGCGCAGGAGTGTCTCCG
>DATCIG010000060.1:0-36868 GCA_036507895.1 Coriobacteriia bacterium
CTACGTCTCGATCGAGACCGCGGGTAAGACCGTCGCGGGGCCCTACTCCGCGGCCTATGACTCGGTCTACACCGTCGTGAAGTCGAAGAGTGGCAAGTGGATCGTCGACTCGGTCCTAGCCACGCCTGTAGGCACCGTCAAGTGATTCGCGCCGCTCTGCGCAGGGCCGTCAGGGTCCTCGCCTCGGCGCGCCTCGCGACTCTGCTGCTGGCCTTCATCGGGGCGTGGTCAGTCGTAGCGACGTTTGTCCCGCAGGGAGGCGACTCCGATCCCCTGGTGTTCGCTTGGGCGTCCGCGCACCCGCTCATCGAGTCCGTGACGCGAGTGCTGGGTCTGCACCAAGCGTTTACCGCGCCGGTGCTCACCGTGTGCGTCCTGGCGCTCGCGGTGTCCACGGCTCTGTGCGCCTGGCAGCGAACGAAGGCCGCGATAGCAAGAGGCCGTGCGCTGCGCGGTGCTCTGGCGGTTGAGAAGAAGGCGTTGGTCGTACGGCACGATCTCGAGATCGCGTTGGATGCCGACCTCAGTGAGCCGGAAGTCCTCTCGATCGCCTCAGAGACGCTCCGGCGCCTGGGCATCAAGACGAAGCATCAGGACGACGTGATCACGGCGGTGTCGCCCGCTTGGTCCGCATCGGGAAGCCCGGTGTTCCACTGGGCGCTGCTCGTACTCATCGTGGTGCTGCTTCTCGGCAATCTGTCGCGATCCTCGGGTCTGATGGGCATCGCTGTCGGGCAGTCCAAGATCGATCAACCGGAGTCCTACGGCCTTGTGTCAGTGGGACCGCTGCGTGATTGGCGTGGGGTGCTGCGGACCATCCGCGTCGACGCGCTCGACCTCAACTTCAAGACCGAGGGTGTCGATCGTGGGCCGACTCCGACAGTCTCCGTGCTCGACGCGCAGGGCAAGGTGCTCAAGTCCCAGCGCGTCTATCCGAACAACACGCTGAACGTCGGATCGCTCACGATCTACCCCGCGGATTACGGGTTCACCGCGACCGTCGCCTTGGTCGACACGAGCGGTGTAGAGGCCGGGCGTTCCGTGCAGTTCGTGGACTTCTACGCGAATGCGGCCAGTGGGACCGCGCCCGTGGGCTTCCTGATGGTCGCTGATGCGGCAGGCAGCGTCCAGTTGAGGGTGTACGTCTCGGTGCCTCTTGACCGCGTTGCTGGCGGTCTTGCCGGGAGACTGCCCACGACGCCTGCGGCGCGGGTGCTTGTGACCTCGCCCGACGATACTCCCGTCCTTGACCGGACGTTGCGTCCGGGCGAGGAGTTGGCGCTACCGACCGGCGGCAAAGTGCGTCTGATCGGCCTCGGGTACTACGCGCGGTTGCAGGTCGTCAGCGATCCGTCGATCCCGGCGCTCTACGCGGGGCTGATCGTGGCGATGATCGGGTTGGGCGTTGCGACCTTCGCGCGGCAGCAGATCGTGTCGGCAGCCGTCATGGTGACGCCGGATGGAGCGAAGCTTGCAGTGAGATTGCGGCTGTGGCGCAACGCCGCCAGCAGCCGCAGCGAGATCGAGACTGAGCTCACTCGGGCGCTCAGCGGAGTCGAGAGAGGGAGCACCACGTGACGTTCGAGATCATTGTGATGTGGGTCGCGCTGACGTTCTACGCCGCCGCCACGGCCCTGTACGCGTTCGGAGTGACCTTCTCAAGGGACGATCTGACCAAGTGGGCGCTGGCCGTCTCTGCGACCGGTCTGGGCTTCCAGGTGGTCTCGCTCGGCATTCGATGGGCCAGAGTTGGGCACGGACCCTACCTAGGCTTCTACGAGGTCGCAAACGCGCTTGTGTTGTGCGTGGTGGCGTTCTTTGTCCTCGTCGCCTGGCGCAATCGACGCCTGAGCGCGACGGGGATCGCGGTCATGCCGGTCGCCGTGCTGCTGCTCGGCGGCTCGATGCTCGCGTCGAAGAGCGGGATCGCCATCACCGGGAAGCTCGCGAGCTACTGGCTGTTCGTGCACGTCGCGTTCGCGAACCTGGCGTTCGGGGCGTTCGCCGTGTCGTTCGGTTGCGCGGTCGTCTACGTGATCAGACGGCGCTCGGCGAGCGGGAAGTGGGCCCAGCGCTTCGAGAAGCTCCCCGCGCAGGACGTCCTGGAGAACCTCATGGTGCGGTTCGTCCTCGTCGGCTTCTTCTTCTGGGCGATCATGATCGCAACGGGCGCGATCTGGGCGAACGAGGCATGGGGCAACTACTGGACCTGGGACCCGATCGAGACGTGGAGCCTCATCGTCTGGCTGATCTATGCGGTCTTCCTCCACGTGCGGTTCACACTCAAATGGCATGAGGAGCGGCTTGCGTGGTTCGCGATCGTGGCGATGCCGCTGGCGCTGTTCGCGCTGATCGGTATACCGCTTGCGTTCAACACGACGCACGCCGGCATCGGCGGACTCGGCAAGGATCTCTAGATGAGCATCGACTGGCGCATCCTGATCATCCTGAACAACTACCTGCACGACGTGGCCACCGCGGTGCTGCTGTCGAGCGCCGTGATCCTGTACGTCCTGGGTCGTCAGGCTCGAAGCGGCGGAGTCGGCGAGCGTCTGGCTCTGGCGCGCGCGTACGGCTCGCTCACGAAGTTCGCCCTCGGCGCGCTCGCGTGGATCATCATCGGCGGGATCCCGCGGACGCTCTTCTTCAACTGGGCCGAGTTCATCCCCGCCGGCGCACACAACCTCATCCCCGACCTGATCATCAAGCACGTGCTGTTGGTGGCAGGCGTGATCGCCGGGGCGGTGATGTGGGTCCGAATCGGGAGGATCGCGCGCGCCGAGTCGGGCGAGACGCGCGACTGAGGGTCGGCGCGTCGGCGCTGCGGGCGACACAAGAGGGCGGGCGCTCGGTTGAGCGCCCGCCCTCTTGTGTACGTGCCATCCGGCTCCGCGGCTACTCCGCGGGGGCGTTCGGCGCTTTCAGCGCTTCCGCCATCTCCTTCGACACGCCGAGGCCCATGACCTGAGCCATGCGCGTCATACCCAGTCCCAGGAAGTCGAAGTGCTCGCCGTAGTCCCTCATCATCTGCTTCATGGCTGAAAGCATGTAGCGGCGCTTGAATCCGTCAGGCAGCGCGAGGATCTCCTTCATCTTGGCCGCGTAGAAGGTCATGTAGCAGCGGCCCAGCGCCAGCGAGACCTCCTCGAGCGTCATCGCATAGGGCTCGATGATCGGCTCCACGAGGTTGTACTTCGAGTAGTCCCAGACGCGTATGCGATCGTGCATCTCGTCCCACAGCGGCGTGAACGGCATCGGGGTGATGACGGGGAACACCGCGATGTCCGGGTTCAATGCCACCGCCGCTGCGATCGTCGCCTTGATGGAGTTCTGCGTCTCGTTCGGGAAGCCGATCATGAACGACGCCTCGATCATGATGTCGTTCGCCTTGAGGAGGTCCACCGCCTGCTTGTTCTGATCGATCGTGGTGCCCTTGTTGAGGCTGTTGAGCATCTCGTCGGTGCTCGTCTCGGCGCCAAGGTAGACGTGGATGATGCCGGCGTCGTGGTACTTCGACAGGATGTCCGCGTCGCGGATGATGTCCTCGACGCGCGTCTCGATGAGCAGGTGCACCGGGAGCTTGGCCTCGATGAGGAGGTCGAGGATCTGCTCCCAGCGGTCACGGTCGTGGGTGGGGTAGGCGTCGATGAGTGTGATGAACTCGACCTTGTACTCGTCGACAAGATGTCGCATCTCGGCGACGACCTTCTTCGGGTCGCGGGCCCGCCAGTCCCCGCGCCAGAACAGGCGCTGGCTGCAGAACGCGCAGCCCATCATGCAGCCGCGCGAGGTGAGCACCGAGGCCATACGGCCCCACGGCTCGATGTTGTAGTGGTAGTCGTCCCAGTCGAGCAGGTGCCAGGCGACCTCAAGCGTGTCGAGGTCCTCGATGTGTTGCCGCATCGGAGGAGCGACGACCTCGCCGTCCTTGAGGAAGGCGATGCCCTTGACGTCCTCAGGCGAACCGCCCTTCGCGGCGGCCATGAGCTCGATGAGGGTGGCCTCGGACTCGCCCCGGATCACGAAGTCGGCGTGGTTCGACTCATCGCGGAGGATCTCGTCGTACATGAACGTGGGGTGCGGCCCGCCGATCATCGTGACGATGGCCGGGTCGACCTGCTTGGCTACAGCAAGCGCCTCGAGCGCTGCGGGTACAGTCGCGGTGCTGATCGCGCCGGTGACCGGCAGGTAGTCCATCGACATCACGAAGTCGGGTCTGTACGCCTCGATCTGAGCGCGGATGTCCTCGAAGCTGGTCTCCTTGTTCATCGCGTCGTAGATCTTCGCCTCGTGTCCCGCCTTGAGCGCTGCGCCGGCGAGGTAGGCCAGCTGCAAAGGGGGCCAGTTGCCGATGGTCTGGACGCCCCAACATGTGTAGGGCGGCGTGACGAACAGGATCCTGCTCATAGGCCGGTTCTCCGATCGTGATGGTGGAGGGGCGAAACCATGCCAGTCTACCACTACGCCCCGCGAAGTCGGGTCCGGGCAGCACGGCGGGGGAGGGCGCTGCTAGTCGGTGGACGACCCGTGGAATCCGCGCGTGGCGAACTCCGGATCGAACTCGAGGATCAGCCGTGCTATCTCTTCCACGCGCCCGTGCAGGGCCGCATCGATGAGCAGATCGTAGTCGGGCTGGGGGTGATCCTCGAGGTGCCCGGCAACGATGCGCTCGATCTTCGCAGCACCGGTGGGCTCGAGCGATTCGTGCTCCTGGACGAGCGACTCGTGCAGCTTCTCGCCGGGACGCAACCCGATGAACTCGATGTCGGCCGGCACGCCGGAGAGCGCGATCATCTTCTTGGCCAGGTCGACGATCTTGACCGGTTCGCCCATCTCGAGAACGAAGATGTCGCCGCTGCGACCGATGGCCTGCGCCTGGAGCACAAGGCGCGCGGCCTCACGGATCGTCATGAAGTAGCGTGACACATTCGGGTCCGTGACGGTCAGCGGACCACCGTGGCGCAACTGGTTCTCGAAGATGGGCACGACGCTTCCGCGGCTCGCGAGGACGTTGCCGAAACGCACCGCGACGGTCAGCACCCTGCCGCGCTTGCCCGCTGTCAGCATCACCTGCTCGGCGAGTGACTTCGTCAGGCCCATGATGTTGGCCGGGGCGACGGCCTTGTCCGTGGAGATGAGCACGAATCGCTCGGCGCCGTGCCGCTCGCACGCCTCGATGACGTTGCTGGTTCCGAGCACGTTGGTCTTGATCGCCTCATCGGGCGCGAGCTCCATCAGCGGCACATGCTTGTAGGCGGCCGCGTGGAGGACCACCTCCGGACGGTATCGGACGAAGACTCGGTCGAGCTTCTCAGCGTCGCGGATGTCGCAGATGCACATGACGGGCACGTCGGCGTCGATCTGGCGCAGTTCGAGCCACAGCTCGTAGAGGCGCGTCTCGTCGGTCTCGAGCAGCACCAACGTGGCCGGCGAGAGGTGCATGATCTGGCGGCAGAGCTCCGAACCGATCGATCCGGCGGCGCCGGTCACGGCGACCACCTTGCCCGCCACGGTCGTGCGGACCTGGTCCACGTCGATCGGGGTCTGTTCCCTGCAGAGAAGGTCCTCGACCTCGACCATACGCAGGTCGGTGACGCTCACACTGCCCTTCGCTATGACCAGCGGCGGCATGATGCGCGTGGTGACGCCCGCCTCGGCGGCGGCGTTCAGGATGCGCCGCACGGTGGACTCGGGAGCACTCGGCAAGGCGACGAGGACCTGCTCGATCTCCTCGTCGGCGACGACGCGAGCGAGGGCGTCCGTGCGCCCGATGACCTTCACGCCGCCGATGGTGCGCCCCTGCAGCCGTTCGTCGTCATCGAGGAAGGCGATGGCGGTGAGACCGAGTTGCGGCCTGCCCACGATCTCGTGGAGCAGCAGCGAACCGGCGCTCCCGGCTCCTACGACGAGTACGCGGGCACCCTCGCCCGCCTGAGTGCTGCGCACGTACACGACCACGCGCGCGGCCGCGCGGATGCCAGCCACACCCAGCAGCACGATGATCGACTGGATGAACAGCACGCCGAACGGGATGAGCCGCAGACCCCCCGAACTCTGCAGAAGATAGTCCGCGACGGAGAGCACGGGAAAGCCGACGAGCACGGCGCCGGAGACGCGCAACATCGTGTCGACGCTGACGGAGCGCAGGACGAGCCGGTAGAGGCCGACGCCCGTGAAGAGCGCAAGGTACACGACGACGGCCGCGGTGATCGCCAGCGGAATCGATGATGCGAACGCCGACGGCACCGTGCCCTCGAAGCGCGCGTAGTAGGCGACGAATGTCGCGACGGAGATCACGGCCGCGTCCAGCACGTAGAGCGCGACGCGGAAGAGTCTGCCGCCCTGACGTGCGGAGGCGATAAGGCGGGAGGCGAGGCTCACCGGGCAGCCGCCTCCATCACCTTGCGCACCGCAGCGATGACGTCATCGATGTCATCGTCGGAAAGCGTCGGATGTACGAAGAACGCGAGCGACGTCTCATGAGCGTGGGCCGCGCCGGGGAGGGGCGTGGCGGGGGCCAGTCCCGCGCGGACAAACGCCTCCTCGCGGTAGAGCTCGGCGCACGAGCCGTACTGCACGGGCACGCCCTCGGCCGCGACGGCGAACAGCACCTTGTCACGGTCCCATCCCTCGGCGAGTTCCGTCGGCTCGACGTGGGCGTAGAGGCGATAGAAGGCGTGCTCGCAGTGTGCTGCCGGCAGCGGGACGCGGATGCCGCGAACGCCCGCGACGCCGCGCGCCAGTCGGGTGGCGAGCTCGGTACGCCGTGCGTGCGCGGCGGGCAGTTCCCGCTCGCCCGCACGCACCATGGCGGCCTCAAGCTCCGGGAGGCGGTAGTTCGAGCCGAAGGTGTCGTGAATCCATCGGAAGCTGGCGGGCCGGCCCACGAAGGCGCGGTCGGAGAGCTTCGCCATCGACGTTCCGTGGTCCCTGTACGCCCAGACGAGTGCGAACGCGGCGTCATCGTCGAGTACGAGCAGGCCGCCTTCTCCCGCCGCGACGATCTTGTCCTGGCAGAACGAGAAGCACGCGGCATCGCCGAACGCCCCGACGGGTCTACCGCGGTACGCCGCCCCATGCGCCTGAGCGCAGTCCTCGATCACGAGGATGCCGCGGCTGCGAGCGAGGTCGGTGATGGGACCCATCTCGGCGGGCCAACCGGCCACGTGCACGACGATGACGGCAGCGGTGCGTTCGGTGAGCACGGCCTCGAGCGTCTCGGCGGTGAGGTCCGAGCTCTCGGGGTCGATGTCGGCGAACACCGGTGTCGCACCGACCGCGATCACACAGCTCGCCGTGGCGATGAAGCTGCGCGCCGGGACGACGACCTCGTCACCCGGGCCTATGCCGAAACCGCGCAGCGCCAGCTCGAGGGCGAGGGTGCCGTTCGCGACGGCGATGGCGTGGGAGCGACCGAGCTTCTGCGCATACTCGCGCTCCAGTCGGCGTCCCTCCGTGCCGGTCCAGTAGTTGATGGTGCCCGCGCGTAGCACGGCGGTGACCGCGTCGATCTGCGCCGCGGAAGGCGAGGGCCAGCCGGGCATCGGAGTGGAGCGGACGGGTGTGCCGCCGTCGATGGCGAGCTTGTCAGCCACGAGCGGGCCCGTCGGTCGCTCGGAGCGGTCGCGCGGGGACGCCCACGCATACGGTCCGCGCGGGCAGTCCGCCCACGACCGCCGCGCCCGCCCCGACCACGCTCCAGTCGCCCACGGAGGCGCCTGGAGACGCGCACGAGCCCACGCCGAGCAGCACTCCCTCGCCGAGGGTGACCGAGCCGCACAGCGCGACCTGCGGCCCCACGTGCGAGTGCTCACCGATGACGCAGTCGTGGTCGACGGTGCAGCCCGTGTTGAGGATGGTGTCGGCGCCGATCCGCGCGCCGGCGTTGACGATGACCCCCGCCGCGATGAACGTCCCGTCGCCCACGGCGACGTCCCGTCCGAGGATCGCCGACGGATGTATCACGCTCGCGGGCGGGAGTCCGGTGGCGAGGTGCTCCGCGAAGGTGCGGGCGCGCATGACGTTGTCGCCGATCGCGACGATGAACCCGTCGGCCGACACGCCTTCGCGGTCCTGGCTGACGGGGTGACCGAGGACCTCGGGCGCATCGGCGATCGAGCCGATGACCCCGGCGATCTCGAACCCGGCCTCTTCTGCGGCGTCTATGACGACCTTGGCGTGGCCGCCGGCTCCCACGATGAGCAGTCTCAACTCAGCTCTCCTTGGTGGTGGTCGTCCCCGCGTCGCCCTGGAACGGTCGCATGGTCTCGAAGTCCGGTGCGGAGACGCCCCTACTCGACGCGATCGTCGAGATCGTCTTGAACACGATGCGCGTGTCGAGGGTGAGCGATCGGTGGTCGACGTACCAGACGTCCATCTTGAAGCGGTCGTCCCACGAGACCGCGTTGCGCCCGTTGGCCTGCGCCCATCCCGTGATCCCGGGCCTGACCTCGTGCCTGCGCGCCTGCTCCTCATTGTAGCGGTCGAGATACTCGGGCAGCAGCGGTCGCGGGCCCACGATGCTCATGTCGCCCCTGAGCACGTTGAGGAGTTGCGGCAGCTCGTCGAGCGACGGCGCACGGAGCGCGCGGCCCAAGGGGGTCAGGCGCTCCGGGTCCGACGCGACCGCCTCGACGCCGGTCGTACCGGGCGTAGCGTCGCGCATCGTGCGGAACTTGTAGAGGGCGAAGATGCGTCCGTCCTTGCCCGGCCGCAGCTGGCGGAAGATGACGGGGGAGCCGAGCGTGGCGCGAACCAGCACGGCCACGACGAGGATGACCGGGGAGAGGACAACGAGCAGCAGCGCCGCCACGACGACGTCCGCGACCCGCTTCACGGCGTCATACACGCGATGCGAGCGCTTCACGGTACAGCTCCTCGTAGGCCTCGATGATGCGCGGGAGCACGAAGTCGCTCAGGGCCCGCCGGCGCGCGGCCTCGCCGCGCCGCTTGCGGTCCTCCGGGTCGGCGGCGGCGGTCTCGATCGCGCGCGCGAGCGCGTCGACGTCGTCCTTCGGGGCGATCCAGCCCGCGTCGGGGCCCACGGCGTCGGCGATCCCCCGCGTCTGCGTGCCGATGACCGGCCGACCGGACGCCATCGCCTCGAGCACGGACCGGTTCAGGCCCTCGCGTTCGCTCGCCAGAATGGTCGCGTCGCTCGCTGCGAACACGGCGGGGAGGTCGCGGCGGTAGCCCGCCCAGCGGACACGCTCGGCCAGCCCGAGGGCTGCGACGGTGTGGCGCAACGGGGACTCCAGCGGTCCGTCGCCCACGAGCACGAGCACGACGGAGTCGTCCTTCACGCGGGAGAGGGCGCTCAACACATGCTCATGGCGCTTCACGGGGGCGAACTCCGCGACCATCGTGAGCATGAAGGCGTCGTCCGGGACCCCGAGGTCGTGCCGCACGGTGGCGGCCTGCTCCGCGGAGACGGCGTCGGGCGAGAAGCGATCGGTGTCGACGCCGATGCCGGGGATGTAACGGATGCGGTCGGCGGCGATGCCGCGCAGGTCCTTCGCGGCCGCCAGGTCCTCCCGGTTGATGGTCACGAGATAGTCGGTCCAGCCCGCGGCGATACGCTCGGCCGTGCGGTACAGCAGATTCGGGGTGGCCGCGCCGCCTTCGTAGAAGTGGAAGCCGTGCGCCGTGTAGACGACGACCGGCGTTCCGGCACGCCCCCTGATCGAACGCAGCGCGTAGCGCGTGACGAACGCCGCGATCGGAGTGTGGACGTGGACGATGTCGTAGCCGCCCGTCTCAACGATCCGGCGCACCTGTCGGGCGGTGCCGAGCAGGTTCGAGGGAGCGAGCGGGTTGCGGCTCCACCGGACGTCGAACCGCTGGTCGAAATGGCCGTCGAGCCGGGGGTCGGCCGCGGCGCCGTTCGCGAGCGCGTCGACGCGCCACCCTTCGGAGCGGAAGTGATCGGCGAAGGGCAGCAGGAACGCCTCGAGCGTGACGGGTAGGGTCGTGACGAACAGGGCTGAAGGCATCGGTTTCCGTTCAGGTCGGTTCGCCGTATGCGGCACGCGCCAGTTGTGCGCCGGGACCCCGAAACACGCTGAACCTATACTATCCTAGGCACGGTCGGCCATCGGTTCCCAGAGGCGGAGATGCATTTGTCCGGGAGCATCAACTCACTCGAGGGAGACGCCGAGGTGCTGCTTCCTCCAGAGACTGACACGCCCGGCCTCCGCATCGGTTCCGGGGGCGCGCTCGCGTTCGCAGCGCAGGTCGTCGGGCTGGCTGCCAGTTTCGTCGTGGGTGTCCTGGTGGCGCGTGCGCTCGGTCCCGAGGGCAAAGGCCTGCTCTACGCGATCATGCAGGTCTGCGCAATCCTGCTGGTGGTGCTGGATTTCGGGATCACGACGTCGATGGTCTACTACCTGTCTCGAGGCGAGGTCACGGCGGGCACGGCGACCGGCACGGCACTGGTTCTCTCGCTGACGCTCGGCGCCCTGGGCGCCCCGGCCGTGTACGTGTTCTTGCGCGGCCCGTTCGCCGTCGTCCATGGCGTACCCGACCTCGCGATCTTCTTCGCCGTCCTCATCCTGCCGACGAGCTTGTTCGCTGCGTGGATGTGGAGTATCTCGATGGGTCTGGGTGACATGGTGCGCCCGCTTTGGTACGCCATTGCGGCCGCCGCCACGACCCTGATCTGTCTTGCGGCGCTCATCGCGCTGGGCCGGCTGACGATCATCGGAGTGGTGGCGGCCTCGGTCGCCGGAACCGTGGTCGGCATCGCTGCGATCGTCATCGGGCTCGGCCGTCAGCTCCGACCGATCGCGATGGACCTGAAGGCGGCGCGCGCGCGCTCAGGATTCTCGGCACGCGTGTACCTGACCGACCTCGCGGGGCATCTGCACAACCGGCAGGACGTGCTCATCCTGGGGTGGCTCGCGGGCGCGGCGCCCGTCGGCATGTACTCCATCGGGACGAGCTTTGCCGAACTCACCTGGTACATCCCGAGCGCATTCGCCGCAGTGATCATCGCCAAGGCCGGTCGCACCAGCGCCCAGTCCGGGATCGACTACGTGAGTCGCACGAGTCGAGTGGCCATCGTATTCATGTGCGTGACGGTCGCGGTGAGCGCGCTGCTCGTACCGTGGCTCGTGCCCTTGCTCTACGGCAGCGTGTTCGCGCCGGCGATCCTGCCCTTCTTCGCGCTCCTCCCGGGGGTCGTGGCAGACGGCGTCACCCGCATCTTGTGGACATTCCAGACGACACAAGGCCGGCTGTACTGGCGTCAGGCGATCGGCGCGACGCTCTTGAACGTCGTGCTCGTCCTCGTGCTAGTGCCGAGGCTCGGGGTGGTCGGCGCGGCGCTCGCTTCGACCGGGTCCTACGTGGCCATCGGCGCCTTCATGGTGTGGCGCTTCTGCGTGGACACGGGTGCGAGCGTCTCCGACGTGCTCGTTCCCCGCGCGGCGGACGTCAGGACGATCGTGACCACCGCGCGGGACTTGCTCCTGCGCCGGTCCTGACCCCTCGGTCGAAGAGATATCGCTGACGCTCGGCGTCGAAGCGCGACATACGGAGTCCCACCCACGCGACGTAGGCAAGCGCTCGGGCCGCCGAAGCCAGAGGCGGATGCCGCAGACGGTATATCCAGCCGTTGTAGGAGCCGATTCGCAGGAACCGGTAGAAACCGAGGGAGCGACCTCGGAGACTCCGGTTCTTGGCGAAGGCGCCGAAGTGCAGGTACTGCTTCGAGTACTCGCTTTCGAACGAGCACGCGGTGAAGCCGTACTGCTGGATCAGAGTCTCCTGAAGCTTCGCCGAATGGTCGTACATCACGGGAGGCTGTCCCTCGTCGCGAACCTCGGTGTATGTGAAGTCGTGACACTTCTCGAGCGCGGCGCGCCGGTACACACAGAACCACGTCGCGTAGACGTCGGCGACGATCGCGTCCTCGTGCGAGTAGCTCTCCAACGTTCTCACCCGGCGGCGATGCTCCGTCGAGAAGAAGCCGAGACGGTTGTCCTCAGCGAACGCCTCGATGATCCGATTCGCGAAGTCGATGTCGAACATCTCGAAGTCGGCATCGATCAGGCCCACCAGTTCGCCTTCGAGCCGCACCAGCTCTCGGGACCAGATCTCGCGCAGTTCTCATAGCGACCTTCTCTGAGTTCCTTGTGTCCGGCGTCCGTGGTGTACCAGTCGCCGATCCGGATCGTGTCTTCGATAGCCTGCAGGCGGGCCCGGTTGCCCGTGAGGTGAACCGTTCGTACGGTCGGATGAGCGCCTGGACTTCGGTGATCTGTTCTTGGGACAGCCCGTTGCATTAGATGACGGCGTGGATGCACTCGGACGATGCGACGAGACGCGCCAGCGCAGGTATGGAGTAGCGGGCTATCGCGAGATCGACGGGTGTGACGATCATCAGGAAGTCTGTCCTGGGCAAGCCGATCCTCCTCCATGAGCCGGTGCTCCGCATTCTATGTCAGTGGTGCGTGGCCCGGCCGCACAGCAGCGGCGCCGTCAGTCCCCAGGGATCGTCGAGATGCTCTGCGCGGCGGAAAGCGGTGGCACGGCGCACACGACGCCGCGCTTCATGAGGCAGGAACTGCAACCTGAGGGGAAGTGCTCCATGGCGACTGCGCGTCTGAAGGCGCGATACTCGGTGCTGCGCCACACGGCCTCGAGTCCGCCGTCACGAACGACGGTCGCCCGTAGGCGAGGACGGAGCAAGGGACGACGTTACCATCCGCCAGCACGATCGGCCGCGAGATCTGTGGACAGAGTCCGGGCTGCGGGCTCATCGCGAGCAGTCTCAGGTCGACGCCGAGCGAGCGCGCGACCGACTCGGCGTCGGTCAGCGCCTGCTCGAGTTCGAGGGTTGCAGAAGGGTCGAGCCAGATGGCAGCGTCCAGGAGCCCGACTGAGTACGGCTCCGGTCCGTTGACGCTGATGCCCTCGCGTCCCAGTTCCGCTGCACGCTGCACGACGCCGGGGAGTTGATGGAGATTGGCGCGCTGCAGAACGAATGTGGCGCTCACGGCCGGCGTGGACGAACCCAGATGGGCCCTAAGTCGCGAAGCCCCCGGATGTTGGCGATGCCGGTGTCCAAGGAACCTCCCCTTCGGACTGCGTCGGCCTGGACGGGATTCACACCATCGAGGCTGAACACCAGCTCGTCGAGCCCTCCGGCGATCAGCTGCTCCGATACCTCCGGCGTCAGGCGTCGCATTCGTCGACGTCCCGATGTGAGCGTGTGGGGATGCGGAGCGCGCCTCGGACAACATATCGAGGAAGTGCCGGTTCATGAGTGGTTCGGCCAGTCCTGATAGGTCGATTCTGCGGGATCCGGCCAGGGAGGGCAGCACGCCGGAGAAGGTCGAGAGGCTCATCACCTTGGCTCCCGCAGTTGCCGTGTCCAGTACGCAGTACTCGCAGTGCAGGTTGCAGCAACTTGAGACCTCGACGTATACCGCTGGCGGGCGGCCGCCGGCGAAGACGCGACTACCCATCCTTCGTGCGATCTCGCGGAGTGTCGCCGCAACGCCCTCGCGTCGCAGGAAGATCACAGCCCGGTCTACTCGTCGTCCGAATGCCACGTTGCGCTCCGAGTCCGATGGGTCTTCGGTCCTGAACGGCAGCAGATGCGCCGGTGCCCACTCCATCCGTCCGCCAGCATCGTTGAGGCAGGCGATCGTCACTGCGCATAGTCGTAGGGCCAACGCTTCCACCATTGGATGGCCTGACGGACGAACAGGCTCACGCGACTCGTGCGCGTCGTCGTGAATGCAAGGTCGAGCGGCACTTTTGGGATGAGGAGGACCCCCATGGCGCGTCGCCACGCGTAGAAGCCCCAGGAAAGCAGCCCCTTCCCCGGCGGGTAGCCTCGACCGTGCGTCGTCGCAAGCCGCGCCAAGTCCGAATGGAGCACGTGCTCGATGGTGACGCCCTTGCGGTCGAGTTGGTGCCGGTCCACCGCCGTGATGCGATCGATGCGATGGAACGCGCAACCCTTCACGTCCAGTCGGAGCCACAGTTCGTAGTCCATCGCGAAGTCGTAGGACTCGTCGAGCATCGGTTCGGAAAGCGCCGAGCGCCGTATGAACGCGACGGGCTGTCCGATGAAGTTCACGATCCGAAGGAGGCGCCGTGAGAACCGGGGCACCCAGATCATCCAGATGATCGTGCCGTCCTCGGCGACCTGGGCGGCATGGCCGAAGACCACGTCGACGTCGGGATGGGCGACGAAGTAGGCGACGACGTCTGCGACGACCGTCCGATCGAAGTAGGCGTCGTCCGAGTTGATCCAGCCGATGATCTCACCCTTCGACTCGCGGAACGCCTTGTTGATCGCGTCCGACTGGCCCTCGTCGGGCTCGCTGCGCCACGTCAAGGAATCGCCGGCGGCGCGCAGGATGTCGACGCTGCCGTCCTCCGAGCCACCGTCCATCACGATGTGCTCGATGTTCGGGTAGGTCTGGCTGCTCACCGAGCGCAGGTTGGCGGCCAGCCAGGGAGCTTGGTTGAACGACGGCGTCAGGACCGACACGAGGGGTGTGAGGCTCGTGTGCATGCGGTGATGGCTCCTTCGGCGACGGTTGGCGGCGTTTCCGCGAGGCACTCGGGCCCGAGCCTGTCGGGCGGGGGTGGCTGGCGCTCGTCAGACTACAGTAGCGGTTCCGATCCCATGCGTTGCCGGTCGTGGCGCCTGTCGCCGGGGCACTGCGAACCCTGCGGCTTTGCTATAAGATTCGAACGGATCCGCTGGGTGAGCAAGGGGGCGCGCGAATGAGTGACAGCAGCTCCGCCGTTGAGGAGATCCTCGACGGCGAGACGATCATCGCGATCGTCGTTCGCGCGTCGTTCAGCGAACCGGGCGCCCACTTCTTCTCTGAGTCCCACTTCTCGCAGCAGCTCGGCGTGATCACCTATCCGGCGGGTCATGTCATCATTCCCCACGTGCACAACCGCGTGCCGCGCGAAGTCATGTATACGCAGGAGACACTGATCATCCGCGAGGGAACGTGCCGAGTCGATTTGTATCGGGACGACCGCACGTTTCTGACCAGCCGCGACCTGCGCAAAGGCGATGTGATCCTCCTGTCGACCGGGGGGCACGGTTTCTCGATTACGGAGGATTGCTCGATGATCGAGGTGAAGCAGGGCCCCTATGCGGGTGACGGGGACAAGACGCGCTTCGAGGACACTCGGCCGTGATCCCGGTTAGCGAGCCGTCGATCGGCGAGGCGGAGACCGCATACGTCGTGGAGGCGCTCCAGACCGGCTGGATATCCTCGGCCGGCCGGTTCATCGAGGAGTTCGAGCGCGGTTTTGCCCACTACTGCGGCAGGCGTCACGGCATCGCGGTCTCCAACGGGACGGTGGCGTTGCAGCTCGCGGTCGCCTGTCTGAAGCTTGAACCGGGCGACGAGATCATCATGCCTTCCTTCACGATCATCTCGTGCGCGCTGGCAGCCATCTACAACGATGCGGTTCCCGTGCTCGTGGACGTCGACCCCGAGACCTGGTGCATGGACGTTGCTCAGATCGAGGCCAAGATCACCGCACGGACCCGGGCCATCATGCCGGTTCACATGTATGGCCATCCGGTGGATATGGATGTCGTCGAGGACATCGCGCGTCGCCACGGGCTCGCCGTCGTGGAAGACGCAGCCGAAGCGCACGGAGCAGAGTACGGCGGACGCAGGTGCGGAAGTTTCGGCGACCTGTCGTGCTTCAGCTTCTACGCGAACAAGATCATCACGACAGGTGAGGGCGGCATGGTGCTCACCGATGACGACGCGCTCGCCGCGCTCGCGCGATCCAAGCGCAACCTGTGCTTCGGGGACCGGCGTCGCTTCTTCCACGATGATCTGGGCTTCAACTTCCGGTTGACCAACCTGCAGGCCGCGATTGGCGTCGGTCAGTTGGAACGCATCGACGCCGTCCTTGCGCGCAAGCGCCAGATGGCGGCGGCTTACGCACAGGGCCTCGCGGGACTTCCCCTGCAGCTCCCCACCGAGAAGCGCGGCGCCAAGAACGTCTACTGGATGTACGGGGCCGTGCTCGACGACAGCGTCGGCTTCGATGCCGGGACCTTTGCGGTCCGTCTCGCCGAGCGTGGCGTCCAGACGAGGCCG
Source organism: Coriobacteriia bacterium (assembly GCA_036507895.1). Taxonomy (GTDB): domain Bacteria; phylum Actinomycetota; class Coriobacteriia; order Anaerosomatales; family PALSA-660; genus PALSA-660. The sequence continues at coordinate 16,098 of DATCIG010000060.1, forward strand.
TTCTTCGTCGGCATGCACGAACAACCGGCGCTCCGAGAGCGCGGCCTGTTCGTAGAGGAGCGCTATCCGGTCACCGAACGGATCTCGGTCAGAGGGCTCTACCTCCCGTCCGGTCAAGCGATCACCGACCGGCAGATCGGCGACGTGATCTCCGCCGTCCGCGACGTCTTTGAATCGTGAGGGCGACACCAGCGGTGGTGGCTTCTTCCGGCCAAACGAAGGGGACCTCGTGACCGCATCAGACCCAACCCCCGTGTTCGAGGGCTACGCGCGCTTCTACGACTTGCTCTATGCCGACAAGGACTACGCCGCCGAGTGCCGTCTCCTCGAGCGCGTCTTCGCCGAGAACGGCGTGCGGCCTGACGCGAACATCCTCGATCTGGGATGCGGCACGGGAGGCCACGTCGTGCCTTTGGCCGAGGCGGGCCACGGGGTGACTGGAGTCGACCGCTCGTCGAAGATGCTCGAGATCGCCCGCGGCAAGGCCGCGGCGGCCGGCGTCGAGCCGACGCTGGTCCTCGGCGACGTGCGGGCGATCGACCTGCAGCGCACCTTCGACGCCATCATCTCCATGTTCGCAGTGGTCGGCTATCAGCTGAGCAACCACGACCTTGCTTCGATGTTCGCCGTCGCGCGCCGGCACCTCGATACCGGTGGAGTGTTCATCTTCGACGCGTGGTTCGGCCCGGCGGTCCTCTCGGTGCGCCCCGAAGAGAAGCGAAAGCGCGTCGTGCTCGAGGACGGCAGTACGCTCGCGCGAGTGGCCCGGCCCACGCTCGACGTCGTGGCGCAGACCGTGCGGGTCGATTACGAGCTCGCTCGTGAGGACGGCGGCGGCGACTCGGCCACCGAGGCCGTCGAGTCCCACACGATGCGTTTCCTCTTCGCGCAGGAGGTCGCGTACTTCCTCGAGATGGCGGCCTTCGAGGTGGTGACTCTGATGCCGTTCATGCGTGATAACGAGGTGCCGACCGAGGAGGACTGGAGCGTGACCTGGGTCGCCCGCGCCGTCCCCACGATCAGGGCGGTCGGCGGAGTGGAGAACTAGAATCGAGCCGCGCGGTGTCCAGCCGCGAACCGACGTGTTGAGACGGGACTTCTCGGTGGGTTTGGTGGAGCAGATCGGCAGGTCCATGAACAGGGCTCTTGCCCCACTCGGCGTCGGGATACGGCGAGTCGGGGAGGAGCTTCGCGAGGATCGCGCGACGCTCGAGATCACGACCGTGGTGGGCTGCCCGCTCGTCTGCTCGTGCTGCCCCCAGGGGCTCCTGCGATCACGCTACCCGCAGTGCGCGAGTCGAGAGATGACGCTCGACGACTTCGAGGCGATGCTGTCGACCGTTCCTACCGATGTGCGCATCGACTTCTCGGGCATGGCAGAGCCATGGACGGCCAAGGACACGACCGCGATGTTCCGCCACGCTCTGGGCAGGGGCCATCTTGTCTCCGCCTACACGACGCTCATCGGCATGTCCGATGATGACGTCGCGTTCCTGGTCGAGACCATGGACCGGTTCGGCCTCGAGAATCCGTTCTGCCTGCATCTCGCCGACGACGAGGGCGTCATGAGCGGCTTCCGTCCGTCGAGTATCACGATCGGGTGCGGGAGGTCATCGCGGCGATGCGACGTGTGGCGCGATCGCGGCACCGCGCGCTCAAGGAACTTCAGTTGATGACGATGAGCTCGCACGGTGGCGTGCATGAGTCGATCTCCGACCTCGTGCCCGGCCCGCTGCTCAGCTTCACCCCGACGTCCCGGGCGGGTGCTCTGCGCGAGGACCGCGCCGCCCGGGTGAGGCACGCATATCCCGTACAGTGCCGGGACACGGCACGTTACGATCGCAACGTGGTCCTGCCCAACGGCGACGTCTTCGTCTGCCGTATGGACTACGGGCTGACCTTGCCGCTCGGCAACCTGCTGACCCAGCCGTACGACTCGCTGTTCGAGTCGGACGGCATGCGACGATTGCTCGAGGCCAACCGACGTGAGGGGTTCGATGAGCATGCGATCTGCAAGTCCTGCGAGTGGGCGGTTCGCGCCGGAACTCCCCGAGTCTGACAGGGTGCTCGCATGAAGGTCGGCATCGTCCCCGTTCTCGATCGGTCGTGGGGAGGCGTCTATCAGTACTCCGTGACGTTCCTGCATGCCTTGGCCCGGCTCGAGTCGGACGACGAGTTCGTGGTCTTCGCGCCCAAGGGCGTCGAACTGGCCGACGACGTGCGTGCCTTGCCGTTCGAGATCGCCGAGATGCCGTTCGGCCCCTCCCGTCTCGGCGGGATGTGGAGCCGGCTCCCCGAGCCGATGCGGGTCCCGCTGCGACGGCTGGTCGCGTCGATGAGGACGCGACGTCCGTCGAGTGCGCCCCAAGGTTCCAGGTGGCCGGAGTGGTTCGCCAGCCTCGACCTCGACCTGCTCATCTTCACCATCGAAGACGATCGGGCGCAGGGCTCGGGAGTCCCCTACGTCGTGGTGCTCCACGACATCCAGCACAAGCTACAGCCTGACCTTCCCGAGTTTGCCGACCGAGCGGAGTCGGAGCGCCGCGAGCGGCGGGTGCGAAGCTCTGTCCACGGCGCCACCCTGGTGCTCGTCGACTCGGAGACGGGCCGCGAGGATGTCGTGTCCTGCTACGCGGACACAGGCACGACCGTCGACGACGTGTGGCCGCTGCCCTTCGTTCCTGCTCACTACGTCAGCGCCTTGGTGCCGGAGGAACAGCGCCGGGAGGTCCGTGCCAGACTCGCGCTGCCCGCCTCCTACCTGTTCTATCCTGCGCAGTTCTGGCCGCACAAGAACCACGAGCGCATCATCGAGTCGCTTGGCAAGCTGGCTGGCGAGGGGCTGCGCGTTCCGCTCGTTCTGGTGGGCTCCAACGCGGGCAGCGCATTGCGCGCGGAGACGTTCGCGACGATGACGGCTGCTGTGGACCGGCTCGGCGTGGCGGACCTCGTGCACTACCTGGGCTATGTGCCCGATGCCGACATGTCGGCGCTCTATGCGATGGCCACGGCGCTGGTCATGCCGACGTTCTTCGGACCGACGAACATCCCCGTGGTCGAGGCGTGGGAACTGGGGTGTCCCGTAGTGACGTCCGACATCCGAGGCATTCGCGAGCAGGTGGGCGACGCGGCCCTTCTGGTCGACCCGAGCTCCGTGGACTCCATCGCCGAAGGGATTAGGCGTGTCGTACAAGACGCCGATCTGAGGTGGCAGCTGATCGAGCGGGGTCGCGCGCGTCTCTCTGCCTACACAATGGACGACTTCGTCATCCGGCTCGGCGAGATCCTCGACGAAGTCGGCCGACGGATTGCGACGCGATGAGTCCCCGGCCGCGTCGCATCGCCTACCTGAGCCTGCAGGCCGTCATCGACGGTCAGGACACGTGGGCCGCGGTGACCGAGGTGATCGGGGCCTGGGAGGCCGACGGGTGGACCGTCGACCGCTACTTCCCCGAGTATCCGCCCTCGGGCGCTCCCGGAGGCCTTCGCCGCCTCCTCGAGATGCGTCGGGTCCAGAACCGGCTGGCCGCGCGGCTGGACGAATACGACGCCATCTACGTCCGCGCACACCAGATGGCGCTGCCCACGGCGCGCCGGGCCGTTGCGGCGGGTGTGCCGGTGATCCAGGAGTGCAACGGACCGTACGAGGACCTGTTCATCGCCTACCCGCGGCTCCGTCCGGGTCGGCCGATCTTCGACGCGATGCAGGCCTGGCAGTACCGCCACGCCGCGGCCATCGTCTCGGTGTCCGAGGGACTGACCGCGTGGCTCAAGCGCGAAGTCGGTCACGCGCGCATCGTCACCATCGGCAACGGAGCCAACGTCGAGCTCTTCTCGCCCGCCGCTCTGCGCCGTCCCGGCCTGCCCAAGGACTTCGCGGTGTTCTTCGGTCAGTTCCCCGCGTGGCAGGGCATCGGTTCGCTGCTCGAGGCCGTCAGGCTGCCCGAGTGGCCCTCGGGCCTCCCGCTGGTGTTCGTGGGCGACGGCGCGATGCGTCCTGCCGTCGAGGCGGCCGTCACCGAGATGCCCGGCCGTATCGCCTATCTGGACAGGCTGCCCTATGCGGAGGTCGCGGGGGTGGTGGCGCACGCGGCGGTCTCCTTCGTTCCGATGCTGGCGCCCGAGCGCGAAACCCTCTTCTCTCCCCTCAAGCTCTACGAGTCCATGGCGTGCGGCGTGCCGGTCGTCGCCTCGGATGTGACCGGCATCAACGAGGCCGTGGGAGAGTGCCGTTGTGGCATCCTCTTCCCGGCAGGTGATGCCGCCGCGATCGCGCGGGCGACGGCCTTGGTAGTCGGCGATCCTGTCGGGGCCCGCGAGATGGGCCGCCGCGGGCGGGAGGCGGTGGTCGCCCGGTTCTCGTGGCGAGCCCGGGCCGTGGAGCGTGCGCAGGTCGTCGAGGACGCGATCCGGACCGGTTCCCAGAACCGGGACGAGCCGGACGGCGAGTGACTCAGCGCGACCCTAGGAGGTGATACGTCGACATGGATCATGGAGCCGCAGCGGCTGCTCGAGGCACGAGTGCGGACGGCGGCGAGGCGCGCGGCCGGGCGTACGTCCTCGGCCGGATCTGCTTCCTCGCGCTCGTCCTCCTGACGCCGCTCGTCATCGGCGCCTTGCCGCCTCAGGTAGGGCCGCTCGCCCTGTTCCGCGCCTGGGATCCGGTCAGTCTGCCCAAGGTCGTGGTCTTGCTGGTTCTCGCGGGTCTGTCGCTGTGCTCGCTCTGCGTGAGCGTCATTCGTGGCGAGTCGGGACTCCGCTGGCATCCGGTCCTTTGGATCTTGGTCGCGCTCGTCGGCTGGACGGGCGTCTCGACGCTCTTCGCGGCGAGCCCGGCGGTGTCGATATGGGGAGCCTATCTCCGCAACGAGGGCCTCGTGGCCATCGCGGGCTACGCACTGGTCGCGTTCCTGGCGGTCCAGTATGTCCGTTCGACGGGTGATCTCCGCGCCGTGATGATCACGGCGGTCGTGTCCGGATCGCTGGTCTCCGCATACGCCCTGCTGCAGTATCTGGGAGTCGACCCGATCGATTGGTCCCAGACGTGGCGTGTGCTGTCGTCGTTCGGCAACGCAGACATGCTCGGCGACTACCTGGTGTTCCCGTTCGCACTGGCGGTAGGGCTGGCGCTGTCGGCTCGCGATCGGTGGCGTGCGCTCGGGTGGTGGGCGGCCTGTGCGCTGATCACGCTGGCGCTGGCGGCAACGGAGACCCGAGGGGCCTGGATCGCGGTCTGTGTACTGGTGCTGTGCATGGTCTGGGCGGGCTGGCGTCGGCTCCGGGACGCCTCGCGCCGGCAGAAGCTGACGGTAGCAGGGCTGGGGGTCGTTCTGGTGGCCGCGGTGGGCGCAGCGATCGTCCTCGTCCCGCGAGGTCCGGGCGGAGGTTCGACGTCGCTGTCGTCGGTGCTCGTGAACGCCAGCAACGGGCGCACAGTGATCTGGCTCATCGGCCTTCGTGCAGCGCTGGTGCACCCCATCACCGGCTGGGGTCCTGATGCGTTCATGCGTGCATTCGAGAGCGCCGTGGGGGCGGGCTGGTACGCGACGCTGTCGAGCGGAGGCGTGAGCTTCGGTTCGGCCGACAACGCCCACAACTTCCTCATCCAGGCGCTTGTGACGCTCGGCATCCCGGGGCTTGCGCTGACGGCATGGGCGCTCATCCGCACGGCCATGGTCTCTCGTGGCGGCATACGGTCCGCGAACGACCGCACCCGTCTGCTACTCGTGGCGCTGTGGGGGGCGCTCATCGGCATGACGGTGGCATTGATGTTCGGAGTGACCACGCCCGAGGTGTCGGTGTGGTTGTGGCTGACCGTGGGCTTGATCCTCGCTCCTGCTTCGCACCGGGTCCCCCTCGTGCCGAGAGCGGTGCTCGTGAGCGGCGTTGCACTCGGTCTCGCGCTCGCGTCGTGGGCGGGCTCGTGGTTGGTCGCCGATGTCATCGTGGGGAGGACCATGCAGGACGAGGCGGGTCCGGCTCAGGTCTCGGCGCTGGCGCGCGCGGCGAAGCTCAACCCGCTCTCACCCAGATATCAGTGGTTCGTCGGTGAAGCGCTCGTGAACGAGGCGGTCGCCGGGCAACGCGCCGGGCAGAGTCGGCAGGCGGTCGACGGGACCATGCTCCGGGCCATCTCTGCCTACTACGAAGCCGCAGCCGCGGACCGAGGCGACGTACTCGTGCGCGTCGCGCTGGCCAATGTCCTGACCACCTACGCGAGGAACCATCCCGGGAGCGATGCCGCCCAGCGCGCGGTCGGCGTCGCGCTGGAAGCCGTGGGCATCGGGCCTCGTGACGTCGCCGCCCTGGCTGCCCTTGCGAAGGCCTACCAGGTCGCCGGCAGCCAGGTCGACGCGGTGCAGACCGCGCGGCTCGCACGGGAGATGGCGCCGGCGTACGCCGCGCAGATGCTGGGCTCGCTCGGCGCCGAGAGCACCCCGACGCCGTAGACGATCCTCGCTCGACGAGCCGGTCGGAGACACGCCGGCTCGCTGCTACACTGTGCTCCCCGCCGTCGCTTCCGACGGCGACGTGATCGAGGACCCGAGGGACATGGCGCGCGAAGAGAAGACGATCTCCAAGAACAAGAAGGCCTTCCACGAGTTCTTCATCGAGGATCGCTATGAGGCCGGCCTCGTCCTGACAGGCGTCGAGGTCAAGTCGTTGCGCGAGAACGGCGCCTCGCTGCGTGAGTGTTTCGCACTGGTCAGGTCGAACGAGGCGTGGCTGCACGGGCTCCACATCTCGCCGTACTCGCACGGCAACCGCGAGAACATCGACCTCGACCGGCCGCGCAAGCTGCTGCTGCACAGACAGGAGATCCGCGAGCTGTCGGGCGAGCTGAAGCAGAAGGGCTTCGCGCTCATCCCGCTGCGCATCTACTTCAACACCGACAACCGGGCGAAGGTCGAGCTCGGCCTCGCCAAGGGCAAGAAGTTGCACGACAAGCGCGCCAGCATCGCGGAGAAGGACATGAACCGCGACGCCGCCCGCGACCTGCGCGAGCGCAACAAGGGGCAGTAGGGGAGTCGCGCGGCCACGCTACTTCGGCTGGTAGTCGAGGACCGTCCACGTGGTCCCGATGTAGCCGACCCCCCAGTCCATGCTCAGACCCATGGTCACGAGCATCGTGCGGGGTTTGCCGCGGTACTCGTCCACGGTGACGACCCAGACCCCGGGTTCGGGGCTCGTCATCGACCCGATGCTATACGAGGTCAGTCTGGGCGTCTGCATGCGCTCGAGCGCAGAGGCGAGGGGCTCGACGCCCAGCCCGTTGGGGTTCAGGTACCTCGCCGGCGCGCCGGGATCGCCCTCGACCGGTCCGATCAGCGATTCGTAGAAGTTGGTGAGCGTGTCGCCGACCTGCGCCTGCTGCGACGCGGCATCGCCCAACAGCCGCTCGACGTTCGGCCGACCGGTGTCGGCGCTCGAAACGACGTAGCTTCCGGCGAATGCGAGGATGCTCAGCGCGAGCACGAGTGTGACGACGCTGCCCGCCCGGCCGCGCGCGCCGTGCGCCAGACCCGCGGACTTGAGATCGGACGTCAGAGCCACGGTTCGGCTGGCTCCGACGCGCACCACCGAGATCCCTGTCAGCGTCATGCCGACCGTCGAGCGGGTCCCGCCCTCGCGCCACGGCTTCCAGTAGTTCCACGCCATCGCGCCGGTCAGCGCGACACCGGCCATCGAACATGCGGCGGCGATCAGCCGGAACACGGCTTCGCCCTCCGTGTCGGGAGTGCCCACGACCGTGAAGGCGAGCGCAAAGCACGCAGCCGCGATCGGCAGCGCGAGCCCGACAAGGATGTCGACGGGCGCCGCGACGCCGAGGCGCCACCAGGACGGGGCGGGCGTTCCGGGTCCGGTGTGCAGCCCGTGCTGCTCGAGGATCGTGCGCGCGAGCTCCTCAGGCGGCCCGAGACGGTCGATCTCGGCGGCGGCGGCCTCGGGGTCGCCTTCGGAAGCGTCGCGCAGCATGGCGACGATCTCGGACACCGAGTCGGTGATCTCCGAGGCGCCGAGCAGCGCGAGTTCGCGCCGAAGCCCTTCGGCGTAGGCGGTGATCAGCAGGGCGGCGCGCTCGTCGGTCATCGTGTCTCCCCCTCGAGGCCGCGCATCGCGCGGTCCAGCGTGTCCCACTGTGCGCGTCCGGCCGCGAGGAACGCTGCGCCGGCCTCGGTGATCTCGTAGTACTTGCGGCGCGCGGCGCCATCCTCCTCCGCCCCCCAGGCGGCCGCCACGAGCCCGTCCGCCTCTAGGCGCTTCAGGACGGGGTAGACGGTGCTGACCCCCGCCACGAGCTCGCCGATCTCCTGCAGCTCCTGGACGATGCCGTAGCCATGGAGCGCGCCGCGGGCGTCGAGGAGCCCGAGCACCAGCAGCTCGACCACTCCCTTGCGCAGCTGTGTCAGCCACGAACCGTAGGCATCCACGCGCGGCCCTTCTCTAGTGTGTATTGCGTAATACTATGCGTCGAATGATAGACCGACGGGCGTCGCTGTCAACCGGAGGCCCGGGCCCCGGCGTCGGTCCGTGGCACGGATGTCGGTGCCGTTCTATACTGTGTGTCCGCCGCTCAATGCGGCGCGCTCGTTGACATGCACTTGTCGATGCGCACCTTCGGGGGCGACTGGTTTCGACGCGATACGTGTTGCGGAAGAAGCAGGCCGAGGTCCCCTCGCCTCGTTAAACAGGGGGAAAGACGCTTAGGCGCCAACAATAATTACGCTCTCGCTGCTTAATAAGTAGCGACGTCGCCCGGCAGGAGTCCCCGCTGCCGGTCCCGACGACACCAGGGGACTACCGGAGCCGCTGACGCAGGTATGCGGCGAGGGAATGCGATCCTACTGGGCAGAAGGCACGCGGGTCTACAGGTGTCGCCTTCGCCGAGAAAACAACTGGAGACTGTGCCTGGAGATGCTCTCGTGGTATGGATCGTGGACCGGAGTTCGATTCTCCGCGCCTCCACCAGACATCACGATGACGCCCGTTCGGCCGCACGCAGGCCGGGCGGGCGTCGCTGCGTCCGGCAGAGGCGTCAGTCCTCGGCCGTGGGTGGGCGACGCAGTTGTTTGGTGGCCCCGCGGCGTGCCTTGTCAGCGAGTTCGGAGCGACGGACGCCTCGCGACTTGCGGGTCGCATGCCGTGGTGCGTCGGGGGGCGCATTGAACTCCTCCAGGCGGGCACGGAGCCGCTTCAGTGCGTCACGCTTGTTCATGAGCTGGCTGCGCTCACGGCGAGCGACGACAACGATCCCGCTCGGCCGGTGACGGAGTCTGACGGCGGAATCCGTCGTGTTGACGGATTGTCCGCCGGCGCCCGTGGCGTGGAAGGTCTGCACGTCGCACTGCGCGAGCAGCGCGTCATCGGACTCCGGTATGTCGATCGGCGGTTCCATGTGGGAAAGCATACCCGCCGCGGGGGTGCTGCGGGTCGCCGGCGAGTCGTTGACTTCGTCCAACGCGTGTATGCTCGGTTCGTTCCGGTCGAGATACGCGCAAGTCGGAAGGGCCACATGACGAACAACGCCAAGGAGAAGGACACCCGCTGGGGCGTTGCGATCCCGGTGTGGGAGGACGCGCGCGAACGTGCGCGTTCCGCCATCCTCGAGTGTGCGCGCTGCCGCGAGACGATCACCTACGCCGGCCTCGCGCAGTCGGTGTCGGTCACGGGATTCCGCCCGCGCTCCTGGGCGCTCATGGCGCTGCTCGGAGAGGTCTGCCGCGATGAAGACCCCATGCACGGTGTTTCGATCGCCTCGCTCGTGGTCCGCAAGGACACCGGTATGCCGGGCGACGGCTACTTCATCTACGCCGAACGTGATGGCTTCGATACGTCGGACAGGGTCTCTTTCTGGCACGAACAAGCGCAACAGGTGTGGAACGCTTACGCCCCCTGATGGCTTCGGCTACATGCACCCGTGCGATACTTGTGCTCGTCAAGCGTCGCCGTGCGCCGCTTCGAGTCCGATCCGACGCACCGGGAGGCCCCTGCATGGACCTGGTCAAGACACTGCTCGACATAGTCCTGCACATCGACACGTTCATCGACGCGCAGGTGGCACTGTGGGGCCTGTGGATGTACGTGGTCCTGTTCCTCGTCATCTTCTGCGAGACCGGTCTCGTCGTGACTCCGTTCCTCCCGGGCGATTCACTGCTGTTCGCGGCTGCGGCGGTCGCGGCCCGGCCCGGGAGTACGCTCAACATATGGGTGCTGTTCGTGGCGATGCTCGCCGCCGCGGTGCTCGGTGATACCGCCAACTACTGGATCGGTGCCAAGCTCGGCCCCCACCTGCTCCGAAACCCGGACAGTCGGATACTCAAGAAGGAGTATCTCGACAAGACGCATGCGTTCTTCGAACGCTACGGTGGAAAAGCCATCGTTCTCGGACGCTTCGTGCCCTTCGTGCGTACGTTCGCTCCCTTTCTCGCCGGGGTGGGGGAGATGCACTACGGTCGCTTCCTCGAGTTCAACTTCACAGGAGGGCTGGCCTGGGTCGGCATCTTCATCGCCGGCGGATACTTCTTCGGTCGCATCCCCGTGGTGGCGGACAACCTCACGTTGGTGCTCGTCGGAGTAGTGTTCGTCACGCTGATCCCGATCGTGGCGGAGTCCATCCGCACCCGGCGGGCGACAGCGTTGGAGGGATCGCCGAAGTAGGGATGCTCCGGTCGGTCTCGATCCGAGTGGCACGCGCCTGATCCACACAAGCAAAGACCCCGCACCCGAGTTGGGTGCGGGGTCTTTGCTTGTTCGCTGCGGTGATGCGGACTAGTGGCAGTCCGTGCAGCTGGCCGCGGTGAAGTTCGGGTTCGGTCCGGTACCGGGATGGCAGTTGAGGCATCCGGCGGCGTAGGGGCCGAAGTCCAGGTAGAAGTGCTGAGCGGGAGCGGTGTTCTCGGAGTTCATGATGAGCGGGTGGCTGAAGTGGACGTCCGCCCAGGTCGTCGACCGGTGGCAACGGCCACAGTCAGTGGGACCGACGTGCGGGATGTCGCCTGCGTGGCATGTGACGCAGCTGGCTCCATCGATAGAGGCGAACTTGCCATCGGGATGGCATCGAGTGCAGGCCAGCGTGGCGTGGGTCCCACTGAGCGGGAAGGACGCAGGGGGGTGGACGATCGTGGCCTTGGGGACCCAGTTGGCCACGGGGGTGTGGCAGTTCTGGCACTGTGTGATGGTCGCGCCGTGCTTGCTGGCGGCCGCGTGACACGCCACGCAGCGCGTGGAAGGCTTGACGAACTGGCTCGCGGCCCCATGGCAGTCGGAGCACTTGGGCCCGTTGGTCCCGCCGTGCGTCCCGGTGAGCGGGAACGTCGACGGGTGGTGCGCCAGGGAGAAGCCCGAGGTGGTGTGGCACTCGGCGCAGTTGGTCTGGCCTCCGTGCTGGGTCCCGTGGCAATCCACGCAGCGGTGGCTGCCGTTGCCCAGGACCTTTGCGAACTCGCGCTTGGCGTGGCACTCGGTGCACGGCAGTTGCTTGTGAAGTCCGGTCAGCGTGAACACGGACGAGTGCTTGAAGGTGGCGGGCTTGAACCCGGCAGTGGTGTGGCAGGAGGCGCAGTCGGTCAGCCCGCCATGCTTCTTCCCGTGACAACCGACGCACACCTTCGGGGTGCCGGCGAACCGGCCATTCTTGTGGCACTGGGTGCAGTCGAGAGCCTTGTGCTGGCCCGTGATCTTGAAGAAGGGGTCGTGCGACCAGCCATCCTTCGGCTTCCAGCCGGTCGCCGGCGCGTGGCAATCCTGGCAGTTGGTGAGGCCGCCGTGGTTCGACCCGTGGCAGTCGACGCAGGTGCGCGCCTTGGCCGGGGCCGGCTTGGCGTCATGGCAGTCGAAGCAGGCCAGCGTGCTGTGGCCGCCGAGCAGCGAGACGTGGTTTGCGGGGAGCGCCTTGCGCATGCCCCAAGCCGTGGTGGTGTGGCAGTTGGTGCACGTCGGCGACTTGGCGTGCGGTGCGTCGTGGCAGGCGCTGCATTCGCGCGAAGGAAGGGGCTGCCCCTCGGTGTGGCACATGGCGCATCCGATCAGGGGATGCATGCCGTTGTCGAAGGTCGTGTCCTTGTGGGAGTAGACCGCCGGCTTCCACTTGTCGAGGCTATGGCAGTTCTCGCACGGTCCGAGGTAGGGCTCTTTGTGCTTGTAGCTGTTGTGACATCCCGTCGAATCGCACGTGACGCCGGCCGTGTAGCCCGGGTGCTTCGCGATCTTGACCGGGCTGACCGTCGCCGAGACCGCACAACCCACAAGCGCGACAACCGCCAGGAGCAGAGCCAGCCCGCCGAGCCACGCTGTCAACTTGCGCGCCACGAATGTCCCCTTACTCCACACGCCCCAACACACCGATTCATAGTCTACCAGTAGCGATGCCATGAACGCGAGAAGCCCCAGTGGACTTTACCAGTCCACTGGGGCTTCCTTCAGCGCGTCAGATGTTCGTCTGGCGTGTGTTCGCTATCTACCGAACGATACGGATCGAGTGGTAGACGTAGCGGGCAACGCTGTGTGTGGCGTCACCGGGGAACGTTGCACGGTACGTGTAGGTTCCCAGCGAATAGCCGCGTGTGCCGATCGAGTAGGTGCCACTGGCCGTCGTCTTGACCGTGGTCCAGGTCCTCCACGTGCGGGAGCCCGGACGCCTGTAGGTGATGACGATCGAGGCGCCCGCGAAGCGGGGACTGATCGCACCGGACAGGACGTAGCCTGAGCGAAGGTGCGCGGAGTTCTTGCTGATCGAGAGCGTGAGCGAGGTCGCGATCTTGGTCGGGGCCGGGTTGGTGACCGGTACCACGACCGCTGCGGCCAGGTTCGCGATCGGATCGCTGCAGCGTGCCCACACCGCGGTGTAGGTGCGCGTGACGTCTCCGACGATCATGAAGGAGAAGTTGCCGTTCTCATCGGTCGTCGCGCTGCCGTAGGCGACGCCGTTGCGCAGGAGCGTGATGCTCTCGCCGGCAGCCATCGCGCCGAGTCCGTTCTCGACGGTTCCTGCGACATAACCCATGCCGCCGGCTGCAAGTGAGCTGGAAGCCTGGATGTGCGCGATCCTGCCGCCGACCGAGTTGGCCATCTTGACGGCCTTGCGCAGGCCTGCCTGCGTGTAACCCGGGTTGTGGAAGCCGCCGGAGTTCTCAGCCTGCGCGAACGTGTAGTTGTTGAATGCACGGTCGAGAAGGGCCTTGTTGGCGCTCGGGACGGTGGAGCCGGTGTAATTGACGCGAGCGTCGGCTGCAACGATCGCTGCCGAGGTCTCGGCGATCAACTGTGCGCCGACGGTCTGCTGGTCCTCGATGTAGCTCTTGAGCTTGGCCTGGCTCATGCCGGGGTGGCACGGGGAGCAGGAGTCCTGCCATGCGACCGCGCCGTACTGGCCCGGCTCGACGATCTGCATGGAGTGCGTGTAGCGCTTGAAGGAGCGGTCCGCGTAGCGCTCGAGACCCACATCGGGGAAGTCGGCGCGCGTGGCGGGCATGTGGCACTTCTCGCACCCGACGCTGGACATGAAGCCCTCGATCTTGGGTACGTCGACCATGCCGTCGCCGTGAAGGACGGTGCCCTGGGCAGCGTGGGCGCCTGCGGCGCCGATCCCTGCGCCGGCAGCGCCGGTGCGGCTGAGGTCATACGCGAACGGAGCGCCCGTCTCAACGCCCATGACGGTGTTGCGCTCCTTGTGGCAGTCCTCGCAGATCGAGATGTTGCCTGCTTCGGGCTCACGCAGGCCCATGCCGACAGCGCCGTCCTTGGCGGTGCCGGCGTTGTGCACGACGTGGCAGGAGGCACACTCGACGCCCAGGAAGCCGACATTGGCTGGAGCGGTGGAGATGCCCGAGACCAGTGCGTCGCCCTTGCGCTTGAGGTAGACCTCGCCCGCGTGGCAGAAGCCGCACTTGGGATCACGGTAGTCCGCCGTGGCGTTGCTCAGACCGCTGCCGCCCAAGCCGTTCTGGGTCGTCGACTTCTGATACATGGACGCATCAGGCGAGGAGGAGGTGAGTTTGCTGCGGAACGAGTGCCCCGTCAGCGACCACTCCGTGAAGTAGACGTGCTTCATGCCCGTCTGGTATGTGCTGCCGTCGGTCTTCTCGAACATGAAGCCGCTGTTGATTCCGCGCGGCCACAGCTGCTTGTACTTCAGCGCGCCGCCGTTGTAGCCCGCAGGGTCGGCGGTGTAGGAAGCCACGTCGGCTGCGTACTGCTCTTCGGTCGGGAGCTGAGCAGCTCCGACCTGGGTCGCCGCGAAGGACGCGAGCGGCTTGTCGGGCGTGTAGCCCAGGAAGTTCGACTTCAGGTACGTGCCGTGGCACTGGCCGCAGACGTCGGAGCGCAGAAGCGGCCTGGCCTCCGCCGCGGTCGGCTTGGAGCCGGTCCTCGCGGGGGTCTGTGTGTTGATCATCACGCCGGTGCCCCAGTGGGACACGGCAGTGGTACCGGTGCCGTGGCAGTTCTCGCACTGGATGCCGGCGCCCGCCATGACGTCGGTGCCCGGGGTGCGGAGGTCGTACTGCGTCAGGCTCGTGTCAGCACTGCTCCACGGAGCCGCCCAGCCCTGGACCACGAATGAGTTGGTCAGGGTCGAGCTGAGGCCGGCCGCCGCGTTCGGGGCGCCCTTGGTATAGCCGAGGTTGTGGCAGTTGCCACCACAATAGGCCTCGAATTCAGGATCGCTGGCGTCGTTCGGGTACTCCCACTTGTCGAAGACGTTCACGCCGCCCGCCTTGACCGTCCAGAAGTTCTCGAGGCCGGCGATCACGGCTATATAGGACTGCGGTGTGGCAGTCGTGGCCTTGCTCGGGTCGGCGGTGTTCGGAACGAACATCTGCCCGTCCTCGAACGTCGTCAAGGCCTCGCGCAGGCCCGTCCCGTAGCCCAGTGTCACGAAGACGGAATCCGCCGGGACGGTTGCGCCGCCCAAGGAGACGATGTTCCCGCTTTCTGGGACCGGAGCCCCGCCGACGCCCTCGGCGGAGAACTTGCCGTGGGTCGTATCGGCGTACCCGACGCTGTGGCAGCTGATGCACTTCGCCTGACCGGCAAACTGGAGACCGTAGTTGTTTTTCAGGGTCCCTGCAGCCGGTACGCCAGCGGATGCTGCCATCGGGATGGCGAGCAGTGCGGCCGCAAGGGCCGCGATGATCAAACTATGCATTCGGGTTATACGCATGTTTCCCCCTTTGAGAGGTTTGAAGAATATCTGATCTCTCGATCCTCCCTGCTGTGTTCGGTAGTCCTCCTTTCGAGTGCCAGGGACCGCGAGGCCCGCAATCCGTGGACATGAGAACGCCACACAGCGTGAAGGCTGTGAGGCATGGTTGCATGCCCTTCACTGTGCGTGCGCCCGGTCGTGCTCGATCTGTCCGGACGCGCAGCAGCCTGTCACATCTCGTGAGATGCCGCATATGCCCAGTTTGGGCGGTATCTGGTGATTGCGCTAGTGGTTATCGCTTCATATGGGACATTGCCACGCTGAGCGGTCGTCCCTCCGGCTTGTGAGCGCTGCTTCGGAGGCGTGCTCGATGGGCATACGTGAGGCGATGACCGAGCGGCCGGCGATCGTCGGGGGCGGTCGCGGTGCTCGGCTTCTCCGAACCGGGGTCGCAGACCGGTAGGCGGAATCGCAGCCCCGCTCTGAAGCTCCGTTGCGGGTGGCAGTTCTGCAAGGGGGCGGATCTCATGAGCGTGGAGATCGTAGACAGTGCAACTCAGGAGACCACCCAGTTCGTCGATCTTCGACGGCTCCATCGAGATCTGAACGGGTCTCTGGAGTCCACTCTGCAGGATGTGGTCGAGGAGGGTGCATTCACCCTCGGCCGAAAGGTCGAGCGGGTTCGAACAGGATCTCGCTACATATATATGTGTGGCTCATGCGGTGGGCGTGGGATCGGGGATCGACGCGCTCCATTTTGCTTTGAAGGCGTGCGGGGTCGGTCCGGGTGACGAAGTGATCACCGTTGTGAACACCTTCGCAGCGACTGCTGAGGCGATCCTTATGGCAGGCGTCCGTCCCGTCTTCGTGGATGTCGACGAGTGCACGACGGCTTAGGATCGCGACCGCCTGGTACGACAAGCGCACGCGGACCTGGAAACCGGGGAAGGTCATCACGGCGCATGCAGCCACCTTCTCGGCGGGTCGCTTGAGGTCTTTCGCCAAGATCGCGTTGTCCAAGAAGGGCAAATGGCGCGTGGTCGCGATCCACACCGTGAATGGGATCAGCGCCATGTCGAAGGCGACCTACGTGGTCGTTCGCTGACAGCCGCTTGCTCAAACTCTCTTCAGGGAACCGCACGGCGTCGACCGCCGTGCGGTCCTCCTTTCCCAAGGGGCCTTCAGCATCGGTCGCGATCGGTCGTATGCGACGTTCCTCCGGAGGGTATCCATTTCTCGGGAAGACCGCGACAGCGTCGTGTGTCATGATTCCAGCAGGGAATCGTCCGAATGGGCGAGGGAGGGCCTTGTGCAGATGCCGATCGAGAAGCGTCGCATGCGCCCTTAGCCCACCGGAAGTGCCGCACCTTCGTCCCGTCGAGTGTGAGTGTGCTCATCCGATAACAGCAGGTCAGGTGGTAAAGAGATGGCAGACGAGGCGCACTCGCTCGCCGTATTCATAGACTTCGAGAACTTGGCACTCGGTTTCGAGCGTGACCGACCGAGCGGCGGAGGCCGCGCTCGGGGCAGCAAGACCGACGAGATGCTCGACATCACCGCGATCCTCGAGCGGCTCGTCGAGAAGGGCAAGGTCATCGTCAAGCGCAGCTATGCCGACTGGGGGCGCTTCGAGCGGTATCGCGTCGCCATGCACGACTCCGGGATCCAGATGATGGAGATACCCGAGCGCGGGAAGACCGGGAAGAACCACGCGGACATCCAGCTGTGCGTGGACGCGATGGACCTCTGCTACAGCAAGGAGCACGTCGACACCTTCGTCATCGTCTCGGGCGACTCGGACTTCACACCGCTCGTCTCCAAGCTCAAGGAGAACGGAAAGTCGGTCATCGGGCTCGGGATGCGGGAGTCGACGTCCGATCTGCTGGCAAGCAGCTGCGACGAGTTCATCTACTACGAGGACCTGGGCAAGGGCCCGGAGGCCCCGGTCGTGTCGACGACCGAGATCCCGAAGGCCAAGCGTCCCGCGATGAAGCTGTTCGTCGAGACGATCCAGGGTCTGCAGCGGGAGAACAAGGACGTGATGTACTCTTCGTTGGTCAAGGACACCATGAAGCGCAAGCAGCCCGACTTCAGTGAGTCGGTCTATGGGTACCGGACCTTCCAGGCGCTTCTCGAGGATGCGGAGAAGCTCGGACTGGTCTCGTTGCGCGTCGATCCGCGTTCAGGCACCTATGTCGTGATCGGATTCACCGAGGGCAAGTAGACTGAAGCGACGGCCACCCGGCGTCGGCAAGCACATCTCGTTCGAGGAGGTATCGCATGGGGCTTTACGAGCCGCAGTACGTTTGTACCGGCGATGAGGTCGCCGTTATCGAGACGCCCAAGGGTGTCATCAAGTTCACGTTCAACTGCGACGAGGCCCCGCGTCACTCCGCCGCCTTCGTCGAGTTGGCTGAGAAGGGCTTCTACGACGGGACGGCGTTCCACCGTGTCGAGCCGGGCTTCGTCATCCAGGGCGGGGATCCGTACTCCAAGACCCACCAGGGACCTGAGGGTACCGGTGGACCGGGCTACAACCTTGCTGCCGAGTTCAACGCCTTGCCGCACCTGGACGGAACCGTGGCCATGGCTCGCGCCGGTTCTCCGGACTCTGCCGGCAGCCAGTTCTATATCTGCCTGGGTCGGCAGGCGTTCCTGGACGGCAACTACACCGTCTTCGGTCAGGTGACCGAGGGGCTCGACGTCGTGCACTCGATCTCCCGCGGCGACGTGATGACGTCCGTCACCATCGAGCGCCCATAAGATCCACCCAGCCAGTCGATCTTGAACGAGCAAGGCACCGTCCGGGGGGAGGGAGCCTTGCTCGTTCGCTTGTCCTGGTTGGCGCTACACTCGGTACAGGACAATCGGACGATCGCGTCCGATCCTCACGCCATCCGTTCGAACCCTGACTGAAGGACCCCCGGAATGCTGACCTTCTTCGCTACTTGCGCACGAGGGCTTGAGGGCCTGCTCGCCGAAGAGTTGCGCGCGCAGGGAGCCTCGGGTGTCCGGCCGGCTCGCGCAGGCGTGTCGTTCGCCGGTGGATTGAGCACGGCATATGCCGCCTGCCTGTGGTCCCGGACCGCATCGCGGGTGCTCTTGCCGCTCGCGAAGGTGCCGGCGACCGATGCGGAGGCGCTCTTTCAAGGGGTCCTGTCGATCCCATGGGAGGACCACCTCTCGCCCGACGGCACACTCTCCGTGGACTTCGCCACAGACCCCAACCCCGCGTTTCGCAACACCATGTTCGGGGCGCTCAAGGCGAAGGACGCGATCGTAGATCGGCTGCGCGACCGGTTCGGTCACAGGCCCTCGATCGACACCCTGACTCCAGACTTGAGGGTTAATGTTCGGGTGCGCTCCGGCATCGCTACGGTGTCGATCGATCTCTCCGGTACGGCGTTGCACAAGCGGGGATACCGCGAGCCGGGCATCCAGTCGGAAGCGCCGCTGAAGGAGTCGCTGGCGGCCGCGGCGCTGCTGCTGGGCGGCTGGCGCGAAGTGGCTGCTGCGGGCGGAGCGCTGCTCGATCCCATGTGCGGGTCGGGGACCTTCCTCATCGAGGGCGCGTGGATCGCGGGAGACGTCGCCCCCGGCCTGTTGCGCTCGCACTGGGGGTTCACGGGGTGGCTCGGCCACGATGCGGACGCTTGGGGTGCTCTCGTCGACGCGGCGGACGATCGTGCGGAGGCGGGCTTGGCCTCTCTGCCGCCCCTGTTCGGCTCGGACTCCGATCCGCGCGCGATCGCGCTGGCGACCGCGAACATCGCACGGGCCGGTCTGCGCGGACGCGTGACCGTCGAGCAGCGCGATGTCGCGCGGATCGTTCCGCCGCAAGGCGCGACCTCCGGACTCGTTGTGGCGAACCCGCCGTACGGTGAGCGGATGGGGGATGCGGCATCCGCGTTGGAGATCTACCTGACCCTGGGCGAGCGGTTGCGCACGGAGTTCACCGGGTGGCGCTATGCCGTCTTGGCGGGCGACGGAGTCCACGCCACCGCGCTCGGGCTCGTGCCCGGCGAGACCTTCGCGCTCTACAACGGAGCGATAGCGGTACGGCTCGACACCGGCGTCCTCGATGCCGGCCCTGCGGCCGACGTCACCGCGGGTGCCACGGCTTTTGCCAACCGGCTTCGCAAGAACCTGCGCCATCTGTCCAAGTGGGCGAGACGCGAGGGCGTCACCTGTTGGCGCGTCTACGACGCCGACCTTCCCGACTTCGCGGTGGCCGTTGATCTGTACGACTGCGTCGATGGCGTGCGGCGAGTCGTCGTCTCGGAATACGAAGCGCCCGCGGAGATCGACCCGGTGGCAGCGAGCGTGCGCCTCGATCAGGCCGTCACCGCGGTTGCCGAGGTGCTCGACACACCGCGCTCAGAGGTCCGCGTCAAGGTGCGCCGACGTCAGAGGGGCGATGCGCAGTACGAGCGGCTCCGCGCGACGGGCATGTTCCATGAGGTGACGGAGTCGGGAGCGCGGTTGCTCGTCAATCTGGACGACTATCTCGACACGGGACTGTTCCTCGACCACCGGATCACCCGCGGGATCGTCGCCGACCTCGCCGTGGGAGGATCGCTGCTCAACCTGTTCTGTTACACCGGCGCGGTGACCGTACGGGCCGCGGTGGCCGGCGCGCGCTCCACCGTGTCGGTCGACCTATCGAACACCTACCTGGCGTGGGCCCGGCGCAACCTGAGTCTCAACGATCTGGACGAATCCGAACACCGCACCGAGCGCGCGGACGTCCTCGCATACCTCGCCAAGGCGGGCGTGCCGGAGGGCCCACGGTTCGATGTCGTGTTCTGCGACCCGCCGTCATTCTCGACAAGCAACGCGATGGACGGGACTCTCGACGTCCAGCGGGATCATGCGCCGCTCATCATCGCCTCCGCGGCGCTTCTGTCGGAAGGCGGAACGCTGGTGTTCTCGACCAATATGCGTCGGTTCAAGATCGACGTCGCGGCACTGGCCGAGGCGGGGCTGCACGTGGGTGATATCAGCGAGGAGACCATTCCGCCGGACTTCGCGCGCAACCCGCGCATCCACCGGTGCTTCCTCGTCCGGCGGGCCTAGGATCGCGGCGGGCGGGAGCCTAGCTCGAGGTGATGGTGATCGCTTCGACGGGGCACAGGTCGACCGCCTCGCGCACGCAGTCGTACTCCTCATGCGGGACCGGGTCGACGATCGCGTGAGCGTAGCCGTCGTCCATGATCGCGAACACCTCGGGGCAGGTGTCCGAGCACAGTGCGCACCCGATGCAGGTCTCTCGGTCGACGATAGCCTTCATGGCCGGCTCCCTTCGAATCGACTCGGAAGCACACGCGGGCGACGCCCACGAGCGGTAACCTCATTCTACATACCCACGCTCGGACCCGGAGACGTCATCTGATGCGACAGTTCGATCCAGGCCTACCCGACTATCGAGTCCGCGTCTCCGACCGGGCCCGCCGGGTCAGGCTCGCAGTGAGCCCTTCCGAGGGGCTCGTCGTCGTGGTTCCGCGCGGCTTCGCCTCATCGCGGATCGACGAGATCGTGGCGCAGCACGCCGATTGGATCGAGCGCGCGCTTGTCCGCACGGCCGAACGGCGCGACCATCTCGCCTCGGCCGCGGCGGCCGGTGTTCCCG
>DATCIG010000061.1:0-6663 GCA_036507895.1 Coriobacteriia bacterium
AGATCAGTACCGCCACCGGGATGGAGATCTGGGCGTACGTGAACTGGGACAGCCAGGTGGCCGTCTTCGGCCACCAGTTGCCGATCAGGGTACCCGCGACTATGCACAGGGCGACCCATAGCGTCAGGTAGCGCTCGAACAGGCTGAGCCGCTTCTTCTCTCTTGGTGCCGCCGCGCTCTTGCTCATCTTCGACTTCCTTCACGATCGTCTCCGACATTCCTCCAGAGCCGCCGACCGGCGGCTCGGGTCCTAGCCTCAACACCCGCTGGCGGGCGCGCACCCTCCTTGTGCGGCCCGAACGAGGAAGAGCTTGATCGCGTGCGCGTAGTCGCATCGTGGGCAGACCACCTCTGGCGGAATGCCCTGCTCCTCGTTCTCGATCTCTACCTCGAATGTGGACCTGCACCGTTCGCAGAAGTACGTGTACTTGGTCACTGGTCGTCTCCGCTCTGTATCGTCGGCTACCGATCCTGCCGGTCGTTCAGTTCGAGCCGGGCGTTCCGCAACAGCCGGTACCGGGAGGGCGCTGCGGTCCGCCGGCGGTCGGGTCCTTCACGAGCACCAACCTCACCTGAGCGCTCTGACACACAGGGCACGTGGCGAGTCGCGGTGCCTCCGCATCCGCGTGCAGCGAGAGGGCCTCGAAGCCGGTCATGCACTCGTCGCAGCGATAGATGTAGCGGACCATGTCAATGCCACCGTTAACCGATACCAACAAGGGCGAAGAGCCCTTCTCCCACCGGCGGTACGGGTACCCACGGCACGATGGCCACGCGGCGCTCCCGTTCTATTACTGATTCGATGTGCGCGACCTCGTTGACACCGCGTGCACGCAGGACCGGGTCGGTCGTCGCCGTCTCGGCGAAGCTCTGGTTGACGACCCACGCGTACGATGCGATCCCGGCACGAGACAGGTCGGTCTGCAGCCGCCGCGCCTCGCTGATCGGCGTCGCTTCAGCGAGCGTGACAATCAGCACCTTGGTGAACTCCGGGTCGCGCAGTCTCGGCAGCAAGGCGAGCACCTCGGGTGGCGTGTCGGTCGTGTTGCGCATGACTTCGCGGTGGTAGGCCTCCGACGAGTCGATCAGCAGCAAGGTGTGTCCGGTCGGCGCCGTATCCAGGATGACGAAGCGGTCCGATGCCTCAGCGACCACGCGTGCGAACGCGCGGAAGATCGCGATCTCCTCGGTGCAGGGTGAGCGCAGGTCCTCCTCGAGCAGGGACAGTGCCTCGGGGTCGAGGCTCGTGGCGCCGGCGAGCACCTGAGCGCGATAGGCTTCGACTTCGACTTCGGGGTCGATCCGGCTGAGCGTCAGCCCGCCCGAGAAGCCGGCCACGGTGGCGGCCACATGCGCAGCGGGGTCCGTCGTCGACAGATGCACCAAGTGGCCGCGACGCACGAGCTCGAGCGCGATGGCGGCGGCGATCGACGTCTTGCCGACCCCGCCCTTGCCCATCGTCATGACCACGCCGCTGCCCGCTTCGGCGAGTTCGTCGATCAACGCCGACATGCTGGACGCGCCAGGGAAGGACGCGGTCTCCGTTGAAGGCTCCACGACCGGCTGCCCAATCCCCGGAACTGCGTCAGCGAGGCTCCGCAGCCCCTCGATGCCGAGTGGGCTGCGGACGACGAGCGGGACCTCCGCTCGCGGCAGCGAGGCCAAAGCGGCCGGCATGTGCGCGAGCGCCTCCGCGCCACGCCGTTCGAGCGCGGAGGCCATCGGATCACCCGGAACCGTCGCGGTGAACAGCCCGTTGAGGACGAGCACCTGATTGCGGATCCCGAGGTCGGCGAGTTCCATCGACGACCGTGCCGCTTCCGCTAGGGCGGACGTGTCTGCGCGGCTGACGAGCACGAGGGTGGTCTTGCTCCCGTCGGCCAGCGCCTCGACGGTTCGCGCGTAGAGTTCGCGCTGCGCCTTGAGGCCGGCCAGTGGGCCGAGGCAGGAGTTGCCGGACGTGTTCGTCTCGATGAAGTCGGTCCACGCGGTCGGCAGCGTGAGCAGGCGCAACGTGTGCCCCGTCGGCGCTGTATCGAAGATCACCACGTCGTAACCTTGCGTCGCGCTCTCGTCGCCCACCAACTTCGCGAACTCGTTGAAGGCCGCGATCTCCACGGTGCACGCGCCCGATAGCTGCTCCTCCATGGACGCGACCGTCGCGTCGGGCAGGATGCCGCGATACGGGTCGATCAGCCCGTCACGGTAGGAGGCCGCAGCCACTTCGGGATCGAGGTTCGACGCATAGAGGTTCGCGAGCCCGTCGACGGGGCGCGGAACGTCCGACAGACCCGTCGCCAGCACCTCGTCGAGGTTGGAGGCCGGATCGGTGCTCACGATCAGGACGCGCTTGCCCGCATCGGCGAGCGCAACAGCCACGGCACATCCCACCGACGTCTTGCCGACGCCGCCCTTGCCTGTGAAGAAGAGGAACGGTGTCGCGTTGCGAGCAAGCGTGCCGATCGCGGAATCGGCGAAGACTCGGGTTTCGACCGACAACATCGTCATTCACCGTCCTTGGGGTTGAGGAGTTCCAGCAGGCGCTGACGCATGGGGTAGCCGGTGCCGACGACGGGCTCACCGTCGACGAGAACGATCGGCAGACACTCGGCGCCCTTGGCCTTGAGGGTCGCCAAGATGGTCGCATTCTCAACGAACGCGCCGGGTTCTTGGGCCAAGTTGAACCGTTCGACCGTGACGTCGTGGTGCCTCAGCCACGCGAGGTCGCGGGCGAATCGGATGAGGTCGGGATCGACGGTGGGCCCGCAGACCCCGGTCGAGCAGCACATGGGCGGATCGTAGACCTGCAATCGGGCGGTCATGTCAGCATCCCTTCGCGTCGGGTCCGCAGGCGACTGCGGATTGAGTCATCACCAGGACATCAGCGACGAACGTGTCGAGCACGTCCGGGACGAGGCAGTACAGCATGCTCGTTCCGTATGCGCGGGAGACGACCAAGCCGGCATCCTTGAGCACTCGCAGGTGCTCGGAGATCGTCGACTGCGCAAGCGGCAGTTCCGAGAAGACATCGGCGCCTCTGCACTCGGTCTGGGCCGCGAGCAGGCGCAGAATATGCAGCCTTGCCGGGTGCGCCAGTGCTCTTGCCACAGCGGCGGTGGTCGCGTCGTCCATCGTGGTGTTCCCTATCATCGTTCATCGGCGATATACGATACCTTACGACCGATCGAAGTGTCTGTCCACCCCTGCGGCGTTCACGATCCGCGACAAGCGGTCCCGGGGTCCACTTGCCCGTGGAACAAGGCGCGGCTATGCTCGCTGATGATGAGATTCATCAAACATCCCGATTGGGACACCCGACCGGAGCCGTTCATGGATGCACTGGCGCTGCGAAAGCGCGCGGAGGACCTCTACAGAAGCGGGCAGTTCCTCTGCTCCGAGGCGGTCGTGTACACGTTCAACGAGGCTCTGGACGATCCGATGCCCGCAGCGGTGGTTCGGCTCGCGTCGGGCTTCCCCGTCGGAATGGGGGCGCTGGGCACCGGCGGTTGCACCTGCGGAGCTCTGGCGGGCGGCGTCATGGTGCTCGGAATGGTCTACGGCCGGTCCGAGCCGGGTGGCGAGGCGCCGCTGGTACTCGAGAAGGCGAAGGAGCTCCACGATTGGTTCAAGTCCGACAAGCGCAGCACGTGCTGCAGAGCGTTGATCGCCGGAATGGAGTTCGGCTCGCCGACTCACATCGATCAGTGCGTGACCTTCACAGGGGACGTTGCCGAGCGCCTGGCGCTAATGCTCGACGCCGCGGAGTAGCAGAGCACGGACGGTAGGACCTAGGCCGATCCGAGAGCGGTCGCCAGCGTGGCGGGAAGACCCGCCTGGAGCATCGCCCGCTGCACCTGCTCAACTTCGTAGGCCACGCGGTGGACGTTCAGTCCCGCCCACGTCGCGCTTTGGCCGGCGGCTGCCAGTGACAGGTCGGCCGGAGCGGCCTCCCGGACATCCTCGGCACTCCCGACCAGTAGCTCGACCCAGCAGGCGCGCGGGTCGCCGTCCTTCGGCTTGCCCACCGAACCGCTGCTGATGTAGTGGACGGGGCCGTCGGCACCGGGCACAAGGCGGTGGTAGGGGATGTGGATGTGCCCCACGCACACGACGTCGGCTCCGGCGGCCGCGGCGAGCCGCGCCAACTGCTCGTCGGACCGATCCGGGAGCAGGTACTCGTTGATCTTGCGCGGCGACCCGTGGGCGAGCAGGACGCGGGCGCCGCCTTCCTCGAACCTGATCTCGTGAGGCAACGCCGCAAGCCACGCGGCGCGCTCATCGTCGACGAGGGGCTCTGTGAACGTGTACGACGCGGCGCCGTCGGCCTTCGCCTGCTCGGTGACGTAGTAGCAGCCGCACTCACCCCTGCGGTTGCCGATGCCCTCGTCGTAGTTGCCCATGATGGTGGGGACGGCCCGTTCCCGGATGCGGTCGATCACGCCGGCGGGGTCCGGTCCGTAGCCCACGAGATCCCCGAGGCAGTAGCGCTCGTCCACGCCGCAGGCGTCGATGTCCGCCAGCACCGCGTCGAGCGCCGTGAGGTTGCCGTGTATGTCTGAGAAGAGCGCGATCCGCAGCACGGTGGCCTTCCTTGACTAGTTCGATGTTGTTCGAACTATACTGTGAGGAATCCGAAGAGACAACACCACGCGCAAGGATGTAACGATGAAGAAACGGCTCTCGGCCAAGCCGCTGCTCTTCCCTATGCCCACTCCGCTGATCGCCGCGGAGCACGCCGGCGAGCGCGGGCTGTTCACCGCGGCGTGGATCGGGATGGTGTCGGGCACGCCGCCGACCATCGGCATCGCCATACGCTCGACGCGCAACACGCTGCGCCTCATCGAGGCGAGCGGGGAGTTCACGGTCAACGTCCCGTGCGTGGGCATGGAGGCCGTCGTGGACTACTGCGGCATCGTCTCGGGGCGTGAGGCTGATAAGTTCGCCGCAGCGGGGCTGACCGCGGCGCCCGCAGCGATCGTCGGTGCGCCGCTCGTGGCGGAGTGCCCGTTCAACATCGAGTGCCGTGTGGTGCGCGTCCTCGAGATGGGCGAGTACCGCTTGGTGATGGGGGAGATCGTCGAGACCCACGCTGAGGAGCGGATCGTCACGTCGGACGGCAAGTCCGTCGACGTGGGGCTGCTCGACCCGCTCGTCTACATCCCGGGGACCCGCGAGTATCGCGGCCTCGGTCCGAAGCTCGCCGACGCCTACAGCGTGGGCCTGCCACTGAAGGAGCGCGCATGAGCGCCATGACCGGGTGCGGCTGCGACGCGCCCCTCGATCCGTGCGCCTGCGCCGTCACGCCCGCGGGCGAGGAGGACGAAGCCCTTGCCCTCGACGCCGTGTTCAAGGCGCTGGCATCGGAGCCGCGCCGTGCCCTGCTGCGAATCGTTGCGGCGAACACCTCGGCGGAAGGGGACTGCTGCCCGGCCGAGGCCTGCGCGTGCGCGCTCTCGGACGCGCTGGGACTCGCGCCATCGACCATATCGCACCACATGTCGGCGCTCGTCGGAGCGGGGCTGGTCACCGCCACGAAGCGCGGCCTGTGGGTCTACTACCGGCTCGAACGGGACGCGCTCGCGCGCGTCGCCGCGGAGCTGACCGCGCTCTAGGAGGTGGGTCGCGTGTGGCGTGACCGTATCGAAGCGGGCCGGGAACTGGCAGCCGAGCTCGCGCGCCGCGGATACGCGGGACGCGCGGACGTGATCGTGCTTGGCGTTCCTCGTGGGGGCGTCGAGGTAGCGCGCGAGGTCGCCGACGGTCTGGGCGCGCCGCTCGATGTCGTCGTCGTGCGCAAGATCGGCGCTCCGGGGTGGGCGGAGTTCGCCGCGGGCGCGGTCGACCTGGACGGCGCGGTCCACGCGAACCCCGAGGCGGGCGTCTCGCGGTCCTGGCTGGAGCAGGCTGCTGTCGCCGAACACGCTGAGGCTCTGCGCCGTTCCGACGCCTACCGGAAGGGCCGCGGCCCGCTCGAACTCGCGGGGCGCACGGCCATCGTGGTCGACGACGGTATCGCCACGGGGCTCACCGCGGTCGCGGCGCTGCGCTGGCTGTCCGGGCGCGGGGCGGCCCGGACGGTGATAGCCGCCCCGGTGATGGCGCCCGACTCGGCCCGCCGGCTCATGGCGGAAGCCGATGAGGTGGTCGCGCTCACGGCGCCCGCCGGCTTCGCGGCCGTCGGTGAGTTCTACGGGCGGTTCCCGCAGTTGAGCGACGACGACGTCACGCGGCTGCTCGCGATCGGCTGACCCAGGGCTGGCGCTCCGCGACGCTAGGGAAGCTTCGCGACCCAGATCGTCACGGTCGTGCCCTTGTTGACCTTCGCGTTCTTGCCCGGGTCCTGGTCCTTCACCTTGCCGGTGGTCGACGGGTCGGCGTCGTCGACCATCAGGATGCTCTCTTTGAGCCCCATGGCCTGCAGTTTCGCGACGGCCTCCGCCTGTGTGAGTCCGATCAGATCCGGAACCTTCACCTGCTCGAACCCGCTCGACACGTAGATGGTCACGTCGCTTCCCTTGGCGGCCTGCGTGCCGCCGGTCGGCTTCTGATCGACGACGGTCCCCTTGGCGACCGTGTCGGACGGTTTGGGGGTCACCTTGACGCTGAATCCGGCCGTGTTGAGCTGCGTGGTCGCGTCCGCCTGCGTAAGGTCGCCCACGAACG
>DATCIG010000062.1:0-49800 GCA_036507895.1 Coriobacteriia bacterium
GTAGAAACCCCTGTGATCGCGTCGGGCCGGTGGCCCCTCGAGCACCCGAAGGGATGGCAGCATGCGTACCATCGGTGTTGGCCTTGTCGGACTGGGCACCGTCGGATCCGGCGTGGTCGAGATATTGCGATCCCATCGAGAGGATTTCGCCCGCAGAGCGGGCGTGGACATCGAACTGGTCCGGGTCGCAGACCGCGACGCGTCCCGTGCAGTTGCGCTCGGTATCCCCGAGGAGCTGTTCACCGCTGATGTCGCTGAACTCGTAGCCGATCCGCGGGTCGAGGTCGTCATCGAGTTGATCGGTGGGACCAACGTCGCCAAGATCGTCGTGCTGTCCGCGCTGCGCGCCGGCAAGTCGGTCGTCACGGCGAACAAGGCCCTGATGGCAAGCAACGGCCAAGAGGTCATGGACGCTGCGGCGCACGCAGGGGTCGACATCATGTTCGAGGCCTCCGTGGGCGGCGGTATCCCGATCATCGGCCCGCTCAAGCACTCGCTCGTCAGCAACGAGATACTCTCGGTCGCCGGGATCGTGAACGGGACGACCAACTACATGCTGACGAGGATGGCCGACGACGGCCTCGGCTACGACAGCGCTCTGGCGGAGGCGCAGGCGAAGGGATTCGCCGAGGCGGACCCTACCGCCGACGTCGACGGTCATGATGCCGCCGCCAAGATCGCGATCCTCGCGTCGATCGCGTTCAACTCACGGGTGACCGTGGATCGCGTCCCGGTCGAAGGGATCCGGAACATCAAGCCCGTCGATATCGCCTATGCGGCGGAGATGGGCTATGCGATCAAGTTGATGGCTATCGCGCGGCGCCTCGACGATGGCATCGACGTCCGCGTCCATCCGACGATGATCCCGCTCACGCATCCGCTCGCGCAGGTGAACGGCGTCTACAACGCGATCTACGTCACGGGAGATGCAGTCGGCGAGACGATGTTCTTCGGTGAAGGCGCCGGCTCGCTGCCGGCCGCATCGGCCGTGGTCGGCGACCTCATCGAGGTGGCGCGCCACATCCGTTCCGGGTGCCTGAACCTCGTGGGTTGCACCTGCAATGAGGAACTCGAGGTCCGCGACATCGCGAACCTCGAGACCGGTTACTTCATCCGTTTTGCCGTGGCCGATCGCCCCGGCGTCCTCGCCGCCGTTGCGTCGCGCTTCGGCGACCATGGCGTGTCGATCGCCTCGGTCATCCAGAAGAGCGTCTGTGAGTCGGGTGACGCCGAGATCGTGTACGTGACCCATCGCGCCGCCGAAGGTTCGGTGCGGGCCGCACTGCGCGAGATCGAGCAGTTGGACGTGGTCAGCGAAGTCGCCGCGGTCATCCGCGTCGAGGAACTGTAGGCGCGCCGTGACACAGGTCACCGTGCGGGTACCCGCCTCCTCCGCCAACCTCGGTTCGGGGTATGACTCGTTCGGGCTTGCGCTCTCCAAGCACAATCTGGTCGCTGCCCGACTTGCTCCTGAGGGTCAGTGGGAAGTCACGGTGCAGGGGGAGGGTGTCGATCGCGCGCGTCTCGGCCACGACAACCTGATCGCGGTGGCTATGGCGCGTCTCTTCAGCGAGGTCGGTGAGCCACATGGCGCCGTCGTCACCTCTACGAATACGATCCCGTTCGGTCGGGGGTTGGGTTCCAGCTCCGCTGCGATCGTCGGCGGGCTCGTAGCGGCCAACCACCTGCTCGGGTCTCCTCTGGCGCAGGCGGCGCTGTTCCGGCTCGCCGTCGAGCTGGAGGGACACCCCGATAATGTCGCCGCCGCGCTCTTTGGCGGTTTCACCATGTGCTGGACCGACGCCGAGGGGCCGATGGCAACGCGCGTCGATCCGCCCGGTGGCCTCGCCGCGGTCTGCGTGGTGAGTGATGCCCGCCTCGCCACCCGGCGCTCGCGCTCTCTGCTGCCCGACGAGGTCCCGCACGCCGATGCGGCCTTCGACGCCGGGCGCGCGGGCCTGCTCGCGGTCGGGATAGCCCTCGGCCGTCGCGAACTGCTCGGACCGGGGATGGACGATCGCATCCACGAACCGTACCGAGCCGCAGCGATCACCGACCTCTTCGATGTGCGCGCGGCACTGCTCGAGGCGGGAGCGGACGGCGCGGCTTTGTCGGGCGCTGGGCCGACGGTTGTGGGCCTCGTGGCCGGGGTCGACGACGCTGACGCCCTCTCCCGGGCTCGTGGCGTTGCCGACCGCGCCGGAGAGTTGCTCTCCGGGAATGGCGGACGCCGTTCCCCCGAAGCCATCTCGATTGATCGTGTCGGCGCGTCCGTCGCCGACTGATCGCCCAAGGGAGGTGCGTCATGTCTGCCGTCAAACCCGTCGTGATCGCACAGATATCGGACCTGCACTGCGGGTCCATCTATTACCGCGAGGATCTGGCGAAGGCGATGATCGAGGAGGTCAACGCACTCTCCCCGGACATCGTGGCGGTGACGGGCGACCTGACCGACATGGGCCTGCACGACGACTACCTGAAGGCGCGTGCGCTACTCGACGGCATCGAGTGCGAGCGGATGCTCGTCGTGCCGGGCAACCACGATGCGCGCAACGTGGGTGAGGTCCACTTCGAGTCGCTGTTCGGACCCCGCAGCTCCGAGATCGTCCTCGAGGGAGTGCATCTGCTCGGCATCGACTCCTCAGAGCCCGATCTCGACAGTGGGCGGGTGGGCCGCGATCGGTATCGGTGGATCGAGGAGCGTCTCGCCGAGCCGTCGGAGTTCAAGATCCTTGCGATCCACCATCACCTGGTGCCCGTCCCCGGCACGGGCCGCGAGCGCAACGTCGTCGCCGACGCCGGTGACCTGCTCCGGGTATTGACGGAGAACGGCGTAGATCTCGTCCTGTGCGGACACAAGCACGTCCCGAACGTGTGGCGGCTCGAGGACCTGTTCATCGTCAATGCCGGGACCGCGTGTTCGGTACGTCTTCGCGGCCGGGAACAGCCCTGTTACAACGTCCTGGAGGTCTTCGAGGACCGGGTGCGGGTCATCCGCTGCTACACGGGCGGAGACTCGGAGGTCGTCGCCGACTTCCGCAAGGCCCATCATCACGAGTGCCGCTGGCGTCCGCAGACCGAGTTCGACGGCGAGGGTATCGCATGAACCGGGCTCTTGTCCTCATCGACGGTGAGCACTATCCGCCTGTCGTGCGCTCCGCCATCGCCGAGTTGCGGCTGTCTTTCGAGGTCGTCGCGGCGGTGTTCGCCGGTGGGACCGAGAAGGTGGACTCGGGGGCCGACACAGAGACGTACGGGCTGCCGGTCGTCCGCCGCGCGGACGCGATCGTGGCGCTCGCCGATGCCATCGATATCTACGACCCGGATATGGTCATCGACCTCTCCGACGAGCCCGTCGTCACCAGCGCGGACCGCTTCAGGTTGGCGGGCGTCGCCCTCGGACGCGGCGTTTCATACCAAGGGGCCGACTTCCGGTTCGATGCCCCGGTACCGACGACGGTCACCGCGACGCCCACGTTGGCCGTCGTCGGTACCGGGAAGCGCGTCGGCAAGACGGCGGTCTCCGCGCACGTCGCGCGGCTTCTGGCCGCTGCCGGCATCCGGCCGGTGGTGCTCGCGATGGGCAGAGGCGGACCGGAGCTCCCGGAATTGTTGCGCGGAGACGAGCTGCACCTGACCACCGAGGACCTGATCTCCTTCGCACGGCAGGGGAGGCACGCCTCGTCGGACAACTATGAGGACGCGGTGATGAGCCGGGTGATGACGGTGGGCTGTCGCCGATGCGGCGGGGGACTTGCCGGGGCAACATATTTCAGCAACGTCCAAGAGGGCGCACGCCTCGCGGACGGGTTGGGTGCCGCGGTCATGCTGCTCGAAGGCTCGGGCGCCGCCGTTCCGCCGGTCCACGCGGACGCGTCGCTCCTGGTCGTCGGGGCCTCGCAGGGGGCCGGATACGTGACCGATTACTTCGGGCCGCTTCGCGTGGACGCCGCCGACGCGGTCGTGATCGCGGGCGCGGAGCCGATGCTGGTATCGCGTGAAAAGGTCGCCGCGCTCGTCTCGGCGGTCCGCCGCCGCCGTCCCGAGGTCCCCGTGTGCACCATCACGTTCCGGCCGCATCCGATCGAGCCGATCGAGGGCCGCCGGGTGTTCTTCGCCACCACTGCGCCGCGGGTGCTCGTGCCCGTTCTCGCGGCGCATCTGGAGGAGCGCTACGGGTGTGTCGTGGTCGCCTCCAGCCCGTACCTGTCCGATCGCGCGCGGCTGCGGGAAGACCTCGACGCGGCCGCCGGCTCCTTCGACACCTTCGTCACCGAGCTCAAGGCCGCCGCGATCGATGTCGTGGCCATGACCGGCGAGAGGTACGGCGTCCCGACCGTGCTCGTTGATAACGTCCCGTTGCGCGTGGGTGGCGACGACCTCGATGCGACAGCACTCGATCTCGCACAGCGCGCCACAAAGCGGGCCGCGGAAAGGTCTCACGATGCCTGACGACAACACCCGGCGCCCGATCGTGATATCGGAGGCACGCCACGGACTACCGTTCAGCAAGGGGCTGATGGCGCAGTCGTTCATGGCCACCGGCATGGCCCCGAGCCGCTCGTATGCGGTCGCGGCCGCCGTCGAGAAGACGATACGTGACGCCGACAAGGCCCAGATATCCTCGCTGGAGCTGTATGAGCTCGCCGTGTCGGTGCTGCGCGAGACGGCGGGCGATGTGTTCGCCGACCGCTACGAGCGCCTCTACGAGGTCGCCCGCCGCGACCGGCCGCTCATCGTGCTCATCGGCGGCACCACCGGCGTCGGTAAGTCGACGATCGCCACGGAGATCGCGCACCGGCTCGGTATCACGCGGATCGTTTCCACGGATTCCATTCGCGAGGTGATGCGTGGTATCTTCTCCAAGGACCTCATGCCGGCGATCTACGAGTCGTCGTTCAACGCCTGGCGAGGACTGAGAATCCCGGTGCCCTCCGGTGCCAATCCAGTGATCGTCGGATTCCGGGAGCAGACCGCCGTCGTGACGACGGGGATCAAGTCCCTCATCGAACGTGCCGTGCTCGAGGGCGTGAGCATGATCGTCGAGGGAATCCACCTCGTCCCCGGCTACATCGACCCGGCGGAGTTCCGCAATGCGTCAGTGGTCCAGCTCATCGTCACGGTCGACGAAGAGGACGCCCACCGCAGCCACTTTTACATTCGCGAGGTGCAGACCGACGGCGGACGTCCGCTCGAGAAGTATCGCGCCAACTTCGACAACATCCGACTGCTCGGACACTACATCGAGGAGCTCGCGGCAGAACATGGGACTCCGCTCGTGCACAGCCTGCAACTGGACAAGACAGTGGCTGAGACGCTCGAGCTGATCGTAACGGCGGCCACAGGGGATTCGAAGGCCCCGGCTGACCGCAAGAATCCGTAGGACAGTGCGCCAATCAGGCGTACTCCGGAACGAAATGAAAGGAACGCCACATGAAGTTCTTCCTGGACACGGCGAACCTCGCCGAGATCGAGGAGGCCGCGTCGTGGGGGGTGCTCTCCGGCGTCACCACCAACCCCACGCTCTACGCTCGCGAAGGCGGCAAGCTCGCCGACTTCCACTCTCACCTCAAGCGGATCTGTGAGCTTTGCGACGGACCGGTCAGCGGGGAGACGGTCGGCTTGAAGCGCGACGAGATCGTTCGCGAGGGACTCGAGCTCGCAGAGCTTGCGCCGAACATCATCGTGAAGGTGCCGGTCATGCCCGAGGGGCTCGCCGCCGCCAAGTCGCTGTCCGACCGCGGTATCAAGGTCAACATGACGCTGTGCTTCACCGTGCCGCAGGCGCTGCTCGCAGCCCGTGCAGGCGCCTCGTACATCAGCCCCTTCGTGGGCCGGTTCGACGACATCTCCGAGGACGGCATCGCGCATCTGGAGGAGACGGTCCTGGCCGTCAACAATTACGACTTCGGTCACGAGGTCGAGGTCATCGCCGCGTCGATCCGCTCGGCGAACCACGTCACGCAGGCCGGCCTCATGGGCTGTGACATCGCGACGGTGCCGTTCAACGTGCTGAAGAACCTCGTGAAGCATCCGCTGACCGATCGCGGCCTCGAGTCGTTCCTCGCCGATTGGGAGAAGGTCAAGAACTCATGAGTGCTCGCCCCCGTAAGCGCGGCCGTCGTGGCGGCTCCACTCCCGCCGAGGCAGTTCCGCAGCCTTCAGTGACCCGTGCCGACCTCGAGCCCAAGACCATCGCCGAACTTCGCGTGATGGGCACGGAGCTCGGGCTCGACATGAAGCCGCTCAAGAAGAAGGACGAGATCATCGACGCCGTGCTCGAGGCCCGCACCAAAGCCGAGGGTTTCGTCGACGTGGTCGGTATCCTCGACATCCTGCCGGAGGGCTACGGCTTCCTGCGCACCAGCGGCTACCTGCCCGGCGACAACGACGTCTATGTCTCGATGTCGATCGTGCGCCGTCACGAACTGCGCAAGGGCGACATGGTGCGCGGTCAGGTGCGTCCGCCCAAGGAGACCGAGAAGTACGCGGCGCTCCAGAAGGTCTCCAGCATCAACGGAAAGACTCCGGAGGAGAACCGCGGGCGCAAGGAGTTCAAGGACCTCACCCCGATCTACCCGGACGAGAAGTTCAAGATGGAGTGGAAGCCCGACGCCATCACGACGCGGATCATCGATCTCGTCGCGCCGATCGGCAAAGGTCAGCGCGGACTCATCGTGTCCCCGCCGAAGGCCGGCAAGACCACCATCCTCAAGGACATCGCGGCCGCGATCCACGCGAACAACCCCGAGGTCTACCTCATGTGCCTGCTCGTGGACGAGCGGCCCGAGGAAGTCACCGACATGCAGCGTTCGATCCACGGCGAGGTGCTGTCCTCGACGTTCGACATGCCGTCGGACAACCACATCCTCGTGGCCGAGCTGTGCATCGAGCGCGCGAAGCGTCTGGTGGAGAGCGGCTACGACGTCGTGATCCTGCTCGACTCCATCACCCGCCTCGGCCGCGCCTACAACCTGGCGAGCCCGACCTCCGGCCGCATCCTGTCCGGCGGTGTCGATTCCACGGCGCTGTATCCGCCGAAGAAGTTCTTCGGTGCGGCGCGCAACATCGAGTTCGGCGGGTCGCTCACGATCATCGCGACCGCGCTCGTGGACACCGGCTCCAAGATGGACGAGGTGATCTTCGAGGAGTTCAAGGGCACCGGCAACATGGAACTGCGCCTGGATCGGCGTCTCGCCGATAAGCGCATCTTCCCGGCTATCGACGTCGTCACCTCCGGTACCCGCAAGGAGGAGCTCCTGCTCGATCCGGTGGAGGCCCCGTACATCTGGAAGCTGCGGCGTGTGCTGCACTCGCTGGAGTCGGGCCCCGCGGTCGAGCTGCTCATCGACCGCCTCAAGAAGACCGGGTCGAACCGCGAGTTCCTTGCGGCGATCTCGAAGACGGCCGCTGCCACCAAGCGCAACGGCGAGTAGCCGCTCCGATCGGGCTTCCGTCCGCGTGTGAAGGGCCCCGGAGGATCCTCCGGGGCCCTTCTTTTCGGCCTTACGCATCCGCCTTCATTTGCCGGTGCTCAGCGGTGCAGAGACCGTCGGCCCCCGCAGTGATGCATCGACCCGCAGGAGCGCCTCCGGGATCGCGCGGGCGACACCGACGAAGCGGCTGCCGTTGCCCGTGGAGCCCTTGAGGATGTACGCCGGCAGGACGTAGCGCTGGTCGTAGTCGAGCGGATCGTTGATGTAGCTGAGCGACACGGTGTCCACGACCCCGGTGTCCCGGTCCTCGACGTTGAAGAGCTGTGCGTCGCCCTTCTTCGCGGCCGTGAGCGCCTCGTCGGTGGACTTGAGGGCGTACACCGAGAACGGCTCCACCTCTCTCCAGACCGACAGCGCGCCCAAAATGCGGCCGTCCTCCCCGAACTGGACCACGATCTTAGGTCCGACGCCCTTGTCGAAGTCGATGCCACCCAGTGCTTTGTGACCGAAGCGCACCTCGACCATGAACGGCCGCTCGACCCACCGGCCGTTCTCGTAGGTACCCACGACGTTCCCGCGGTTCACGTCCCGGAACTCGGCGGAATCCTCCACGAGCCCCGATCCGGCGAGGAACGTCTCGGCCTTCTTCCGGTACTCGTTGTCGGATAGCAGATGCTGCAGCGGTCGTGTCTGCTTTTCGAACGCGTCGGTGGTGTAATCGAAAGAACCAGTGGTCTTGTCGACCTCGTAGGTCGCCCCCTCGTCTGCGATCAGGAACTTGCCCCCGATCTCCTCGGTCGCACCCTTCAGCCCGAGTCCGCGGGCACGCTTCTCGAAGGCGCTCTTGGTGACGTTGGCGGGCTTCACCCGGTAGACCATCAGGCGTTTCGGTAGAGAGGACGTTGCCGCCTTGGAAGTCAGCGACTCGAATCGTCCGGCCGAGCCGGTCACATCCATCGGGGCGACGGTCAAGACCGCAGTACCCTCCTTCGCCTCCGCCCTGTCCAGAGAGCTTGTTCGCGCAGTGCCTGACGCGCACGCGGACGTCAACAGAAGCACCAGTGCGCCCGAAAGCCACACAGTGGAGCGTCTCACAGCTTTCACGAAGGCCTCCTTCTAGAAGTTCAGATTGGTGTCCCAGTAGGCGTACTGTCCGGCGGTGCCTGAGCTGTATGCGGGGGGATCGGCGGCGACCGGGCCGTAGCCCCACAAGTAGTCGTTGACCGCCGTTCTTGCCCCGAATGTGCGGGCCACGTTCCGGCCGATCCAAGATTGCGTCGCCTGGCCGTACTTGTACCAGGCGACCCTGACCCCGTATGCCTGGCGCGAACCGTACGGTCTGGCGTAGTCGGAGAACAATTGTCCGCCATTCGGCGTCAGCGTCATGTCGGTCGCGTATCCGCAGATCAGATGCACTCCGTTGGCGGCGGAGCCGAAGTTCGCGGGAGAGCCCTTGAGGAAGTTGCACGTGTACATCAGCGCCCACTCTGCGTCCCGGGCGCCGAGGTCCATCTCGGCGGGAGTGGCCTGCCAGTCGTTTTTCTTGGTGCTGAACTGCAGCGCGTTGGGATAGCCGTGTCCGGCGAACGCGACGAGATCGACGTCGTCGCACAGCCGATATGCGTTGCCTCCCAGGCCCGATCTCTTCCAGTCGAGCTCCCATGCGCTTGCGTTGCCCCAGTTGAACTGCCACCCCCAGCTCGTGACCGGGTCGTCGACGATCCGCCTGAGCCCCTCGACGCACTGTTGGGACGAGGCGAGATTGCCGTACACGGATGCAGGGGCGCCCGTTCCGGCATAGGCCCCCACCCAGTCGATACCGACGCTGACGTAGCCCCCATCGTCGTCCGCATAGGCGGGCGCCGCTGACGCGCAGATAAGCGCGATCGCGGCGATACCGATAGCGAACCTGATCATCCCTCGCATATCCTGCACCGTCTCCCTCCGCCGGCTCGACCTTGCGTGGGCTCCACCTCGGCGGTCGACGAAGCGATCTTCCGGGCGGAGTGTCCCGTGCCGGCCTTACCGGAACCTTGCCGGTCCCCGAGCGTTCGGCGGTCCGATAGTAGACGTCGGGAAAGAAGAAAGGCCCCGGATATGTATCCGGGGCCTTTCTGTTGGTTTGTGCGGACGGGCCGTCTAGCGCTGCCCGCGGTAGCCGCCGGACGAGCCGCCGGAGCCGCTCGCGCGGCCCTTGCCGCCGGTGCGTCCGACCCTGCGCTGGCCGGACGGAGCCGGCTGGTGCTTCGGGGCGCCGACCTTGCGCTCGGGGTCCGGAATCACGCGGGTCGAGTCGTAGCGGAAGCCCACCGAGTCCTCCGCCGCGTTGATGATCGCGCCGATCGTCTTCTCGATGTCGCGGAGGTTGTCGTGCTCCTCCGGTGAGAGCAGCGTGAACGCGGCGCCCGACTTGCCTGCGCGAGCGGTACGCCCGATGCGGTGGACGTAGTCCTCAGGCACGTTGGGGAGGTCGTAGTTGATGACGTGGCTGATGCCGTCGACGTCGATGCCGCGGGCCACGATGTCGGTGGCCACGAGTACCTTGCAGGCGCCGCGCTTGAACTCGCTGAGTGCGCGGACGCGCTGCGACTGTGTGCGGTTACCGTGGATCGCGGCGCTGGCCACTCCGGCGCGCTCGAGCGTCTGCGCGACGCGGTCGGCGCGGTGCTTCGTACGGGTGAATACCAGGATGCGCTCGAGCCGGTGCTCCTCGATGAGGTGGATCAGCAGATCGCTCTTCTGCGTACCCGAGACGGGGTACAGGGTCTGTTCGATCGCCGCGATCGGGGTCGAGGGCGGGGAGACGTCGACACGGGCCGGGTTCTCCAGCGTGTCGCCGATGATGCGCAGCACCTCAGGCGTCATGGTCGCCGAGAAGAGGAGTGTCTGGCGGTGGTTGGGAAGCTGGTCGAGGATGCGCTTCACGTCGGGCCAGAATCCCTGGTCGAGCATGCGGTCGGCCTCATCGAGCACGAGCACTTCGACGCGGCTCAGGTCCACGTGGCGCTGGTTCGCGAGATCGAGCAGGCGGCCGGGCGTTGCGACGAGCATGTCCACACCGCGCTGCAGCGCGCGGCGCTGCGGCTCGTAGCCGACGCCGCCGTAGACGGCCGCGACCTTGTGGCGCGTCGAGCGCGACGCGGTCTTGGCGACGTCCTCTATCTGCAGGGCGAGCTCACGGGTAGGCGTGACGACGAGCGCGCGGATGCCGCCGGCGCGTGCGGTGATGCGCTGGAGGGTCGGCAGCACGAACGCGGCGGTCTTGCCGGTGCCGGTCTGCGCACAGCCGATGATGTCGCGGCCCTCGAGCACGATCGGGATGCAGCCGGCCTGGATGGGGGTCGGCTCGGTGTAGCCCATCGACGCGACGGCCTGCAGAAGGCGTGCGTCTAGACCAAGGTTGTCGAAACTCAAATGAAGTTCTCCTTCGTGGCGCGGCCCTCAAGGGCGGCGCATGTGGCAGACGCGATTCGATCCGTCAGCCAACCGAAGGTGAGCTAGAGGATGACCGGGTCTTGGCTTCGTGAAACCACCGGCTGGTGGCACACGCGTTCGCACAGTATAGGGGCAGCAGAGAGCAAATGCGAATCGCCCCCTCGTGTGGTTGCCGTGCGCACGCTGTGCGTGATACTATTCTGCGGCTGTCCAGCGCCCGGTCGGAAACCGTGCGCACCCCTTTTGCGGAGGTAGATGAGATGCGCCAGGGAATCCATCCTGACTATGTAGAAGCCACAGTGCACTGCTCGTGTGGCAACACCTTCACCACCAAGTCGACCACGGCCTCGCTGCGCGTGGAGCTCTGCGACCTGTGCCACCCGTTCTACACGGGCCAGCAGAAGTTCGTGGACACCGGCGGACGCGTCCAGCGCTTCGCCGACAAGTTCGGCGCGTCTTCCGAGACCGTCGTCCAGAAGGAGGCGGCAGCCAAAGAGGCGCGCCGCGTCGCGCACGAAGAGTCCGTCATCGTCGCCCGCCAGGCCCGTGAGATCCGCGAGCGTGCCGAGGCCGAAGAGGCCGAGAAGGCCGCAGCTCGTGCGCCGAAGGCCGCCGCGGTCGTCGAGGAGTCCG
Organism: Coriobacteriia bacterium; assembly: GCA_036507895.1. Lineage (GTDB taxonomy): Bacteria > Actinomycetota > Coriobacteriia > Anaerosomatales > PALSA-660 > PALSA-660. The sequence continues at coordinate 11,505 of DATCIG010000062.1, forward strand.
TTGCCGACGAGTCCGTCGTCGAGGAAGCTCCCGTCGAGGACGCTGCCGAGTAGCATTCTTCAACCGAACGCTATGATGGGAGACGGGACCGCATACGGGGTCCCGTCTCCTGTCTATGTGAGGGCCAGATGACCATGGATGTCCAGCTGCTCTACAGCACCCCTGAACCGGAGCGCGCCATCGCGGCGGCGGCTCGGCTGTGCTACTCCCCGGTCGGCGCCGCCGATCTTCTGGAGCACATGAGCGAAGAGGCGGTGCGCAGGGTCCTGCGCACTGTCATCACCTCGGGGCACACGTCGACCCTCGAGCACGCGAGCTACACCTTCGCCATCGACGGGGTGTCGCGGGCCATGACCCACCAGCTGGTGCGCCACCGCCTCGCGAGCTACAACCAGCAGTCGCAGCGCTACGTGACCTACGACAGCGAGCCGGTCTTCGTCGTCCCGCCGTCGGTCGCCGCCGACCCGGAGGCGCGCGCCACCTTCGACGAAGCCTGCGCCTCTTCCTTCGAGGCGTACCGTGCGCTGCTCGACGCCGGCGTGCCGCCCGAGGACGCGCGCTATCTGCTGCCGAACGCCATGGAGACCAAGATCGTCGTCACCATGAACGTCCGCGAGCTGCTCCACTTTTTCGAACTGCGTTGCTGCAGGCGCGCCCAGTGGGAGATCCGTGAGGTCGCGCTGGCGATGCTCGCCCTCGCGGAGCCGACCGCGCCCTACATCTTCATGGACGCCGGGGCTTCGTGCCGCCGCGGACCGTGCGGCGAGGGCAAGATGACGTGCGGAGAACCCTATCCGAAGGCGCCCAGACGTGACTGAAGAGACCGCGGCAACCGCCGCTGACGAGATCCCGTCGCAGTCCCCGGCATCATCCGAGGCGCCGCGACTGAGCGAGGCCGAGGTCGAGCGGTTGTTCTCCGGCCACGCGCACCATACGCACATCGGTGGCCAGGCGCTGCTCGAAGGGATCATGATGCGCGGCCGGACCGCTTGGGCGGTCGCAGTGCGCCGCACCGACGGCTCGCTGCACATCGAGGAGCACGATCTGCCCGCCAAGACCCGCTCCGGCTGGCGCACCTGGCCGATCGCGCGCGGCGTCTGGGCGATGTACGAGACCCTGGCGCTCTCCCTGAAGGCCTTCGGCATCGCCGCCTCGCTGCAGGGCGAGACCGAGGAGGAGCAGCTCACGGCCACCGAGATCGGTTGGACGATGGTCGCGGGCGTCGCACTCGCGGTCGGGGCGTTCATCGTGGCGCCCGCGCTGCTCACGAACCTGGTGACGAGCACCACGCAGCATCCGTACCTGTGGAACATCGTCGACGGCGTCCTGCGTCTCGCCGTCTTCTTCGCCTACATCTGGGGCGTCGGCTTCATGCCGGACATCCGACGGGTGTTCGCCTACCACGGCGCCGAGCACAAGTCGATCCACGCGTTCGAGCACGGTCTGCCTCTCGAGGCCCGCTACATCCAGCGTTACGGCACGCTGCACGTCCGCTGCGGGACAGCGTTCCTGTTGATGGTGATGGTCGTGTCGATCGCAGTCTTCTCGCTCGTCCCGGGGAAGGTGATCCTCGGGTTCTGGGGGATCACAAGCGGTGTCGCGATCGTCTCGTTCAACATCCTGAGCCGTATCGTCTTGATGCCGCTCGTTGCGGGACTCGCCTACGAGATCACCGTGAAGTGGGCCGGCAGCCACTCCGAGGAGCCGCTCGTGAAGTTGCTCCTGTGGCCGGGTATGCAGTTGCAGCGCCTGACGACCCGCGAGCCCGATGACGACATGATCGAGGTCGCTGTCGCGGCGCTGAAGGCGGTCGCCGCGCGCGACGAAGTCAACGCCGTCGCCAGTGTGTCGACCGTGGAGTCGCCGACGCTGTCCTGACCGTCGCCGGAAGGACCGGCGTTCGGCAGGGACCGTGCTACGCTTGATCCGATCACACCCGGGCTCCGAAAACCGCCCGTACCGATACCGAAGAAGGACTTCACCCCATGCGCGAGAAACTCGCTTCGATCCTTGCTTCATACGACGAGCTCACCGCCCGTCTGTCCGACCCCGCTCTCCTCTCGGACCAGAAGGAGTACGCCCGCCTGGCCAAGGAGCGCAGCGCGCGCATGCCGCTGGCTGAGAAGGCCCGCGAGTACATCGCCGCGCTCGACGAGCTCGAGGTCGCGAAGGAGATGCTCCGCGCCGAGTCCGACCCGGAGATGAAGGAGATGGCCGCTTCCGAGATCAAGTCCATCGACGAGCGTCTGCCCGCCTTCGAGGACGAACTCAAGGTCATGATGCTGCCGAGCGACCCCAACGACGACAAGGACATCATCGTCGAGATCCGGTCCGGCGCCGGCGGCGACGAGGCCGCGCTGTTCGCGGCCGACCTCTATCGCATGTACCTGCGCTACGCCGACGCCCAGAAGTGGAAGTACGAGGAGATCGACTCCAGCGAGACCGAGAGCGGTGGCATCCGCGAGGTCTCCTTCCGTGTCCGGGGGAGCAAGGTCTACTCGAAGATGAAGTTCGAGTCCGGGGTGCACCGCGTCCAGCGTGTCCCTGCGACCGAGACCCAGGGGCGCATCCACACCTCGACGGCGACCGTGGCGGTACTTCCCGAGGCCGACGACGTCGAGGTCGAGGTCGTCATGAGCGACCTGCGCATCGACGTCTACCGCGCCTCGGGACCAGGCGGCCAGTCGGTCAACACCACGGACTCCGCTGTCCGCATCACGCACCTTCCGAGCGGGCTCGTGGTCCAGTCGCAGAACCAGAAGAGCCAGCTGCAGAACAAGGAAGCGGCGATGCGCGTCCTGCGCGCCCGCCTCTACGAGCAGGAGCTCGAGAAGCAGCAGGCCGAGCAGGGCGCGGCGCGGCGCAGCCAGATCGGCTCGGGCGACCGCAGTGAGAAGATCCGGACGTACAACTATCCGCAGGACCGGATCACCGATCATCGCATCGGGCTCACCGTCCACAACATCCCCGCGGTCATGAGCGGGGAGGTCGACGCGCTCGTCGAAGGCCTCGTCGCCGCCGACCGCGCCGAACGCCTCAACGCGGTCGTATAGCCGTGGCAAGCCCCGATCGCGACTGGGCGGTCGGCGAAGCGCTGGCCTGGACCGTCGACTACCTGACGCGCAAGGGTGTCGAGAACCCGCGGCGCAGCGCCGAGTGGCTCCTGTCCGCAGCGACCGATCTGAGCCGGATCGAACTCTATGCCCGCTTCGACAGGCCGCTGACCCCCGATGAGCGTGCGATCCTGCGTGCGGGGATCGAGCGTCGTGCGGCCGGTGAACCGCTCCAGTACGTGACCGGCGAGATGCCCTTCCGCCATCTCGTGCTCAAGGTCCGCCCTGGGGTGTTCATCCCGCGTCCCGAGACCGAAGTGCTCGTGGACACGGTGCTGGAGCACCTCGACCGCTGTGAGACCCCCGAGCCGATCGTCGTCGACCTGTGCGTGGGTTCCGGTGCGATCGCCGTCTCGGTCGCTTACGAGCGGCCGACCACTCGCGTGTACGCGACCGAGATCGTGCCGGCCACGGCGGAGGTCGCGCGCGACAACGCCGAGAGATGCGGCGTCGCGGACCGGACGACGGTCCTCGATGGTGACCTGTTCGTTCCGCTGCCCGCCGGGTTGCGGGGATCCGTGGACGTCGTCGTTTCGAACCCGCCCTACATCCCCACGGCCGACCTGGCGGACCTGCCCTCGGAGGTGGGCGGATTCGAGCCCCGCGTCGCGCTGGACGGCGGCCTCGACGGCCTCGACGTCGCGCGGCGCATCTTTGCGGAGGCGGGTTCGTGGCTGCGCCCCGGGGGACTTCTCGCGATGGAGTTGGACGAGACCCGGGTCGCCGCGGCGGCTGTGGAGATGCGGGCCGGTTTCGACGATGTCCGGGTGGTCGCCGACCTCACCGGGCGTCCGCGCATCGTGGTCGGGACCGTCACCGCGAACAGAATCGCCTGAACGCCGCGAAAGTGGCTGCGGATGCCCTGTCCGCGTGGTATGAATGAGCAGTAGCACGGCACGACCTTAACGGGCCGCGACCGCATCGCGATTGGCGTACGACGGGAGGCTTGATAGCGATGAGCAAAGTCATCCATATCGATCCGGAGGCACCTTCGGCTGAAGCCATAAACTTGGCGGCTTCGGTGCTCCGGGACGGCGGGATCGTCATCTTCCCGACCGAGACCGTTTACGGCATCGGAGCCGCTGCCACATCGTGCATCGGCCCGCAGGAGATCGTCGATATCAAGATGCGCCCGGCCTCCAAGCCCCTCCCGTGGCTCGTGGAGACGGAGGACGCACTCTACACGTACGGCGCGGACGTCCCCGAATACGCACACCGGTTGGCGCAGCACTTCTGGCCGGGAGCTCTCACGCTCGTCGTACACGCGTCGGCGAGGGTGGGCAAGGATTTCCGGGACACGCGCGGCACCGTCGCGCTGCGCTGCCCGGACAACGAGGTCGTTCAGGAGTTGATCCGCGCGAGCGGCGGACCCATCATCACGACGTCCGCGAACACGTCCGGCAAGCATGCGCCGGGTTCCTTCGATGAGCTCGAGGACCGGATCATCGCGGCTGCGGACCTGACGCTCGATGGTGGCGAGACGCGGCATGGCATGGCGTCGACGGTGGTCGACTGCACCGGCGTCGAGCCGGTCATAGTCCGCGACGGCGCAATACCCGCTGACGAGATCGCTTCGGTCGCGGCGGCGGAGTGATCCTTTCGCATGGACCGGCATCACACGAAGGGGCGTCCCCCAAGCGGGGCGCCCCTTCGCGGTACAATCCCGATACTGTGCGGCCGATGACGGCCCGCATGCGACCCGGATCAAGGGAGTGAGTGTGCGGATCACCATCGGCGCCGACCACGCGGGCTTCGCTCTCAAGGAGTCCGTGCGCTCGTATCTCGAGCAGTCCGGCCACGCGGTGACCGACGCGGGCGCGTACTCCGAGGACTCGGTCGACTACCCCGTCATCGCCGCGGCCGTGGCCGGTGCGGTGTCCTCAGGAGACGCGGAGTTCGGCGTTCTCGTGTGCGGGACCGGCTTGGGCATGGCCATCGCGGCCAACAAGGTTCGCGGCGTGCGCGCCGTCCAGGTCAACGATGTGGCGTTCGCCGAGATGGCGCGCCGTCACAACGACGCCAACGTGGTCACACTCGCGGGACGCTCGATCGATCCCGATCGGGCGTTCGCGATCGTCGATGCCTTCCTCTCGACCGGTTTCGAGGGCGGGCGTCACCAGAAGCGCGTCGACCAGATCTCGGGCCTGGAGTGTGGCCCCACCGAGACCGTCTCCTAACGAAAGGTACGTCCCGCCATGGCATTCCGTTTCCTGGACAGCGCCGACCCTGAGGTCGCATCAGCGTGTGACGCGGAGCTCGAGCGCCAGCGCTCGACCGTCGAGCTCATCGCCTCCGAGAACTTCACGTCCCTCGCGGTCCTCGAAGCCGCAGGGACCGTGCTCACCAACAAGTACGCCGAGGGCCTGCCCGGCAAGCGCTACTACGGCGGTTGCGAGAAGGTCGATGTCGTCGAGAACCTCGCGCGCGACCGCGTGAAGGAGCTCTTCGGGGCCGACCACGCCAACGTGCAGCCGCACGCGGGTGCGCAGGCCAATATGGCCGTCTACTTCGCGGCGCTGAACCCGGGTGACAAGGTCCTGGGGATGAGCCTGGCGCATGGAGGGCACCTGACGCACGGCAGCCCGGTCAACTTCTCGGGCAAGTGGTTCGACATCGTCGCGTACGGCCTCGATCCCGAGACCGAGCGTATCGATTACGACGAGGTCGAACGTCTCGCCAAGGAGCAGCGCCCGAAGATGATCATCGCCGGTGCCAGCGCGTACCCGCGCACGATCGACTTCGAGCGGTTCGGTGCGATCGCGCGCGAGGTCGGCGCGTATCTCATGGTCGATATGGCCCATATCGCCGGCCTGGTCGCCACGGGCGCGCATCCGTCTCCCGTGCCGCACGCCGACTTCGTCACCTCCACATCGCACAAGACGCTGCGCGGGCCTCGCTCGGGATTCATCCTGTGCAAGGAAGAGCACGCGAAGGCCATCGACAAGGCCGTCTTCCCCGGGCTGCAGGGCGGCCCGCTCGAGCACGTCATCGCCGCGAAGGCCGTGGCGTTCGGCGAGGCGATGCAGCCCTCGTTCAAGACCTATATCGATCAGGTCGTCCTGAACGCTCGCGTGATGGGGGAGGCGATGGTCGATGCCGGCCTGCGGCTCGTCTCGGGCGGTACGGACAACCACCTCATGCTCGTGGATCTCACGCCGGCGGGTATCACCGGCAAAGACGCGGAGCATCTGCTGGAGAGCTGCGGGATCACCACGAACAAGAACGCCATCCCCAACGATCCACAGTCCCCGTTCGTCACCAGCGGCATCCGGATCGGTTCCCCCGCGATCACCACGCGTGGTTTCGACGAGGCCGACGCGCGCTTGGTCGGAGAGCTCGTCGCGCAGGCGATCTTCGGGCGCGACGACGAGGCCGTTCTTTTCCGCGTTCGCGAGAGCGTCCGCGGATTGACCGAGGCACACCCGCTCTACCCGGAGCTCTAGGCCCCAGCCACTGCGAGGCGGGCGCCGGTTGGCCCGCGAGGAGAAGTGAGATGCAGTACGCGCCGAACGTGACGGTCGTCGACCACCCGCTCGTCCAGCACAAACTGTCGGTCCTTCGCGATATCCGCACGGGCCCCAAGGAGTTCCGCGAGTTGGTGGGTGAACTCGCGCAGTTGATGGCGTACGAAGCCACCCGCGGCTTCCAGCTCGCGGAATCGACCGTCACCACCCCGATCTGCGAGACGACCACCAAGGTGCTCGCCGGCAAGAAAGTCGCGATCGTGCCCATCCTGCGTGCCGGGCTTGGCATGGTCGACGGCATCCTGTCGCTGATCCCCGCCGCCAAGATCGGGCACATCGGTCTCTACCGCGACCCCGAGACCCTGCAGCCGGTCGAGTACTACTGCAAGCTTCCGGAGGACATCGGCGAGCGCGACATCATGATCGTCGATCCGATGCTGGCCACCGGCGGCTCCGCCGCCGCCGCGATCGAGTTCCTGCGCCAGCGCGGTGCGAAGTCCGTCCGCCTGCTGTGCATCATCGCGGCGCCCGAGGGCATCGAGGCCGTGATGAAGGCCGATCCGGACGTCCAGGTCTATGTGTGCGCCGTCGACAGCCATCTCAACGACCATGGTTACATCGTCCCTGGTCTCGGCGACGCCGGTGACCGTCTCTTCGGGACGATGTAGGGCCATGACGATAGAGCGCCCGTCCTGGGACGACTATTTCATGACCATCACGAGGCAGGTGGCCACGCGGTCGACCTGCCTGCGTCGCCACTGCGGCGCCGTGATCGTCAAAGACCGCCGGCTTCTCGCGACCGGCTACAACGGCACGCCGAAGGGTCTGCGCCACTGCGAGGAGGTCGGATGTCTCCGGGAGCAGCGCGGGATCGCGCCGGGTTCGCACCATGAGCTGTGCCGCGGCATCCACGCCGAGCAGAACGCGGTGGTGCAGGCGGCGCTCTACGGAGTGGCGATCGGTGGCGCGACCATCTACACGACGCATCAGCCGTGTGTCCAGTGCGCGAAGATCCTGATCAACTCGGGGATCGTGGAGATCATCTACGGGGATGCCTACCCTGACCCGCTCTCCGAGGAGATGCTCGCCGAGTCGGGTGTGGCGCGGCGGCTCTACCTGCCCGACTGCTGAGCGAAAGCGGCTCTCCCCATATGATCATCCAGTACCTGATCCTGATCGGCACCGCCCTCGCGGCGACGCTGGTCGCCACCCCGATCGTGCGGGGATTGAGCGTGCGTGCCGAGCTCGTCGACCGTCCCGGTGGCCGCAAGGTGCACACGAAGGCCGTACCGCGGCTCGGCGGGATCGCCATCTTCGTCGGCTGCGCGATCGCGCTCGCCGTGGAGGTCGGGGGCGAGCTGGCCGGCACGTGGCCCGCCGCGCTCACCCAGGCCGATCCGCCCCTGCTCGGGGCCCTGGGCGGCCTTGTGGTGGTCTTCGCCGTGGGGCTCGTCGACGACCTTCGGGGGCTCACACCGGGCGTGAAGCTGGCCGGGCAGCTCCTAGCTGCGGCGGTTCCGATCGCCGCAGGGCTGCGGGTCGAGTTCGTCGGCAACCCGTTCGGGGGTGGCCTGTTCCAGCTCGGGCTGCTGAGCTATCCGGTGACCGCCCTTTGGATCGTCGGATTCGCCAACGTCTTCAACCTCATCGACGGTCTCGACGGGCTCGCGGCAGGAGTGGCCGGTATCGCCGCCGCGAGCTTCCTCCTGCTGGCGATCGACATGAACATGGCTGTGGCCGCGGTCATGGCTGCAGCGCTGATCGGCGCATGCGGGGGCTTTTTGCGCTACAACTTCAACCCGGCGTCCATCATCATGGGGGACTCCGGAGCGCTGCTGATCGGGTTCGCCTTGGCGTGCATGTCGCTTCTGGGCGTCATGAAGTCGGCGGCCGCGATCACGCTCGTCGTTCCCCTGCTCGTCATCGGAGTCCCCGTGTTCGACACGGGGAGCGCGATCATCCGGCGCTGGCGCAGCGGGCGGCCCATCCACGAGGCCGACAACGGCCACATCCACCATCGTCTTCTGCACCGCGGCTTCAGCCAGCGGCAGACCGTTCTCACGATCTACGCATGGTCGGCCGCGCTGGCGCTGGGCGGATATTCGATGCGTCTGGTGCCGATGATCGCGCGCGTCGTCGTCTTCGTGATCCTTGCCGTGCTCTCGGGATTGATGGCGTCGTGGCTCGGGCTGTTCGAGCAGGCACGGATGCACGGCGACGCCGAGGAGTGACCATCGCCGGGTAAGAAGTGCCGTCAGGCCGGTTTTTGACGAGTTCGCACTATTCTCGGGCGGCCTGATGAGGTAGCATTGCCACGCTTTCGACGACACCCCCCGGGTCGCGGAGCGACAACTCGGCGAAGCGAGCGACGATCTTTTTTAGAGATCTCGCCTGCGGTCCTCCTTACGCCGTTCCGTCGAAACGTCCCGGGCCGCTGTCGGGGCATGCGATGAGAACTGACGCGAGTCGAAGGGGTCGAGGAAACTGGGCGCTGTCACCACCGGGATCGTCGCCTTTTTCGGCAATGTCTTTGTCGCGTCTGTCATGGGCGTGGTCGTGGGAGCAGCGGCGCTCACTCTCACCCGGGTCGGCATCGGGATGTTCACTCCCGAAACGCTCGAACTCGGTGCGGCGCGTGCTGTCGTAATGATGGTGTTGGGAATGGTCGGGGCGTTCGTGGGCCTGCTCCTGTACTACCTGTTCGTGCGCGCGGGGCTCGTCCCGTTCGGGTTCGGCCTGATCGCCGGATTCCTTGTTCCGACGCTTTTCATGCTCTTCCGTAACGTATAAGCATCGCTTAGGTCCTCGATCCGTAGGAGGTAGTCGGTACCCGTGGAGAACCTCGGTCCCGCAGTCACCAAGCTGCTCGAAGAGCTGAACCCGTTCGCCGTGTTCGGCGCCGGCGCCCCGCACGGTCAGGAGCTCGCGAAGAACGCGGTCGTTCTCACGAACTACAGCTTCTTCCTCATCATCGCCATTGCGCTCACCGCCCTCTTCTTCTATCTGGCGTCGCGCAAGATGTCGCTCGTGCCCAAGGGCATCGGCAACCTCGGAGAGATGGGCGTCGAGTTCGTCCGCAACAACATCGTGGTCGATGTCATGGGCTCGGAGGGCGTCAAGTACCTCCCGTTCATCGTCACGGTGTTCTTCGCGGTGCTGTTCAACAACTTCCTCGGCCTGATCCCGGGCCTGAAGCCGGGCACGGGCACGCTGGGCACCACGTTCGGGTGGGGCATCATGGTCTTCGTCGTCTACAACTGGATCGGCTTCCAGAAGAGCGGCTTCGTCGGCTACATGAAGAGTTTCCTGCCCTCCGGCACGCCGTGGTGGCTCATCCCGCTGATCTACCCGCTCGAGATCATCAGCCACTTCCTGCGGCCGTTCACGCTCGGCGTCCGCCTCTACGCGAACATGTACGCAGGGCACATCGTCCTCGGCGTGTTCGGCATCTTCGTGGTGATGGTGATCGAGGCGATCAGCCCCGTGGGCGTCGTCGTCGGTTCGCTGTCGCTGATCATGCAGATCGTCATGTATGCCTTCGAGGTGTTCGTCGCCTTCATCCAGGCCTACGTGTTCGCGATCCTGACCGCCGTGTACATGAGCGGCGCGCTGCACGCGGGCGAGCACTAGGCCCTTTGGATCTTGGTCTTTTCGCCGGGAAGCCGGCGTGGTCGTTGAAGTCGTGAAGGTTCTGGTCCCCGCGAGGCGGGTCCCGGTCGTATTCGAAGGAGGAACAGTGGGCGGTTCTCTGAGCGTTCTCGGTGCTGGTCTTGCGTTCGGTCTCGGCGCCATCGGCCCCGGCATCGGAGTCGGCTTTGTAGCAGGTAAGGCGATCGAGGGCATGGCACGTCAGCCCGAGATGGCCGGTCGCATCCAGACCACCATGTTCATCGGTATGGCGCTGGCCGAGGCCATCGCACTGCTCGGCTTCGTTCTCGCGTTCGTCCTGCAGGCCGCCAAGTAAGCACCGTCTTCACAAGGCGCTGCCTGTGACGTAAGGAGCATCGATGGACAAGATCATCCCGCTGACTTCAGAGCTGATGGTCTCGCTCGTTTCGTTCGCCGTGCTCTTCGTGATCATGTGGAAGCTCGCGCTTCCCCCGATCACCAAGATGCTCGACGAGCGCGCGGACAAGATCAAAGATTCGCTGGAGAAGGCCGAGGAGACCCGTGTCGAGGCCGAGCGGCTGCTCGACGAGTACAAGGCCCAGCTCGCGGAAGCGCGGCTCGAGTCGAACCGCGTGATCGAGCAGGGCCGCAAGGTCGCTGAGTCGATCAAGGACGAGATCGTGGCGAAGGCGAACGAGGAGCGCGAAGCCATCCTTGTTCGTGCTCGTGAAGAGATCCAGGGAGAGAAGCGCGTCGCGCTGGCCGAACTCCAGGCCTCCGTCGCCGACCTTTCCGTGGCTGTCGCCGGCCGCATCATCGGCACTACTCTGTCGGCGGCGGACCACGCGGCGCTGATCGAGAAGTACGTCGCCGAGGTGGGAAGCCTCAATGAGAACTAGCGACGTGGCCTCGGCCTATGCGCGCACGCTGTTCGAGTTGGCCTCGCTGGCCGACTCGGTCGACGCCACCGATAAGGGCGTTGCGTCGGTCGCTGCCGCCGTACGGGGCAATCTCGACCTGCGCGATTCGCTCGCCGATGTCGCCGTTCCTGCTGAAGCGAAGCGTGCCGTGGTGCGCGACATCTTCGGCGATGCGGTCACTCCTGAGGCCCTCGCAGTCGTGACGATGCTGGTCGAACGCGGCCACGCGAAGATCCTCGCCGATGTCGCCCGTGCGTACGGCGAGATCGCTGAGAAGGAGCGCGGCATAGTCGTGGCCGACGTCACGACGGCCGTGCCGCTTGACGACGCGCTGCGCGCGTCGCTGACCGAGAAGCTCATCGCCTCCCTCGGCCGTCCCGTCTCGCTCCGCGAGAACGTCGACGTGTCGATCCTGGGCGGCGTCATCATCAAGGTCGCGGGCCGCGTGCTCGACGGCAGCGTCGCATCGCAGCTCGACAGCGTGCGCCGCATGCTCGCGACCACCCAGGGAGGCGAGGCGTAGGTGACCGATATCACCGCGGCACGGATCAATGAAGTACTCAAGGCGCAGCTCGCGTCGTTCACCGCGAAGGTGGACGTTCGTGACGTCGGTACCGTCGTCAAGATCGGCGACGGCATCGCGCACGTTGACGGGCTGAAGAGCGCCATGTCCGGCGAGCTTCTCGAGTTCGTCGGCTCAGGCGGACACACCGTCATGGGCATGGCACTCAACCTCGATGAGAACGCGGTCGGCGCCGTGCTCTTGGGCGAGACCTCGCTCATCAAGGAGAACGATACCGTCCGTACGACGGGTCACGTCGTACAGGTCCCCTCCGGCCCGGGCTTCCTCGGCCGCGTCGTCGACCCGCTCGGCCAGCCGATCGACGGCAGGGGAGCGATCGCCGCGGAGGGCACGCGTCCGCTCGAGTTCAAGGCGCCGGGCGTCATCGCCCGCAAGGGGGTCCACGAGCCGCTCCAGACGGGCATCATGGCCATCGATGCGATGATCCCGATCGGCCGCGGACAGCGCGAGCTGATCATCGGTGACCGTCAGACGGGCAAGACCGCCGTCGCTGTCGACGCGATCATCAACCAGAAGGGCAACGACGTCGTCTGCATCTACGTCGCGATCGGCCAGAAGGCCTCGACCGTGGCGGGCGTCGTTCAGACCCTCGAAGAGTACGGCGCGATGGACTACACCATCATCGTCGCCGCGAGTGCTTCCGACCCCGCGCCGCTGCAGTACATCGCTCCGATGTCCGGCTGCGCCATGGGTGAGCACTTCATGTACACGGGCGCCGATGGCAAGCCCGCGAGCAAGGACAACCCCGGCCGCGCGGTGCTGGTCGTCTACGACGATCTCTCCAAGCAGGCCGTGGCCTATCGCGAGATGTCGCTCAACCTTCGCCGCCCGCCGGGCCGCGAGGCGTACCCGGGCGACGTCTTCTACCTGCACAGCCGCCTGCTCGAGCGGGCCGTCAAGATGAACGACGCGTTGGGCGCCGGTTCGCTCACGGCCCTGCCGATCATCGAGACGCAGGCCGGCGACGTGTCGGCCTACATCCCGACCAACGTCATCTCGATCACCGACGGTCAGATCTTCCTGCAGTCGGACCTCTTCTTCCAGGGCGTCCGGCCGGCCATCAACGTGGGTATCTCCGTCTCCCGCGTCGGCGGCAGCGCTCAGATCAAGGCCATGAAGCAGGTCGCCGGTTCGCTGCGCCTCGACCTCGCGTCCTATCGTGAGCTGGCCGCCTTCGCGCAGTTCGGAAGTGACCTGGACAAGGCGACGCAGAACACGCTGAACCGCGGTGCGCGTCTCGTCGAGCTGCTGAAGCAGGGCCGCTACGTCCCGATGCCCGTCGAACGTCAGGTCCTGGCTATCTTCGCGGGCACCAAGGGCTACCTCGACAGCTGTGCTGTCGAGGATGTGCTCTCCTTCCGCGATGAGTTCCTCGACTTCGTAGAGAGCGCCTACCCGGAGATCGGGTCGGCCATCGTGACCGAGCAGAAGATCTCTCCGGAAACCGAAGCCAAGCTCCGCAGTGTCCTCGACGAGTTCGTCGCGGGCCGTCCGGTCAAAGGTTAAGTAGAGCCGATGCCCAATCTTCGCGACATCAAGAACCGGATCACCTCGACGCATTCGACGAGGCAGATCACGCGCACCATGGAGATGGTCGCAACGGCGAAGATCCGCAAGGCCCAGGACCGCATCGAGTCCGCGCGTCCGTACGCGCTGTCGATGATGGAGGTCCTGCGCAACGTGGCCCGGTTCGTGTCGGGCGCGTCGCATCCGTTGCTGGAAGAGCATGCCGAGCGCAAGCGCGTCGTGGTCATCGCCGTCGCATCGGACCGTGGCCTGTGCGGTGCGTTCAACAGCAACATCCTGCGGCTCACCGAGGGGATCATGCGCGACGAGCGCACCCGTGGCGCCGAGGTCGATCTCATCGCCGTCGGCAAGAAGTCGATCGCCTACTTCCGCTACCGCGGGGTCGAGCCCATCGCCGTGTATCGCGACATGACCGACAAGCCGACGATCGCCGATGCGCGCTCCATGGCCGCTCGCGTCATCCAGGGGTACACCGCGGGCGAGTTCGACGCGGTCAAGATCGTGTTCAACCGCTTCAAGAACGTCGCGGACCAGATCCCCGAGATCCACGACCTGCTGCCGCTGCCGCACGACGTGGTCGACGAAAGCACGGACACCCTCAAGGTCAACCCCGAGTACGTGTTCGAGCCTTCTCCGGAAGCCGTTCTCGAGCGGCTGCTGCCGACCTACATCGAGACGCTCATCTACCGGGCGCTCCTCGAGTCGGCCGCATCCGAGCAGGGCGCGCGCCGCAAGGCCATGAAGTCGGCGACGGACAACGCCAGCGAGATGATCACCACGCTAACCCGCAGCTACAACCGCGCTCGCCAGGGTGCGATCACGAACGAGATCGCCGAGATCGTCGGTGGCGCTGCCGCTCTTGAGAAGCACTAGATGACCGTCAACGAGAAAGAAGCGCCCATGAATATCGGACGCATCGTCCGCGTCATCGGCCCGGTCCTGGACGTCGAGTTCGGACCCGAGTCGATGCCGGCGATCCACAACGCCCTGAAGGTCAAGGCCGAGTCCGCCATCGGGCCGATCGATGTAACCGCCGAGGTCGCAGCTCACCTCGAGGGCAACATCGTCCGCGCGATCGCGATGTCGACCACCGACGGCATGCAGCGCGGCATGGAGGCGGTCGATACCGGCTCCCCCATGATGATGCCGGTCGGCCCCGGAGTCCTTGGCCGCATCTGGAACGTGCTCGGCGAGGTCGTCGACGGTGGCGAGATGCCGGAGATCGAGGGTATGTACCCGATCCACCGCGCCGCCCCCGCCTACGAGGACCTCGAGCCCACCACCGAGATCTTCGAGACGGGCATCAAAGTCGTCGACCTGCTCGAGCCCTACATCAAGGGCGGCAAGACGGGCCTCTTCGGCGGCGCGGGAGTCGGCAAGACCGTCATCATCCAGGAACTGATCAACAACCTCGCCATGGCGCACGGCGGGACCTCCGTCTTCTGCGGCGTCGGCGAGCGCACCCGTGAGGGCACCGACCTCTTCGTCGAGATGAGCGAGTCGGGCGTCATCAAGAAGACCGCGTTGATCTACGGGCAGATGAACGAGCCTCCCGGAGCGCGCCTTCGCGTCGGCCTGGCCGGCCTGACCGTCGCCGAGTACTTCCGCGACCAGGGCCAGGACGTCCTGCTGTTCATCGACAACATCTTCCGCTTCACCCAGGCCGGCTCCGAGGTCTCCGCACTTCTGGGCCGTATGCCGTCGGCGGTCGGCTACCAGCCGACGCTGGCGACCGAGATGGGCGAGTTGCAGGAGCGCATCACCTCCACCAAGCGCGGCTCGATCACGTCCGTCCAGGCGATCTACGTCCCGGCGGACGACCTGACCGACCCGGCGCCGGCCACGGCTTTCTCGCACCTCGACGCCACGACCGTTCTCTCGCGCCAGATCGCGGAGCTCGGCCTGTACCCGGCCGTCGACCCGCTGGCCTCGTCATCGCGCGCTCTTTCGGTCGATGTCGTCGGCGAAGAGCACTACCGCGTTGCGCGTGCCGTGCAGGAAGTGCTGCAGACCTACAAGGACCTGCAGGACATCATCGCCATCCTCGGCATGGACGAGCTCTCCGAAGAGCAGAAGCTCGTCGTCATGCGCGCCCGCAAGATCCAGCAGTTCCTTTCGCAGCCGTTCTTCGTCGCCGAGCAGTTCACCGGCTTCCCCGGCAAGTATGTGAAGCTCGAGGACACGATCCGCGGCTTCGACATGATCGTGAAGGGCGAGTGCGATGCACTCCCCGAGCAGGCGTTCCGGTACGTCGGAGCGATCGAGGATGCGTTCGAGCAGGCCGAGAAGCTGAAGGCGCAGGGATAACCGTGGCGCGCACCCTCGTCTGCGAGATCGTCACGCCGGAGCGGATCGTCTACACCAACGAGGTGGAGATGGTCGTCGTCCCGACGATCGACGGTGAGATCGGCATCCTGCCGCTCCACGTGCCGCTGGTCGGCGCGCTGAAGCCCGGCGAGGTTCGGATCAAGTTCGGCGATACCACAGAGTGGTTCGCGGTCGCGGCCGGCTATATCCAGGTCCACGAGGACAAGGTCATCATTCTTGCTGACGACGCGGTCATCGCGTCGCAGATCGATGTCGAGCGCGCGCGTCAGGCCAAGGCCTTGGCCGAGCAGCGTCTCGCCGAACTGGATTCCCGTGGCGACGAGGTCGACGATCTCGTACGTGATCTGAAGTGGGCGGAAGTCCAGATCGCGGTCGGGAGCGCGCACTAGCGCCGACAGCCGCACGGATGACCTGACATATGGCGGGGCGGCGAGCACGGGCTCGTCGCCCCGCGCGTATGATGTCTCGTAGTACGGCGACGTATCTGGAGAGGGTGCTCAGGGGACTTGGACGCGATCGTAGTAGAGGGTGGGAACCCGATCACGGGCGAGGTCCGTGTGGGTGGAGCCAAGAACTCGGCACTGAAGCTCATGGCCGCGGCGCTGCTCGCTCCGGGCGTCAGCACGCTCCGCAACGTTCCCGACATCAGTGACGTGGCCCTGATGGCGGAGGTCCTCGAGCACCTCGGCGCACACGTCGAGCGGGACGGGCACGTGCTCACCATCGATGCGACAGAGCTCACCTCGCACGAAGCCCCTTACGACCTCGTCGCGCGCATGCGCGCATCCACCTGCGTACTCGGCGCTCTCGTCGGCAGGCTGGGCCGTGCACACGTCGCGATGCCCGGCGGGTGCAACATCGGATCCCGCAAGGTCGACATGCACATCCACGGGCTCGAACTGCTCGGTGTGAACATCAGCACCGAGCACGGGTACATCGATGCATCCGGGCGGGCGCACGGCGCCACGGTGGCGCTGGATTTCCCGAGCGTCGGGGCGACGGAGAACTTGCTCATGGCCTCCGTGCTCGCCGACGGCGTGACCGTGGTCGATAATGCGGCGCGCGAGCCCGAGATCGCCGACTTGGCCGCGATGCTGGTCGGGATGGGCGCCCGCATCGAGGGCGCCGGTTCCCCTGTGATCACGATAACCGGCGTCGCGTCCCTCGTCCCGGTCGACCACACCGTCGTCGGAGACCGTATCGAGGCGGGTACCTACCTGATGGCCGGAGCCTTGGACTCGGGCCCGGTCACGGTGACGGGCTTCTTGCCGGAGCACCTCGACATCGTCTTGCAGAAGCTGCATCAGGCGGGTTGTATCGTGGAGCGTGGGAGCGATCGCGTCACGATCAGCCGCACCGGTCCGTTGCGCCCGGTGGACGTGCAGACGTTGCCCTATCCCGGGTTCCCCACGGACCTCCAGTCCTTGTTCATGACGCTGATGGCCGTCGCCGACGGCGGCTGCGTCATCACCGAGAACGTGTTCGAGAACCGGTTCATCTTCGCCGACGAGATCACCCGTATGGGTGCCGATGTGAGGATCGACGGTCACTACGCGCTCGTGCGAGGGGTCAAGCGCTTCTCGGGAGCGCCCGTCGCGAGCCCGGACCTGCGCGGCGGAGCGGCCCTCGTGCTTGCTGGCCTCGTCGCCGATGGGCGCACGGTCGTGACCGAGGTGCACCACATCGACCGCGGGTACGAGGGGTTCGTCGAAAAGCTTCGTTCGCTGGGCGCGAACGTCCACAGGGTCGATCTCGATGGCGTCGAGCCATCCGACGATGCCCGTATCGAGAGCTAGGGAGCCGAAGCGATGATGGATCGCGATCAGATCAAGGACGTCATCCCGCACCGTGAGCCGTTCCTGCTCATCGACCGCATCGAGTCGTGCGTCGCCGGTGAGTCCGCCGTCGGCTACCTCGACGTGACGAGCGAGATGTTCTGGGTACCGGGGCACTTCCCCGGCTATGCGGTGTTGCCCGGCGTGCTCATCCTCGAAGCGCTCGCGCAGGTCGGAAGCGTCGCGATGCTCTCCCTCGAGGAGAACCGCGGCAAGATCGGTTTCTTCGCCGGGATCGACAAAGTCCGGTTCAAGCGTCAGGTCAGGCCGGGGGACACATTGCGGCTGGAGTGTGCCATCACCAAGGTCCGGGGCCCGATCGGATTCGGCTCCGCCAAGGCTTGGGTCGGAGACGAGCTGGCGTGTTCCGGCGAACTGATGTTCGCGATCAAGGAGGCATAGGGCACCGATGTCGAGCATCCTTGTCCACCCCACAGCGAAGATCGGCGCGGCGTTCGCGCCGCTCCCGTTCTCGATCGTCGACGAAGGGGTCGTGGTCGGCGAGTCCGTTCGGCTCGGGTCGTTCGTCCACGTGTGCGCGATGGTGAGGATCGGTGATCGCTGCGTGATCGGTGATCACGTCACCATCTGCACGGGTGCCAGGATCGGTGAGCGCTCCGTGATCGCGGATTTCGCGATGGTGGGGGAGCGCAACGTCGATCACGCCCAGCGGATCGCGGTCGAGCCCAAGGGCGTCACGCTGGGGGCCAGCTGCACGGTCGGCAGTCACACGGTCCTCATGGCGGGCGCGGTCATAGGGGACGACGTCCGCGTCGAGGACGGCGCTCAGGTCGGCGCGCGTTGCCGAATAGGCGATGGAGTTGTGATCGGCCGCGGCGCGATCGTGGAGAACGACACGGAGATCGGCGACCGTGCGGTCGTGCAGCCGGGGGCGTTCATCGCCGCGCATACGGTCATCGAGGAAGACTGCTTCATCGGGCCGATGGTGGTCACCACCAACGACGACTACATGGGTCGGACCTCCGAGCGTTTCAAGCATCTCAAGGGATGTACCGTACGCCGAGGCGCCCGGATCGGCGCAGGAGCGAGCGTGCTTCCGGGGGTCGAGATCGGTGTCGAGGCTTTTGTCGCAACCGGTTCCATCGTGGCTTCGGATGTGCCGGCTGCCAAGATCGTCATGGGATCGCCGGCCAAAGTGGTTCGCGACGTACCGGCGGAACAGCGCCTCCACTCCGAGTGACCCTCGGCCGGACCGCGTGCCGCTGATGGCGGTGCGGCTACGGCTCAGTAACGCGTGGGCCGTCCGGCGGACCGTGCCGTATACTCTTCCTCCGACCATTCACGTGGCCCCGCGCTCCCGATCGGGACGGGGATACGTTCTCGAGAGGCAAGTATGTTCTCCAAGAAGCCAGGTCCGCGCCGAATGAAGCATGGCCATTCGTCGGCGTCCCGCCGCCGCTCTCCTCGCGACATCAGCAGCCTGGGACCGACGACCGCCTCTGACGAGACGATCCGCCAGACCAACCGCCGTCGCGTCCGGGCGGAGCAGGTCGTGAACCCCACCGCGCGACGTCGTCGGCGCAAGCGGTTCGCGATCACCGTCGCCACAGTCGTCGGCATCCTGCTTCTGGGGGCGGCCGTCATGGCGTATGCGTACGTTCGCAGCGTCGGATCCAAGATCAACGCGGTCGCCAACGCCGATCCGGAGCTCGCGAAACTGCTCGAAGACGGCAAGGCGTCGCCCCCCGGCGATCCGTTCTACATGGTCCTGATGGGTTCGGACACGCGCCCCGGTGAGTCGCAGCAGCGTTCCGACTCGCTGATGGTCGCCCGCATCGATCCGCAGAACAAGAAGATCTCGTTGATCTCGATCCCGCGCGATTCCAGGGTCGCCATCCCCGGCAACGGCACGACCAAGATCAACGCCGCGGCGGTCTATGGAGGCCCCTCCCTCGTCATCAAGACGGTCAAGGAACTCACCGGTCTTCCCATCTCGCACTATGCGAACCTGAACTTCAACGGCTTCCGTGACGTCGTGGACGCCATCGGCGGCGTGTGGATCGACGTGCCACAGGACATCTACGACACGCAGGCGTCCGCGTACGGCAAAGCGTACGCCACGGTCAAGAAGGGTTACCAGAAGCTCGATGGCCGGCACGCCCTGACCTTCGTTCGCACCCGCCACACACTCGTGGACGGTGACTTCGGCCGCATGCGCAACCAGCAGGCATTCATCAGGGCGCTGGCCTCCCAGGCGCTCTCGTTGTCGAACGTTTTCAAGGCCTCATCGATCATCGACGCCATCGCTTCCAACCTCGATACCGATATGACGCCGGCGCAGATGGCCGATCTGGCGCTCCAGTTCAAAGGCATGAAGTCGTCCGATATCGATTCGGCCAACGCCCCCGGTGCGGCGAAGTACATGAACGGCGTCTCCTACGTCGTGCTCGATCCGGCCAAGCTCTCCGACATGATCGGTCGCATGAAGAAGGGACTCTCCCTGGTCCCCGGCAAGACGACCGGCACCGGCGGTTCGACGACGCCCACGGCCACCATCAAGCCCGCCGACGTCTCGCTGACCATCCGCAACGGAGCCGGCGTTTCAGGGCTCGGCAAGCAGTGCTCCGACTTCTTCCTCTCCAAGGGCTTCAAGGTCGCCGAGACGGGCAATATGACGCAGTATGTCTACGGCAGGACGCTCATCGTCTACCAGAAGGACAGTGAGGCCCGCGCGAACTTCGTGCGCGAGACCCTCGGTTTTGGCGACGTGATCCCGGCCGCCGGGATGTATGCGTTCAGCACACCGGTCATGGTGGTCATCGGCAAGGATTGGAAGGACCCCGCCGCGCAGGACGTGCGCCGCTAGGGGCTTTTCGCCCTTCGCAGAGCGTCCATAACGCAGGTCGAGGCCCGTCGGCTCGGAGGACCGTGTGCTCTTCAGCAGTGTGAGTTTCCTGTTCGCGTTCCTGCCACTCGCGATCTGCGTGTACTTCGTCGCCCCCGGCAGACGCCTCAAGAACCTCGTACTTCTTGCGTTGAGCTTCGTCTTTTACGCATTCGGCGGGCTCAACTCGCTGTTGGTCCTCGCGTTCTCGATCCTCATGAACTACCTGTGTGGCCTCGCGGTCGACAGGCTTCGTGACACGCCGCGTGCCGCCAAGGCCGCACTGGTCGTCGGGGTGATCGCGAACGTGATGCTCCTGGCGTCCTTCAAGTACCTCGGATTCCTGGCGACCTCGGCCAACGCGGTCGCCCATCTCAGCATCCCGATCCCGACGATGATCATGCCGATCGGCGTGTCGTTCTTCACGTTCGAGGGGCTCAGCTACATCGTCGACGTGTATCGCGACCGCGCGCCGGTCCAGCGCAACCCGCTGGACGTGGCCCTCTACATGGGACTGTTCGCGACGATCATGTCGGGCCCCATCGTCCGCTACACCGATTTCCACGAGCAGATCAGGGGCCGCACCGAGCGGCTCGAGGGGCTTGCCACTGGCGCGCAGCGTTTCACGGTGGGACTGGCGAAGAAGGTGATCGTCGCGGGTGCGCTCGGCACGCTCGCCACCTCGGCGTTCGCACTGCCGGATGCGCGGCTGTCGGTCGCCGGCGCGTGGCTGGGCGCGCTCGCTTTCACGGGGCAGATCTACTTCGACTTCTCGGGCTACTCGGACATGGCGATCGGGCTGGGCCACATGTTCGGCTTCCGTCTGCCCGAGAACTTCAACTACCCCTATATCTCCCAGTCGGTGACAGAGTTCTGGCGACGGTGGCACATGTCGCTCGGGACCTGGTTCCGCGAGTACGTCTACATCCCATTGGGCGGCAACAGGGTGAGCCGACTGGTCAACCTGCGCAACATCCTGATCGTGTGGACGCTCACAGGCCTGTGGCACGGTGCGACGTGGTCGTTCGTGGTTTGGGGAGCCTACTACGGCGTCCTCATGGCCATCGAGAAGTTCGTGCTCGGCGATCACCTGGAGCGGGTGTGGCGTCCGCTGCGCCACGCGCTCACGATGCTTGCGGTCGTCGTGGGATGGGTGTTCTTCAAGGCCGCGACCCTCGGGGGCGCTGTTCAGTATCTGCAGGCGATGATCGGCCTCGGCGGCAGGGCACTCGTGGACTCCCAGGCGCTGTTCTACCTGTCCCAATACCGCTTCGAGCTCATCGTCGCGGTCGTTGCGTCGCTGCCGATCGTCCCGTTCGTGAAGACGATATGGGAGCGATCCGAGAGGTCGGTCGCGGCGCGCGGAGCGGTCGATGTGGGCGTTGCGGCAGCGCTTGGTGTGTTGCTCCTGGTATCGATCTCGTACATCTTGAGCACCACCTTCGCCCCGTTCCTCTACTTCAAGTTCTGAAGGCGGTCATAGGGTGAGCCAGCGTTGGAGCAAACTTGTTTTCATCCCGGTCTTCTTCGGAGTCGTCTTCGTGTTGGCGATCGGCGGGCTTGTGCGCGCGGACCGCGCGTCTTCGTCGCTCGAGCAGCGGACGCTGGCCCAGCGCCCTGCGGTGCGCTGGGCGGACCTTGAGTCGGGCGCGTTCGGAGGGAAGCTGGACTCCTACCTGAGCGATCAGTTCCTCGCGCGGGATCGGTGGGTGCGCTACTACTCGATCCTCGACTTGCGCGTCCTCGGGAAGATCTCCATGAACGGCGTCGTGATAGGCAAGGGGGGGATGTTGCTTGCGGACCTCTCGTCGCACACCCCGCGCACCGACGCACAGATCGCTACCGAACTCGACGCCACGATGACCCAGTTCGGTGAGCTCGATCGGCTGGTTCGATCCTACGGCGGCACCCTCCTCGTGGTCGGTCATCCGACCAAGAGCTCGTTTTACCGCTCGGACTACCCCGCAGGATTCGGATTCCCGACCGACTTCGATCGCGCGGGCGACCGCTACTTCGCCGCGCTGGACTCGCTTGGGATCGCCAACGTCAACATGGCTCCGATCCTCGAGCAGCATCAGAGCGAGAAGCTCTTCTACCTCACCGATCATCACTGGACCTTCCGGGGCGCCTACCTCACCTACTCGGCGATGCTCCAGCGCTTGGGTCTCAAGCCGCTGCAGGAGAGCGATCTCGATATGGTCACGCTGCCGAACCTGTTCGTCGGCTCGTTCAACCGCAAGCTGGCCATGACGTTCCCACAGGACGAGAAGGTGACCATCGCGTCCCCGAAGGTCCCGATCCCGTACACGCGCGTCCAGGACGGAGTAGAGTCCCACGACTTCTTCCGAGCGCACGCGGCCGGGGCGTCCATCGCCTACGGTATCTACGACCAGGGGGACAAAGCCGAAGTCGTCGTCGACACGGACCGCCCGCAACTCCCGACGCTGCTGCTCGTGGGCGATTCGTTCACCAACGCCGTCGAGACGCTCGCTTGGACCGGATTCGACCAGAGCAGGTACCTCGACCTGCGGCACTACACCGCGATGTCGCTGTACGCCTACGTAGCGAAGTACAAGCCCGACTACGTGGTCACGCTCGTCCGTGACGAACGGTATCTCTATCGCTTCGGGAATGGACTCTTCTCCGGCAGCGATACGGGCGCCGACTCCGAAGAGTGACGCTGCGACCCTCGATTCGGCGGTGGCTTGCGCCGATGCTGCATACTGCAACCGCGCATCCCGGAGGGGCGTCCCGGACATACAGGAGGAATACCGGCCTTGCGACGATTCGGTACTTTTGGGCTCACGTTCGTGCTCGCCATGCTGATCTCGGTTCCTACTGCGTTCGCCTGGTGCAACGGCAGGGGGGCGGACTGGGACGGTTACGGCACGCACGACTGGGTGCTCGACGAGGCCATCCGTATCGCAGGGCCCGAGGCGTCGTGGGTCGATACGGAGACGGCTTTCCTCGCGACCGATGACCCCGATGCGCCGGGCGAGAGCAGGGCCCTGCACGTCTTCTACTCGAGTGGCATGATCGGCGGGGCGCCTCAGATGGCCTCGGACTTCTACTATCAGGTCGTCAAGGCCTACCAAGCCGGCGACATGAAGACGGCCAGCAAGGCCCTCGGGCTCATGTCCCATTACTGCGCCGACGTCCTGAACCCGTTCCATTCGACCGCCTCCGCGTCAGGCTCGAGCCTGCACAACGCCTACGAGTACCCCGTCGAAGAGCTCACCGACACGCCGGGCGAGAACCGCGACTGGGTGACGCCCCTGGCTCCTGCGCCGCTCACGGACATCCGGGCAAGGGTCATCTCGGCTGCTGCGTTCTCGCGGGCCAAGTACCCTGCGCTGCGCGCCTCCTTCTCGCCCACGGGGACACTGAACATGGACGATCCGATCGTTCACGCGTTGACGGTGCAGGTTCTCAACCGCGCCGTGAACGATCTGGCAGACATCTTGCGCGCGATCCCGAGTGGCGCTGGACTCACCACCCCTCCCCGGGTGATGAAGGCCGATATGGCCAAACACGATCCCGCGCAGGGATCGTCACCGTACGCAAAGGTGACCTGCCTGGACGCCAATGGACGGCCGATCAGCGGCGCCGCGGTGAGATTCGCATGGCCGACCGCCGCAGGGGTCGTGACCGACATCAAGTACACGGACTCCCATGGGGTCGCGCGCGACTATCGCGTGATCGGTCTCGATCGGCTCGGTGCGAAGGTGACGGTCGGTGTGACGTCATCCGCTAGCGGCGCCTCGACCGTCGCCTCGACCTGGTACGCGCCGACGATCGGACTCGCGGCCGGGACTCGCGGGATCAAGACGACGGTCTCGAACAGCCGGCCGAAGAGGCGTACCCGCGTGGTGGCGACCACCGCGATACACGACATCGCGGGGAAACCCCTCGCCGGCCGCAGGATCACGTTCACCTGGAAGTACTGCGGGAAGACGGTCACCGCCACGGCACTGACCAACGCCGCGGGAGTGGCCCGGTGTTCGCGCAACATCGGCGCCGCCAAGCGCGGCTACCGGGTGCGCGTGTCCGGGCGGATCAGCGCGGCGACCCCTCGTTCATCGACGGCGACTTTCGTCCCTCGATAGGCGGAGCGCCAGACCGGATCTTCAGGTCCGCAGCCCGAACACTGCTCTGACCAGTTTGAGTTTCGAGCCGACGCGCTCGGAGACCCACGCCGGATCGAGCCGCCTTACGTTGAGGACCAGCAGCGGGGCGGGTCCGGCGATGTGCGTTCGGGTCGGCCACAGCCCGCGCCACTTGTAGGTCGTGCGCATCCTGCGTGTCACCGGGATCGCCACGATGTGCGAGGTGTCCGCTTCGCGACGTTCGAGCACCACGTCCCAGGTGCCGTTCTCGAGGCGGCGCTTCCCGTTGATTGATCGCAGCGGGAGGCTGGCCGAGAACCCGCCGTCGAGCACCTCGACCTTCACCCTATGCTCGCCGCCGTCCCGCCGAAGCAGCACGACGGACAGGGAGGCGGGTTCGATCGTCGAAGGGTCGCAGCGACCGGCTATCATGAGCACCGAGGAGTCGCTCGCTGACCATGACACCTCGGTGGCTACGACCGGGCTCTCCGCTCCGGGCGCGACGGCATCGGCGTCGACCTGGCGCAGGAACAGGTTCGCGATCTCGGATGCGCCCTCCACGGACGCGCATGACACGCTGCCGAACGCGACGTCTCGCGTGATTCCCTCCGAGATGACCCGGATACCGAGGTCCCACGACCCCGGGGGGAGGGGCTCTTCGTTTGCGGCGGTCGAGGGGTCCAGCCGCACCTCGAAACCAGCGTTCTCGCGCGGAAGGCGCCGGTTCCATTCCTCGGTCCCGATCCCTTCCCGTGCAGTGAGGGTCGCCGGTACGATGTACTCGACACCTCCACCTCGTCGGCGCAGTGTGGCCATGACCTGCATCCCGACCGTCTCGATCATGTCGACGTACGCGTAGCCGGTGATCGTGACCGCCTGGCCGCTCCGCACGATCGAGTCGACGTGGCAGTGAGCGTTGAGGCGCCGTGTTATCTCGAAGCACTCGTCGGGTACCGCCAGCGCCGGGTCACGGAAGTACGGCAGTTCGGCGAACGCGCGCTTTCCGTCGACAAAGACCCCCCAGTTCTTGGTGGGGGGCCATTCCGGGAACAGAGCGAGCATCTCCTGCATCATCCCGCGGCGGATCAGATTGATCGACACGCGATGGAGCGGGGAGAGGCGGTAGGCGATCGGGCGTGTGTACCACCGGTCGACCCAGTTCTTGATCGTCTCGAACCCCGCGCGCTGCGCCTCCGGGTCGCTCTCCTGTGCCAAGCGGGGAAGGATGTTGATCACTTCGAGTTGGAAGATGCGGGTCATCAGATAGTCGCGCCGCCGCCCGGGGGGCACGTGGCGTTCGATCATCGTGAGCATCCGGGTGGGGCACTCGAGTCGCGAGGCCGCGCTGCTGACCCTCTTGGTGAAGTTGTTGCCGTCGTCGCGGTACGTCAGGTAGACGCAGTCATAATCGGCGACGATGGAGATGACCGACGCGTTGAGATACGACTCGGTCACGAACGGCATGTCCTCCCCCCAGGGGAGGTCGGTGGCGAACCTGAGGCCGAGCGTCTCGAGATGCTGGCGCCGGAACAGTTTCATCGGGTTGAGCGACCAGTACACCCGGGATTTGAAGAGATCCGCTCGCGGCTGGTTGCATCGAAAGACCGTCTTCGGAGTCTTCCTGCCGCCCACGCCGACAAGTCGGCCGAGCACCATATCGGATGCGTTGGCGTCACCCGCGGCCACCATGCGTTCCATGGCTTCCGGCCCGAGGTAGTCGTCTGCGTCGAGGAAGAACACGAAGCGGCCCGTGGCAAGGCCGAGTGCGATGTTGCGTGGCTGCGCGGGGCTGCCCGAATTCGCCTGATGGATGACGTGCATCGTCGGGCACTGCGCGGCCAAGCGGTCGAGCTCCTCGCCCGTTCCGTCCGCAGACCCGTCGTCGACGGCGATGATCTCGATCCGTTCGAGGCCGATCGTCTGCTCGAACACCGACGAGATGCAGCGGGTGACGTAGGGCATCGCGTCGAACGCGGCGACGATCACCGTTACATCAGGCACGAGCAGGTCCGCGGTCTGGGCGGTGCGGGTCACTGCCCGCCCGCAATGCCGGCAGCCTTGGTGCTCTCGATGCCGCCGTACGCACGCGACAGTGCCGCGGGCAGCGTCCCCGCGATCTCGACACGATCGCCGTTGACCGCTATCACGCTGACCAGCTGCGTGATAGCGCTGTTCTGCGCCTGCAGGAAGACGGGCTGGACGTAGGCGACGCTGTTCTCCACCGGGATCACGAGCATCGTCCCGAACACCACCGAGTTGCCCGGCTGGTTCCACAGGGTCAGCTGCTGTGAGATCTTCGGATCCTGGTTGATGCGCGCGCTGATGTTGCGCGGGCCGAGGATGACGCGCGCCTTCGGCAGCAGGTAGACGGTGCGGGTCCCATACGCTCCGGGATCGCATGCGGTCGCCATCCAGCCCACGAGGTTGTCGCGGTTGGGCAGCGAGAACGCTTGGAGGAGATACATCGCTTTGCCCGTGGACTTGCCTGCCGCATCCGGCAGGTCGAGCATCAGGTACGACGGCCGGAGCGGATTCCCCGCCGTGTCCTTCGGGACGTCCCACAGGTCTTCCCGGTTGTAGAAGACGGTCGGATCGGTCATGTGATAGGCGCGGTAGGCCTGGGCCTGTGCGGAGAAGAGCGCCTGGGGTGCGCGGACGTGGTCGGCAACCGAGGCCGGCATCTGGCCCTGCGGCGTGATGATCGAGGGGAAGATCGCCGCCCAGGCGTCGCGGATCGGATCGGCGCCGACGGCGTAGAAGTGCGTCTCGCCGGTATAGGCATCCGACACGACCTTGACCGAGTTGCGAAGGTAGTTGGATCCGTCGGCCAGGGGCTGCGAGTTCGGATAGTGGTCGGACATCGTGTAGGCGTCCAGTATCCAGACGACACGGCCGTCGACGATCGCCGGATAGGGGCTGCTGTCGTAGGTCAGCCACGGGGCGAGTTTGGTGGCGCGCTCCACGATCCCGCGGTAGAGGAGTATCTGGCTGTCGGGGCGGATGTAGCCCGAGAAGAAGAACTGGTCCGACTGCAGACGCATCGCCCAGGCCAGGCGCGATAGCAGTCCCCCAACCGGGGTCCCGCTGGCCGTATAGCGCGTGGTCGCGTTGGTCTCACCCGAGGGGTAGTCGAATTCGTCGACCCCGGTGTTCACGATCCCGTAACCGGTCATGTCCGGGCCGAAGTAGATGCGTGGCTCAGTGGTCTTCAGCGCAGGCGAATCCGGTGCAACGTCGGCGGATACGGCCGGAGGCACATTGCCGACGAAGAAGGTCGGAAAGCCCTGCGTCGTGGTCTGACTGGCTGAGCTGATCGCGAGTCCGTAACCGTGGGTGTACACGAGGTGTGTGTTGACCCAGGTCCGCGCGTTCGACGGTAGGCCGCTCGGGTCGATCTCGCGCGCCGCGACGAGTACCTGCCGCAACTCACCGTCGATCCGGTATCGGTCGAAGTTGATCGCGGAGAGCTTGTAGTACGGGCGGATCGTCTGGAGCTGATCGAACGCCTGTCCCACTGAATCGGGGGTCCAGACGGTCGCGTCGCCGAGCAGGTGCTCCGCGTTCGCCGAGGCCGAGGCCGTGAGCGACTCCAGGCCCGCGTACTCCACGCCGTTGACCGAGGTGAGGTCGAAAGCCGCCCGCGTCATCGCGATGTTGCGAGCGCGATAGGGCTGTTCGAGGGTTGCCTCGTTCGGCGTCGCGATGAAGTTCTGGACGACATAGGGCCATGCGCCCACCAGCAGGATCCCCGCGACCGCCCAGGCCATCGCCGCTACGAGCGGTATCTTCCACCCGCGCCGGGGGGCCGTGACGAACAGCACGACGGCGAGTGCGATGGATAGACCGAACATGATCCAGTCAGCGGGGAGCGCAGCCGTGATGTCGGAGTACGAGGCTCCGAAGATCTGCCCTGCCGGCGAGTATGAGATGCGCCAGATCGAGATCCAGAAGTTGAGGCTCACTGCGAGCATCAGGAAGCCGACGAGAGAGATCAGGACCTTCTTGAGCTGCCACCAGCGGGCCGGGATCGTGCCGGCGACCTGCAGCCGGCTGGACGCGGTGATCGCCGCGACGGTTACGATCGCGACGATCGCGAGCCC
This sequence comes from Coriobacteriia bacterium, assembly GCA_036507895.1. Lineage (GTDB taxonomy): Bacteria > Actinomycetota > Coriobacteriia > Anaerosomatales > PALSA-660 > PALSA-660. The sequence goes on from DATCIG010000062.1 coordinate 39,935, forward strand.
GTTGAGCCACTTGTACATGAGTTCGAACACGGGGAGCGAGAACACGAAGAAGCCCACATCAGCGCCGAACTGGAGGTCTTTGACCCCGAAGGAAGGCTGGGCGGCTGCGAGACGGAACACCATCCATTGCTGCGACATCGCCGACGCGAGCGCCGCAGCCAAAAGCAGGCACACGAACGCTGTCGCGCGCGGATACTTGGGCGTCGTGCTGATCACGAGCCACGCGGCTCGGGCGCTGGCGTACAGCATCGCGAGGCCGAGCGCGGTGAAAGCGACCCACACCGCGGCCTGCGAAAGATTGGCGACCCAGAACACGGACTGCTGTCCGACGCTGGCGTACCACTGGTAGTCGGTCCAGACGTTCGCGGCGAACGCGAGAACGCCGATCGCAAGGACCGCCGCGAGCAGCGCGCCGACCCAGATGCCGACCTTCTTGGTAAAGCTGAGCTTCTTCATCCCGCTCCTATTCCTCGGACGCCGATTCTAGCATTGCGGCAGGCGTGGACCTCGCAGGCCGACACCGTACCGACACCTTCCGCACGTGCTCCAGGGCGGTGGCGCGGTGTTATCATTCAGGCTTCGGACGCCGTCTCGGCCGTCGCCACCGATCACCCCCGGGGTGGTGCCTCGATGCGTTTCCTCATCGCTGTCGCAGCGTGGTTCGCTCAGCTGTTCTACGCCGCCATCAAGGCGCTTGCTCCGGCGCGGCATAAGATCGTCTTCCTCAGCCGTCAGTCGGACACCCCATCACGGGATTTCGAGTTGCTCGCTGAGGCGTTGCGTATGCGCGATCCCGATCTCGAGATCGTCATGAGATGCCGGATGCTGGGGGAGTCCGCGGGCTCCCGCTTGGTCTCAGCTCTCGGGATGTTCGGGCAGATGTATCACTTGGCGACCGCGCGTTCATGCGTGGTCGACGGCTACGTCGTCCCGGTGAGCCTGCTTGCGCACAGGGACGGACTGTTCGTGGTCCAGATGTGGCATGCACTCGGCGCCATCAAGAAGTTCGGCTACCAGACCGTCGGGAAGCCGGGAGGGCGTGGGGCCCTCATCGCCTCGGCGATGAAGATGCACCGCAATTACGATCTGGTCCTGTGCGGGGGCGAAGCGACCGTTCCGGTGTTCGCTGCGGCGTTCGGGGCGGAGCCGTCGATCGTCCGCCCGCTCGGCCTGCCACGCATCGACTATCTGCTCGAACACAAGGACGATGCCCGGGTCCGTCCGGTGCCGCCCAGGGTCGACGCCTTGCGCCGCGCCTTCCCCGTCCTCGCCGATCCCGACAGGACGATGGTGCTCTACGCGCCGACCTTCCGCAGGGGAGGGGACCATGGGTACGCCGAGGTCGTCGAGCGGTTCGCGGGGGAGCGTTTCACCGTGATGCTGAAGCCACATCCGCTCGAGACTGCGCGCATCGACGGTCCCAACGTGGCCAACGTCGGGGATCGCGACATCCTCGACCTCCTCCCGCTCTGCGACGTCGTGATCACCGACTACTCGGCGGTCGCGTTCGAGGCTCTCGTCCTCGATATCCCGGTCTACTTCTACGTGCACGACATCGACATCTATCGTGAAGAGAACGGCCTGAACTTCGATCCGCTCGCCGATGCGCCTGAGATCTCGTCGCGCGACATCGATGAGATCGCGCGTCGGATCGAGGCGGGTGGCGCGGGTCCGGGCCACCGTCTCAAGGAGCGGTATCTGTCGGCCGCCGATGGCGGGTGCACGGAGAGGATCGTGGAAGTGATCATGGACCACACCGCTAGGGGCGGAGCCTGATGTCGCCACGTCAGGGAAGCGGGTTCGGTGCCCGGGCGAAGCGCCTGGTCGCAGCTGTGGGTCGGCGCAGCCCGGCAGTCCGGAAGCTCACCCGTCGTGTCCGCGCGTACCGTCGCAGGGCGATGTACGGGGCCGTCGTGCGTCGCAACTCCATCGAAGAGAAGACGGTCGTCTTCGAGTCCTACGTCGGATCGAGTTACTCCTGCAGTCCCAAGGCCTTGTACCAGGCGATGCTTCGCGATCACTGGTTCGATGACTACACGCTGATCTGGGCCCTCAAGCGTCCGAAGGACTATTCGGATGTCGCAGAGCTGGGGCGCGCCACCGTTGTCGCGTGGGGTTCCCCCGCGTACTTCGCCGCGTACGCGCGGGCGAAGCACTGGGTCTGCAACTGCGCGGTGCCCGTCGAGGTCATCCCGCGAAAAGATCAGGTGTACCTCCAGACGTGGCACGGGACCCCACTCAAGCGCTTCGGCTGCGACATCACGCTCCCGGGTGACTCGATACGCGCGAGCGCGGAGCGGGTGCGGCGCTGGGAGAGGTCCGCGCGCAAGTTCACCTACCTGCTGACGCAATCACCGTTCGCCTCCGGGAGACTGACGTCCGCGTTGGGCCTGGACCCGGTCCGGGCGCCTCGGGTGATCGTCGAGGACGGCTATCCGCGGAACGACTTCCTGATAGAGGCCACTCCCTCCGATATCGAACGGCTTAGAGCGTCCCTGGATCTCCCCGAGGACAAGAAGGTCGTGCTCTACGCACCCACGTGGCGTGACGACCAGCGCACCCCGGGGGTCGGGTACACTCTCGAGCTCGGCGTCGACTTCGACCGCCTGCGCCGCGAACTCGGGGACGGGTACGTCATCCTGTTCCGTGCACACTTCCTCATCGCCGACAGCTTCGATTTCGATCGATACGATGGGTTCGTGCGTGACGTGTCGCGGATCGATGATGTGAACGATCTCTATCTTGTGTCGGACCTGCTCATGACCGACTACTCGAGCGTGTTCTTCGACTACGGCAACCTGGAACGCCCGGTCGTCTTCTACATGTATGACCTTGATCGTTACGCTGAAGGGCGGGGCGGGTTCTATCTCGATCTCGCGGAACTGCCGGGGCCGATCGTGCGCAGCCAGGACGACCTGGCGGCGGCCATTCGCGCGGCAGGTGTCGCCGATCCCGAGGCGGACCGACGCCGTCACGACTTCCGTGAGCGGTTCGCACCAAAGGACGACGGTCACGCCGGCGAGCGCCTGCTCGCTCGGCTATTCGGAACGAGGGACGAGGATTGGCACAGCAAGTGAACACCACAGAGGACCATGACGTGCCCACGGGCCCCCGCATCGAACAGGGCCCGCAGCCGGGACGTCTCGGGACCGCGGCGAAGCAGGCCAAGTGGTTCCTCAGCCGCTCCATCATGGCGCTCAGCAAGAGGAGCGTCCGGTTCCGACGCGTGGTCCGCATGCTGCTCGAGCACTGGCGTGGTGTGCGGTACCGACGGCACTTCCGTGGCAATCCCGTCGACGAGAAGCTGATCGTGTTCGAGTCGTTCCAAGGCAAGAGCTACTCGTGCAGCCCGAAAGCGCTGTATCGGGCGATCGTCGCGGACCCCCGCTTCGACGACTACACGCTGATCTGGGCGTTCCGGAAGACGAGGGAATACGAAGGCGTCGCGGAACTCGGGCGGGCGACGCTGGTGACGTACGTGTCGGCGGCCTACCAGTCGTATCACGCCCGCGCCAAGTACTGGGTGACCAACTCGATCCTCCCGGTCCACATGGACCTCCGACCCGGCCAGGTCTACATCCAGACCTGGCACGGCACGCCCCTCAAGCGGCTCGGGTGCGATATACGGGAGGGGGCATCGGGCAACGTCCTCTTCTCGGCAAAGGAGATACACCGGCGCTATGCGCGTGAGGGCGCCCGGCTCACTTATCTCCTGTCGCCGTCGACGTTCGCCTCCGAGAAGTTCGCTTCGGCGTTCGGGCTCGACACCCCCGAGCGCGCAAAGGCGATCATCGAGGAGGGTTATCCGCGGAACGACGTCCTGGCCACGTTCGGCCCCCACGACGTCCTCGACGTCAAGGAGCGCCTGGGGATCCCCGCCGACAAGAAGGTGGTCCTCTACGCGCCGACGTTCCGGGACAATCAGCACTCATCGGCGACGGGATACACCTTCGATCTCGGTGTCGACTTCGAGCGCCTCCGCCGTGAGCTCGGCGATGAGTACGTCGTACTCTTCCGGGCGCACTACCTCGTGGCGAGCGAGTTCGACTTCGCGGCACACGAGGGATTCGTCTACGACGTGTCGGGCGTCGACGATATCAACGACCTCTACATCGCGAGCGACATGCTCGTCACCGATTATTCGAGCGTGTTCTTCGACTACGCCAACCTGCGGCGCCCGATCGCGTTCTTCATGTACGACCTGGAGGACTACGCCGAGAGTCTGCGCGGCATCTATCTCGACATCGCCGAGCTGCCGGGGCCGATCGCTCGCACGCAGGACGAACTGGTGGCCGCGATACGGTGCGCCGATAGCCCTTCGCAGGAACTCGCCGAGCGATACACTCGGTTCAACGAACGCTTCACGTATCTGGACGACGGGCACGCGAGTGAACGGGTGATCGAGCGCATCCTGGGGTCTTCGCTCTAGGAACGGCGCGGACATCGCCGGTTGTGCGAAGATGACGGCTGGTTGTCGGGTTCTCGAACCGACTGTCCGAACCGGACCGGACCGCGCACAATCTAGCGACACGCATCTGTATGCTCGGCAACCTGTCCGACGGGGTGTCCGGGACCGGTAGACACGATTCGAGCGGTGCGCACAGGAGGATACCTACGTGAAACGCGTGCTGACCTACGGCACATTCGATCTCTTGCACCATGGGCATATCAGGTTGCTTCAGCGTGCCAAGGCGCTGGGCGACTATCTGGTCGTCGCGGTGTCCACCGACGAGTTCAATGCCGGGAAGGGCAAGCGGTCCTATCACGACTACGCGCTGCGCAAGGAGATCGTCGAGTCGATACGCTACGTCGATCTCGTCATCCCTGAGGAGTCGTGGGAGCAGAAGCTCGATGACGTGCGGCGCTACAACATCGACGTTGTGGTGATGGGCGACGACTGGGCGGACAGCGACCGTTTCAACTATCTGAAGGAGCACTGCGAGCTCGTGTTCCTTCCTCGTACTGACGGTGTCTCGACGACGGAGATCAAGGAGGACCTCGGTGGCGCAGGATAGGCAGGCGCCGCTCGAGCTCCTTGCAGACCGCGTCAAGCGCTATGGCGCCACGGCGCTCGATGTCGTCAAGGAGCACGCAGACTACAGGACGCAGATCCTGCAGCTGGCCGCCGTCGACATGGTCAAGACCTACCGAGGCTCCGCGCTCGGGTGGCTGTGGGCCGTCATCAAGCCGTCGGTGACGATCTTCGTCTACTGGTTCGCCTTCTCCGTTGGCCTTCGAGCCGCTGGGGCGGTGAACGGCTTCCCGTTCTTCCTCTGGCTCGTCGCGGGCATCGTTCCCTGGTTCTACATGCAGGAGATGCTCACTCAAGGGTCCACGACCCTCAAGCGCTACGACTACCTCGTCACCAAGATCCGGTTCCCCGTCTCGACGATCTCGACGTTCGTGAGCCTGTCGAAACTCTATGTCCACACGGCGCTGTTGATGATCGTGGTCGTGCTGTTCATCCTGTTCGGCTACCCCGTCGACATCTACTTCCTCCAGCTGCCCGTCTACATCGTCCTCATGTTCATGTTCTTCACGCTGTGGTCGATGTTCGCATCGCTGCTCTCGGCGATGAGCAAGGACTTCGCGAACGTGGTGAACTCGTTCGTCACGGCGGTCTTCTGGGTCTCGGGGATCATGTGGGATGTGAACAGCATCAACAATCCGTTGCTCGCCAAGCTCCTGCTGTTCAATCCGGTCACGTTCATCGCCACCGGGTACCGGAACGTATTCATCTACAAGCGCTGGTTCTTCCAGGACACCTTCGCCCTCTTTGCGTTCGCGGTGATGCTTGCGGGAATGGCTGGGTTGGCTCTCTATACCTTCCACCGGCTGCGGCGCGACATCGCCGACGTGTTGTGAGGAGGCCATGATGAGATCCGACGACATCGCGATCGAGTTCAAGAACGTCTCGAAGCGCTATCGGCTCTATCGCAGCGACAAGCATCGCTTCCTCGGCATCTTCTCGAACAGGATCGCCTTCAAAGAGGTCTACGCGAACAGCCACTTGAGCTTCACGGTCAAGCGGGGCGAGTCCGTCGCCATCATCGGCAGCAACGGTGCGGGCAAGTCCACGATGCTCAAGATGATCACGGGCGTCGTCTTCCCGACGACCGGTCAGGTCACCGTCGACGGCCGGGTCAGCGCGATGCTCGAGCTCACCGCCGGTTTCGACCCGGAGTTCACCGGGCGCGAGAATGTGCACCTGCGCGGCCAGCTGTGGGGTCTCGACAAGGACGAGGTCGCCGACCTGGAGCGCGCCGTAGTTGAGTTCGCCGATATCGGCGACTACATCGACCAGCCGATGCGTACGTATTCGAGCGGCATGAAGGCACGCGTCGGGTTCGCCATCAGCGCGAGCATCAATCCCGAGATCCTCGTGGTCGACGAGGCGTTGAGCGTCGGCGACAAGAACTTCCGTCAGAAGTGCAACGACAAGATTCGCGAGATCATGGACAAGGAACACGTGACGGTCATCTTCGTGACGCACTCCTCCGGCGCCGCCGAGGCGATCTGCGATCGGGGGTTGGTGTTGGAGCGTGGCCGTCTCGTGTTCGATGGTCCGATAGCCGCAGCGGTCGACTATTACGAGGGTCCGCACGATCGCACGGTGACCGCGGCGGGCGCGGGATAGCGATTCTCGCGGTGCTTGCGGCGGATCTCGCGCGCATCGGGTAAGTCCTGCCCGGGTGGTCGCATCGGCGACGACCCGATCGAGTTCGGAGGGGTGCCCCATGATCGACGAAAGGCTCGCCCAGGTCCGTCATGCCGCCAACGAACTCGAGTCGCTGAGCGGCGGGTTGCTTCCCGAGGTCCTCGTCGTGCTGGGCAGCGGGCTCGGCGCGGTGATCGAGGACATGGAGGTCGTCGCGCAGGCGCCGTTCGGGGCTCTGCCGGGCTTCGCCGACTCCGGTGTGATCGGTCATGCCGGGCGATTCGTGTTCGGGACGGTCGGCAAGGTCGCCGTCATGGCGATGGTCGGGCGGCTCCATCTCTACGAAGGCCATCCCGTCGAGCGCGTCGTGCTGCCGATCCGGGCCGCGGCCGCTCTCGGTTGCCGCGTGCTCGTGGCCACCAACGCCGCGGGTGGCATCGCTCCGGGACTGCGGGTCGGGCAGACCATGATGATCACCGATCACGTGAACCTTCTCGGGGTCAATCCGCTGACCGGTCCCAACCTCGATGAGATCGGTGTCCGCTTCCCGCCGATGGCGGACGCCTACAGCCCGCGCCTGTGCGGACTCGCTCGCGAGCTGGCAGGAGAACAGGGGATGGACCTGGCGGAGGGCGTGTACGCCGCCGTTCCGGGGCCGAACTACGAGACGGCTGCGGAGATCCGCTATCTGCGTGCCATCGGAGCCGACGCTGTCGGCATGTCGACGGTACCCGAAGTGATCGCTGCAAGGCATGCGGGCATGGAGATCGCAGGGTTCTCACTCATCGCGAACGTGGCAGGCGAGATGACCGATTCTCACGAGGCTGTTCTCGCGTCCGTAGAGGCGGGGACCCCCGCCATGGCCCGATTGCTCACTGGTATACTCGCGCGGTTGTGAATCCCCGCGCGTTCGCGCGCGCGTCGAAGTCGAAGGAGCATCCCATGGATCATCACGTGAAGGACATCGCGCTGGCCGACGCCGGTAAGGCCCGCATCGAGTGGGCCGACGCCGACATGCCCGTTCTCGCCGAGATCCGCGAGCGGTTCGAGCGCGAGAAGCCGCTCGACGGGCTGCGTGTGAGCGCCTGCCTCCACGTCACCACCGAGACCGCGAACCTGATGCGGACGCTGAAGGCCGGCGGCGCGGACATCGTGCTCTGCGCGAGCAACCCGCTCTCCACGCAGGACGACGTTGCGGCTGCGCTCGTGCTGCACTACGGCATCCGCACCTACGCCATCAAGGGCGAGGACACGGCCACCTACTACTCGCACATCGACGCCGCCATCGATCACAAGCCGCAGTTCACGATGGATGACGGCGCGGACGTCGTCGGCCGCATCCACGCGGAGCGTCCCGAGGCCCTCGTCGGAGTCATCGGCGGGACCGAGGAGACCACGACTGGCGTCATCCGCCTTCGCGCGATGGCCGCCGACGGCGCGCTCAAGTTCCCGATCATGTCGGTCAACGACGCGAACACGAAGCACCTCTTCGACAACCGCTACGGCACCGGGCAGTCGACGCTCGACGGTGTGATCCGCGCTACGAACCGCCTGATCGCCGGCCGCACCGTGGTCGTCACCGGCTACGGGTGGTGCGGTCGAGGTATCGCGATGCGCGCCAGCGGCATGGGCGGCAACGTGATCGTGTGCGAGATCGATCCGCTCAAGGCCCTCGAGGCAGTCATGGACGGCTATCGCGTGATGCCCGCCGCAAAAGCCGCGGCCTTCGCCGATATCTGGCTGACCGTCACGGGTGATGTCAACGTCATCGACTCGGCTGCTTTCGATGCCATGAAGAACGGGGCGATCATCGCCAACTCCGGACACTTCAACTGCGAGATCAACATCCCGCATCTGCGCGAGAAGGCCGTGTCCACCCGCGAGGTGCGCCCGCTGGTCGAGGAGTTCGTGCTCGCCGACGGCCGCAAGATCTTCCTGCTCGCCGACGGCCGCCTCGTGAACCTGTCCTGCGCCGAGGGCCATCCGGCTTCGGTCATGGACATGTCGTTCGCGAACCAGGCGCTCGCGGCGGAGTACATGATGAAGAACCACGCTTCGCTGGAGCCCGGCGTCTATCCGGTGCCGGCGGACATCGATGCCGACATCGCACGCCTGAAGCTCGCGACGATGGGGGTCGAGCTCGACACCCTCACAGCCGAGCAGGAGAAGTACCTCGCGTCGTGGAACGAAGGCACCGTCTAGGCGCACAGCCTTCCGTATCCACACCGTCTCGAGGAGTCGTCATCTTGGTGGACCAGCAGCCGGACGTGAGCGTGATCGTCGCCGCTTACAACGGCATGCCGTACATCGAGCGGATGCTCGCGTCGCTTGTGCGCCAGACGATCGGTCTGGCGCACATGCAGGTGTTGGTCGTCGATGACGGCTCGACCGATGAGACGCCCGCCGTGCTCGACCAGACGGCGGCGGCCCACCCCTCGTTCGAGATCATCCATCAGCCGAACTTCGGCCGGCCGGCCGGCCCCCGGAACCGCGCCCTGAAGAGCGTGCGCGGCCGCTACGTCTTCTTCCTCGACCAGGACGACTACCTGTCAGATGACGCGCTGGAGACGATGGTGCGGACCGCCGACGTCAACGGGACGGACGTGGTGCTCGCTCGCATGAAGGGCGTCGGGGGGCGCGGAACGCAGCGCACCATGTTCGCGCGGACGATCCCGCGTACGGACGTGCACTCGTGTTCCGCATATTGGACGCTCAACCCGATGAAGCTGTTCCGGGCCGAGATGGTCCGCTCCCTCGGCCTGCAGTTCGCCGAGGACTCCCCCTGGGGCGAGGACGAGCCCTTCGTCGCCATGGCATACCTGAAGGGCGCCGGGATCTCGATCCTCGCGGACAGAGACTACGTGTACTGGGTGTACCGAGACGATCTCTCGAACATCACCACCAGTGTGCTCGCGCTTGCGGACCGGATGCCGGTCGTGGACCGGATGTTCGACCTCGTGGCGGCCAACGTACCTCCGGGTCCTGAGCGCGATCGCCTGATGCAGCGACATTTCCGGGTGGAGCTCGGTGACTCGGCGTTCGAGGGATACCGGACGGAGCTCGATCTGGGGCTGCGCGTCGCGGCATTCAGGCGGTTCCGCGAGATCGTCGACGCGTACTACACGGAGCGCATCGAGAGCGCGCTGCCGGTCGGCGACAGGGTCCTGATGCGGCTCATCTCCGAGGGCAGGGCCGATGAGTTCGCGGA
>DATCIG010000063.1:0-4984 GCA_036507895.1 Coriobacteriia bacterium
CGACCGTCCTTGACGATGAAGGTCTTCTTGGTCTCGTCGAGCGTGCCGGTCTCCTCGCCGAAGATGCCGAGCAGCCGGGCGACGCGGTGGACCGCGGTCTTGTCGGTCAGGAAGGCGTCAGAGCCCCCGTCGGCGATGTAGGTGCCGCCATCGGGATCCGAGGCGATGTCGGTGAAGATCTTCCCTCCGAGACGTTTGTCCTTCTCGACCAGGGTGAAAGAGACCTCGTGCCCGGCGTCCGCCGCGCGGCGGATCTTGTACGCGGCACCGAGCCCTGCGATGCCTCCCCCGATGATGACGACGTGCCTCACCCGTGACCCGCTCTCTCTCAAAGACGAGCGGGCGCGCCGGCAACGGCGCGTCCGCCTTCGATGTGCGCGCTGGTCAGAGTACTTTGCGGATCGCGCCGGCAAGCTCGTCGACGAACTGCGGAGCCGCGTTGGGCACCGCCGCCCGGAAGAACTCGAGGTCCGCGGAGAGGACCTTGTCGGCGGCCTCGACGTCGAGGTCGTAGCGCGTCTCGAGGTGATCGACCGCAAAGCCGATCGGGCACACGATCACGGCGGCGAACCCGCCCGCTATGGCGGCATCGAGCACTTCATCGAGGTCAGGGCCGATCCACTCGCCCCCACGCTTGCCCTTGCTCTGGAACGCGAGCAGCCACGGCGCGGTGACGCCGGGTCCGCCGAACGCCTCGATGCCGGGCAGCGCATCGAAGCCGCTGGCCTCCCCAAGGCCGGCGCCCTCGGCGACGGCAGCAGCGGTCTCCCGGAGCTGGTCGAGGTATGCCGGGTCCGCCTCGATGTGTTCGACCGGCAGGCTGTGCGCGGTCATCACCACGAGGCCCTTGTTGGCGAGGATGTCCGCATCGTGGAGCGCCTCGGTGAGGCTGTCCGAGTAGAGCCCGACGAACCCCGGAGAGTGGCGGTACGAGGCCGACTCCACGAGACGGACTCCGGGGTGCGACGCGAGCGCCTCGTTGACCGCGGCCAGATACGCGCCCGTCGTCGTCGCGGCCTCGAACGGCGAGAGCGAAGCAAGGACGATCTGGCGCGAACCGGCAGCGACCAACGACTCGACCGCGCGTTCGATCGACGGCTCGCTGTGGAGCATGCCGACGACGACGGGGATCTTCACCGGATCGGTCGTCCGGACCGATGCCATGGTGCCGCCCAGTCCCAGCAGTCCGCCCTCGTCCTCGGGCGGATCGGCCTGCACGAGGCCGTTGAGGACCCGTTCGAGCTGAGCGGCGATGCGTTCGGCCATCGGAGGAAGGGGTGATGCGCCGCCGATCGTGAGGTACTTCCGGCGTGCGCCCTTCAGCATGTCCTCGGTGGGCTCTGCACCCATGATCGAGCACATGAACGGCCCGACCGAGTCGAGGCAGTCAGGACCGCCGAACGCTGCGAGCAGTACTCCTGTCCGGGCCATCGTGCGTCAGCTCCCTGAACGGATGCGACGGGAGTGCTCGTGGACGAAGCGCAGCATCGTTCGGGCCTTCTCCGGGTCGCTGGTCTTGTGGATGCCGTGGCCCAGATTGAAGATGTGTCCCGGCCGGGTTCCCACCTTCTCGAGGATCTCGACGACCATGCGCTCGAGTTCGTCGTCGGGGGCGAACAGCGCCACGGGATCGATGTTGCCCTGGATGGCGAAGCGCTCGTCGATCTGCTCGACGGCGTGAGCCATGTCGAGGCGCCAGTCGATGCCGACCACGTCGCCTCCCGCCTGCTGCACGAGGTCAAGCATCGAGGTGCCACCGTTGGCGAAGTGGATGACCGGGACGCCACCGTCGACGGTCTCGCGGCCGTGCGCGGTCACCGCATCGATCACGCGCTTGGTGTGCGGTAGGACGCTGCTCTCGTAGTCGCGCGGGGCGACGTAGCCGACCCATGAGTCGAACAGCTGGATCACCTGGGCGCCGGCGTCGATCTGCGCGTTGAGGTAGGCGATGGTCGTGTCACCGAACTTCTCGAGCAGCGAGTCCCACGCGGCCGGGTCGCTCCACATGAGCGCCTTGCAGTTCTCGTAGTCCCGCGTGCCGTGACCCTCGATCGCGTAGCTCGCGAGCGTGAAGGGCGCGCCGGCGAAGCCGATGAGCGGCACCTTGTTCTCGAGCTCGTGACGCAGGATCTTGATGGTCTCCATGACGAAGCCCGTGTGCTCCTGGGGATCGGCGACGCGGAGCTTGGCGACGTCGGCCGCCGTGCGGATCGGGTTGTGGATGACCGGGCCCTCGCCCTTGGCGAACTCCAGGTCGAGGCCCATGCCCGGGAAGGACACGAGGATGTCGGAGAACATGATCGCCGCGTCCACGCCGACGATATCCACCGGCTGCATCGAGACCTCGACGGCCAACTCGGGGGTGCGGCACATCTCGAGGAAGCCATGCTTCTCGCGGATCGCGCGGTATTCGGGCATGTAGCGCCCGGCCTGACGCATCATCCACATGGGCGTGTACTCGGTGGGTTCGCGCCGGCAGGCGCGCAGGAACGTATCGTTGTAGGGCATGCGCTTGGTGGTCCTTCCGTGCTGGAGCGGGGGTGATGTCGCGAGCGCTCATTCTACCAGAGCGCCGGCCGCCCGGGCGCTCCGGCGGCGCACGAAGGCCGCGTCCCTGCCTTAGGGACGCGGCCTCCTCGAACGTTGGTTCCCGGTGGGCGCTACTTCGTGTCGGCGCCCTCGACGATGATCTTCACGATGGACGGATCGGCGAGCGTCGAGATGTCGCCGAAGGAGTCCATGTCGCGCTCTCCGGCCGCCACCTTGCGCAGAATGCGGCGCATGATCTTGCCGCTGCGGGTCTTCGGCAGCTCGGGGACGATCTGGATGCGGTCCGGCTTCGCGATGGGCCCGATCTCGTCGCGCACATGACCGGCGAGGATCTTGTCCAGGTTCGCGGGAACGTCCAGGCCCGTCTTGAGGATGACGTACGCGTAGATACCCTCGCCCTTGATGTCGTGCGGGAAGCCCACGACCGCGGCCTCCGCGACGAGCGGATGGCTCACAAGCGCCGACTCGACCTCGGCCGTGCCCATGCGGTGGCCGGAGACGTTGATGACGTCGTCCACGCGGCCGAGGAGCCAGTAGTAGCCGTCCTGATCGACGCGCGCGCCGTCACCGGTGAAGTACTTGCCGGGGAACGTCGAGAAGTAGACGTTCTTCATGAGCGCGTTCTCGGGGTCGCCCCACGTGCCGCGCATCATGCCCGGCCAGGGCTTCTCGATGCACAGACGTCCACCGGAGTTGACCGGCGTCTCGGTCTTGTCCTCGTTGAGCACGACGGGCTTGATCCCGAAGAACGGGAACGTCGCCGAGCCGGGCTTCATGGGCGTCCAACCGGGCTGGTTGGTGATCATGTGGCCGCCGGTCTCGGTCTGCCAGTAGGTGTCGATGATCGGGATACGGCTCCCGCCGATGACCTCGTAGTACCAACGCCATGCCTCGGGATTGATCGGCTCGCCGACGGTGCCAAGGACCCGCAGCGTCGAGAGGTCGAACTTCTTCGGCACCTCATCGCCGGACTTCATGATCGAGCGGATGGCGGTGGGCGCCGTGTAGAACTGGTTGACCCCGTGCTTCTCGATGATCTCCCAGAACCTGCCCGCATGCGGGTAGGTCGGGACGCCTTCGAACATCAGGGACGTGGCGCCGACGCACAGCGGGCCGTAGACGATGTAGGAATGCCCCGTGACCCAGCCGATGTCGGCGGTGCACCAGAACACGTCGTCGTCGTGGTAGTCGAAGTTGTACTTGAAGGTGATCGCCGAGAAGAGCAGGTAGCCGGCGGTGGTGTGCAGAACGCCCTTGGGCTTGCCTGTCGATCCCGACGTGTAGAGGATGAACAGCGGGTCCTCGGCGTCCATCCACTCGATCTCACAGTGGTTGCCGATGCCGGGGGCGCGGACCTCCTCGTGGTACCAGAAGTCGCGTCCGGGCTCCATGTCCACGCGGGCGCGAGCGCGGGATACCACGATGCACGACTCGATCGTCGGGCACTCGTAGAGCGCGGAGTCGGAGTCGGCCTTCAGCGGGATCACGCGGCCGCCGCGGATGCCCTCGTCCGCTGTGATGAGCATCTTCGCGCCGCAGTCCTGGATCCGGTCCCGAAGTGCCGCGGCCGAGAACCCGCCGAAGACGACGGAGTGGATGGCGCCGATACGGGCGCAGGCGAGCATCACGACAGGAAGCTCGGGGATCATCGGCAGGTAGATGGCGACGCGGTCGCCCTTCTTGATGCCGTGCTTCTTCAGGACGTTGGCGAAGCGGCACACCTTGTAGTAGAGCGACTGGTATGTGTAGACCTTCGTGCGGCCCTCGTCCGACTCCCAGATGAGCGCCGCTTTGTTGCGGCGCCATGTCTTCAGGTGGCGGTCGACGCAGTTGTACGCCACGTTGGTCTTTCCGCCCTTGAACCACTCGATCTTCGGGTCGTCGAAGTTGTACTCCAGCACGGAGTCCCACTTCTTCTCCCAGTGCAGATACTCCTCGGCCTGCTCGGCCCAGAAGCCCTCCGGGTCCTCGATCGACCGCGTGTACATCGCCTCGTACTCCTCGCGCGTCTTCAGGTACGCGCGTTCCCGTACGAACTCCGGCGGTAGGATCGTAAGTCCATCGTGCTGCATCGACTCGATTGAGTCAGCCACCGAAACATCGCCTCCCTCGATCGGATCGCCTCACCGGCACTTGGGATCGCTTCCACGGATCCGGCGCGCAGGCAACGGCTCACGCGCAACCATCGCCCACCGGCCGCAGAGCCCATCATTCACGGTCGCGGGCGGCCCTGTCCCGCCTCCTTGCGGTGGACGGCGGCTGAGCGTCGGTCAACGGCAAGATCTGCATGTACAGGTGTTGCAAGCCGCCCGCCCACGCAGTACAGTCCGATGTGTTCAAAGGTTTCCCTTCCCTCAGGTCCGCTTCCGGGATTCCCGAAAGCGGCGAGACAGGTAAGGACCGTAGTTGCGAAGGCCGGCACCCGAGCACAGGT
>DATCIG010000064.1:0-25905 GCA_036507895.1 Coriobacteriia bacterium
GGCGAGCCGGTCGAGGATCTCCCGGCCCATCCTCCGAACGATGAAGTGCTCCAGGGTCTCGTCGTTGAACTCCCCGGGAGCGAGCTTCTTCTTCGGGACGAACAGGTCCATCCCCGCCCGCAGCTTGCCCGGCCACGAGAAGAGTCCCGTCGTCGCGAACGGCAGGAACTTCGTCGGCGCGAACTGCATCACCCCGTCGGGCATGGGATAGAGTCGCCCGTTCTTGAGGATGAGGGTCTTCTTCCGGGAATCGTCGGTCGGCATCTTGTGATCATCGACCCCGACGAGTTCGGCGATACGGTGGATCGCCGGCTTCGCGGTCAGGAACGAGTCGGGCCCGCCGTCCACCACGAAGGTGCCGTGCTCGCCCGTGACGATCTCACCGGCGACCTTCCCTCCGAGTCGCGGATCGCGCTCGAGCAAGACGAACCCGACGTCTTCTCCGGCCTCCGCCGCGCGCTTGACCTTCATCGCGGCTGCCAGCCCTGCGACGCCTCCGCCGATTATGATGACTCTCTTCACGCGTGCTCTCTTTCGTCCGGATGGTGACGGGATTGCGGCTTGACCGAACCTAGTGGGCCCTTGCCTGCGGCGCGGCATCCTCTGACAGCTCGACGCCCCACTCGGACAGGATCTTGCTCACGGCCTTCTCGCCGCTCTCGAGGCAGTTGGGGACGCCGACACCGCGGTATCCACCACCGGCCAGCGCGAGGCCGGGAATGCTCCCGGTACGCGCCTCGATCTCCTCGACACGGTCGAGGTGCCCCATGGTGTACTGCGGCATGCCCCGCTCCCAGCGGAACACGCGCGAGAAGATCGGCCGCGCGCCGGGCCGTATGCCCAGCAGTTCCGTGAGTTCGGAGACCGCGATCTCGGTGAGTCCATCGTCGGAGCGCTTCACGATCTCCGGATCGCGCGCGCCGCCGACGAAGGCGCGCAGAAGCACGCGACCCGCAGGAGCACGACCCGGCCACTTCGACGACATGAGCGAGACGCCCGTGACCGTCCGATGCTCGACGGCGGGCGACAGGATACCGTGCCAGCGCTTGTCGAACGGGCAGTCGGCCTCGTCGAAAGCCATCAGGATGGTCGCCGACGAGGAGCTCGGTATCTGCGCCAACAGGTCGGCGACGGCGACATCGACGCCACGCAGCAGGGCCTCTGCCGCCCAGACCTCGCATGCTACGACGACCGCGTCACACTCCAGCGTCTCACCGGTATCGAGTACCACCGACCAGCCCTCGCCCCTGCGCGTCAGCGAGGTGGCGGCGACGCCCGTCCGGATGTTGTCCCGTCCGGCGGCATCGGCCATGCGATCGGTCAGGTACTGCAGCCCCGGTACGAAGGAGCTGAAGAATGTGCGACGCTTCTCGCCCGGCTTGGCCGGATGCTTGCGGCGCATCTCCTCGACCTTCTTGCGCTGAGCGAGGAAGCCGCGCACGAGTGAGCCGTGCTGCTGCTCCATCTCGAGCAGGTTGGGGTAGGTCGCAGCGAGTGACATCTCCGCGGGGTCGGAGCCGTTGACGCCACCCACGAGCGGCTCGGCGAGCCGGATGAGGCACTCGCGGCCCATGCGGCGCACGACGAAGCTCTCAAGACTCTCGTCGTTCCGGACACCGGGAGCGACACGCTTGCGCGGGATCACCAGATCCAGGGCCATGCGGAACTTCGCCGGCCACGAGTAGAGCGTGGTGGTGGCCATCGGCATGATCTTCGTCGGTGCGAACATCATGATGCCATCGGGCATCTCGACGAGACGCCCATCCTTCACGATGAACGTCTTCTTGTTCTCCTCGAGCGTCCCCGTCTCCTCGTCGAAGATCCCGAGGAGGCGCGCCACGCGATGCACAGGCGTCTTGTCCGTCAGGAACGAGTCCGAGCCGCCGTCGACCACGTAGCGCCCGACACCGGGCTCCTCCACGATCTCGGTCGCAAGCTTGCCCCCGAGGCGCGGGTCCTTCTCGACGAGCGTGAAGGTCACCTCGACCCCGGCATCGGCCGCCCGGCGGATCTTGTAGGCCGCACCGAGCCCGGCCACCCCTCCGCCGATCACGACGACGTGTTTCAACGGATGCATGCTCCTTCATTGGATCTGCTGGGTCCGCTAGGCGGAACCGGGATTCGGAATGCAGCCGTAAGCAGGGTCAGATGACCTTGCGCACCGCTCCCGCAAGGGCCTCGATCATCTTCGGATCCGCGTTCGGAGCAGCGACACGGACGAACTCCCGCTCAGCGAGAAGAACGCGATCCGCGACGCAGACGTCAAGGTCGTACAGCGTCTCCAGGTGGTCGAGCGCGAACCCGATGGGGCACACGATGATCACCTGGATGCCTGCGGCGATGGCCGCGTCGACGACGTCATCGAGATCGGGGCCGATCCACTCTCCGCCGCGACGCCCCTTGCTCTGGAACGCCAGCAGCCACGGCGCCGTGGTCCCCGGGCCCCCGAAGGCGTCGATGCCGTCCAGCGCCGTGAAACCGCTCGGATCGCCCAGCCCCACACCCGCCGCCACCGCAGCCGCCGTCTCGCGCAGCTGGTCGACGTAGGAGCCGTCTGCCTCCACGTCGGCCTTCGGCAGGCTGTGTGCGGTGAACACGACGAGCCCCTTGTTTGCGAGGATGTCGGCGTCGTGCAACGCCTCGTTCAGGTTGTCCGCGTACAGACCGACATACTCGTCGCCGCAGTGATACGAAGCCGCCTCGGTCACGCGGATCCCGGAATGGGGAGCCAGCGCGGCATCGATGGCACGGGTGTATGCGCCGGTGGTCACCTCGGCGTCGAACGGAGAGAGCGAGAGGTGCACGATCTGCCGCACGCCGGCTTCCACCAGCTTCGCGACCGCCGACTCGACGGAGGGCTCGGAGTGCAGCATCCCCACGACGACCGGCATCCGGACGGCCTCTTTCGTGCGAGCGGAAGCCGTGGCCCCGCCCCACATGCCAAGCCCGCTGCCGTCACCATCGCCGTCAGCGATCTCGGCGAACTCCATACCGTTCAGCGCGCGCTCGAGCTGGGCGGCCATGCGCTCAGCCATGCCGGGCAGCGGAGAGAAACCGCCTATGGTCAGGTACTTGCGCCGCGCCTCGGTGAGCGCAGCGTCGGACGGCTCGGTCCCCATGATCGAGCACATGAAGGGTGCGACAGCATCGAGGCAATCGGGACCCCCGAACGCAGTGAGCAGTACACCTGTGCGCGTCATCCCCGCCTCAGCTCCCCGACCGGATACGCCGGGAGTGCTCGTGGACGAAGCGGAGCATCGTGCGCGCCTTCTCCGGGTCGCTCGTCTTATGGATGCCGTGGCCGAGGTTGAAGATGTGGCCGGGTCGCGTACCGAACTTCTCCAGGATGTCGACGACCATGCGCTCCAATTCGTCATCGGGCGCGAAGAGCGCCACGGGATCGATGTTGCCCTGGATAGCGAAGCGCGGGTCGATCTGTTCGACCGCGTGCCCCATGTCGAGACGCCAATCGACGCCCAGAACGTCGCCGCCCGCCTGCTGGACCAGACCGAGCATCGAGGTCGCACCGTTGGCGAAGTGGATCAGCGGAACGCCGCCCTCGACGACCTTGTTGCCGTGGGCCGTGACGGCGTCGATCACGCGCTTGGTATGCGGCAGGACGCTTCTCTCGTAGTCGCGCGGCGCAACGTAACCGACCCAGCTGTCGAACAGCTGGAGGACCTGGGCACCGGCGTCGATCTGAGCATTGAGGTAGGCGATCGTGGTGTCGCCGAACTTCTCGAGCAGAGAGTCCCACGCGGCAGGGTCACTCCACATGAGCGCCTTGCAGTTCTCGTAGTCGCGAGTGCCGTGACCTTCGATCGCGTAGCTGGCGAGCGTGAAGGGAGCACCGGCGAAGCCGATCAGCGGCACCTTGTGCTCGAGCTCGCGGCGCAGGATCTTGATCGTCTCCATCACGAAGCCCGTGTGCTCGTGAGGATCGGCGACCCGCAGCTTGGCCACGTCCGCGGCGGTGCGGATGGGGTTGTGGATGACCGGACCTTCGCCCTTGGCGAACTCGAGGTCCAGACCCATCCCCGGGAACGAGACGAGGATGTCCGAGAACATGATCGCAGCGTCGACGCCGACCAGGTCGACCGGCTGCATGCTGACCTCGACGGCCAGCTCGGGCGTGCGGCACATCTCGAGGAAGCCGTGCTTCGCGCGGAGGGCGCGGTACTCGGGCAGGTAGCGTCCGGCCTGGCGCATCATCCACATGGGTGTGTACTCGGTGGGCTCGCACCGGCAGGCGCGCAGGAACGTGTCGTCGTAGGGCATGCGTAGGGGTCCTTCCAAGCTCGGACGGGACGGAATCGCAGACGCTCAGTTTACCAGAGCCGACCCCGTCTCTCCTCTCGACGCAGGAGGCCGCGCCCGTTGTCCGGGCGCGGCCTCCTATCTCGTGTGCAGTGCGCAAAAGCGACGCGGATCAGATGTCAGGAGCTCCCTCGACGATGATCCGGACGATCGACGGGTCCGCGAGCGTCGAGATGTCGCCGAACGTCTCCATGTCGCGCTCTCCGGCGGCCACCTTGCGCAGGATCCGCCGCATGATCTTGCCGCTGCGCGTCTTCGGCAGCTCGGGCACGATCTGGATGTGGTCCGGCTTCGCGATGGGTCCGATCTCGTCTCGTACGTGCCCTGCCAGTATCTTGTCGAGGTTGGCGGGAATGTCGACCGCCGACTTGAGCATCACGTACGCGTAGATCCCCTCGCCCTTGATGTCGTGCGGGAAACCGACCACCGCCGCCTCTGCGACGAGCGGGTGGCTGACCAGGGCGGACTCGACCTCAGCCGTCCCCATCCGGTGCCCCGACACGTTGATCACGTCGTCGACGCGCCCGAGCAGCCAGTAGTAGCCGTCGGCATCGACGCGCGCTCCGTCGCCGGTGAAGTACACCCCGGGGAATGTCGAGAAGTAGGTGCTCTTCATCAGGGTGTTCTCGGGATCGCCCCACGTACCGCGGAGCATGCCCGGCCAGGGCTTCTCGATGCACAGGCGCCCGCCGGAGCCGTTCGGGGTCTCGGTCTTGTCCTCGTTCAACACCACCGGCTTGATGCCGAAGAACGGGAAGGTGGCAGAGCCGGGCTTCATGGGGGTCCAGCCGGGCTGGTTCGTGATCATGTGCCCGCCGGTCTCGGTCTGCCAGTAGGTGTCGACGATCGGGACCTTCCCGGCGCCGATGACCTCGTGATACCACTTCCACGCCTCCGGGTTGATCGGCTCGCCGACGGTGCCAAGGACCCGCAGTGTCGAAAGGTCGTACTTCTTGGGCCACTCGTCGCCGGACTTCATGATCGAGCGGATCGCCGTCGGTGCCGTGTAGAACGAGTTGACACCATGCTTCTCGATGATCTCCCAGAAGCGGCCGGCGTGCGGGTAGTTGGGGACACCCTCGAACATCACAGACGTCGCACCGACGCACAGGGGGCCGTACACGATGTACGAATGCCCGGTCACCCAACCGATGTCCGCGGTGCACCAGAAGACGTCTTCGTCGTGGTAGTCGAAGTTGTACTTGAACGTCATCGCGGA
This sequence comes from Coriobacteriia bacterium, assembly GCA_036507895.1. Taxonomy (GTDB): domain Bacteria; phylum Actinomycetota; class Coriobacteriia; order Anaerosomatales; family PALSA-660; genus PALSA-660. The sequence goes on from DATCIG010000064.1 coordinate 5,537, forward strand.
GAACAGCAGGTAGCCGGCGGTCGTGTGCAGCACGCCCTTCGGCTTACCCGTCGAGCCCGATGTGTAGAGGATGAACAGGGGATCCTCGGCGTCCATCCACTCGATGTCGCAGTGGTTGCGCACGCCCGCGGCGCGGACTTCCTCGTGGTACCAGAAGTCGCGTCCCGGCTCCATGTCAACGCGAGCACGAGCGCGGGAGACGACGATGCACGACTCGATCGTCGGGCACTCGTAGAGCGCGGAGTCCGCATCGGCCTTCAGCGGGATGACGCGGCCGCCGCGGATGCCTTCGTCGGCCGTGATCAACATCTTGGCGCCACAGTCCTGGATGCGATCTCGGAGCGCCGCGGCGGAGAACCCGCCGAACACGACGGAGTGGATCGCACCGATACGGGCGCAGGCGAGCATGACGACCGGAAGCTCCGGGATCATGGGCAGGTAGATCGCTACCCGGTCGCCCTTCTTGATGCCGTGCTTCTTGAGCACGTTGGCCATGCGGCAGACCTTGTAGTACAGCGACTGGTACGTGTAGACCTTCGTGCGGCCTTCATCGGATTCCCAGATCAGAGCGGCCTTGTTGCGCCGCCACGTCGTGAGATGACGGTCGATGCAGTTGTAGGCGACGTTGGTCTTGCCGCCCTTGAACCACTCGATCTTCGGCTTGTCGAAGTCGTACTCGAGGACCGAGTCCCACTTCTTGTGCCAGTAGAGATACTCCTCGGCCTGCTCGGCCCAGAAGCCCTCGGGATCCTCGATGGATCGGGTGTACATCGCGTCGTACTCTTCGCGCGACTTGATATACGCGCGTTCCCGTACGAACTCCGGCGGTTCGATCGTCAGTCCCTCGTGCTGCATCGACTCGATTGAGTCAGCCACCGATACATCGCCTCCCTCGGTCGGATCGCCTGGAATCGGCTCGTACATGCCCGTCAATTCGACCGGTCGTACGGCGTGCATGGATCGCGCGCTCCGGTCGCACTGTCCATGATTGCCGCTCGATGCCCGCACTGTCCCCAGCCGCGGGGGCGGACGGCGCCACAGAGTCGGTCAACGGCACAAAAGTCATGTAACAACAGTTGCATGCGGCCCGTCAGCGGCGTAGAGTCCGAGGTGTTCAAAGTTTCCCTTCCCTCAGGTCCGTTCTCGGGAGACCGGAACGGCAAGACGGGCGTGGATGAAGCTGCGAGGGCCGGTACCCTCACACAGATCCGCGCCTCGCGGGACCGCATGAGCGGAACCGCCGAGACTCAGGGGTATTTGGGGAAGGAATGTGGGAAGCCCGGCCCGAAGGCCGGGCTTCTCCGTATTCAAGATCAAAAACACCCCACGGGACGCGGTGCGGAGCTAGTCTCCGGGAACGAAAGCTATTCCCCACCCGGTGCCCGTGTGGGTCGCGATGACGACACCGGTCTCCACCACGATCAACTCCGTGGCCTCATAGGCGGATGCGATCGCGTCGCGCAGATAGGCCGCCGTCTCCGGCGAGAGCGCGTGTGCGACGAAGAACCTCCCCCTGGTGACGCCGTCCATGCCCCGGCGCACGAAATCCATCGTCTCGCGCATGGCGCTACTGTGTCCGCGCACGCGGGTGACCGGCTGGAAGGCCCCGTCCTTGTCGACCGTGAGCAGCACTTTGAGGTTGAGGAGGCCGCCGAGGAACGCGGAGACCGCGCCGATGCGACCGCCACGCGCGAGGTTATCGAGCTTATCGAGGCCGACCACGTGCTTCACCCGAGAGCGGACGTTCTCGGCGGCCGCGATGACCTCGGCCACGCCGGCGCCTCTGTCCGCCGTCCGTGCCGCTTCTATGACCTGCCACCCCAGGGCGGTCGAGAGATTGAGCGAGTCGAAGACGCTCACCCGGCCGCCGAACTTCTCGGCCGCTTGGCGGGCGGACTCGATCGTCCCCGAGAGCCGGTTGGAGACGTGGACCGAGACGACACTCGGGACCGACTCGAGCAGTTGCTCGTAGACGGCCTCGAAATCCCCGACCGCCGGCTGGCTGGTCGTCGGAAGGGCCTTCGCCCGCCCCATCCGCTCGAAGAACTCGGCCTGGCTCAGCTCCCCGTCCTGGAAACTGACGCCATCGGGAAACGTCGTGACGAGCGGCACGACGGTGATGCCCTCCTCCGCGGCGAGCCTCGCCGGGATGTCCGCCGTGGAGTCTGTGACGATCGCAACCTGTCGCGTCGCACTCATGCCAGCCTCACCATGCCCTCCGACATGGCCGCCCCTCCGAGTACGTGCAGGTGCAGATGCGGGACGGTCTGCCCCGCGTCCGGGCCCGTGTTCAAGATGACCCTGTACCCCGAGTGCGCGACCCCGGTGGCCTCGGCAACGTGCCGTGCCGCCGCGAGCATCGCAGCCAGAGTCTCCGCGGGCACTTCGTCATCCAGGCCCGAGTAGTGCGCGCGCGGCACCACGAGGACGTGCACCGGTGCCTGCGGGCTCAGGTCCCTGAAGGCCACCACGGTCTCGTCCTCGTAGACGACGGATGCCGGGACCTCGCCGGCGGCGATCATGCAGAAGATGCAGCTCGGCATCGACTCCCCCTTGTCGTCACCCGCCCGCGCGTACCGGGCGCCGGCGGGCGCTCGTCGTCTGTCAGGCGTCCTCGGCGTCATCCTGCTCGAGTTCGCCCATGAGCATCGTCACCCTCTGCTCGGCCTCCAGCAGTCGCGTCTGACACGCGCGCAGCAGGGCCACACCACGCTCGTAGCGGGCGATGCTCTCTTCGAGTTCCAGCTGCCCGCCCTCGAGGGTGGAGACGATCGTTTCAAGCTCCGACAGCGCGTCGGAGAAACGCATCTGATCCGGAGAGACGAGTGCGTCAGGCATCGGTGTCGGCCCCTTCGTTTTGCACGGATTCGACCAAGCATCCCGCAGACCCACCCTGCAGGCGGAGGCGCACGTGATCGCCGGACTCAAGGGACCCGGACGAGCGGACCACCGTTCCATCCTCCGCGTAGCATACGGCGTACCCGCGAGCGAGGATACCGAGCGGCGACAGGTCCTCCAACCGCGAGGCCGAGAGCCGCAGATGGGCCGTGGCGACCTCGATGGACCGGTCCGACGCGGCGACGAGCCGCTCACGGGCGCGGGCGAGACGCACGCCATCGCGCGTGATGCGCCCGGGCAGCGCGCGTGGAAGCGCGGCCGCCGCAAGATCGAGCCTCTGCGCCTGCGCCGCCGTGAGCGCCCCCGGATCGCGGAAGACGGCGTGCGACCTGATGACCGCGACGCGACGCTCGGCGGCCCGCACGCCGTGAGACAGCGCGCGCGCCAGCAACCGGCGCAACGAGCCCAACCGGGTCATCACCTCTTCACACGTCGGAGCAACGCACTCCGCCGCCGCCGTCGGCGTCGAGGCGCGCATATCCGCCACCATGTCCGCGATCGACGTGTCGGGCTCGTGGCCGATCCCCGTCACCACCGGCACCGGACATGCGACGATCGCACGCGCCACGGATTCATCGTTGAAGGGCATGAGGTCCTCGTACGAGCCTCCGCCACGCGCCAGGATCACCACATCGGCCCCGGAACCGCCGGCGACCCGCAGGCCCTCGACGATCGAAGCGACGGCGTTCGCACCCTCGACCGCGACGCCCGCCACAAGCAGTTCGGCGACCGGGTAGCGCCGTCGCAGCGTGCGGATCACGTCGTGGACCGCCTTGCCGCGCGGAGACGTCACGAGCGCGATGGCGCCGGGAAACTCCGGAAGCGGCCGGCGGCGCTCCGGCCGCATCAGCCCTTCCGCCTCGAGACGTCGCGCCAGCGCGGCGACCTTCAGGCGCAGCGCGCCCTCCCCTGCCGCCTGCAGCGTCCGGACCTGGAACTGCATGCGGCCCTTCGGCGCGTACACGGTCAGCGAGCCCGAGACCTCGACGAGCATGCCCTCCTGCAGCGGCGTGCCGGAGATCGCGAAGGCGTCACGCCACATGAGGCACGGCATGACCGACGAGCCGTCCGAGAGCGTGAAATAGACCGCCTTGTAACCCGAGCGGTCGGTGGCCTCGGACACCTCGCCGATGACGCGCATGGGCATACCCTCGAGGGCGCGCTTCGCACTCGTCATGGCTTCGGTGACGCTCAGCGCACGGGGCGCATCCGACATCGATCTTCTCCTCGAGCGGGGTCGAGAAGAATCCTACCATCCGCCCGCGGCAAGGAGGCGTCCCGCCGACAACGCTCCGCACACATCACAGGCCCCGCACGGCGTCGCGACGCGCTCTCCGAAGTGCGCGCACAGGGCGCGCTGTCGGCACGCGGACGCCGCGGCGAAGCGGTACATCTCACGCACCGCGGCCCGCAGCGCCAAACGACGCTCGGGTTCCGCCTGCGCCGACAGCGCTTCCCGACGGCGGACATCCGACCACGAGTAGAGCAGCACGCAATCGGAGGGCATACCGTCGCGACCCGCACGCCCGACCTCCTGCGCATAGGACTCGAGCGAATCCGGCAGGTCCGCATGTACGACAAGCCGCACATCCGGCTTGTCGACGCCCATCCCGAAAGCGACGGTGGCGACGACCACGCGGCACCTCCCGGCGAGGAACTCGTCCTGCACGAACGCCCGCTGCCCGGCATCGAGCCCGGCATGGTACGCGAGCGCCTCGACTCCCTGGCGCCGGAGCCAGCCCGCCAGTGAGGCCGAACCGGCGCGCGACAGCCGATACACGATCGCCGAACCGTCGTCGCGCGCTCGCAGCAGTGCGGCGATCATCTGCCGCGCGTCCCCCACCCGGTCCTTGCGGAGAGCGGCCAATCGCAGGTTCGAACGGAAGAACGAACCCCGGAACACGAACGGGTCGCGAAGCCCGAGAGAGTGCGTGATGTCCCGCTCCACGCGATCCGTCGCGGTCGCGGTGACGGCGAGCAGCGGCGCGCCGGGCGCGAGGCGGTCGCGAGCGGCCCCCAGCAGACGATAGTCGGGGCGGAAGTCCCGCCCCCAATGCGAGATGCAGTGAGCCTCATCGACGGCGAACAGACCGAACGCGTCCGACCGGCCCACTTCATCCGCGAGTCGCCCAAGCCCCTCGGGGGCGGCGTAGAGCAACTCCAACGTGCCCGCGCGCACGTCGGCAAGCACACGCGACCGGGCTCCCGCACTCAGACCGGAATCGATGTAGGCCGCGTGCAGGCCGCGCCGGGTGGCCTGCTCCACCTGATCGTGCATCAGCGCGATCAGTGGGCAGATGATCAGGGAGCAGCGTCCGGTCGAAGCAGCCGGCAGCTGATAAGTGACCGACTTGCCGCCACCCGTGGGCAGGATGGCCAGCGCGTCGCGTCCGCCCAGCACCGCATCGACGATCTCACGCTGCCCCGGCCTGAACCCGGTGTGCCCGAAACGGTCGCGCAACACGGAGAAGAGATCGTCCGAGGCGTCGGTGCAGCGTTCCATGCGCTTCAGCGTGCGCGCACGCCCACAACCGGGACCGACCGGATCCTTACCACCGCCGGGCGATGTGGACCCTCGGGCGCGATCCGCTCAGTTGCGGCGCGACAGCCCGAGGAAGTAGACGAACTGCATGATCGCGACGAGTGCGGCGGCCACGTAGGTCATCGCAGCGGCGTTGAGGACCGACCGCGCACCGGACGCCTGTTCGGGCGGAAGCCCCGCCGACAACGTGGCGACGGCCCGTCGCGAGGCATCGAATTCGACGGGGAGCGTCACGATCTGGAACAGGACCGCTGCGCCGAACACCCATGCGCCGATCGTGACCAGGTCACCCATCCGCAGGAAGAATCCCGCCATGATGAGCAGCCAGCTCAACTGCGACCCGATGTTGGCCACCGGGACGAGGGCCTGCCGGGCGGCGGCGGGTGCGTACGCTCGCGCGTGCTGCACGGCATGCCCGGCCTCGTGGGCCGCCACTCCCGCGGACGCCACACTCCGACCGTTGTACACGTCGCCGGAAAGGCGCAGGACCCGGACACGGGGGTCGTAGTGGTCGGTGAGCGCCCCACCGATCTGCTCGATGCGGACATCGGAGAGCCCGTTGGAGTCGAGCATGCCGCGCGCCACCTCGGCGCCCGATTGCCCGGTAGCCAAGGCGACATGCGACCACTTCTTATAGGCGCCACGGATCCAGGACTGCGTGACCAGGCCGAGCACGAGGCCCACGCCCATGATGACCATGTATGCGGGATCGAAGATCATGTCCGGAAAACCCTTCTCTCGACCGCCGGGCACCTCGCCCGGCGCGCGGTGACCTACTCGGGCGTCGCTTCCTTCGCCACGCCACCCGCGAGCCGCTCGACCACGATCTTGCCGTCCGACACGCTCAGGGCGAGTCGTCCCTCGACGAGTTCCACCAAATCGTCTCCCACGATCGTGCGGCGCCAGCCCGACATCAGGCCGGTCTCATCACGCTCTCCCGAGGCAAGGCGCTCCAGGTCGGAGCGCGTCGCGAGCAGCGGGACGGCCACACCGTGCTCGGAAGCCCGGACGCGAACGAGCGCACCCATGAGCTCCACGACACCCTCGATATCGACGATGGCTCGCGGCTTTCGATCGATGCGTGGCAGGTCCTCTTCGGAGACCGCCACACCTTCGCGCACCGCTTCGATCAACGTGGCGACCCCGTCACCGAGCGAACGGGGGTTCAAGCCGCGGATATCCGCGAGGGCCGATGCGTCAGAGGGGCGGCGCCGGGCGACCTCGACGAGCGACTCGTCGGAGAGTACCCAACGACGCGGGAGGTCGCGGCGCATCGCTTCGCGCTCACGCCACGCGGTCACCTTCTGCAGGACGCCGAGCTGCCGGCGAGACAGAGATGACACGCGCTTGATGCGGCGGAACTGCTCCTCCGGACGTACCTCGTACAACGCGGAGTCCGACAGAGCGGTCAGGTCTCCGGCCAGCCATGCCGTGCGGCCGTCCCGCTCGAGACGCGCGGTGAGCTCGAGGTAGGCGCCGTCCAGGTAGCGCACGTCGTTGAGAGCGTATTCGATCTGAGCGGGCGTCAGCGGACGTCGCGCCCAATCGGTGAAGGTGTCGGACTTATCGATGTCGACATCGAACAGGTCTTTCACGAGGCGCGCATACCCCACTTGCGACGGGAAGCCAGCGACGGTCGCCGCGATCTGCGTATCGAAGACCGGCGCGGCGGCACTGCCCACAAGACGGTAGAAGATCTCAAGGTCCTGGCTACCGGCGTGCAGCACCTTGAGCACGGTCGGATCGACCATGACCTCGAGCAGCGGAGTGAGGTCGGTCATCTGCAGCGGGTCGAGGATGGCGCACTCGTCCCCCACCGCGAGCTGGATCAGACACAACTTGGCCCAGTACGTCTTCTCGCGCATGAACTCGGTGTCGATGGCTATGCGGCCATGCGCGCGGGCGCGATCGATGAGCGCACGCAACTCTGCGGTGTCGTGGAGGTACACAGGGTCCTTCCGGTCGAAGGCCACACCGGGGCGCTCCCGGGGGCGGATCATCTGTTCAGTATCGTCGCATGACGGTCCACTATCAAACCGCCTGCCATGTCGCGAACGCGCCTGCTGCGAACGTCAGGCGTTCGGATACGTTCGCGACCAGTACAGCGCGACGTAGCCGACGATACCGACGAGCGTCGCTATCACCTTCACTCGCAGCGAGCGGCGCGGATCGCGCCACAGGAGCCACACGGCCACCGGGACGGTCAGCAGCAACAGATACAAAAGCACGATGGTGAGCCACCGGGTCTCCGTGGTGCTCTCCTGGATGATGCCGGCGCTGAGCGAGGGACGGAAATCGTCCACCTTGCGAAGATCCGGCGCCACCTCGCCCAACATACCGGGCGTGACGTTCGGGGGCAGCTCGGAGAGCCCGCCCTTATCGAGGGCACGGTTCAGCTCATCGGTGGGCTCAGTCTTCATCGTTGAATCCGATCTCGACGTGGGCGGAATCGCAGAACGGCTTGTTCTTCGAGCCGCCGCATCGGCACAGGGTCACACGGTTGCGGACCTCGTACGGATCACCATCGGCCGACACGATGGGGACTCCTCCTCGGACCCACAGCGGGCCGCTCACTCCTTGGGAAGGGTCCTCGACCACACCGATCGAGGCCTCCAGATCCGGCTCGTGGACGTGGCCGGTGGCGCGGTCGACGGCGGTGTAGCGCCCCGCAGGACACAGCCGGGCCTGCTCGATGACGATGGCACGCGACTCTTCGTCACCGTCGGGCACGCGACGCCAGATCCGGCCTTTCGCCGCACAGAAGCGGGCGTCCGCACACAGATCGAGCTCATCGAGCAGGACCAGTTCGGGCCCCTCGATACGCATCGACGCCTCCGCGTAGGTCGAATGGGCAGCGGTCTCGGTGCCGTCGAACCCGACGCTGCGATGTGAACCGTCGCAGTACGGCTTCGCAGAGGATTCCCCACAGCGGCACAGCGCGCAACTGTGGCGCGCGGGCAGTGTCTCACCCTCCTGCCATGCAACGCTCTCACCCAGCTCGTCGACGACGATGGTCTGCTTGGCGAGCGGCAATGCACCGTCGACCAGGTACGGCCCGTCCTTCATCACGCGGATGCGTGGCCCCACACCGTCGGTCATTTCGCGCCTTCCATTCGTGCGGCCATGCCCACAGGATACCAATCCCGGAGCGACCGGCCTTCGTCAGCACACAGGCGCCACAACACCACGCGAGATCGCGCGGGGCGGGACCATCGTCCGATCGCGCCTGCCCGCTCGGGCTACAGGCGCCGCCAGGAGGCCATGACCAGGCCGGCGGTCGAGGAGAGGCTGCCCCAGTTGGGGAGCCCGGGCGACACGAACGACGCTATCGCCGGAAGCGAAGTGAAATTGACGTTGTTGGCGAGGCCGCCGAGTCCCTTCTCGGCGACAAACGACCCCGTCAGGTTCATTCCGTTGCCGTTTGCCTGCAGCTGCCCCGTCGTATAGAACGCGCCGACGACGTTGCTGTTGTTGTTGTTGAGGTTCACGTTCCCGCCGGAATAGATGCACAACAAGTGGCGCGCATCCGGGTCGGATCCGGTGCTCGGTGTGACGTTGCCGCTGATGTTCGCGTCGCCCGTGCACACCAGGGTGCCGTTGCCCGAATAGGTGATGGCCTGAGTGATGACGAGGTTGCCATTGATGTAGACCGTGCCATCGATGTAGAGAACGTGATTGACGGAATCGTAGGCGAAATCGTCGTGGAGGTCGCTCGTGGTCGGGTAGTGGCCGTCGCCCGACCACGAGCCGAACGACGTCGTAGACGATTGGATGGTGAGTCCGCCCGACAGCACCTTATACGGTTGTGTGGCACCGATCGCCTTTGACCTCGCCCAGTTGACCGGCTTGTTGTTGGGAGGGTTCGTGGTGAGCGAGGCATAGGTGGCCGGACTGCCCTGGGGCTGTGCCTCGTAGTTCGCGATGGCAGTGTCGCCCATGAGATTGTCGCTCGACTGCGAAGTCGCACGCGCCAGTTGAGCTGCCAGATACGCACTCGTATCCAACGACGTGATCGGCATGGCCTTCGTCGGATCCCAGCCGTGGTTGATGAACATCTCAGGATGATTCTTGGCATTGCCGGCCAGTGTGAGAGTCCCGCTGAGGTAGATGTCTATCGGTGCCGGCGGCGTCCCCTTTATGGTGAGATTGCCGTTCTCGACGTACACCGGTCCACCGACGAATCCCGCGGCGGACGAACCGAAGTCGAGTGTGGCCAGCCCTCCCGATGGCGGGAACTTGACGTAGAACGGTCCGGTTATCTGACCGTTGCCGACGATCGTCGCCCCCGGGGACCCGGCGAAGTAGAAGACATCATTCCCCCAGGGCAGTGTTGAAGCCGTGACCGGGGACATGGCGAATGACGCCACCACGATCTCTTTCGTCCCGTCGGTCGCCGTTCCCGTAGAGGTGCAGTCGTACCCCGACTGCGTCGGGTTGCGGGCCACCTCAACGGCATAAGCCGCGGCCGACGTAGCGATACTGCCGGTGTAGCTGCTGCTCGCGAGCGTAGCGGGCAGTTTCGACCGCAGGTCCGCGAACGCGACCATGACGCCCGAACTCGCCGCCTGGAACGCGGCGTCGTGCTGATCGGCGAGCGTCGTCTCGAACAGCGTCTGGCTGCTGACGTAGAACCCGGCGGTGGCGAGCACGACCATCAAGGCGATCGCCCCGATCACGATCATCAGCGCCATCCCCGAATCGTCATCTCTCAGACCACAAAGCCGTTCCATGTCAGCTCCTCACGCGCAACACGATGTCACGAGTGTCGTCACGCATGCCGTTGTTGAATGCCGCAAGCACGTGCAGGCGAATCCGTCCGACAGCCGAAATCGGGTATCCGCCGGGCAAAGTCCCGGCGAATGCGGACATGGACGAATCGGGCGACGCGGACTTGCCGGACGCGGGCATCAGGCTCGCGTCGGCGACCGCGGTGTAGAAGGCGAACAGCGGCACCGAAGGATCGGTGGTGGCGTTCACGTTCCGGTCACTCATCACCCAAGTCGTATGCGCCCCGCCGGACAACGCGGTCCCACCGGAGTTGCTCCCCCACCGCTCCCACACCAAGTTCCCGCGCGTCGGATCTGCGCCCGCGGTCGTGTAGACGCTGTTCATCTGATAGGTGCCGTCGGCGAGCTGCGTCAGCATCATCACCCGGTAGTCGTTCGCATACATGAGACGCCCCGACATGATCGCCTTGCTGAGCAACTCCATCGAGTACGACAAGTCGTGCGCTGCCGCGCTCTGCTCCATGTTCGACGATGCCGACTTCGTGAGCACCTGCACGCTCCCGAACACGACCGAGAGCGCGACGCCGAACATCGCTACGACCAACATCATCTCGACGAGCGAGAAACCGCCGTCCCCTCTTCGGGTCCGCGTCACCATTGCGCGAACACCAGCGACTGCGTCCCGATCGTCGTCATCACCGCAGGGGGTCCGAGGACGCACGAGGAGACCAGCGTGGACGCGCTCCCGTAGCCCGTCGGCACGATCGTGGTGATGGCGCCGTAGTAGTAAGCCACAGGGAGAGCGTTGGCCGCGGTGACCCGGCTGTCACTGGCCGTGGCCACCTTCCAGGTCGGACTCGTGCTGGAGCCGTTCGTCACCGTGAGCAACGTCCCCGTAGAGATGGCCTGTGTCGGCGATGTCAGGCGGTATATCTTCGTTGAACAGGTACCCGTCCACGGGAAGGTGGGTCCCGCCGGGACTGTCACGGATACTGTGATCGTGTACTTCTTGCTCGCAAACGCCGCCTTCCACGTGCCCGAAGCAGTGGAGTGCGTGACACCCACGACGGTCACCGGCGCAGATACCAGCCCCGGTGCCGCGCCACGATCGGGGCTCGACGACCAGACCGCGGCGCTGTATCGGCTGAAACCCGCAAGCCCCGTGAGCGCGAGAGGCGACACCGAGGTCGGGGCGGTCAAGACGCTGAGCCCCGTCAGGCCCGTCACCGGCGACCACTGCGTGTAGTCGGAGGCGAGAGCGGTGCTGGCGGGCTGCCGGTAGAGCGAGACCGTATAGTGGCTGGCGATCAGGGGGGTGGTCCCGTCGACATCGGTGCCGTCCGTGGCGGCGGTCCACCACAACTGCCCGGTCGTGCCGGTCGGGAACGCTCCGGAGGGACTCGTCGGCAGCCCCGGTGCGGCGTTGTCCACCGTCAGGGTCATGGGTGTGCCGTTCACGGTCACGGACCCACTGTCGGTGATTCGCGGAGTGAGCCTGTGATTGCCCTCACGGGCGGAGGTCGTGTTCCACGAGTACGTGTGCTGCAGCGTGGACCCGGTCACCGCGAGCGTGCCCCACGATGTGACCCCATCGAGGACGTCGAGCCACACCAGGCTGCGTGACGACGAGTTCACCGTGGCGGAGGCGACGACGGACACCGCATTGCCGTAGACGACGCTATTGTCCGGAGGCGAAGAGAACGACACCGAGGGCGTCGTCGCCTGAGAAGCCGTCGCCCCCACCGCTCCCACGTCAGCGAAGACCGCCGCGGTCGAGTAGCTCATCAACGAACCACCACTCGCGTTGGCAGATGCGACCGACAAGGTCACGGTCTTGAAGTCATGGTTGGTCGGGTCCTCGGGGCGGCCCCACGTGACCTGCGGCGTGATCGTGACCGTGAACGGGCTGCTCGCCGAAGTGACCGGGGCCAGATCGCCGATCGGATCGCCACTCGGGGTCCCGATACTGCCGTACGCCTCCTGGCGAACGCGCTCCAGGTAACCGGCGGAAGCGTTGACCATGGCGGCCTTCTGGCGCGCGGTGGTCGCCATGAACGACGACGTCATCGACAACCCGGTGACCGCGATCAGCGTGATCAACAGCAGCGAGAGAGCCACGAGCAGCTCGACGAAGGTGAACCCCTCATCACGGCTCGCGACCGGAAGAGCGTTCACCACACCCGATGCGCTTCCACGCGCTGCGGCGCTACGCGACATCGGAGAGCAACCCACTGAGGCGAGGATAGGAGCCTGTGGCGATCCGCATCGTCATCTCGGGATCCAGCTCGGATCCCTGTGCGGCGAGCACGAGATCGCGTGTCACGGCGCACCCTTCGCTGCGGTTCAAGTTCATGGTGCGCACAATGAGCCACCAAACCAGGCCGGCACCCATCGCAAGCCCGCCTGCTACATTGAGGAGGATCAGCCAGCCGGATATCTGAGCGTAGGTGGCGTAGGACCAGTCTCCAGCTACGACATACGCAGGCAGCAGATCCGATATGACGATGCCGGCCACCGCTGTGACCACGCAACCGCTGATCAGAACCCACACGGTCACCCGAGCGGATGCCAGCGTTTGGGCCTCGGCCGACGCGATATAGGACTCGGCAAGCTCCGCACGCTCGGATGCCGACAACCGACCGGTATCCGCGCGGTATCCGAAGGTATGGAGCAAGCCCCACGCACCCACGCCGAGGAAGCGACCAAGCCGCTGCATGCTGCGCAGCACAAAGGCCTGCCCGCGTTGCGTGAAGACCACCAGAGAGGCTATGGTCAGGACCAGCGCGTAGCCGGTAACGAACCAGAGGTACTCAGCACTCATCGTTGCTCTCTCTCGATCCCCTTCAGCATAGCAGGCCGCAGCAGTATTCACAGTCAGAACCGAGCACGGACGGACCGCAATGGCGGGAACCCCGTTCCGTACTTCTCCTAGAGGTCTATCGGGATGCCGGGGGTGTTGTATGAGTGACGCTCCCTGACGACCTGCCGGACGGGCTGGTCCGCAGAGCCGAGCCTGTCGATGGCGACTGCCGCATCGGACAGCAGGAGGCCCCGGCATATGCTGCCGGGGCCTCCGTTGGATCCATGGTGGGCACTGTAGGATTTGAACCTACGACCCCTTCCGTGTCAAGGAAGTGCTCTCCCCCTGAGCTAAGCGCCCATGACTGCGTCAGACGCAGCGGAGGGTATTGTACCGAGCCGCCGCCCCGGACGCCAGTGCTGACTTGAATGCCCGACAAAGCATGAAGTCGGTGTTGCGCGCGGGCAGCGGCTTCGCTATTCTCTCCCTTGCGCTTTCAGCGCTTGCGGACGTGGCTCAGTTGGTAGAGCACAACCTTGCCAAGGTTGGGGTCGCCGGTTCGAATCCGGTCGTCCGCTCCATAGATCACCCGCCGATGGCCGGGACCGGTTGGCGCCAAGCACCGGATCCGGCTTTCGTCTTTGAGCAGGACCCCCGAAGATCGGGGCGGTCTGGCGACGTGGCCAAGTGGCAAGGCAGGGGCCTGCAAAGCCCTCATCCCCGGTTCGAATCCGGGCGTCGCCTCCATAGATGCAAAAGAGCCTGTCGGCGGAAACGCCGGCAGGCTCTTTCTGTGTTCGGCTCGCGCGATGGTCAGTCGGAGATATCCCGCCACACGCCACCGAGAGTCTCCTGCAAGGCGCCGAACGCTTCGATGACCTTGGGGTCGAACTGCGTCCCGGAGTTCTTGAGGATGATGTTGCACGACTTCTGATGTGGGACCGCGGCCTTGTAGCACCGCGGCGACCTCAGCGCGTCGTACACATCGGCCACGCTCATGATCCGCGCACACAGCGGGATAGCCTCTCCCGCCAGTCCGTCGGGGTAGCCCGTTCCATCCCAGCGTTCGTGATGCGATCGCGCGATCAGGATCCCCATCTCGAGGAACGTGTTGTGCGGATACTCCTTCATGACCGCCTGAAGCGTCGCGGCGCCCAGGACCGTGTGGGTCTTCATGATCTCGAACTCCTCGACGGTCAGTTTGCCCGGCTTGAGGAGGATGTCGTCATGGATGGCGACCTTGCCGATGTCGTGAAGCGGTGAGGCGTGGATTATGTTGTCGATGAAGGCGCCATCGACCATCTCCGCATGTACCGCCCGACCGCGCATCTTGTCGGCGAGCAGACCGCACAGGATCTGGACATGCTCAAGATGCCTTCCCGTCTCATCGTCACGGGACTCGGCGAGCTTGGCCAGGGCGAAGATCGTGGCCATCTGAGAGTCCGCGATCTCCTTGACCTGCTCCTGTACCAGGGTCTGCAATTCGCGGTTGTATCGCTCGACCTCGATCTGCAGGCGCCGCCGGCCGAGGTGCGTCTCGACGCGGGCGCGAACCTCGTCGAACTGGAACGGCTTGGTCACGTAGTCCGCTCCGCCGGCAGCGAAGGCCTCGACCTTGTCCTCGGTCTCGCCGAGAGCGCTGAGGAAGATGACCGGGATCCCACTCAGGTGCTCGTCCGCCTTCAGGCGACGGCACACCTCGTACCCGTCCATCTCCGGCATCATTATGTCGAGGAGGATCAGGTCGGGTGACTGGCTCTCAGCGGCTCTGAGCGCTGCCGCTCCGGACCTCGCGAGGCGCGTCCGATAGCCCTGCCCCTTGAGCATCCCGGACAGCAGCTGGAGGTTGGCCGCCGTGTCGTCGACGATCAAGATGTCACCCTTGGCGTCCGGCGACACGTCCTCGGTCGGCACGACAGCAGCCGTTGGATCGGTCATCAGCCCTCACCTCCGGGGAGCGCCGCGATGATGCGCTCTGAGTCGAATCTCTCGGCCAAGCTGCGCAGCGCCGCAGCAAGGCCCTTGTCGGTCCGGCCCACCTCGTCCGCCAGTCCCAGCACTACATCGAAGTCCGCGTTGACGGTGGCCTGACGTATGCGGTCGGTGAGATCCTTGGGGAGCGCGGCGAGCGCCTCGGCGCTGAACGCGCTCTCGGTCACCGGTGCGGATGTGGCGGCGTCCTCCTCATACACGTAGTGCACACCGAGGAGTCTCCCGATCTTGTCGAAGAGCTCGCTCTCGCGGAAGGGCTTCGCCAGGAACTCGTCCACCCCCGCGTCGAAGACCCCCTGCTGCATCTCTGAGAACACGCTCGCGGTCACGCCCACTATCGCGACATCGCGGCCGCCGGGAGTCGCACGGATCCTCCGGGTGGCCTCGTAGCCGTCCATCACCGGCATGCGTATGTCCATGAGGATCAGACGCGGATGCCACCTCTCGTACTCCTCGAATGCGGCCTTGCCGTCGGAGACCGACCTGACCCTGAACTCGGCCGCTTCGAGCAACTCGACGAGCAGCTCACGGTTGTCCGGTGCGTCGTCGGCCACCAGCACGCGGTACCGCGGCTCTCCAGGGCGCAGTCCCACGACGCGGCGCGGCGCGGCGCTGATCGCCACCGCATCCGCCGAGGCTTCCTCGACCGCGATCTCCAACGCGAAGACGCTCCCCGCGCCGAGATGACTGTCCACTTGGATCTCGCCGCCGAGCAGGTGGGCGAACTCCCGGCTGATCGCCAATCCGAGTCCCGCGCCGGCTTCCGCGGGCCGCCCGGCGGCCACCTGCTCGAAGTACCCGAACAGCCTGTTGATGTCCTCGGGCGCGATCCCCCGGCCGGTGTCCGCGACTTCGACGAGGAGCCGAAGGCCGTCTTCCTCGCCACGGCGGACCGCTACGCGCAGCTCGACGCTCCCCGTGTCCGTGAACTTCACGGCGTTGCCCAGCAGATTGACGAGTATCTGACGCAGCTTGTTCTCGTCGGTCACGATGAACCGGGGAACATCCTCGGAGCAGATGACACGGAATCCCAGCCCCTTGGCCCCGGCCCTCAGGGCGAAGAGTGAGCTCATCTCGCCGAGCAGGGACTGGAGGGCGAACGCGATCGGATGAGTCGAGATCCTTCCGGCCTCGACTCTCGACATCTCCAGCACGTCGTTGATGAGTGCGAGCAGGTGCTCGCCGCTGCTGTTGATCGTGTCGAGCTGCTGTCGCTGACGTTCGGACAATCCCTTGTCGCGCCTCATCAGCTGCGAGAACCCGAGGACCGCGTTCATCGGGGTGCGGATCTCGTGGGACATGTTCGCGAGGAAGACCGTCTTGGCAGCGCTCGCCCTCTCCGCGGCCTCCTTGTCGATCCGGAGCTCCTCGGCTCGCTTGCGCTCCGTGATGTCGCGAGCGAGAGACATGATGCCGACCACCGCGCCGCTCTCGTCCACGAGCGGTGTGTTGTTCCACTCGCACAGGATGGTCCGGCCGTCCTTCGTCAAGTTCTCGTTCGTGTTGAACCCGCTGGCCTCTTGCCGCAGGAGACGCTCGAAGGCCTCATCGATCCGAGCCCGCTGGGCCTCGGGAATGATGAGTTCATCAGCGCGGCGGCCGACCGCCTCCTCGTGGCTGTAGCCAAAGATCGCCTCAGCCGCCGGATTCCACTCCCTTGCCCGGAAGTCCGTGTCCCATTCGATGACACCCAGCAGCGTCTGCTCGAAGTAGAGCGCGAGCTTCCGCTGCGTGGCCTTCAGGGCATCTTCCGCAGCCTTCTTCCGCTTCATCTGTCTCCGGATCGTCAAAGCCCACGCCACGGCGATCAGGAGCAGGACCGCGAGGAGGATGATGATCGAGTAGTAGGCCCTCTCGTTGATCTGACCCTGCGTCTCGAACACGCCCACCGTGGGCGCCCAGTCGGCGATGATCCTGTCGTAGGTGCCGTCGGCCCTGATGGCCCTGAGGGCGCTGTTGACTTCGCCCAGAAGCGCCGTATTCCCCTTCCGGACCGCGATCGAGGAGTAGGACGGTGCGACGGGGTCACCCGCCACCCTGATGCCCCCGATGCTGTTGCTGGCAAGGACATAGGACCCCACCCGGTAGTCCACGACAACGGCATCGATGGTTCCGGCGCTCAGCCTCCGGAAGCCTTCGGGGAAGCTGGGAATGACCGTCAGGGGGATCTGCGCGTCTGTCCCCAGGAGTTGCTGGGGCAGGCCCCCTGATTCGACACCCACTCGCAGGCCGTGAAGGCTCGAGACCCCGGAGATGCCCATCTGATCCGAACGCACGAAGATCGCGAAGTGCGACTCGAGGAACGGATCCGAGAAGTCGTAGATCTTCTTGCGCTCCTCGGTCGCGTTGATCTGGATCAAGGCATCAGCTTGCCCACTGGCAACAATGCTCTGGGCCTGCTTCCAGTCCATCGCCCTGATCTCGACAGGTCGCGACATGTGTTCCGCGAGCGCACGAGCCATGTCGACCGCGAGTCCTGCGGGCGTGGTGCCATCCAGGTAGACCACCGGAGCGATGTTCTTGTTCCCGAGGAACAGGAGCGTCCCGGGCTTGCGTGGCGCAAATGCCGGTTCGACCGATGCGAACGCTGTGCCTGATGCAAGGGTCGACGCCTGCGCGGCCAGGACCCGTGAGGGCTGTGGTGCAGGGGAGCACGCGGCGGCGATGGCGACGACGGCGACCGCCGAGGCCAAGGACGCCCATATCCACCTTCTCCTCACGACCCATCACCTCCCGGCATTGCCGCCAGTATCCGCTCGGCGTCGAATCTCTCGGCAAGGCTGCACAGCGCCGTGGCGAGCGGCTGGTCGGTCCGTCCGACCTCGTCCGCCAGCTCCAGCACGGTGTCGAAGTCGGCGTTGACGGTGGCCAGCCGGATGCGGTCGGCCAGGTCCTTCGGGAGTGTGGCGAGCGCCTCGGCGCTGAACGCGCCCTCGGACTCCGATTCCGGCGTGGCCGCCTCATCCTCGTACACGTAGTGTGCCCCAAGAAGCTTCGCGATCTTCTCGAAGAGCTCGCTCTCGTGGAACGGTTTGCCCACGAACTCGTCGACCCCCGCGTCGAACACCCCCTGTCGCATCTCCGCGAACACGCTCGCAGTCACGCCGATCACCGCGACGTCGGCACCGCCCGGCATCGCGCGGATGCGCCGGGTGGCCTCGTAGCCGTCCATCACGGGCATGCGCATGTCCATCAGGATCAGGTGCGGATGCCACCTCTCGTACTCGTCCAGGGCGGCCTTGCCGTCGGACACCGACCTCACGATGAACCCGACCGGTTCGAGCAGCTGGACGAGCAGCTCGCGGTTGGTCGGGTCATCGTCGGCGACGAGGACCCGGTACCGCGGCTCCCCGGGGCGCAGCCCCGCGACGTGACGCTTCTCAGCGACGCCCACGACGGCTTCCGCCGCGGCCCGCTCGATGGCGATGTCGAACCTGAAGACGCTGCCCGCCCCGAGCGTGCTCTCCACCTCTATCTCGCCGCCGAGGAGACGCACGAACTCGCGGCTGATCGCAAGGCCGAGACCGGTGCCGGTATCCGCGGTCCGGTCCGCGACAACCTGCTCGAAGTGCTGGAACAGCCTGCCCATGTCCTCGGGCGCGATCCCCCGCCCGGTGTCCCGGACTTCCACCAGCAGGCGAAGTTTGCCCGCATCGTCATGCCGCGTCGCCACGCGCAGCTCGATGCCCCCCGTGTCCGTGAACTTCACGGCGTTGCCCAGCAGGTTCACGAGTATCTGACGCAGCTTGTTCTCATCGGTCACGACGAACCGGGGCACCTCGTCCGAGCAGGTGACACGGAACTCGAGCCCCTTGGCCTCGGCTCGCAGGGCAAAGAGCGAGCCCATCTCGTCGAGCAGGGACTGGAGGGCGAACGCCGCCGGATGGGTCGAGACCCTCCCGGCCTCGACTTTCGACATCTCGAGCACGTCGTTGATGAGCGCGAGCAGGTGCTCGCCGCTGCTGTTGATGGTGTCGAGTTGCTGACGCTGACGCTCGGACAGCCCCTTGTCGCGCCTCATCAGCTGCGAGAAACCCAGGATGGCGTTCATCGGGGTGCGGATCTCGTGGGACATGTTGGCGAGGAAGGCGCTCTTCGCGGCGCTTGCCCGCTCCGCGGCTTCCTTGGCTATGCGGAGTTGCTCGGCTTGCCTGCGCTCCGTGATGTCGCGAACGAGGGAGAGGAGGAGGCGACCTCCCCCGACCTCTATCACACGGGCGCTCACCTCCACCGGGATGCTCCGGCCGTCCTTCGCGATCTGTGCCGTCTCAAAGACCGCGTGACCATCCTTCAGGAGCCGCTCCGTGATCCGCGTGGTCCCGCCAGGGTACAGGGGATCGTTGAGTCCCGCCGGGCTCAGCTCGGCGAGTTCTTCTCTGCCGTATCCGAACTGCTCGGACGCCACTTCATTGACCTCGACGACGGGACCCGGCGTTCCGTCCTCTTCAATCTCCTGGATGAACACGGCATCGTTGGCGCATTCGACCAGAGCTCGGTACTTCTCCTCGCTGGCGCGAAGCTCCGCGGTGCGCTCTTCTACCTGGTCCTCCAGGGTATCGCGGGCCTTCTCGAGTGCTTCCTGCGCCTGACTGAGTTCTGTGAAGATGAGATCGAAAGGCTCTTGGAGTCCGGTGACGAGTATCGCCCTGTAGATGAGGTAGAAGGCCGCCAGTTTGGCGAAGTGCCCGACCAGATTGGCAAAGCCATACACACTCACATATGCGGTGAACGACACCTCGGAGAGGACCGTGAAGGCCACCGAAGCGGCCGCGAGGTAGAAGACCGTGCCATTGAAGTGCTTCCGTTGCCTGTAGAGAAGGTACAGCGAGACGATGAGGAGAACGGTTATCACATACTCGCTGTCTATCTTGAAGGGAGTGAGCCCTCGCCCCTCGATGTAGGCATCTGGGAAATGGCGGGAGAATATCAGCGCCGTGAGCACTGAGACCGCTGCAGCGTACACACCGAGAATGATGCGGTTGTCCACTCTGCGCCTGACGAAGAGCAGCGCGGCGAGGATGGTGACGGCCTGAAGGTAGCGTGCTGCTATCCAGAGTTGAGTCGGCAGGTTCGTGCCGAAGCCCAGGAACACGTTCATGCCTTTGTATGCGAGGGTGTGAAGCAGGTCGATCACGGCGATGGACGCATAGCCGATCCCCAGAATGCTGAGGAAGCTGTTCGACAGGAACCTGCGCGTGTTCCAGACCAGGATGAAGAGCGCGAAGCCGATAGCGATCGTCGTGATCTCGATGAGGCCATGGAACAGGAGGTAGCTGTAGAGGCTGCTCGCGTAGAGGCCGACGGCCACAGCCACGACGAAGCCGATATAGGGGAGGTTGTCGGACATCCACCTGGTCTTCACGACCCCTCGCCTCCCGGCAGTGCCGCAAGGATCCGGTCGGAGTCGAAT
>DATCIG010000065.1:0-19162 GCA_036507895.1 Coriobacteriia bacterium
GGGCCTGTCCATGCCGCAGGCGCTCATCTCGGCGCACGGCATCTGGATCACCCCGATCCCCAGCTCAGCCAGCCTCGCGATGAGAGGGTGGACGCCTGCGTATTCGGCGAGGCCCTCGACCTTGGAGTTGGCGTTGAGCAGGCAGTGGCAGACGAGTGCTATGCGACGCCCCCTGCCATCGGAAGGGGTGTTCCGCCGGGTTCCGTCAGTACGCACCATCGTTCGCTCCTTCAGCAATCGTGCGATCTATGTCGACATGGTGCTATTTAGAAATCAAACGGAGTAATGACAGTTATCTAACGCAATGATATCTTGTGCGCGGTCACCAGCTGGCAGTTGGTGACGACACCTTCGAGAGGGGCCTCCAGTGAACAAGCGTATCGCGCTCGTGTTCGTGCCTGTGGGAATCGGGATCAACATCGTAGGCGGGATGCTCGCAAGCGGGCTCAAGTTGCCGGTGTTCCTCGACACCATCGGGACCATCCTGTCCGCGGCGATCCTCGGCCCGTGGTGGGGCGCGCTCACCGGTGGTCTCACCAACATCATCATGTCGCTCCAGAACCCGATGGACATGTGGTTCGCTCTCGTCAACATCGCGGTGGGTCTCATCGTAGGCTATGTCTCGATCAGGTTCGGATTCCAGAAGTGGATCGTCGTACTGGTCGCCGGCCTGATCGTGGCGGTCGTCGCTCCGATCATCGGTACCGTCATCGCGACCTATGTCTACGGCGGCCTCACCGGCGGCGGCATCGACGTCTTCACCGCAGGGCTCATGAAGTCCGGGGCGGACGTCTTCACGGCGGCCTTTATTCCTCGCATCGGATCCAACCTGGTCGACAAGCTCCTCTCCGTGTTCCTCGTGATGTTCGTGATCCTCGCACTTCCGAAGAACCTGAAGGGCTTCGCCGCAGGCCCCGAAAAGGCATAGGCGCTCGCGGATGACGCCTCGTGTCGACTGATACCGCTGGGGGGCTCCCGGCTTTCGAGCCGGGAGCCTTCCCCCATCCGGTGGGGCTTCTCGCGCTGCCGGTCGGCCCGCGGATGTTCCTTACCTGTTGCGGCGTACTCGCCGTCGCACTGAGTGCGTCGATCTCCGTCCTCGTGGTGCAGCTCGCCGCTCTTCTGATGGTGGCCATCGCGTTGCGGATCCTCACTCCGCTTCTGAAGACATGGCGCACGGTGGGCTGGGTCTCCGCGTCG
Source organism: Coriobacteriia bacterium (assembly GCA_036507895.1). Lineage (GTDB taxonomy): Bacteria > Actinomycetota > Coriobacteriia > Anaerosomatales > PALSA-660 > PALSA-660. The sequence continues at coordinate 1,201 of DATCIG010000065.1, forward strand.
ATCGTCGTGATCTACGCGTGGGCGTATCCCGGGTCGACCGACTATGTTTGGGTGTTCGGCGTGCAGGGATTCCTCTCCGGGCTGCTGATCGTGGTGCGTCTGCTCGGGTTCGTGACGGTGCTCTACCTCATGTTGCTCTCAACGGGGCCGCTGGCCATCGTCCGGTGGGTGGGCGACGTGAACGATGACCTCGGGATCATGGTCTCGCTCACCTTGAGCGTGGTGCCCGTCATGAAGCAACAGATGGAGACGACGATCCAGGCGCAGCAGGCGCGCGGCCTCGAAATGGGCGGCAACCTCGTGCGCAAGTTGCGGGCCTACCTTGCCGTGATGATCCCGGTCGTCGTGAAGTCGCTCGTGCGCGCCTACGGGATGGCGGCGCTGCTGCACGTACGCGGATACGGGTCGGGCAGGAGAGACAAGCCCGTGTTCCGGGTGACCGCGGCGGTCGTGACGTGCTACGCGCTCGGGGTCCTGTGGGTCGCTGCGAGCACCGTGGCAAGGCTGGCACTCCGATGAGCTCCCGCGGCGCGCGCATCTCCGCGAAGGGACTCGGCTTCACGTATCTCGGCGATCGCAGTCCGGCGCTCTCCGATGTGTCCTTTGAGGCGGAGGTCGGCACCGAGACATGGATCACGGGTCCCAATGCGGCGGGCAAGAGCACGCTGCTCGCCGTGCTGGCGGGTGTGATCCCAACGGTGGTCGAGGGCAAACTGCAAGGCACCATCGAGGTGGGGTCGCCCCTCGAAGGGTCTGCGCCGGTACCGGCGATGGTGATGCAGGATGCAGGGATCTACCTGTTCCGCACGGTCTTCGACGAGATCGCATTCCCGCTCGAGAACCGCGGGGTCTCAACCGAGGACCTGGAGACTGCGGTACGGGCGGCGCTCGCGGTCGTCGGCATCGCGGGACTCGAGGGGCGCCTGCTGCACACGCTGTCAGGAGGCGAGCGTCAGAAGGTCGCTGTGGCGGCGGCACTCGCGGTCGATCCCGACCTGCTCCTGTTGGACGAACCGTTCGAGCAACTCGACCCGGCGTCGGTCGATGAAGTCCTGACTCTGGCCACCGGGTGCGCCGCAGACGGCGCCACGGTCCTGATCGCCACGCGGGAGGCCGACCATGTGCCTGACGGGGCGCGTCGCATCCACTTGGTCGCAGGCGTCCGCACCGAGGACGAAGCGCAGGCCGCGCCAGCGTACGTCCACGTTGCGCGCCCCATGGGTGATGCAGTGCTGGAGATGCGCTCGGTCACCCACCGCTTCGGCACGGGGGGCGGCGTCGACGAGGTGGACCTTGTTGTGCATGCGGGGGAGTCGGTCGCGCTGCTGGGGCCCAACGGGGCGGGCAAGACCACGCTCATGCGGCACGCCATCGGCCTGCTGCGCCCGGACGCCGGTAGCGTACGCGTGTTGGGTGAGGACATCGGGCCCCGGAGGGTCTGGGAGCTCGCGCGTCACGTGGGGCTGTTGTTCCAGAACCCCGACGATCAGGTGTTCAACCGCGTCGTCGACGTCGAGGTCGCTTGGAGCCTTATCGCACAAGGGATGTCCAGGACGGCGGCTATCGAGCGTGCGCGCGCGGTGATGGTCGAGCTTGGTATCGAGGGCCTCGCCCAGGAGAACCCGCACGAGATCACCGCCTCCCAGAGGCAGCTCGTGGCGTTCGCGTCGGTGCTCGTGGCCGATCCACGCGTGATCGTGCTCGACGAGCCGACCAAGGCACTCGACGCCACCGCGGCGGAGACGGTGGCCGCGGCAGTGGACCGCAGGCTGGATGAGGGCGCCGGGGTGCTGCTCGTCACCCACGATCTGCGCTTCGCTGCGCGTCTTGCGGATCGCTGCGTGGTGTTGGCAGACGGGTCGGCCATCGCCGATGGGCCGGCCGGCGAGCTGCTGGCCGATGAGGACCTGCTGCGACGCGCTCGGCTCCTGACGCGTGCGCGGCCGGCGGAGTCGCGCAGTTAGCCGCTGGTGGTTGACCTTCCGCCCCTATGCGGTGTAGCCTACGGCCCACTCCCGGGGCGTGCCCGGGGTGTTCACAAAGACATCACGGACGTGAGGGAAGAGGGCGCGACGCGCACCCAGCCACCCCTCCGATGTCCCCGGCCAGGTCCCGCTCAACGGGGACGGAAGCCGGTCGGTCTCCCGGACCGTTACCGTACCGGGGTTGAGGTCTTCCCGTTGCTGCGTGCGCGGAAGACGAAGACAGGTGGTACCGCGAGAGACGACCCTCGCCCTGTTGATCGGGGGGTCGTCTTTGTGTTTCCGGGGAATGCTGTCGGAGACCGGATGCGGAAGGCGGGGAGCGCGATGGGCAGTGCGCGTGTGATCTTCGATCGCTGGGACGGTCGCTACGCGGCCGCCATGGCCGATGTCCGTTCATCGGCGGTGCGCGACCTGTTCGCCGCCGCCTCCCGCCCCGACGTGATCTCGCTGTCGGGCGGAATGCCGGATGTCCGGCGCGTCCCGCACGAAGCCGTGTCGAGGGCGGTGCGCGAGGCGCTCAAGCACGACGGTCCGGCGGCGCTGCAGTACGGCTCCAGCGAGGGCCGCTATCCGCTTCGATCCACGATCGTCGGCCTCATGGCGGAGACGGGCGTCCGCCTCTCCGAGGACGACCTTATCGTCACCTCGGGGGCCCAGCAGGGGCTCGACCTGCTCGCCAAAGTGTTCCTCGACCCTGGCGACACCGTCATCTGCGAGGGGCCGACCTACGTCGGAGCACTCCAGGCGTTCTCGGTGTATCGCCCGAGGATCGAATGGATCGAGACCGACGAGCACGGCATGCGGGTCGACTTGCTGGAGGAGACGCTGCGCCGGCTCGGCCCGCAGGGCGCGAAGTTCATCTACACGATCCCGAACTTCCAGAACCCTGCGGGAGTGACGCTCACTCCTGACCGGCGGCGTCGCCTGCTGGAACTTGCGCGCGAATACGACATCCCGGTGGTCGAGGACGACCCTTATGGCCGGCTGCGCTACGAAGGTGGACACGTCCTGCCTCTGCGCGCGCTCGACGCCGACGTCATCTACCTCGGCACGTTCAGCAAGATCTTCGCGCCGGGCCTGCGACTGGGCTGGATGGCCGCGCCGCGCCCGATACTCGCGAAGGTGTTGCTCGCCAAGCAGGGTGCTGACCTGTGCGGCTCGTCGTTCGCGCAGTCTGTGGCGGAGCACTACATGAAGGGCACCGCCTGGCGCCGGGTGCTCGCCGATCTGACGAAGACCTACCACGAGCGCCGGGACGCAATGCTCGCCGCGCTCGTCGAGCACTTCCCGGCCGACGTGACATGGACGCATCCCGAGGGCGGCTTCTTCGTGTGGGTGACGCTGCCCGCGCATCTCGACACGAGACCGCTGCTCGCCGAGGCGGTGGAGCACGGCGTCACATTCGTTCCCGGCAGCGACTTCTATCCCGATGGCAGCGGACGCAACAGTCTCCGTCTCGCGTTCTGTTACGAAGAGCCGGCGCGGATCGAAGAGGGCGTGCGAAGGATCGCCGAAGTGCTCGAGGACAAACTGGCGCTGTACCGCGCCTTCGTGACCGCAGGGGCCCTGCCCGCCGCACCCGGCGGGCAGCGACAGGAGGTGCGTGCGTGAAAGAGAAGATAGCGGTACTCATGGGTGGCCGGTCGCTCGAACGCGAGGTGTCGCTGCGCAGTGGCGAGCGCGTGTTCGGTGCGCTCACGGAGCTGGGCTACCGGGCGATCGCGCTCGACGTGACGTCCGAGCTCGTCGACACACTCCGTCGCGAACGTCCTGACGCCGTGTACATCGCGCTTCACGGCAGGTTCGGCGAGGACGGCACCGTGCAGGAGGCGCTGGAGTTCCTTGGGATCCCCTACACGGGCCCCGGCGTCGTGGCCAGCCTGCTCGCGTGGGACAAATCACTGTCCAAGCGGTTGATGGCGGCTGCAGGTGTGCCGACTCCTCCGTGGGTGACGTTCACGGCCGATGCGTTCAAGGAGATGGGCGCGGCCGGGGCGCTCGACCTGGTGCCGGCCGCCGTGGGTGGATTCCCCGTCGTGGTGAAGCCAACGAAGCAGGGCTCCGCACTGGGACTCACCAGGGTCGCGGACGCAGAGGCGCTCCCGGAGGCGCTGCTCTCCGCGCTGTCGTACGGCGACGCCGCACTCGTCGAGAAGTGGGTGGATGGCCGCGAGTTGGCGGTCTCGGTGCTCGACGGACCGGACGGTCCCGCGGTGCTGCCCGCGGTGGAGATGGTCGCGAAGTCGGGCTTGTTCGATTTCCGCGCGATGTATACGCGCGGCGAGACGGAGTACTACTGCCCCGCACGCCTGACTCCCGATGTCACCGCCGAGGTCGAGCGGCTGGCCGCGCGATGTCACGCTCTGCTCGGCTGCCGGGATGTCAGTCGCGTCGACATGGTCGTCGATGGTGACGGGCACCCGTGGGTACTCGAGGTCAACACGAGTCCCGGCATGACGGAGACGTCGTTGCTTCCGATGGCGGGCGAGGCCGCGGGACTCGATTTCAAGAATCTGGTCGATAGGTTGACACTCGCGGCGCTCACGCGCGGCATGTAGGGGTACAGTTATGGGTGCACGGTCGGCGAGTGTTGGTTCGCCACCGTATCGATGGATGACCGGTGACGGAGGTGTGCTGTATGTACGATGACTACAGGCGTGGCGGAAACCGCTTCGGTGCGTTCCTGCTCGGCGGACTGCTCGGCGCCGTACTCGGCCTGCTCTTCGCCCCGCGTTCGGGCAAGGAGACGCGCGAGATCCTCGTCGACCGGGGCCAGGAGTACATGGGTGAAGCCAAGGAGACCTACGAGGACGGCCGCGAGAAGCTCGTCGAGGCCTACTCGACGGCGAAGGACACCGTGGCCGAGAAGGCCGGGGAGTACAGGGGCCGTGTGGGCGAAGTCGCCGAAGTCGTGAAGGTCAAGATCGACGAAGGCTCGCAGGTCGTCCGCTCCAAGGTCACGGAGCTGGGCAAAGAGGCTCGCGCGGGCATCAAGACCGGCGCCGAGGCCGCGAAGGGTGCCGTCGACATGGCCGAAGGCAAGGCAGCCGACGCTCTCGACTTCGTTGCCGAGAAGACGTCCGAGTCGACGCCCGGGACCGCGGCGCAGCCGGGAGTCTAGCCGCCCGATCGTACAAAAATCGAGCAGGGCCGGGCGCCGATCCACGAAGGGCGGCCGGCCCTGTCTCTTCGAGACGAGGTCGTTCACGCATGGTGTTCGCGAGCAGCATCGAGGGGCAGGCGCTCACCGGGGCCGAGGGTGTGGCCCTCGGCGCCGTCACCGATTTGCTCTACCATCCCGCCGAGCCACGGGTGATCGGCGTAGCGGTGCGCCCCCCGGCGGCGCTGAAGGTGGTCGAGCGGCCGGGAACGTATCTGCCGCTGTCCGCACTGAGCATCGGGCCCGAGGGCACGACGTGCGGCCTCGTCAAGCTGCCGAGTGGACGACGTGCGGCCGAGGACCTTGGCTACGACCCTGACATCACCGTGATCTGGACGGGCATGACGGTCCTGGGCCCCGGTGGCGAACAGGTCGGCCGGGTCAGTGACGTGGAGTTCGATCCGGAGAGCGGTGTGGTCACGAGGGTCGACGTCGGGGCCGGAGCCGTGGCCGATGTGGCGCACGGCCGTTACCTTGTTCCGGGCGAGGCCGTCCTGGGCTACCGGGAGGGTGCGGTCCACATCGATGTGGCAGCCGCCGATCTCGAGGGTTCCGGAGGATTCGCAAAGACCGCCGCCGAAGGCGCGATCGCTGCGTCGGCGGTGGTCCGTGCCGCCGGCGATGCAGTCGTCGAGGCGAGCGGGGCCGCGGGCCGGACGATCAGGGCGGCGGCGGAGTCGGACATCTCGCAGCGCGCCGCGGCGACCGTGAAGCGCACTTGGCGCGACAGTGCCAAGGCGTTCCGCGAGGGAATGAAGGACGACAAGTGAGCGCCGGGACCGAGGCGGGCGAGCTGCGATGGCCAGACGCATCCGGCCGCTGACCGATGAGCGGGTCGGCGATTTGCCGGATCCATGTTCTTCGTGCGCTCTGTGGGAATCCCGTGGCTTCGGCGCTCCGGGATGCGGGCCCGCGGATGACCGCGCTGCGCTCGAGCAGTGGGTCTCCACCGTTCGGGCAGAGTGGGGCGATTGTGGCCTGGTGGCGTACGAAGGCGGTGCCCCGCTCGGCTTCATCAAGTATGCTCCGGGGCGGTTCTTCCCGCGGGCGATGGCGATGCCCTCGGGCGCTCCCGATGACGATGCCGTGCTCATCGCATGCCTGCATGTCATGTCCGATGTACGCGATGTCGGGCTCGGCAAGGTGCTTCTTTTGGCGGCGCTGCGCGACCTCGTGTCCCGCAGGGAGAAGGTCGTGGAGGCGTACGCTGACGCAGGCATCGCCGATCGCGAACGTACGCCTCTCATGAGCGTCGAGTTCCTGCTCCGCCAGGGTTTCCGGGTCGCCCGCCCGCATCCGGTCTATCCGCTGATGCGCCTGGAGTTGAAGACGCTGGTGAGCTGGACCGAGAACCTCGAGGCCGTCCTCGACGCGATGAAGCTTCCGCGCGGTCTCGCAGAGCGGGTACCGGCCCCATTGGTCAACGCGACAGGTATGACGAAGGGACAGCAGTGATGGACCGGGCCGCCGCACCACAACGCAAGACGGGGTCGCTCGAACGGGTGCGTACGTTTCTGGAGGCGCGCGGGCTCGCCGAGGGGCTTATCACCTTCGACGACCGCTCGACCAAGACGTGCGAGCTGGCTGCCGAAGCGGTGGGGTGCGAGGTCGGTCAGATCGTGAAGTCGCTCGTGTTCGTCGCTGACGCGCGTCCCGTGCTCGCGCTCGTGGCCGGCGACCGGCGGGGCGACACGAAGGCCATCGGCGGGTTGATGAACGCCTCTTCTGTCCGGTTCGCGGACGCCGACACGGTAAGAGCCGCCACCGGATATGCGATCGGCGGTGTGTCCCCCTACGACCTGCCCGGAGATCTGACCGTTTTCATCGACGAGTCGCTCGGCCGATTCACGACGGTCTATACGGCTGCAGGGACTCCGGCATCGATGGTGCGCATCGATCGCGAAGTCCTTTTCGGTCTGGCCGGTGGCAGCGTGGTACGCATTTCGCGTGAGACGACCGTATGAGCCAGCAGCAATCACAGCCCGACGGTGACACCGAGATCGAGCCGTCGATAGCGCCGCACGATGGGGTGGCCGATCACGAGCCCTCCGCCGTCGCCGACCGCCCGAGCCGCGGAGTCGCGGTCGCGCTGACCCTCGCGACCCTTGTGGTCGTCGCGGGTCTTCTGCTGTTGCCGGTCAGGATCGATGGAAGACTCACACTGCTGCTCCGCGGGACGACGGTGGCCGATCTGGTCCGCGAGGGCCGGGTCGAAGAGGTCCCCGGAAACCTCGTCTCCGTGAACGGTCGTCTGCTGCGCGTAGGCGCGGGCGCTCTGCCGGCCGTGAGTGTGAACGGGAAGCGCGTCGCCGCTGCGACCTTGATCGGGCCGGGTTCGCGCATCTCGAGTGCGCACGGCCCCGATAGGGTCGAACCGGTGACGACCACGACGATCGAGACAACGCAGGCACTTCGCTTCGTCGGACAGGGGCCGTTCGAGAGCGTCGAGGACAGCGGGACGACCGGCACCGCCGAGGTGGTCGTCGGCTCGCTCACCGGCGAAGAGGTCTCGCGGCGTGTCATCTCGCCCGGTACGGAGATGACGATACGGCGCGAGCCCGCGTGGCCGGACCGCAAGGAGGTCGCGCTCACTTTCGACGACGGGCCGTGGCCGGGCAGCACCGACGCTGTTCTCGCGCAGCTGCAGGCGGGCGCGGTGAAGGCGACGTTCTTCATGCTCGGACGTCAGGTGAAGGCCAGGCCCGAGATGGCCGGGCGGGTGCTCGCCGCAGGCATGGAGATCGGTAACCACTCCTATTCGCACAAGTACCTCGCCCGGGCTTCCCACAAGTTGATCACGAGTGAGATCGGAGACGGCGCAAAGGCGATCCAGAGCGTGCTCGGGGTGAAGCCGGCCTGGTACCGTCCCGCCGGAGGCTCGAAGAATTCCTTCGTGTTCCGCGAGGCCAAGCGGCTGGGAATGCGCGTCGTGTTGTGGACGATCGATCCGAAGGACTGGAAGCGCCCGGCGGCGGCCACGATCGCGCGACGGGTGCTCGACAGGGTGCGTCCGGGCTCCGTGATCCTCATGCACGATGGCGGTGGCGATCGGTCGCACACCGTCGAGGCGCTCGAGCCCATCATCAGGGGTCTGAAGGCGCGTGGCTACACCATGGTCACACTGAGTGAGTTGAACAGGCCTCCGGGTCCCACCCCGTAGCACTTTCCGTCAGGTGGGCCGCTTCATGGTCCGCGTTGGGGTGACGACGAGATCGAGCGGGACGTCATGCGCCTCCGTGGGAACCTCATCGACGATCTGCTCGTCGAACGCGAGTCCGATCGTCACCACCCCGGGGCGCAGGCGCGGCAGTAGGCGGTCGTAGAAGCCCCCTCCCATCCCGAGGCGGCGGCACGACTCGTCGAACGCGGTACCCGGGACGATCACAACGTCGATCTCGGCCGCATCGGCCTTCGGCGAGGACTCCGCGGGTTCCCGGATCCCAAAGGGACCGGCTTCCAGGTCGTCACCGTCGCTCCAGTGGAGCGTGAGTCCACCGGGCGCGCACACCCGTGAGTATGCGGTCCGCGCGCCGCGCGTGCGCAAGGCCGCGGCGAGCGGGGACGCGTCGAGCTCCTCGGGCATCGCGGCGTAGACCAATACCGTGCGGGCGTTCGCGAGCTGCGGAAGGGCGAGGGCCCTCACGGCCGCAGCCTCACCGGCAGCGCGCCGGGTGGCGGGATCCATCGCGCGCCTCGCGGCCCGGGCCTCGTCTCTTATCGTGCGCTTCCGCAGCTCCATGTCGCCCTAGCCCCCGAGCCCCAAGGCCGTGACCACGAGCAGCGCCACCGTGAGGCCGATGGCCGAGACGATCGTCAGCCACGCGATGATGTTGTTGACGCGGCCGTTGCGATGCTCGCCCATGATCCGGCGGTCGTTGATGATCACCATCATGAAGATGAGCAGGAACGGCAGCATCATGCCGTTGATGACTTGCGACAGGATCATCACCGCGATCAGGTTGGCGCCCGGGATCAGGATGAGTGCCGCGCCGACGAAGATGACGAAGGTGTAGATGCCGATGAATGCGGGCGCCTCGGAGAACTTTCGGTCGACGCCCGCTTCCCACCCGAACGCCTCGCAGATCGAGTAGCCGGCGGTCAGCGGGAGCACGCATGCCGCGAGCACCGAGGCCGACAGCAGGCCGATCGCGAAGAGGACCGTCGCGTACTGTCCCACCAGCGGGGTCAGCGCGACCGCCGCCTGCGACGCCTGGTCGATCACCATCCCCTTCGGGTGGAGCACGGTGCCCGTCGTCACGATGATGAAGATGGCGACGAGGTTCGCGGCGATCGCCCCCGCGATAACGTCCCAGCGGGCGAGCGCCCACTCCTTGATCGACGTGCCCTTGTCGACGATGTTGCTCTGCACGAAGAACTGCATCCACGGCGCGACCGTCGTCCCCGTGAGCGCGACGGCCAGCGCGAAGAATCCCGGGTTGAACTGCACGGTCGGCGTGACGAGAGCCTTCCCGACCACGAGCCAGTCGGGCTTGGCGGCGAAGGCGGTGATCACGTACGACACGAACACCAGCGAGAGCGCCAGCAGCACCTTCTCGACGTTGCGGAACGATCCGCGCACGACGAGCAGCCACACGACGACCGCAGCGACAGGGACGGAGATGTAGCGGCTCACCCCGAAGAGCTCCATCGCCGCGGCGATCCCCGCGAACTCTGCCACGCTGGTCGCCGCGTTGCTCGCAAGCAGCATGAGCATCGCGAAGAACGTCGGCCGTATCCCGAACCGCTCTCGGATCAGCGCCGCGAAGCCCTTGCCGGTGACGGCGCCCATGCGTCCGGCCATCTCCTGGATGACGACCAGAGAGAAGGTCATCAGGAGCATCATCCACAGCATCGAGTAGCCGTACTTGGCGCCCGCCTGCGAGTACGTAGAGATGCCGCCCGAGTCGTTGCCGGCGCTCGCGGCTATGACGCCGGGGCCGATGACGGCGAACAGCAGCCACACGCGAGACCGCGGCTTGGCGGGCTTGTCGATCGTATGAGGGGTACTGCCGGGCATCAGTGCGAGATCGCAGCGGTGCCGGTCGCGAGGGTCCATGCCGCGGCAGCCAGCCCCAGGTAGATCGCCGTCGCAGAGAACAGCAAGGCGCCGGGCAGGAACACAGGACGCAAGCGGCGATCGGCGTCGGATGCACGTTCGATCAGAACCGTCAGAACGGTCGAGAGAAGTGCCGTCAGCAGGAAGGTCACCGCGACCGGGACCGCCACCGCGGCGGCCAGGAAAGGCGTCTGGGTCGTGACGTCCGCGATGGCGAACACGGCGAGTCCACCGATGCCGCCCAGGATGAGTCCTACGAGCGCGCTGGAGAGCAGGCGGCGCCCGAGGGGTGGTCGGCCCGCTGCGCCCGGGTCCTCGATGAGCGAGTTCGTGGCGCGCGAGGCGAGGTCCTCGGCGACCCGCAGGACCACCGGGACGAACAGGATAGCGGTGCCGGCGGCGAGCCTCCACGGGGTCGCCGGGCCGGACATCGTGCGGAACGCGGCGGCGAGCGCGAGCGCTATCACGGCCCAGATGACCGCCCAGCTCCCGGTGCGCCTCAGCCACATCCACGCGTCGGCCGCGCCCTGCATCGAGCCCATCGCCAGCTGCAGGTCCTCGGCGGACTCCTCTTCCATGACGTCGAGGGCGTCATCGACGGTCACGATCCCGAGGATGCGGCCGGCTTCGTCCACGACCGGTAGTGCGAGCAGGTCGTACTTGCTCATCATGTCGGCGACCTGCTCCTGGTCGTCGTCGGGGCCGACGGTGAACAGTTCGCGCTCGACGATCTCGGACACGACGGTGTCCGGGCTCGAGACGATGAGGTCCCGCAGCGAGATCACGCCTTCCAGCACGCGCTTGGCGCCCACCACGTAGACGTAGTAGATGCTCTCGACTTCCTCCGAGGTGGCGCGCAGTTGGTCGAGGACCTGCTGTACGGTCATCTCCTCGGTCACCGTGGTGATCTCCGGCGTCATGATGCCGCCGGCGCTCTTCTCGCGGTAGCCGAGAAGCTTGCGGACCTGGCGCGCCTCGCGAACCCCCATGAGGTGGAGGAGCGTCTCTGCTTTGTCGTAGGGGAGGTCGCCGATGATGTCGGCGGCGTCGTCGGGGTCCATGATCTCGAGGATGTCGGACGCGCGCTCGTCGGTGAGGTCGTCGAGCACGTCGGCCTGCAGCTCGTCCTCGAGCTCGGAGATCGCCTCGGCGGCCTGGTCGTTGTCCAGGTGCTCGAAGACGCGTGCGCGCTGGGACGGGGAGAGCTGTTCGAGCACATCTGCGACGTCGGCCGGATGCAACTCGTGGAGGCGCTTGTGGGTGACCGAGAGCTGGACGTGGCTCAGGTCGCGCTCGAGCAGGTCCATGTAGTTCCACGCGATGATGCTCTCGGATAGTGGGTGCCTGAAGAGCTTGGCGGCCGATGCGACGGCGGTCTCGAGCGGCGGCCACAACGAGCGCAGGATGCCGCGGACGCCGACCTCTGCGCCGAGCAGTCGCAGCTGTCCGCGCGAATCGGAGAGCTTGAGGTCGTTGACGCGCACGACCTTCATCCCCTGGGTGTCGACGATCTGCTTGTTGAGCAGGTCGTGGGCGAGCAGCACCTCGTCGGACTGCAGGTAGGAGAAGCGCAGTTCGTTGCGGGGCACCCCCAGCGTGACGCGGTCATCGTCGACGTCGTCCACGAACTTGCGCCACGACAGCATGAATGGGGTCTTCCCGGGTCCCAGGAAGGCCAGTGCCGTGACGCGGGGAAAGACCTCGCCGGTGGAGATGGCGATGTCACTGATGGTGCCGACCTGCTCGCCGTTGGCGTCGAGCACCGGCTTACCGAGCATGCGGGTGAGATAGATCATGTCTGCTCCCGTGCCGTTCGTGCATCCGTCTTTTGAGCGGACGCGACCAGTCGGGTCTGTCGGTGGTGGTTCCGGCAGACCCTGCACGGTGCAGGAGGCCGGAACCTAGTGACTACTTGGGGGTTTCACTAAGTCCTCATCTATCCGGCTACATGACCGACACAACGAAAAAGGCCCCGCCGTCCTTGGGGGACGAGGGGCCGCATGAGGAACCGCGAAGCGAGGATCCGCCTGCGGTCTTGCGCGCCGGAGACCTGTAGCAGGCGTCCGCGCGTCATGCTCGCATCCCTCGTCTTGGTTTTAGCACTGTCCGACGTAGGGACCGGAACTACCGGTCCAGCCACTTTATCCTTCGCCTTAAGCCGGCGAGGGCTGTTCTACCCATTGGCGTCTCTCGACATTTCCGGGCAGTGGCCTGTGTTCGAACAGGAGCCGCACCTAACGGATTTGAGCCGTATTCGTGGTGTCAACGCCCCGCAAGGGGCGACGCCCATTGTAGTTAGGGCGCCGCGGCCACGCAACCCGGGCGGAACGGCTGCAGCTAGGCGCTGACGGGTGCCTTGGCCGCCAGCCATGCGTGCGCGAGTTCGGCCCAACCGGAGCCGTAGGTTGCGCGTGTTGCCGCGACCCCCGCGCGCCCGCGGGCGCGGGCGAGCAGCGTCGGGTCGTCGAGGCCGTTGCGGACGCACACCATGAGTCCGGTGACTTCCGCCATGGCCACGTCGGCGGAGGAATCACCGATGGACAGGGCGGTCTCGCGCCCAAGGCCCTTCTCGGCCAGGTCCGCGGCGATCGCGCGTTGCTTGGAGGTGCCCGCAGGCACGAGGTGGATCGCGTGGATCTCGCTGCAGATGAGCGTGTGGTGGCGCGGATGGATGATGCCGTTGTCGATGATGTGCACCGGGAGCGGCAGCTCGTCGAGGGCCGCCTGCGCCTCGGCGATCGGCACGTTGCCCCGCAGGACGTGGGTCACCTCGCGGTCGAGATGCCAGGGATCGTGATATTCGATCAGCCCCGGGAACCGCTCGCGCAGCAGGTCGACGGCGCCCACGCGCACGATCGCTTCGTAGGGGGTCTCGCCCTGGCGGACGGCGTCCGGTGTCCAAGTGCCGGTGTCGTAGACGACGCGCGCGCCGCGATCGTAGCTGCGGATGCAGCCCATCTCGGCGATGAAATCGGTCCAGCTCAACAAGCGAGAGGCTTCGCGGAGCTGCCTGGCGTTGCGGCCCGAGGTCATCACGACCCGCAGCCCCGCTGTGTTGAGCGCCGCAACGGCGGTGACGGTGTCGAGGGTCGGACGTCCCTCTCCATCGGCCAGGATCGACGCACCCCGTCCCAGCAGAGTGCCGTCCAGATCGGTGAAGAGCGTCTCCGCCCCGGAGAGCAGCGCGCTCAGGTCGGGGAGCTCGTCGAGGAAGGGGATCTCGGCGGACAGGGTCACGCGGGCCTCCCGGTCACGGTGTCGTATGCTTGCCACACAGCGTAGCACCGGGGGAGGTAGACGATGTCGGAAGTGAGACAGGACCCGGTCACGGGCGTGTCGGTCGTTCTGGAGCCGAAGAGGGCCGATCGCCCACAGGAGCACCGCCGCACACCCGACGAGATCACCGACACCGCCGAGTGCCCGTTCTGTCCCGGGCACGAGGAGCGCACGCCTCCGGCGCGTTTGGAGCTCGGTGCGTCCGATCGCGGCGAGTGGACGGTCCGCGTGTTCGAGAACCGCTTCCCCGCGCTCTCCGCCGGCGAGGAGGAGGAGTGGGCCCGCGAGATCGACGCGCCCTGGCCGTACCGCGGGACCACGGGATTCGGTGTCCATGAGGTGATCGTCGAGTCTCCCCGGCACGACGACCTGCTCGCCTCCTACGGCGAGGACCACGCGGCGCTGCTGGTGGAGGCATATGCGCGCCGTATCGGCGCCTGGCGCGAGGACGGGCGTTTCGCCGCCGCGGTGCTCTTCCGCAACTTCGGGCGCGCCGCCGGCGCCTCGATGTCGCACCCGCACACGCAGCTCATAGCGATGCCGCGCGTGCCCGAGTCGCTCATTCGCGAGCTCGGCAACTTCTCGCAGGAGGCCACGGAGCGCGGCCGCTGCGTCCTGTGCGCTGCGATGGCGGCGGACGACTCCGGCGGGCGGATCATCTTCGACGACGGCATCACGGTCGCGCACAGCCCGTGGGCGGCTCCCTCACCGTACTTCGTGCGCATCGCCCCGCGTCGCTGCGCGGCCACGCTCGCGGACGCGTCCCCCGAAGAGCGCGCATCGTTTGGCAGCGCGTTGGTCGCGGTGGCGCGTGCGCTGCGGGGCGCGTTCGGCGACGTCGCACACAATATCGTCGTCCACGACGCGCCGTACTCCGCCCAGCACGCCGGCCTGCCGTTCCACTGGCACGCCGAGGTGCTGCCGCGGCAGGGCGACCACGCCGGCCTCGAGTGGGGCAGCGGCGTCTACCTGAACGTCGTCGATCCGGACGAGGCGGCGGCTACACTGCGACGCGGTCTGACGTTGGGATAGAATGACGACTCGTGCGCGCGGGTGCGCGCGGGTGCGCGTGTGTGCGGATGCGAGGACGTAAGGGAGCTGAGCGATCCCATGAACGAACAAGACGAGGTCGGGCTTCCGTACCCGCAGTACCTGTGCCCGGTCGACGGCAAGGAACTGCCCTTGGCCGAGGCGCGGATGAGCGTCACCTGCGCCCAGCACCAGCCGCGCGGCGACGCGCTCGCGTTCACGGTCCGGGAAGCGCACCCGGGCGACCGCCGCTCGATCGAGCAGATCTGCGATCGCGCGTGGGGCGAGACCGAGATCGACGTCTTCGGCAGGACCTTCGACGTGCTCGCATGCGACAACCTGGTGGCCGTCGATGGCGACGAGTTGCTCGGACTCATCTCGTGTACCGTGCACGGCGGTGAACTGGCCGTCGTGATGTACTCGGTGTACCCCCACTCCCAAGGCCGCGGCGTGGGTTCCGCTCTCCTCGATGCGGCGGCCGGGATGGCGATCGCTCGTTCGCTCGCCTCGATGAAGGCGGCAGTCTCCAACGACGACCTTCCACTTCTCTACTTCTATCAGCGCCACGCATTCGCGATCGCCGAAATCGCTGTGGGGCTTTTGGCCGACAAGCTCGGCTACGCGGGGGTCGGATTCGCCGGTATCCCGATCCGTGACGAGGTACGACTCCGCCGGTCCGTGTGTCCGTGAATCCTTCGAAAGGGACTCGAATCGTGAATCGCACCGTACGCACCGCTATCGCCGCGCTCGTCTGCGTCGCGCTCGCTGCCGGGCTCGCCGCCTGCTCGCAGCCGGCGGCCACCCCGACCACGCCTGCGGCATCCGCACCGGTCAAGATCCGCATCGGCGTCCTGCCGACCGAGGACAGCCTGCCTCTGTGGGTCGCCGAGCGCGACGGCCTGTTCGCGAAGGCGGGGCTCGATGTGACGATGACAGTCTTCCCATCGGCGGTGGAGCGTGACGCGGCGATGACCGCCGGCGCTATCGACGGCATGATGGGCGACCTCGTGGCCACCGCGCTTCTGCGCGACGGCGGCGTGCCGGTGAAGGCCGTCATGGTCATGCTCGGCGCGACCGCCAAGGAAGGCCGCTTCGGTATCGCGGTCAAGCCGGGCAGCAAGGCCACCTCGCTCAAGGACCTCGCCGGCGTGCCCGTGGGCACCTCCAGCGCCACGATCCAGGAGCTCGTGCTCTACAGCCTCATGAACTCCGCTGGCGTGGCGACGACCGACGTCAAGAAGGAAGAGGTCAAGAAGGTCCCCTTGCGCTTCGAGCTGCTCATGAGCGGCAAACTCGAGGCCGCCGCCCTTCCGGAGCCCTTCCTCTCGCTCGCGGAGAAGTCGGGCGCCAAGGTACTGGCCGACGACACGACGGGCAACAATATCTCTCAGACGGTGCTCATCTTCTCCGAGAAGTACCTGAACGCTGCCGGGTCGGCCGACGCGATCGCCAAGTTGTTCGGCGTGTGGGACACCGCGGTGGCCACGATCAACGCAGACCCCGGGTCGTTCCGCCCGCTGCTGGTGACGCAGGCCAGGCTGCCGGCCCAGCTGGCCGACAGCTACGCGGTCAACACCTACCCGAAGGCCGCCGCGCCCACCCAGGATATGGCCTCCGTCGTCCTGTACTGGGTGGATACCTGGGGACTCCAGAAGACCGAGTTCACCTACGAAGACATGATCTGGACCCTCCCGGCGAAGTAGTCCAGGCGCGACAACAGGAGGCCTGCCGAAGGCATGGCGAACGTCCGCGCGAAGGGTATCGGCGTCACATATCACGGCGTCGATAGCGACGTAGTGGCGTTGGCTGATGCCGAGCTCACGCTCTCGGACGGCGATTCCGTTGCGGTGATCGGCCCGTCGGGCTGCGGCAAGTCCACGTTGTTGCTGGCGATGGCAGGCCTGCTGGCACCCACCGAGGGCAGCATCACAGTCCAAGGGGATGCGGTCACCGGACCGCGCCTGCGCACGGCGCTGATACTGCAGGACTTCGGCCTGTTGCCGTGGAAGACGGTCCTGGCGAACGCTGAGCTGGGCCTGCGCATCCGGCACCATCCTCCGGCGGAGCGCCGCAAGCGCGCCCTCGACGCGCTGACGCGCGTCGGCCTGCAGGAGTTCCTCGACCTGTATCCCGTCGAGTTGTCGGGTGGTATGCGGCAGCGTCTCGCGCTCGCCCGCGCGCTCGCGCTCGACGCGGACCTGCTGCTCATGGACGAGCCGCTCTCGGCGCTCGACGCGCTCACGCGGGAAGACCTCCAGGACCTCCTGCTCGGGCTGTGGCGCGACCGCGGTCACACGTCCGTGCTCGTGACCCACTCCATCGAGGAGGCCGTCTACCTGGGGCGCCGCGTCGTCGTGATGACGCCGAGACCCGGACGTATCGCTGCAGTCGTCGACAACCCGGGTATGGGCGATCCGGCCTACCGGGAGTCCGAGGGGTTCCACTCCAAGTGCGTGGAACTGCGCGGGCTGCTTTCCGCGGAGGGTGCTCTCCACCGGGGAGGTGTTCCGTCGTGAGAGGATGGGCCCGCAAAGCCGTCGGGTACGTCGGAGCGGTCGCCGTCATGTTGGTGGCGTGGGAGCTTGGTTCGCTGGCGATGGGATCGCCGGCGCTGCCGACGCCCGCCGACGGCATCGGTCAGTTCATCACGCAGTTCCCGGTGCTGCTGCCGCACTTCGGCTACAGCACGTTCCGCGTGGTCGCCTCGATCCTGCTGGCGCTGGTGTTCGGCGCACCCATGGGCTTGTTGCTCGGGCGCTCCGAGCGTCTCGACCTGATCGTCGGACCGCTGGTGTTCCTCAACTACCCGGTGCCCAAGGCGGTGTTCCTTCCCGTGTTCTTCATCCTGCTCGGGATCGGCAACACATCCATCATCACGCTGATAACGCTCATCGTGTTCTTCCAGATACTCGTGACGGCCCGCGACGCCTCGCGCTCACTCAGCGCCTCGTCGATCATGTCGGTCCGCTCGCTCGGCGCCAGCCGCTGGCAGGTGTTCACCAACGTCGTGGTGCCCGGCTCGATGCCCGAGATCTTCACCGCGCTGCGCATCAGCGCCGGGACCGCCGTGGCCGTGCTCTTCTTCTCCGAGACGTTCGCCGGCTCCACGGGGCTAGGCTATTACGTGTTCGATGCGTGGGGGCGCGTGCAGTATGGCGAGATGTTCGCGGGGATCCTTGCGATGGCGCTGCTGGGTGTCGTGCTGTACGAGGTCATCGAGTTCGCCGAAGCGCGCGTGTGCAGGTGGGCGCGCGCGGGACGGTAAGCCAGAAGCCGGGAAGGATCCGGCCCCTGCCAGTCGTATGAACCCGCTCGCTCCCTCGTTTGGGGCGTCTTCTGCACCAGCCTGCGGACTCTCCCACGCGCTGACATGAAAGCGGGTCCGCTCGCGCGTTCCCGCAGGTAGATCGATGGTGCCCCCGGCAGGATTCGAACCTGCGGCACATGGTTTAGGAA
>DATCIG010000066.1:0-48794 GCA_036507895.1 Coriobacteriia bacterium
AGAAACTCCCGAAATGGTATACTTTCTATACATCAGCGGCGCCGATGTCGAGATCAGTTTCGAGTTCGACGAGGCCAAGAGCCGCGCGAACGAGGCCAAGCACGGCATCGGATTCGTCGAGGCCCAGGCGCTGTGGCTCGACGAGCGGCTGTTCGAGGATCCGGTCAGTTACGTGCGCGAGCCGCGATCCATCGCGGTGGGCATGATCGCAGGCAGGCACTGGACGGCGGTCATTACCTACCGGGGTGAACGCATCAGGATCATCTCGGTGCGCCGGTCGCGTGCAAAGGAGGTTGCGAGCTATGAAGAAGACGATCGCGGCGAGTGAGTTCGACAGGATGTTCGATGATGGCGAGGACATCGATGAATACATCGATTGGTCCAAGGGTCGCCGCCCCAATCAGGAACCGCGTCGCGTCAATGTCGATTTCCCACGCTGGATGGTCGCGGCCCTCGACCAGGAGGCGACGCGGCTCGGCGTCACGCGCCAGTCGATCATCAAGGTGTGGATCGCTGAGCGGCTCGAGAGTCTGACGACGTAGGGCACCGCGAACTACACCAAATCGGTGGATGCGATGCTGGAGCTCCTCCGCGTACTCGACTGCGAGGTGGACTTCGTCGTCCGGCCCCGCCGCACCTCTGCCGGTGCCAAGTCGCAGGCCTCACGGGTGTCCGCATAGCCGCACGCTCGGCTATACTTCTGAATTCATAGTCGGCGCACCGACCGGCTGTGGGTTTTCTGCTATCCGCGCCTCGATCCTGCGGCGCGTACGATCGGTCCGGACCCGACACTTTCAGGGGCGCTTCATGAGACGTGTATCGATCATGGACACCACACTCCGCGACGCACACCAGTCGCTGTGGGCCACTCGCATGGAGATCGGCGACATGCTGCCGATCCTCGAGGACATGGACAACCTCGGCTACTGGGCTCTCGAGGTCTGGGGCGGCGCGACCTTCGACGCCGCGCTGCGCTTCCTCGATGAGAACCCCTGGGAGCGGCTGCGCACGATCAAGCGGCACTGCCCCAAGACGCCGCTGCAGATGCTGCTCCGCGGCCAGAACCTCGTGGGCTACAAGCACTACTCCGACGACATCTGCCGCCGCTTCGTGCACGCCTCCAAGCGCAACGGCGTCGACAACTTCCGCGTCTTCGACGCGCTCAACGACATCCGCAACGTGGAGGTCTGCGCGAGCGCGATCAAGGAGTGCGGCGGCCTGTTCGAGGGCGCCATCTCCTACACCGTGAGCCCGGTGCACACGCTCGACTCGTTCGTCGAGTACGGCCAGGCGCTCAAGGAGCTCGGGGCCGACACCATCTGCATCAAGGACATGGCGGGCATGCTCACGCCGTTCCGCACCGAGAAGATGGTGCGCGCGCTCAAGGAGGAGATCGGGCTCCCGGTCCACCTGCACTGCCACTACATCGGTGGTATGGCCCCGATGAACTACCTCAAGGCCATCGAGGCCGGTGCCGACATCGTGGACACCGCGGTCGTGGCTCTGGCTTTCGGCAACTCGCAGCCCGCCGTCGAGATGATCGTCGCCGCGCTCAAGGAGTCGCCCTACGACACGGGCATGGACCTCGACGAGCTGTTCCGTATCGCCGAGTACTGGGAGGGCGTGCGCGAGCGTAAGAAGCTCAAGCGCGGCATCACCACCATGCTCCAGATGGAGGTCTTCGCCCATCAGGTCCCGGGCGGGATGATGAGCAACCTCATCAGCCAGCTCGAGCTGCAGAAGGCGAGCGACCGGCTCCCCGACGTGCTCGCCGAGATCCCGCGCGTGCGCGCCGAGGTCGGCTATCCGCCGCTCGTGACGCCGATGTCGCAGATCGTGGGCACGCAGGCGGTCCTCAATGTCCTCACGGGCAAGCGTTGGGGCGTCGTTCCCAACGAGATGAAGGACTACATCCGCGGCCTGTACGGCAAGGCCCCGGGCCCGATGAACGAGGAGATCGTCGCGCGCGTGCTCGGCGACGAGCAGCCGCTGCCGTCCGATGTCCGTCCGGGCTCCATGGTCACCACCACCTACGAGGAGATGGCCGCCGAGATCGGGGACCTCGCAAGAAGCGAGGAAGACGTACTCATGTACGCGCTCTTCCCCAACGAGGCCCGTCAGTACCTCTCGACCCACAAGGAAGGCGCCGAGAAGGCCGTCTTCATGCTGTCCGAGGAGATCGACACAGTCAGGGAGGACGAATCCGTGGACGTGAACCAGATACGCGAGCTCATCAAGATCGTGGAGGCCTCGGACATCAACGAGATCATCATCGAGGAGAACGGCGCCACCGTCACGGTGCGCAAGGGCGGCTATGGCATGGTCCAGCCGGCCGGGGCTCCTGCACCGGTTTCCGCTGCGGCCGCGGCTCCGGCCGTCGCGCCCCAGGTCAACGGCGGACGTCCCGAGTCGTGGCGAGAGGTCAAGGCGCAGATGGTGGGTACCTTCTACGCGTCCCCGTCTCCCGGCTCGGACCCGTTCGTGGCCGTCGGTGACACCGTCGAGCAGGGCAACCCGGTGTGCATCCTCGAGGCGATGAAGCTCATGAACGAGATCGAGATGCCGGAGACCGGCGTCATCCGCGAGATCGTGGCTGCCGACTGCTCGCCGGTCGACTACGGCGCCGTGCTCTTCTACTACGAGCCAGCGGAGTAGCGCGCCATGCGTGAGTTCGGAAAGATACTGATCGCCAATCGTGGCGAGGTGGCCCTGCGCATCATCAGGGCCTGCCGCGAGATGGACATCCGCACCGTGGCGGTCTTCTCCGAGGCCGACCGCGACTGCCTGCACACTCGCATGGCCGACGAGGCCATCTGCGTCGGTCCGCCGGCCAGCGCCGGCAGCTACCTCAACGTCGCCAACATCATCTCCGCGGCGCTCATCACCGGCGCCAACGCGATCCATCCCGGCTACGGGTTCCTCGCCGAGAACGCGGGTTTCGCCCGTGCGTGCGAGGACAGTGGGATCACGTTCATCGGCCCGCGTCCCGACTCGATCGATCGCATGGGTGACAAGGCCGTCGCGAAGCAGACCATGGCGGCGGCGGGCGTGCCCACCGTCCCCGGTTCCGATGGGGCCGTCGCCTCCGAGGAGGAGGCCCGGCGCTTCGCCGACGCCGTCGGCTATCCGGTTCTGATCAAGGCGTCCGCGGGCGGTGGCGGGCGCGGCATGCGCGTGGCCACCGACGCCTCCAACCTCGCCTCCAGCTTCCACGCGGCGCGCGCCGAGGCGGCGGTCGCCTTCGGCGACGACACCGTCTACCTCGAGAAGTACCTCACCCGCCCGCGCCACATCGAGTTCCAGGTGCTCGCGGACAGCCACGGCAACGCGATCCACCTCTTCGAGCGTGACTGCTCGGTGCAGCGTCGCCACCAGAAGCTGATCGAGGAGTCGCCGTCGCCGGCGCTCACCGACGAGCAGCGCCGCGTGATGGGCGATGCGGCGCTGCTGGCCGTGCACGCGGTCGGGTATGTCAACGCGGGCACCGTGGAGTTCCTGCTCGACGAGGACGGTTCGTTCTACTTCATGGAGATGAACACGCGGGTGCAGGTCGAGCACCCCGTGACCGAGGCCGTCACCGGCGTCGACATCATCAAGGAGCAGATCCGTGTGGCCTCGGGAGCGCCGCTTCGGCACCCGAGCCAGTCCGAGATCGTGCAGCGCGGACACGCGATCGAGTTCCGCATCAACGCCGAGGATCCGGCCAACAAGTTCCGTCCGCACCCCGGACGGATCGAGGTCTTCAGCGTGCCGGGCGGCCTGGGCGTTCGCGTGGACTCGCACGTGTACTCCGGATACACTGTGCCGCCGAACTACGACTCACTGCTCGCCAAGCTCATCGTCTGGGGCGAGACGCGGTACGAGGCCATCAACCGTGCGCGGCGGGCCCTCGACGAGTTCATCGTGGTCGGTATCCCGACGACCATCCCGTTCCACCAGGCGGTCATCGAGAACGAGTTCTTCCAGAGGGGCGAGTACTATACTGACTTCGTGGACAAGCACATCTACCACGAGAGCGCCTGACCGCACGTGATGGTCGCGCGCCTCGGCACCGGAGGGAACGTGAAGAGCATGCCTGCTGAACTGAGCCTCGAAGGCCTCGACATCGCCCCCGGCGTGGTCGAGACCATGGTGCAGCTCGCTGCCGGCCAGGTCGAAGGTGTCGCAAGCGTTGAGACCTCTGCCCTCGGCAAGCTCTCGCGTGCGCCGAAGGCGACCGAGGTCTCGCTCGATGAGGACGGCCGTTTCGTCGTCACCCTCCACATCACGGCCATCTACGGCCGCCCGCTGCGCCAGCTCGGCGCGGCGATCCAGGACGCGGTCTCCGACGCACTCGAGTCCCAGACCGGTCATCCGGCATCACGTGTCGATGTGTTCATCGACACGATCCAGTTCCCCGAGCAGTAGGGCCGCCGCAGACTTATGCTCGAACGACGCAGGGCCCGACACCAGGCGCTTCACATCCTCTATCAGCGCGAGATCATCGAGCAGAGTGCTGCTCGGATCCTTGCTGATGGCTCGTTCTCCGTTGAAGACGGGGAGCCCTCCGAGTACTGCCGCGAGGCGGTCACCGGCGTTGAGTCGCACATCGACCGCATCGACGCGATCATCGAGGACATCTCCGAGAACTGGGTGGTCTCCCGCATGCCGGTCGTGGACCGCAACATCCTGCGCCTCGCGGCGTGGGAGATGCTCTACCGTGACGAGGACGTTCCCGACTCCGTGGCCATCAACGAGGCCGTCGAGATGGCCAAGGTCTACGGTGGCGAGGACTCGAGCAAGTTCGTGAACGGGATCCTGGGGCGGCTCGCGGATGTCGTCGAGTCCGGGGGATTGAAGGGGAGCATCGATGAGTGACGAGCGTACGACGTTCGAGACCACCCGCGCGCGCCTCGAGGACATCGTCGGGCAGGTGCGTCGCAAGGACCTCTCGCTCGAGCAGAGCCTCGACCTGCTCGAGGAGGCCGTGCGTCTCGTCAATCAGTGCAACGAGTCGATCGACCAGACCTCGTTCAAGGCGCCTGCCACTGCGCCGGTGGCCGATGAAGCGGTCGCCGTCGCCGAGGTCGCCGAGAGCGACGTCGTCGCCGGTATCGAAGGCGAGCTCGGCGAGGACTCGGCGGCGGAAGAGGTGCTCGCCGTTGAAGAGGATGACGACGAGCGTGAATAGTGCCTCTGTGTGCGGCGCTGCCGTAACGACCTGATGACACACCGGCCCGCTCACATTGCGTACGCAAGGGAGCGGGTCTAACGTCGGTCGAGGAAGCCGTCGCTTTTCGCGGCGGGCCCGACTCAAGGAGGATCACGCACCGGCTGTGAGCGAACGCATCCTCGATAGCATCGACACCCCCGAGGACCTCAAGCCCCTCGGATCCGCGCAGTTGGATGCGCTGGCCAAGGAGATCCGCACCTGTCTGGTCACGACCGTGGCCGAGACCGGCGGTCACCTCGCGCCGAACCTCGGCGTGGTCGAGCTCACGATCGGGTTGCTGCGGGCACTCGACACGCCGCGCGACCGGGTCATATGGGACGTCGGCCACCAGAGCTACGTCTTCAAGTTGCTCACCGGCCGTCGCGAGAGGTTCGGGACGCTGCGGCAGTACGGCGGCGTGTGCGGGTTCCCCAAGCGCAGCGAGTCACCCTACGACGTGTTCGACACGGGGCACGCCTCGAACTCGATCTCGGCCGCTCTCGGATTGGCCCAGGCGCGCGACGCGCGCGGCACCGATGAGCAGGTCGTCGCGGTCATCGGGGACGGGTCGCTCACCGGCGGCATGGCGTTCGAGGCGATGAACCACGCCGGGCACCTCGGCATCAAGCTCATCGTCGTGCTCAACGACAACGAGATGTCGATCTCCGAGAACGTCGGCGCACTCGCAAGCTACCTGGCCCGCGTGCGTCTCGACCCCCGGTACACGAAGCTGCGCGACGGCGTCGAAGGCGCCATCGCGAAGGTCCCCGGTATCGGGACCGGGCTCGTCGCCGCGGGAGAGGCGGCGAAGGAGTCGTTCAAGCAGCTCGTCGTTCCCGGCATGTTCTTTGAGGAGCTCGGCTGGACGTACGTCGGGCCGATCGACGGCCACAACGTGCAGAAGGTGCAGGACGCGATCAGTCGGGCGAAGAACGTCGACGGTCCGGTGATCGTGCACGCGGTGACCCACAAGGGCCAGGGCTACGCACCGGCCGAGCACTCGCCCGACACCTTCCACGGCGTCGCGCCGTTCGAGATCTCGACCGGCAAGGTCAATGGGACCGCCGGGGGACCTCCGAGCTTCACCGAGGTCTTCGCGGAGGCGATGGTCGCCGAGGGCGCGCGCGACGAGCGCATATGCGCCATCACGGCGGCGATGCCGTCGGGGACCGGACTGGACCGTTTCCAGGAAGCGTATCCCGACCGCTTCTTCGACGTCGGCATCGCCGAGCAGCACGCGGTGGGATTCGCCGCCGGGCTCGCCGTGGGTGGCCGCCGTCCCGTCGTCGCGATCTATTCGACCTTCATCCAGCGCGCCTTCGACCAGGTCGTCATGGACGTGTGCCTCCAGAACCTGCCCGTCGTTTTCGCGCTCGACCGCGCCGGGTTGGTGGGGGAGGACGGCCCCACGCACCACGGTGTGTTCGACATGACCTTCCTGCGCGCGGTGCCGAACCTGACGTTGTGCGCACCGGCCGACGAGGCCGAGCTGGTGGACATGCTGCATACCGGCCTGCTCACTGACGGACCGTTCGCGATCCGCTACCCGCGCGGCAAGGGGACGGGCATCGCGCTGCCGCGTGAACCTTCCGTGCTCGAGGCCGGGCACGCTCAGGTGCGCCGCACCGGGACCGACGTCGCGCTGCTCGCCTTCGGGCGGATGGTCGGCGTCGCCGAGAAGGCCGCGCAGACGCTGATGGAGGCGGGCGTCTCCGCATCGGTGGTCAACATGCGGTGGGTCAAGCCCATCGATCTCGAGACGGTGGCCTGGGCTGCGCAGACGCACGATCTGGTCGTTACCATCGAAGAGAACACGATCGTCGGCGGAGCGGGCTCCGCCGTGCTCGAGGGTCTTGCCGACATGGGGCTGACGCCCGACGTCATGCACCTGGGCGTACCCGATTGCTTCGTCACGCACGGTGCCATGAAGCAACTGCTCTCCGACGTGCTGCTGACGCCAGAGGGTGTCGCTGACGCCGTGATCGGACGTCTCCAACGCGTCAACGAGAGTGAGGTCGAGCGACATGGCCAGACGCAGAGCCGACGCCGCACTCGTTGAGGCCGGGCTGTTCACTTCGCGGGAGCAGGCGAAGGCGGCCATCCTCGCGGGTAGGGTCACGCTCGACGGACGCCCGCTGAACAAGGCAGGGATGGACGTCGGTGATGCCGCCGGCTTCGAGGTCGAGCCCGCGCAGGAGTACGTGTCGCGGGGAGGTCACAAACTCGCCGGCGCACTCGACGAGTTCGGGTTCGACGTCGAGGGACTTCGCGCTGTCGATGTCGGGGCTTCTACGGGGGGTTTCACGGACTGCCTCCTGCAGCGCGGCGTCGTCTCGGTGACCGCCATCGACGTCGGCTACGGCCAGCTTGCGTGGAAACTCCGCTGCGACGAGCGCGTCACCGTGCTCGAGCGGACGAACATCCGGGCGGTGGGCGGCGTCGTGCAAGGGGCCCCCTTCGACCTTGCGGTCATCGACGTGTCGTTCATCGGGCTCGCCAAGGTGTTGCCGTACGTCGCGCCGCTGCTGACCCCGGACGGGGAGATCGTCGCGTTGGTGAAGCCCCAGTTCGAGGCCGGTAAGGGCCGCGTGGGAAAAAAGGGTGTGGTCCGGGACGAAGCGGTCCATACCGACGTACTGCGTGCGATCGACCGGGACGCGAGCGGCATCGGGTTCGTCGTACGCGGCATGACGTGGTCGCCGCTTGTCGGCCCGGAGGGTAATATCGAGTTCTGGATCTGGCTCGCCCGTCACGGCGAGGCGGCGACCATCGATCACGAGGCTTTGGTGCGCGCGGCGCACCAGACCCTGGGAGGCCGGTAGCAGCCATGCGCATCCACCTCGTCCCCAACATCAACAACCCGCGCGCGTGCGCGGCCGCGAGCACCCTGGCAGCCGCGCTCGTCTCCGACGGCCATGCGGTCACTGCGACCGCTGACGATGCCGCGGCGTGCGACACCGCGATCGTTCTCGGCGAGGCGAGCAGCGCGGAACTCGTCGTGGCGCTCGGCGGCGACGGGACGATCCTCAAGGCCGCGCACATGCTGGCGGGCGCGGACGTCCCCATCTTCGGGGTCAATCTCGGGCGGCTCGGCTTCCTGTGTGGCGCGGACGGCGCGGACCCGCTCGCGTCGGTGCGTGCCGTCGTAGCCGGTTCCGCGCGTGAGGAGCGTCGGACGACGCTGCGGGCCGAGGCGACGCAGGGTGGACGCCAGTCCGGGGTGCACCATGCGCTCAACGAGGTCTACGTAGGACGCTCGGCCGGGGGGCGCGCGGTCGAGATCGCGGTTGCGGTCGACGGGGAGCCGTTCGCCACCTGGCTGTGCGACGGACTCATCATCGCCACGCCGACGGGGTCCACGGCCTACGCCTTGTCCGCCGGCGGCCCCATCATCGCACCCGACCTGCGCGCGTTGGTCGTCGTACCCGTCGGTGCTCATGCGCTCGGCGTGCGGCCGGTGGTGCTCGGGCCGACGGCCCGCATCACGGTCACGATGCCGGAGTCCGGACGCGCCGATGCCTGCATGGTCGTCGATGGAGAGCTCGTCCCGTGCCGGAGCACGCTGGAGCGGGTCGAGATCACGCTGGGCGCCGAGGATGTGCGGCTCCTTCGTGTCGACCCCCGTTCGTTCATCGCCATCACCCGCGACACGTTCCTGCGGGGCTGACCCGTGCTCGAAGAGCTGCACGTCAAGGACCTTGCGCTGATCGAGGAGACCTGGCTCGAGCTGGGCGGTGGCATGACCGTGCTCACCGGCGAGACCGGCGCGGGAAAGACCGTGCTGGTGGGGGCCCTGAAGTTGCTGCTCGGTGACCGCGCTGACGCCACCTTCGTGCGCACCGGGGCCGCCGAGGCCGTGGTCGAGGGCCGCTTCCTCGTCGACGGCACCGAGCGTGCCGCACGCCGGCGCATCAGCGCGGACGGTCGCAGCCGCTGCTACCTCGACGGAGAGATGGCGACCGTCGGCGGGCTTACCGATGCGCTCGGGCCGTTCGTCGACCTGCACGGCCAGCACGACCACCAGGAACTTCTCCGAACGCAATCACACGCGGCCCTGCTCGACAGGTTCGCCGATTCTGCGGGACTGCTCGGATCGTACGTCGAGGCGTTCCACGCCCACGGGACCGTTTCTGCGCGCCTGACCGCAGCGGTGGCTGCGATGGGTGACCGCGAGCGGCGCCTCGCGGTCCTTTCCGGGATCATCGCCGACATCGACCGCGTCGATCCGCAGGTCGGGGAGGACGAGGAGATCCGGGCGCGTCTGCCTCGGCTCCAGCATGGAGAGCGCCTCACCGGAGCCACGTCCGTGGCGCACCGCGCTCTGACCGAGGACGGGGCGGCCACCGATCGCCTCGGCGACGCCCTTTCCGCGCTTCAGAAGGTCGCAGGCATCGATCCGGCACTCGACGGCATCACGGATGGGCTGGTGGACGTCGATGAGCGCCTCGCGGCCCTGGCGGGACACATCCGTGACTACGGAGAGGCCGTCGAATACGATCCCGCCGCGCTCGAGGACGCCGAGGCCCGGCTCGCCGCGCTGACCGTGCTCATGCGCTCGTACGGGCCGACCCTGACCGACGTGCTGGCCGCGTGGGACGCGGCCGGGGCCGAGGCCGGGGCGCTGGAGGCGGGGGAGGCGGGACTCGAGCAGCTGCGCGCCCTGGTTGAGTCTGCCGACGCGGCCCTGCGCGAAGCGGGGGCGCGCCTGTCGGCCGCGCGAGAGGCGGCGGCCCGTGCGTTCGAGTCACGACTCGCCGAGGCGGCGAGCGATCTTGCCATGCCCGCGGCGCGCTTCGTGGTCTCTCGTGTGGAGCTTCCCCGCGAGTCCTGGACCGCCGACGGTCCCGAACGCATCGAGTTCCTCTACGCACCGGCCGCGGGTGAGACCCCGCGGCCGCTGGCCCGTATCGCGTCCGGTGGCGAGGTGTCTCGCGTGATGCTCGCGCTCAAGAGCGTGCTCGGTGACGCCGACACCGTCCCGGTGCTCGTCTTCGATGAGATCGACGCCGGCATCGGCGGCGCCACGGCCGTTGCGGTCGGGAGGCGGCTGCGCAGTCTGGCGGCGGGCCGGCAGGTGCTCGTGGTGACGCACCTCGCCCAGGTCGCGGCTTTCGCCGACGCTCATCTCGTGGTGGAGAAGGGCGAGGAGGACGGGCGCGTTCGCACGGAGGTCCGCACCGTGACCGGCGAGGACAGACTTCTCGAGTTGGCCCGGATGCTGTCCGGATCGGCGACCGATCTGTCGGTCGCGCACGCACGCGAACTGCTCGCCTCGGTCGGCTCCGCGAGCGTCTGATAGACTCGAGCGGCAGCGGGGAGGTGTTTTCTCTCCGCTCGTCTGACGGAAGGACCCCATGCGTCACAAAGGAATCGCACGGCTCGACAAGCGGACCAAGGACCTGGTCAACCGCCTCGGGCCTTCCGACATCGCCATCATCGATCACGCCGACATGGATCGCGTGAGTGCCGAGGGGCTACTCGCGACCGGCGTCGAGGTGGTCGTCAACGCTGCACGCTCGATCACCGGCGCGTACCCCAATCTCGGCCCCCTGCTGCTGACGCGCGGCGGGGTCACGCTGATCGACGCCGTCGGGCCGGAGATCTTCGACCGTGTCCGCGAGGGTGACGCCATCGAGATCGACGGCGGCAACGTGCTCGTGGGACGCAAGATCATCGCGCGCGGCACGCGCATGAGCGTCGACATCATCGAGCACGCGATGGAGGATGCGAAGGCGGGCATCGGAGAGCAGCTCGACGCCTTCGCGCGCAACACCATCGAGTACCTCGAGAAGGAGAAGGCGCTGCTCACGGAGGGCGTCGGCATCCCGGCTACCCGCACGGACCTGCGCCACCGGCACGTGATGGTCGTCGTGCGCGGTTACGACTACAAAGAGGACCTCAACACACTCAAGCCGTACGTGCGCGAGATGCGCCCCGTGCTGATCGGCGTCGACGGTGGAGCGGACGCGATCATCGAGGCCGGCTTCAAGCCGGACATCATCATCGGGGACATGGACTCAGTCAGCGATGCGGCGCTGCGAAGCGGCGCCGAGCTGCTCGTCCACGGCTACCCTGACGGGCGCGCTCCCGGCATGGAGCGGATCGCGCAGCTCGGTCTGACCGCAGCGGTCTGGCCGCTCGCAGCCACCAGCGAGGACCTCGCGCTCCTGCTCGCCTTCGAGAACAGCGCCGATCTGATCGTTGCGGTAGGGACCCACGCCAACCTCATCGAGTATCTCGACAAGGGTCGCAAGGGCATGGCATCGAGCTTCCTCGTGCGTCTCAAGGTCGGACCGAAGCTCGTCGACGCCAAGGGCGTCAGCAAGCTGTATCGGGCGACGCCGGGATTCACGGACCTGCTGTTCATCGTCGGCGCCGGGCTCCTGGTCATCGGTGCCGTCATGCTCATCTCGCCGGAGGCCCGGGACGGGCTCGGACTTCTTCTGTTGCGCCTTCGCGCGTTCATCAGGATCTAGGGAGCGACTCACCTATGTACAACCTCCGCTATCACATCGCCTCGCTCGTCGCCGTGTTCCTCGCGCTGACGGTCGGGCTGCTGCTCGGCTCGATCGTTGTCGAGCGCGGGCTGCTGACGACGCAGCGGACCACACTCGTGGAAGGCCTGCAGACGGAGTTCGATACGCTGCGCGCCGAGAGCAAGGACCTCAAGGCGACCAACGACGCGCTGGCCTCGTTCACTTCGGAGGCGGCACCGCGCGTGGTCGACGGTGTGCTCGCCGGTCGTACGGTGATCGTGATCGCCGGTCCGGGCAACGCTGACACCGCAGCTCGCTCGGCTGAAGCGGTCCGGCTCGCGGGAGGGAACGTGGCGCTCGCCACCTTCAAGGGCCCCGAGTTCGGGCTCGCGGACGAGACGGTCGCGGCCTCGACGGCCAAGGCCCTCGGCATCACGGGTCCGTCTCTGACGGCGACGGGTGTCGTCTACGCGCTGGCGGCCGAGTGGAGTACTCCGGGTGCGCTGCGGCCCATGACCGCGGCGCTCATCACCTCCGGGGCGCTCAAGCTGCAGGGGTTGGCGGCCACGGCGACAGTCTCAGGCACGGTCGTGACGGCGGTGTTCGGCGGTACTCCCGACACGTGGGCCATGCGTCTGGCCGGCGCCATGGTCGACGATACGAGGTTCGCGCTTGGTGCGGACACGACCAAGCGGGCGGACGGATCGGCCAAGGCGGCCAAGGTCGCGGGCCTCTCCGGTGTCGACGACGTGGACACTTCGCTCGGGCACGTCTCGCTGGCGTGGATCCTGTCGGGGCGCGCGTCGGGCCTGTTCGGGGCCGGCGCCGATGCGACGGTCCGCTACCCGTCTCCGCTGTACCCCAAGCTCTAGCCTTAGGCCGGCTCAGCGCGGCGGATCCCCGCCTAGGAGCGGGGTTCGATCGCGAGTCGCACAAGCGCACGCGCGACGTGGAGGAACTGCCGTCCGCGGTGGGTGAACCCCGCGGCGTCGCGTCCGGTCGCATCGTGCGCCATGGTGGTCGTCACCTCGACGATGCGAAGTCCCGAGCGTAGCGCACGCACAGTCAGCGCGACCTCCACGCCGTAGCCGAACGCGAACGGCGTGACGCGCTCCCAGCACGCCCGCGTCATCGCGCGCTGCCCGGAAAGGGGGGCGGTGGCGGCGAATGCGCGCCCGGCCGGACCGCCCAGCATCCGGATCCCGAAGCGAGCCAGGCCCTTCACGAGGCCGAAGCCCGCCTTCCCGGCAGGCCGCGGGAAGGCGGCCACCGCCATGTCGGCCTCGCCATGCAGCACCGGCTCGAGCAGTAGAGCGCCCTGCGCGGCCGTCGCACCCAGATCGCCATCGAGCAAAAGCAGCACGTCTGCATCGTCGCGCACCCGTGCGAGGCCTTGGTCCAGCGCCGCGCCCTTGCCGAGGTTGGAGGCGAGCCGCAGCACTTCCGCCCCGGCGGCTTCAGCGAGTCCCACAGTCGCATCGGTCGAGGCGTCGTCGATCACGAGCACGCGCGTGACGCCTTCGATGCCGAGGGCCGCTGCCACCGTCGCGGAGATGCGGTCGGCTTCGTTGTGAGCCGGGATGAGTATCGTCACGTTCATGAGTCCGACCTTCCGGGCAGAAGGCGGCCGCGGACACGACGCAGCAGTCCTTCGACGTAGTCCATCTCGTCGATGCCGCGCCGGCGCAGCACGGCGTACGCGACCGACAGTCCGACGGCGGTACCTGCGAGCAGGCGCACGATGTTCCCGATCGCGCTGGTGCCGAGGGTCGGGGTCGCGAGCACGACGGCCCACGCCGCAAGTCCGCCGAGCGCGGCGCCGTCGTAGGCGCGCGCCCAACCGTTGAGCACGTGGGCGAGGCCGAACGGGCCGACGCGCCTACGCAGGATCGCGAGCAGGACGCCGGTGTGCATGATGAAGAACAGGGAGTCGGCGATCGGGATCCCGACGATGGCGTACTGGCCCGGGATGACCTTCGTGAGCCCTGCGTACAGGCCGACCTGAACGATCGTCAGCACCAGGTTCGAGATGAACGGTGTGCGGGTGTCCTGCATCGCGTAGAAGGCCCGCAGCACCAGCATGTACGACGCGAAGAAGAAGAGGCCGACCGTCCAGGCGGCGAGCACGGCGGTCACCAGGGGAACGGCCGCCGCCGGGAACCTGCCGAACCTGAACAGCGTCACGAGCTGCGTGCCCATCGCGAACAGGATCGCCACCGCCGGCAGCATGAGCAGCGCCATCGCGCGCAGGCCGCGCGACAGATAACCCTTGTACGCGGTCCAGTCCTGCGCGCCGGCCGCCCGCGAGAGTTCGGGGAAGACGGCGGAGAGGTAGCTGACAGCCAGGACGCCATAGGGCAACTGGTACCACATCCACGCATACGACAGCACCGCCGAACCGTCGCGCATCGCGCTGGTGGCGAACGCATTGCGGAAGGAGATGCCGACGATGTTCACGGCGACGTACCCGAGCACCCAGGCCCCCTTGCGCAGGAGCGTCCGGAGCGACGGGTCGGACAGGTCGAGCGACCAGTGGAAGCGGAAACCGGTCCGCAGGAGGGCCGGGACCTGTGCGACGGCGAGAGCGACCACGCCGAGGGTGGTCCCGACGCCGAGTGCGATGAGCGCCAGGTCCGGCCGCGATTCGCGCAGCGGGACGTAGAAGCCGAGCAGCGCGACGATGACCACCACGTTGTTGAACAGGGGCGCGATCGCCGTTGCGAAGAACGTCCGGTACGAGTGCAGGATCCCGGTGCTCAGCGCGACGAATCCGTAGAAGATGATCTGCACCGCGAAGAAGCGGAAGAGGTAGACGGCGAGCTGCGTGTCGGCCGCCGAGACGGTGAAGGTCTGCGTCCACACGAACACCTGTGGCAGGAGCGTCCCGAGAGCGGCGACGATGCCGAACACGAGGAAGGCGAGCGAGAAGAGCGTGTTGGCGAACGCGAAGGCGCCGGACTCGCCATCCTGGTGCGATCGCTGGAGGAAGATCGGGATGAACATCGAGGACAGCACGCCGCCGGCGACGAGCTCGTAGATCATGTTCGGTATGTTGTTGGCGATGTTGAACGCGGATGCGACGGGGATGGCGCCCTTGGACGTCAGGGTCACGCCGAGGGCCACCGCCATCGCCCACTGCCGGACGAAACCCGTGGCGCGCGAGAAGATGGTGCCGACCGACATCGCGGCGGTCGAGCGGGCGAGCGACGGTGTCGAGTCGCTGATGGGGATCCTCCGTCGCGGTCTGCGGGCTGCCGCTGACGATTCTAGACCACGTGCCCGCGTGCGTGCGCGGACGCACGCGTACGTGGCCGAACCGTCACGAGTCTGAGGCGCCCGCGTCGGCCCCCGCGGGCGCTGCTTCGTATATACTTCGACGCGGGCGCCTCGTCTCGGGCCCGGTCTTCGCGATGTGCGTGGCCGGCACTGCCCCGGAGAGAATGAACCGCCGGCACCACCGACCCCCTGCGAAGGACGGAGTACGCGAGTGTCGAGGAGGACCGCACAGTATGTCGCCGCCACATTGCTGGCGGCGCTTCTCGTTTCGGCGCTTGCGCCATCGGGTGCCGCAGCCGGTACCCCGGCCGCTCCGCGTGTCATCGTGCTGATGACCCCGTATCTCACGTGGACCGATCTCGAGGGTCCGGCGATGCCGAACGCTCGCGCACTGTCGGAGCGCTCCCTGCTCGCCGACATGAACGTACGCGCGGGCGCGGCCGGTGGGTCGACAGCCGAGCGCGGCGCTCTCGTCCTCGCCGCCGGGGCATCGGTGCTCTTCGCGGATGGTGCGATGACGGCGTTCGACGCCTCGGAGACCGTCGGTACCGCGTCGGCGCGCGACCTCTATCATCGTGTGTTCGCTCTCGACCCGAAGAATGCAGCGGTGCTCTACCCGGGATTGGCGCAGCAGGTCACCGCCAATCAGGCCACAGAGCTCGACAACGAGCTCGGAGCGCTGGGTTCGGCCGTGCACTTGGCCGGATACCGGACCGCTTCGATCGGCAACTCCGATCCGGGCCTGTATGTCGACGCGTTGAGCGCATCCCGTCCCGCGGGTGTGGCCGCCGCCGATGCTTCGGGCGTCGTGGATGTCGGTGACGTCTCGACCGCGATGCTCAAGCGCGACCCGCTCTCGCCTTACGGCGTTCGCGCGAACGTCGCAGCGATCTCCGCCGGATTCCGGCGGGCGATCGCGGACCCGCTCGTGCGTTTGGTGGTCGTCGACCCGGGGGACCTTTCCCGGGCGAACGCGGTCGCTTCGATCTCGTCCTCAGGCGCGGCTGCGGCCACGCGCGATGATGCACTGCGCGCCACCGATGACGTATTGGGCGCGCTGCTCGATCAGATCGCACCGGGCGACGTCGTGATCGTTGCGGGGCTTGCGGCGGCCACCGTCCCGGAAGAGCCGGCGCCTTTCGGCCCGCTGATGATCGCCGGACCTGACGGTGGCGGCGTCGGAGCGGCTGCTTCCACGCATCGTGACGGGATCGTCACCGCGATGGACCTGACCAGGACGATCGTCGACCTGTTCGGTGGCACTCCGTCGCCCAGGATGGTCGGAAGTCTCATCGTGCCTGCTGCGGCCATGGCGAAGACCTCCACCGCTGGCCGGATCGCCGATCTCGACCGGATGGCCGGGACTTCCGTGGCTGTGGAATCGGTGCGCGGCTCGACGGTGAACACCTTCATCCTGCTGACCATGATCGCGTTGATCGTCGCCACGCTCATCCTGTATCGCGGCGCCGACGGGCTCCCGGCCCGGGCGCCGGCGGTCGCGCAGGCCGCCCTCCTGTTGGTCGTCTGCGTACTGCTCGCGGCGATCGTCCAGTTCGCGGTCGTGCGCTGGCCATCGAGCGCGAGCGTCGTCATCTGGACGCTGCTCGGTTGCACTGCCGTGATCTGGATCGCCGCGCTGCTGATCGGTCGCGGACGGCCCGTCGCGGTTCCTTTGATGATCGTGACGGGCCTGACGGCCGTCATCTCGCTCGTCGACCAGTGGATGGGTGCACCTCTCTCGTTCGCCGGACTGTTCGGTTACTCACCGTTGCTCGGTGCTCGCTACTACGGCTTGGGCAACGAGATGTCGGGCCTTCTGCTGGGCAGCGTGTTGGTCGCGGTGGCGCTCGCGCTCGACACTTGGCGCGAGACCTCGTGGGCCCGGCACGTGCGGCTGTGGGGATGGCCGCTCATCGGGCTCCTCGTGCTCATCACCACCGCGGCGCCGTTCTGGGGTGCGAACGTGGGCGCCGTCGCGTGGATGACCGTCGGGTTCTTCGTCGGATGGCTGATCCTCAACGGCCACAAGGTGTGGACGTGGCGCAACCTT
The DNA here is from genome assembly GCA_036507895.1 of Coriobacteriia bacterium. Lineage (GTDB taxonomy): Bacteria > Actinomycetota > Coriobacteriia > Anaerosomatales > PALSA-660 > PALSA-660. The sequence continues at coordinate 16,994 of DATCIG010000066.1, forward strand.
GTACTCGCGGCCGCTCTGGTGGTCGTGATCCTGATCGGGCTGACCGCTGTCGACCTCATGGGCGGGCCGGCGGCGGAGACGCACCTCGGCCGTGCCTTCTCGGGGGTGCAGACCAGCGGCGTGTCGTCGTTCGTGACGCTCGTCGCCCGCAAGGCTGAGACCAACGCTCGCGTGCTCGGTCGGACGAACTGGACGTGGCTTCTCGTATCCGTGCTCCTACTGCTCGGCTACATGCGGTGGCGGCCACGTGGCGAGTTCGCCGCGATGCTCAAGGAATATCCGGCATTCTCCGCCGCGGTCGCGGCCTCGCTGTTCGCAGGTGTGGCCGGGTACTTCACCGAGGACTCCGGGATCATCATCCCGGCACTCCTCCTGATACCCGTCGGAGTATCGGCGCTCTATCTCATGCTCGGCCGCCCGTCGCTGCACGGAGGTGACGGATCGTGACCGCCGTCATCATCGGATGGACGCTCTCGATAGCCGTGGCGCTGGTCGTCGGATGGTTGGTTCCCGCCGTGGCGATCAAGGGGCTGCTTCCCTCCCTTGAAGCATCGGGGAGGCGCGTCACCAACTATCGGGGCCGACGGATACCGACCGGGCTCGGTCTCGTCTGGCTCGTGTGGGCCGTGGGGGTGGCGCTGGCATCGACCGCCCTCGGCTACTGGGGCATTCTTCGAGGGACCCCGATCTCGCTGATCCAGGGGTTCCCTTTGCTGCTCGTGGTCGGATCGCTCGCCTTCGGGCTCGTGGACGACGTGTTCGGCGGTGGCGACGCCAAGGGGTTCCGCGGACACCTGCGAGCGATGGCCGATGGACGCCTCACCACGGGCGGTCTCAAGCTCCTGGGGATCGGGGTGCTGGCACTCGTGGTCTCGGCGGGCTCGCTCCAGATATCTCTCGATGCGCGCGATCCGTGGCTGTCTTTGGTCCGCCTGATCTGTGGGGCGCTGGTCATCGCGTTGTCGGCCAACTTCGTGAACCTCACGGATCTGCGCCCCGGACGCGCGATCAAGGCATACGGGTTTCTCGCGATCACCGGAGTGGTGCTGTATGTCATCGGCATCTCGCCTGACCTCATCCGCGGAAGCGTCCTGTCCGCCGAGTCCCTTCTGGGCCTCGCCGATGCGAAGATCGCAGCGGTGTGCCTCCTGATACTCCTGCTCGGTCCGGTCGCGGCCGTATGGCGCTATGACCTCGGCGAACGCGCGATGCTCGGCGACGCGGGCGCGAACGCGATGGGCGCACTCGCAGGGTTCTTCCTGGTGGTAACGACGCCCTTGTGGTTGCTCGTCGTTCTCGCTTTCGTCTTGCTCGCGCTCAACCTTGCGAGCGAGAAGGTCTCGTTCTCAAAGGTGATCGAGCGTGTGGCGTTCTTGAAGTGGATCGACGGGCTCGGCCGGGTCTCGGTCGGGTCCTTTGGAGAGGTTTCGGAGCAGGATGCCGACGACGGCGAGCGGACAGGCGGGTCCGCATCTGCGGACGATGAAGCATGGAAGGATGGCGGGATCTCAACAAGATGACCAAGTACATCTTCGTTACCGGCGGCGTTACATCTTCACTGGGTAAGGGCATCACTGCGGCGTCTCTCGGCAGGTTGCTCAAGAGCCGTGGCCTCAGCGTGACGATCCAGAAGCTCGACCCGTACCTCAATGTCGACCCCGGGACGATGAGTCCCTTCCAGCACGGCGAGGTCTTTGTGACCGACGACGGGGGAGAGACCGATCTCGACCTCGGGCACTACGAGCGCTTCATCGACGAGGCGCTCTCCCGCGAGAGCAACGTGACCGCCGGGTCGGTCTATCAGACGCTCATCGCCAAGGAGCGCCGCGGGGACTTCCTCGGCGGCACCGTGCAGGTCATCCCGCACGTCACGAACGAACTCAAGGAGCGGATCCTCCGCCTCGCGGAGAAGTTGCATCCCGATGTGCTCATCACCGAGATCGGCGGCACTGTGGGCGACATCGAGTCGCTGCCGTTCCTCGAGGCGATCCGCCAGCTGAAGAAGGACGTCGGCCGCGACAACGTCTGCTATGTCCACGTCACGCTCGTCCCGTACATCGCTGCCGCTTCCGAGCTCAAGACCAAGCCGACGCAGCACTCCGTCAAGGAACTGCGCTCGATCGGCATCCAGCCGGACTTCATCGTCTGCCGCAGCGACCGTCCGATCGACGCGGGCATCCGCCGCAAGATCGCTCTGTTCTGCGATGTCGACCCCGGCGCCGTCGTCTCCGCCATGGACGCGCCGTCGATCTACGAGGTTCCCGCGAACCTTCGCCAGCAGGGGCTCGACGAGATGGTCATCAAGCACCTCTCGCTCGAGTGCGGCGAGCCCGACATGGCCGAGTGGGACGCGTTCGTGCGCCACAGCCAGCAGCTGACCGACACCGTTCAGATCGCGCTCGTGGGCAAGTACGTCCAGCTTCCGGATGCGTATCTGTCGGTCCACGAGTCGCTCAAGCACGCCGGGATCTTCCACGAGCACGACGTCAAGATCCACTGGGTCGACGCCGAGGGCATCACTCCCGAGGAGGTCGACCGCATCCTCACCGAGATGGACGGCATCCTCGTTCCCGGCGGCTTCGGTATCCGTGGCATCGAGGGCAAGATCCGCTCCGCCCGCTATGCGCGTGAGAACAAGGTGCCGTTCTTCGGGATCTGCCTCGGTATGCAGGTCGCCGTCGCGGAATACGCGCGCAATGTCGCCGGCCTCGAGGGCGCCAACTCGACCGAGTTCGACCCGACGACGCCCCATCCGGTCATCGACCTGATGCACGAGCAGAACGACGTGTCCGACATGGGCGGCACCATGCGCCTCGGCGCCTACCCGTGCAAGGTCGTCCCGGGCACCAGGGGCTGGGCCGCATACGGCGAAGAGGTCATCTACGAGCGCCATCGCCATCGCTACGAGGTCTCGAACGAGTACCGTCAGCAGCTGGTCGATGCGGGCCTCGTCATCTCCGGTGTGTCGCCGGACGGCAAGCTCGTCGAGATGGTCGAGCTTCCCGATCACCCGTGGTTCGTCGGCAACCAGGGCCACCCCGAGTTCAAGAGCCGACCGACCCGTCCCGCGCCGCTGTTCCGCGACTTCATCGGTGCAGCTGTGGCCTACCGGCAGAGCCGGAAGGCGTAGGTTCATGACAAGCCCCGGCGACGCGCGGCTGCTCGACACATTCCTGACGGCTGTCCGTATCGACAGTCCGTCGGGCGAGGAGGGCGCTTTCGCGCGCTGGTGTGTCGAGCGGTTGCGTGCGTTGGGGTGTGAGGTCCGTCTCGACGAATCCGCGTCTACCACGGGATCGGACACCGGCAATGTCATCGCCGAGTTGCCCGCGACCGCTGAGGGCAAGACGATCGTGCTGTCTGCGCACCTCGACACGGTCGAGCCCGGGCGTGGCATCGAGCCGATCGTCGAGGGCGGCGTGGTCCGATCCGCAGGCGACACAGTGCTCGGTTCCGATGACAAGGCGGGCGTCGCGGCGATCCTCGAGGCACTCGCCTGTATGCAGGAGTCACCGCGCCCGCACGCCCGCGTGCGTGTCCTGCTGACGACTTCCGAGGAGGTGGGTCTGCAGGGCTCCCGCGCGCTTGCCGTGCCGGATTGCGAAGGGGACCTGTGTCTCGTGCTCGATGCCGCCGGTGCGGTCGGAGGGATCGTGACCGCGGCGCCGACCCACTATGTCTTCTCCGCCGTCTTCGAGGGCATGGCCGCACACGCGGGGGTCCAGCCTGAGAAGGGCCGCTCCGCGGTCTTGATGGCGGCGCGGGCGATCGCGACGATGCTGCTGGGGCGACTCGATGATGAGACGACCTCCAATGTCGGCGAGATCAGGGGCGGGGGAGCGACCAACATCGTCCCGTCCCGTTGCACGCTGAGCGGCGAGTGTCGCTCGATCGACGCCGCCCGGGTGGAAGAAGTCCGGGAGTCGATGGATGCAGCCATGCGCACGGCCGCGCAGGAGGCCGGTGGGGGCGTCGAGGTCCGGTGGACCCGTGAGTACGAGGGCTACCGCTTCGCGGACGACGACCCGGCGATTCTGATCGTGGCGTCGGCGATGCGCTCGGCGGGCTTCGAGCCCCGGCTGTTCGTCACCGGCGGCGGCAGCGATGCGAACGCGTTCGCGTCGAAGGGCCTGTCGGCCATCGCGCTCTCGTGCGGGATGACCGATGTCCACGGCACCGGCGAGTCGATCGCGGTGCAGGACATGGTGTCGCTCGTCGCGGTGATCCTGGCCACGATCGATCAGGCCGTCGCGTCGTGAGAACGGTCTGGGGAAAAGTCGTCGCCATCGAGTCTTCGCGCTCGGGCCTCCAACGTCTTCTCGTCGAATGCGGTGGGGAAGCGGTGCCCGCGATCTGCTATCCCTCGTTGTCCGGTACCTGCGCCTCCGGCGACACGGTGCTGCTCAACACGACCGCCGTCGATCTTGGTCTGGGGACGGGCGGTTCGCATGTCGTGATCGCGCGTCTCTCTCCGGACGGCTGTCTCGAAGGCGTTTCCCTGGACGCGCCTTCAGGCGGGCACGTGATGAAACTCAGGTACACGCCCCTGCAGCGTGACGTGCTCTCCGTCGAGTCGCAGGAGAGTCCCTACCATGACCTGCTCGCGGACGCCGACGACGTCGGCGGGATGCCCGTCGTCTGCTGCGGTCTTCATAGTCAACTGCCGCTCGTTGCCGCTGCGATCAAGCAGCTGCGTCCGTCGGCCCGTGTCGCGTACTGCATGACCGACGAGGCGGCGCTTCCGATGGCGTTCTCCGAACTCGTCCCGGCGTGCGCCGCCGCGGGGCTCATCGACGTGACGGTGAGCTGCGGGCAGGCGTTCGGTGGAGATCTCGAGGCGGTGACGCTGCACTCGGGGTTGGTCGCGGCGCGACTCGTCGGGATGGCCGATGTCGCGGTGGTGGCCATCGGCCCGGGCGTCGTCGGGACGGGCAGCGTGTTGGGGCACGGGGGGATCGCGCAGGGTGAGGCGCTCAACGCCGCTGCTGCGGTGGGTGGTGAGCCGGTCGCCGTGCTGAGGGTCTCGTTCGCCGACGCACGCGAGCGGCATCGCGGCATCAGCCACCACACGATCGCCGCTCTGTCGCGGATTGCCCTCTCGCCATGCACCGTTGCCGTCCCGCGCCTGACAGGCGAGCAGCTCGCGCGTATCGAACACGATCTTGAGGCCGCGGGTGTGTGGCGACTCCATCGCAGGGCTGACGGAGGCGACGCCACACGGCTTCCGGACACGAGGGGAGTGGCGTGCCGCTCGATGGGCCGCACTCCCGCTGACGACCCTGCTTTCTTCGCGGCCGCGGCCGCGGCGGGCACGGTGGCGGGGTTGTTGCTCGAAGAGTGACCCGTTGCGGGGCGCTCGCATGGATCATGCGCCCGAAGCGGTTGCTCGCACGGATACGAGGGGTACACTGGCAAAGGTCTTGTCCCGCCGGCGCGTCGCGTCGGCGGTCACGTTGACTGCACAGGAGGCGCTTCGGCGCGCATGGCTGTCCGGCCACGGAGCCGGTCACCCGGATGAAGGGATAGTCGCACATGATCATCGGTGTCCCCAAGGAGATCAAGAACAACGAGTTCCGCGTGGGAATGACTCCCGGCGGCGCCCGCGAGTTCGTCGCGCACGGACACACGGTCCTTATCGAGAAGGCCGCAGGTGACGGTTCCTCGTTCACCGACGTCGAGTACGCTTCCGCCGGTGCCGAGCTTGTCGCGACCGCCGAAGAGGTCTTTGCTCGCGCTGACATGGTCGTCAAGGTCAAGGAGCCTCAGCCGGTCGAGATCGCTCGCCTGCGTCCGGGCCAGATCCTCTACACCTACCTGCACCTTGCCCCCGACTACGAGCAGACCGCCGGCCTGATCGCCTCCGGCGCCGTCTGCATCGCGTATGAGACGGTCGAGCTTCCGAACCGCACGCTTCCGCTGCTCGCCCCGATGTCCGAGGTTGCAGGCCGCATGGCCGCTCAGGTCGGCGCGACCTATCTGCAGAAGCCGTTCGGTGGCCGCGGTGTGCTCATGGGCGGTACCCCGGGCGTGGCTCCGGCACAGGTCGTCGTCCTCGGCGGCGGCGTCGTCGGTACCAACGCGGCGTATGTCGCGATGGGCATGGGCGCTCACGTGACGGTCATGGACGTCAACATCGACCGCCTGCGCTACCTCGACGACATCTGGGGCACGCGCATCCGCACCCTGTACTCGAGCAAGCACAACATCGAGGAAGCCGTCTACGCTGCCGACCTCGTGATCGGCTCCGTCCTGCTGCCGGGCGCCAAGACCCCGTGGCTCGTCACCAAGGACATGCTTCCCAAGATGAAGAAGGGCTCGGTCGTGGTCGACGTCTCCGTCGACCAGGGCGGTTGCATCGAGACCACGCACGCGACCACTCATGCGGATCCGACCTATTTCGTCGACGGTGTCCTGCACTACGGCGTGGCCAACATGCCGGGTGCGGTACCCAACACCTCGACCCTCGCGTTGACCAACGCAACGCTGCGCTACGGTCTGGCGATCGCCGACAAGGGCTGGAAGAAGGCCGTCGCCGACGACGCGGCACTGGCCAAGGGCGTCAATGTGCTCGAGGGCAAGGTCGTCTACAAGGAAGTCGCCGACGCGCACGGCATGGACTACACCCCGCTCGAGTCCTTCCTGGCGTAAGCCTGCGCGTGCTTCACGAACGCATCAACGCGGCCGCCCCGGCCTACGAGCCGGGGCGGCCGCGGTACGTCCCGGGCGCCGGTGCGGCATACTGGAAGCATGGCTGACACCGTGAGAGTCAACGAGGCAGATCGGGATCCCGGGCCGGGCGCGGCACCTCTTGCGCGCGGCGGTGGCATGAACGACCTGTTCGACGATTTCACCGGCTACCTGTCGGTGGAGCGTGGTGCATCCGGCAATACCATCGTCGCGTACCGTCGCGATCTGACTCTCTACGCCGAATTCCTTCTCGCTCGCGGCAAGACCTCGCCGGATGCGATCACCCGTGACGACGTCGGTGCGTGGGTGACCGCTCTGCGGACGTCCGGCGCCGCTCCACGGACGATCGAGCGGCGCGTGGCCGCGATCAAGTCGTTCCACCGTTTCCTGGTGCGCGAGGGTGTCACGATCAACCACCCCACGGCGTCGCTGCCGCTTCCTCGTATCCCTGATCGCCTGCCGGACGTCGTGAGCATCGACGACGTCGATCGGATGTTGTCCCAGCCGTTCCCGGACGGACCGGCCGGGCATCGCGACAGGGCCATCCTTGAGGTGCTGTACGGGTGCGGCTTGCGAGTGAGCGAACTCACGGGGCTGGACCTGCGGGATGTCGACCTCGTTCAGGGAGTGCTGCGGGTCTTCGGCAAGGGGAGCAAGGAGCGGGTGGTGCCCATCGCGGGAGCTGCGGTGGCGGCCCTGGACGAGTACCTCGCGCACGGACGGCCCTATCTGCGGACGAAAGGCGGCTCCCGGCGGCAGGACCCCGACGCTGTGTTCCTCAACGTACGCGGCGGGCGCCTGACGCGTGTCACCGTGCATGCGATGGTGCGCGCGTACGGCGGGCGGGTCGGCCTCGCACTGCATCCGCATACCCTGCGCCACTCGTTCGCGACCCACATGCTCGAGGGGGGAGCGGACCTTCGCGCATTGCAGGAGATGCTCGGGCATGCGGACATCTCCACGACGCAGATCTATACGCACGTGGATCGCTCACACCTGCGCGAGGAGTACCTCTCGACCCATCCGCGGGCCAGACTCCGTCCCGTATGAACGCGTAGGCTCGCGATGCCGGACCATGGATGCCGCAACATCGCATCCATGGTCACCTCTTCGTGAAATGGCGCCCGATAAGGGATACCATGGTGCATAGGGACATGTCGTCTGTGGATAGGGGAAGGTGGTAGGTGTGAAGAGGAGCCTCCGCACGATTCTTGCGCTGCTCGTCGTATTCGCTATGTCGACCGTGGTACTCGGGGGTTGCGCGTCGACGACGAACAATTCCGGCGGAACGACCAGCACGCCCGCACCCGCGGCTGCGTTCAAGGCCGCAATGGTCACCGACGTCGGTGGCCTTGGAGACAAGTCGTTCAACGACCTGAGCTGGGCTGGTCTGGAGAAGGCCAAGACCGACCTCAGCGCCGAAGTCAAGGTCCTCGAGTCCAAGCAGATCGCCGACTACGAGAGCAACCTGACGCAGCTGGCCGGAGCAGGCTACAGCCCGATCTTCGCCGTCGGCTTCCTGATGACGGACGCGGTCAGCAAGATCGCTTCGACCACGCCGGGCACCAACTTCGGCGGCATCGACATCTTCTTCACGAATCCCCCGAAGAACGTCGTAGGCCTGAACTTCAAGGAGCAGGAGGCCGGGTATCTCGCCGGTATCGTCGCAGGTCTCGCCACCAAGGAGTCCTTCGATGCTCGCCTGAACACCAAGAACGTCATCGGCTTCGTCGGCGGTATGCCGATCCCGCCGGTGCAGCGCTACGAGGCGGGCTTTGTCGCCGGCGCCAAGTCGGTCAACCCGACGGTCAAGGTCATCTCGCTGTACGCGGGTAAGTTCGACGATCAGGCCAAGGGCAAGGAACTCGGACTCTCTCTGATCTCCCAGGGCGCGGACATCGTGTTCGCCGCCGCAGGTCAGACGGGCATCGGTACCTTCACGGCATGCCAGGAGTCCAAGAAGGCGCTGTTCATCGGCGTCGACTCCGATCAGTTCCTGACGCTGACGAACCCTGGTGACACGATCCTCACCTCGGCCGTCAAGCGCATCGACAACGCGGTCTTCCAGGTCGTCAAGCAGGCCAAGGAAGGCGCGTTCCCCGGTGGCCAGAACCTCTCCTTCGGTCTCAAGGACGATGGTGTGGGTATCGCTCCGTACCACGACTTCGACGCGAAGGTCTCGCAGGCCATGAAGGATGCCGTCGACAAGGCGACCGCTGACATCAAGGCCGGCACGGTAGTGGTTCCCGAGGGGCTCACCAAGTAGAGCTTTCATCTCGACGGAACCGCGGCTAGCCGTGATGATAGAGGGTGGCCGGTGCGAGCCGGCCGCCCTCTATCGCGTGCATGGATCGATCCGTTCGTCGGCAAGGGAAGGGACGCGAGGAGATGCCCGTCCTCGAACTGCGCGAGATCACGAAGATCTTCCCGGGGGTGCGCGCCAACGACTCCGTATCGCTCGTTCTGGAGCGTGGCGAGATCGTTGCGCTGCTGGGGGAGAACGGCGCCGGCAAGTCGACGCTGATGAACGTCGCCTACGGCCTGCTCGCCCCCGATGGCGGCGAGATCCTGGTCGACGGTGCGCCGGTGCGCATCCGTACGCCTCGCGATGCGATCGACCTGGGGATCGGCATGGTGCACCAGCACTTCATGCTGGTGGAGCCGCTCTCCGTCACTGAGAACATCATCCTGGGCCACGAGCCCTCGCGCTTCGGCATCATCGACTTCGCCACGGCACGGGCGAAGGTCGCCGAACTGTCTCTCCGCTACGGCCTCAAGGTCGATCCCGACGCCCGGGTGGCGGACCTGTCGGTCGGCATGCAGCAACGCGTAGAGATCTTGAAGGCCCTGTACCAGGGAGCCCGGATCCTCATTCTCGACGAGCCGACGGCCGTGCTCACCCCTCAGGAGGTGCGCGAACTGTTCTCGGTCGTTCGCTCGCTCGTGACCGAGGGTCTGTCGGTCGTGCTGATCACCCATAAGCTCGACGAGGTCATGATCGCTGCCGACCGTATCGTGGTCATGCGCGACGGACGCGTGGTGGGCGAGACCACCCCGACGCTGACCGACCAGGTCGGGCTTGCCCGCATGATGGTCGGCCGCGACGTCGTGTTCCGTATCGAGAAGACCCCGGCCGCCCCGACGGCGACGGTCCTCGAGGTGAAGGACCTCGTCGTCTTCGATGAGCGCAAGCTCGAGGCGCTCAAGTCGGTGAGCCTGACCGTCCGCGCCGGTGAGATAGTCGGCATCGCGGGGGTCGACGGCAACGGCCAGCGCGAGCTCGTGGAGGCGATCGTGGGACTGCGCAAGCCGCGGTCCGGTGTGATCACGTTGCGTGGCAAGGACATCACACACGCGACTCCCCGCGAGACGATCGCAGCGGGAGTCTCGCATGTGCCCGAGGACCGTCACAGGCGCGGGCTCGTGCTCGAGTTCGACTTGGCCGAGAACCTCGTGCTGGGGGACCACACGAGCGAGCCGTACGCGACCGCGGGCGTCATGCATTCGCGCGTCATCGATGAGACCGCTCGGAAGCGGGTCCACGACTACGACGTTCGCACGCCCTCCGTGCGCGTGCTGGCCAGCAACCTTTCGGGCGGCAACCAGCAGAAGCTCGTGCTCGCGCGCGAACTGGGCCGTGATCCCGATCTGTTGATCGCCGCTCAGCCCACGCGTGGGTTGGATGTCGGGGCCATCGAGTTCGTTCACAAACGCATCCTCGCCGAGCGGGACAGCGGCAAGGCGATCCTGCTGGTGAGCATGGAGCTAGAGGAGGTCATGACGCTATCCGACCGGATAATCGTGATGTACGAGGGCCGGATCGCGGCCGAGTTCGCCGCGGGCGAGGCTGACGATGAACGGCTCGGGTACTTCATGACCGGCGGCAAGCAGGCTGCTGCGTCTCCGGTGGCTCCGGTACCCGCCGCGAACGAGGGGGGTCGGTCATGAGCGAGACGCGCGAGCTCCCCGTTGTCACCGAGGCCCTGTGGGCACGTGTCCTGCGCACTGCGGGTGTCCCGCTGCTGTCGGTGGCGCTGGCCATGGCGATCGGATCGATCATCATCGTCGCCACGGGTCACGATCCGATCCTCGCTTTCGGGGCGTTGTTCCGGGGGGCGTTCGGCGGCCCGATGCAGATCGGCTGGACGATCATGCGGGCCACCCCTTTGATGTTCACCGGACTCGCGGTCGCCTTCGGCTTCCGGGCGAACCTCTTCAACATCGGCGCTGAAGGCCAGTTGGTGCTCGGGTCCTTCGCCGCCGCATGGTTCGGGCTGCTGTTGGGCGGCCTGCCGTCGATCGCCTCGATCCCGCTGATCCTCGTGGGTTCGGCCCTGTTCGGCGCCGCCTGGGCGCTGATCCCGGCGCTGCTCAAGGCCAAGGTCGGCGCACACGAGGTCATCACCACGATGATGTTCTCGTGGATCGCCCTGTATCTGACGTCGTGGCTCGTCTCGGGTCCGCTGATGGACAAGGGCGGGATCCCGCAGACCTCGATGCTCCCGGCATCCGTCTGGCTCGTCACGCTCGACAAGATCATCCCGGGCCTGCCGCCGGTGAGCGCGCACATCGGGTTCCTGCTCGCGCTCGCGCTCGCGGCGCTGGTGTGGTGGATCCTCAAGAGCACGACGCTGGGCTACCAGATACGCGCTGTCGGCTTCAACCCCACGGCGGCGGAGAACGGCGGCATCTCGATCGCGCGCACGACCGTCTGGGCGCTGTGCATCTCCGGCGCACTGGCAGGGCTCGCGGGCGCCTCCGAGGTCCTTGGAGTGCAGCACCGGATGTTCGACCAGGTCTCGGCTGGCTCGGGATTTGGGTTCACCGGTATCGCGGTCGCCCTGCTTGCGAAGAAGAACCCGATCGCGGTCATCTTCGCCGCACTTCTGTTCGGTGCGCTGTCGGCGGGTGCGGGGACGATGCAACTCGAGGCGGACGTCCCCCAGAAGATCATCACCATCATCCAGGCGCTCATCATCTTCTTCGTCGGCGCCGAGACGATCATCACGTGGCTGATCAAGCGCCGTCAAAAACTCGCTCTGGAGAAGAAGGGAGCAGCCGATGTGGTCTAGCTTCTTCACTCCGGACCTGTTCGCCTCGGCGATCCGCATGGCCACGCCGCTGGCTCTCGCCGCGATCGGCGGCACCATCTGCGAGCGGTCGGGCGTGGTCAACATCGCTCTCGAGGGCATCATGCTCGTCGGTGCGTTCTTCGGCGTGGTGGTGACGCTGGCTGCACAGGCGAGTACGGTCGCCGGCATCGCCGGTAACGCGGTGTGGTTCGGAGTGGTCGCCGCTGTGCTCGCCGGCATCGCGCTGTCGGGTATACACGCCTTCGCGTCCGTGACGCTGCGTATGGACCAGGTCGTTTCCGGTACCGCCATCAACATCCTGGCGCTGGGACTCACCGGTTTCCTGATGGAGGTCATCTACGGGCATCCCGGCGCGACGGACAGCGTGGCCCACAAGCTCGGTCCGGTCTTCAGCTTCCCCTCCGGCAGTACCGGCATACTCGGGACGATATGGACATGGGTCGACCAGATCGTGTTCAGCTACACCCCGATCGTCTACGTGGCGATCATCGTCGCCGTGTTCGCCCAGTGGGCGATGTACCGGACCCGCTGGGGTCTGCGGCTGCGGGCGTTGGGAGAACACCCCCGGGCCGCCGATACGGTCGGCGTGCGTGTTCTGGCGAGTCGCTACTCCGCGGTCCTCATCTCGGGTGCCCTCGGCGGGCTCGCGGGCGCGAACCTGACGCTGGAGCAGGTCGGATCGTTCTCCGAGAACATGACGAGCGGGCGAGGCTTCATCGCGCTGGCCGCGAACATCTTCGGCCGCTGGACACCCGTGGGGAGCTACCTCGCCTCACTGTTGTTCGGTTTTGCCGAGGCGATCGAGATCCGGATGCAGTCGTTCCAGAACGTCATCCAGATCCCGGTCCAGTTCTTCCTCATGTTGCCGTATGTCCTCGTGGTCATCGTGCTGGCCGGCTTCATGGGCCGCGCGGTGGGGCCGGCGGCGGTGGGGAAGCCCTACGAGAAAGAGTAGGCGGGCTGATCCGGGCGACCGGTTCGGGCGCATCGCCTCACAAGGCTTCGCAAGAGGGGCACTCCATTTGGAGTGCCCCTCTTGCTGCGCGTTGGTTCGGACTCACGCGCCCGGGCCAGCCGTCCCGGAGAAGCGCGATCTAAGAATCTTCCTCGTCGTCCTTGAGGAGCTTGGCCATCAGCGGGCGCAGGAGGAGGATGACGGCCAGCGCACCGAACACCAGGGCGTCGAGCACCGAAGGGCGGAAGTCCCAGCCACGCAGCGCGGAGCGCACGAGGTAGATCGTCGCAGCGAACAGCGTGAGAGCCTGCCAGGGGAGCCGGATGTCCGGTCGTAGTCGCATGGCGCTCACGAGTCGAGGTCACCGGCTTCGATCGCGCGGTCGGGATCCGTCTCGTTCTCGGTAGCCGCCTTCTTGGCGGCGACCCGCTCGGCATGACGATGTGTTCCGCGTACCACGAGCAGGGCGATGAGCAGGACCGGTATCCCGATGAAGACCAGCAGGGCCAGGGCCGGCCCGAGCAGCACGATCAGCCCGTTCATCGTGGACACGAAAGCGCGAACGGAGTCGGTGAATGCGGTGCGGACACCCCAGTCGATGCCCGACGGCTGGATGATCGCCACGGGCTCCGTCAACTCGAGGGTGACCGTGGCACGCGCCGCTTGCCGCTCGAGGTAGTCGATCTGCGCTTTCATCGATTCGATCTCACCCTGCACGCGCGTGAGTTCCTGCTCGACGGCGAGCATGTCCTTGACGGTGGTCGCCTTCGCGAACAACTGGCGGAGGCGCACCTGCTCGGCATCGAGATTACCGAGTCGCGCCTGCATGTCGACGTGCTGTTGAGTGACGTCGTCGGAGGCCTCGGACTCGGTGAGCACCCTGCCGAGCTTGGCGGCATCCGCTATGAACGCTGCATAGTTGGCGGAGGGGACTCGCACGGTGATGTAGGCGCGCAAGGGTGCCGATGAGTTCTGGCCGATACTGCCGTCCGCCAGTGGCTCGGGGTTCCGGTAGATCGGCTGGTCGACGGCCGTGGCGACCTGCATCGAGGAGATGTCAGCCCCGTCGCGCTTCACCAGCTCGCGGATCTTGGTGATCGCCTCATCGACCTTGTCGGTCTCGATGCGCATCGTCTTGTTGACCACGACGAGCTTGGTGGGGGAGACGGTCGCGGGTGCGGTGACCGCGTTCTCCGGGGCGGCGCTGCTATCGGCTACACCGCCCTGCCCGGAGTAGCCAGGGACGCTCGTCTTCGATTCGCCCGCAAGTGACGGAGCTCCCGGGGCGATCGAGGTGCTCGTCCCGCCGCTCACGCTCGCACTCTGGCGGGTCGTGGCCCCGCATGCGGCGAGCAGGAGAGCGGTCGCGATCAAGGCAGCCGAGATCCGCAGTCCTCTTCGCATCGCGCGGTTGTTTCCGTGAGACATCGTGGCTCCTTCTCTCCGGGATGGCGTAGATCCCTTCCGGCACACCGCTTACGTCACGAGCGAGCTCACGCGCCCCGAACAAACAGCGAACGCCCGTCGCTAGGCGCGAGCGGGCGTTCGAGGGTCGCATCATGAAGCGTGCTACTCAGACTTGCTGATCAGCTGCTCGGCCTTCTTCAAGGCTCGTGCTGCGTACACGCCCAGTCCGATCCCGATGGCGATGACGACAAAGAAGGCGAGTACCAGGGTGTTGACCACTGCGCCTGCCCAGTTAGCGGTCATACGTTCGTTCACCTCCATCGGTGCACATGAGTGATGTTCGTCCTTCGGATTGTATCGGGGGGCGTCCGGCGCGGCAAGCGGCGCACGTCCCCTTCACCCGCTCATGTTCGCTGTCAAAGTGCGCGTTCCTGCTCCACTCATGTCTCTTCAGACGCAATGCGCCGCTCGTCGGTTCGCGATCGTGCGCTCGCCGGAATGATCGTTCGCTGTCCGGCTGCTCCGAATGTGTCTTCGAGTGTCATCACATGAAGGAATCGTGTTGCAAAGTGGGACGTCGTGTCATAGAGTGGGGCGTGTGAACAGCACGACGGCATCTGAGTCGTCGCGAATGGGCCGAGCGTCACGAGATCGGATGGAGGGGGTGCGGTGTTCCTCGGGGAATACCAGCACACGCTTGACGCGAAAGGTCGCGTCTCGCTGCCCCGTAAGTTCCGCGACGAGATCGGGTCGCGCCTCGTGGTGTCGAAGGGCCTCGAGAACTGCCTGTACGTGTATCCCGCCGAGGGCTACACCGCCTTCCTCGAGAACCTCTTGGGAGCCAGCGACTTCGATCGTAACTCTCGCGCGGTGCGCCGCCACTTCACGGCAGGCGCGTCCGAAGTCGACATCGACAGCGCCGGACGCGTTGCTCTGGCGCCGGTCCTGCGCGAATTCGCCGGACTGAGCCGCGACGTCATCGTTGCCGGCGTCGCCGACCATCTGGAGATCTGGGACGCCGCAGCTTGGACGGCGTACGAGACCGCGAACGCATCCACGATCGAGGACGCCGCCGAAGAGCTTTTCCGCAGCGGCCTCCTCTAGCCACCTTGACAACGGAATATCGGCATACCCCGGTCCTGCTGGACGAGGTCCTGCACTACCTTTCGCCGCACGACGGCTCCGTCGTCGTGGACTGCACCCTCGGGGGAGCGGGCCACGCGGCAGTGATCGCCTCCGCGATCGCCCCCACCGGACTCCTGGTGGGCATCGATCAGGACGACGCAGCCCTCGCCGCCGCAGCTGACGTACTACGCCTCGGCCAGCAGACCACATTGATCAAGGGGAACTTCGGCGACTTGGACCGCCTGCTCTCAGAGGCGAACATCCCGTACGTCGACGGTTTCCTGTTCGACCTGGGGGTCTCATCCCCCCAGCTCGACTTCGTCGAGCGTGGGTTCTCCTACAAGGGGAACGCGCCACTCGACATGAGGATGGACCCAGCCGCGGGCGGTATCACAGCCGCAGACGTAGTCAATTCGTACCAGGAATCGGACCTCGCCCGCGTCATTCGGGAGTATGGGGAAGAACGGTGGGCCACGCGCATCGCAGCATTCATCGTAGCCGCGCGGGCCCGCCGCCCCGTCACCTCCACCTCTGAACTTGTCGACATCATCAAGTCGGCGGTGCCCGCGGGCGCTCGCGCCGATGGCCCGCACCCCGCACGCCGGACGTTCCAGGCGCTGCGGATCGAGGTCAACCGCGAGCTCGAGGTCCTCGAGCAGGCGCTCGAGTCCGCGGTGCGATGGTTGGTTCCGGGCGGGCGGATCGTCGTCATCTCGTACCACTCGCTCGAGGATCGGACCGCGAAGCAGGTGTTCGCACGGCACGCGCAGACCTGCACGTGTCCGCCCGATCTGCCTGTCTGCGTGTGTGGGGTCGTGCCGGTGCTCCGAGTGCTCACGCGCAGGGCGGTCGTTCCGACGCCTGAAGAAGTGGAGCGCAACCCGAGGTCGCGCAGCGCCAAGCTGCGGGCCGCGGAGAAGCTGTAAGAGATACCCGCCGCCACATGGCGGTAAGCGAACAGATAAGAAGGGGGTGGGGAAGATGGGCCAGGCAGCACGCAAGATCCAAGGGAGCGCCACCGCGGTCCGTGTCACGCCCCTCCGCCTCGTGAAGTCCCCTTCGGCGCCTGGCCGACGCGCGGCCGCGCGGACCCGCGTTCGCGCCGAAGAGGCTCGTGCGCGCTCGATCTTCACGGCCTTCATCTGCGTTTTCGTGTTCGCCGTCGCGCTCGGTGGCGCTCGTGTCACCTTGATCTCGCGGGCGGCCGAGTACTCGCTCAGCGAGAACACGCTGATCGCGGGTATCAAGCAGCAGCGCGTCGCTGTGGATCAACTCGAGGTCGACATGAGCGCGCTCTCGACACCCTCGCGTATCGCCGGGATCGCGTCCGCCACGATGTCGATGGGCGAGCCCCGCTCCGTCAAGTACATCTCCAGCTCGGACGTGACGGCCGCAGGTGCATCCACCGCTGACGGGGATGCGGCCACCGCGTCCGCGACGCAGCCAGGGGTGCTCCAGCGCGTCGTCGAGGCCGTGGTCGACCTGTCGGCCGGTGAGGCACAGTCCCTGCTCGTTGGCGACCTCGGTCTCGCGGGGTCGCGGTAGTCGATGCCGCCGCGAACCGGACAGGGCGGAGGCGCGGCTCGCAAGCCGCGCACCCGCTCCACATCGAACCGTCCCCGGTTCCTTTTCGCCCTCATGATCCTGATGCTCACCGTCGTGGCGGGCCGACTCACCTGGATGCAGGTGGTGCAGGCCAAGGAGCTGTCCACGGCGGCTGAGCGGCAGCGCCTGCGCGATATCAAGCTGCCCGCGCGACGCGGAGCCATCTTCGACCGCGAAGGGCAGCCGCTGGCCGTGACCACGGACGCGAAGTCGGTCTACGTCGTGCCGACCCAGGTCAAGGACGCGACCGCGACGGCGTCGACCATCGCACGAGTGCTCGGTGGCGACGCGAAGGACTACCTGGCGCGTCTGCACAAGGGAGGCTCGTTCCAGTACCTCGCCCGTAAGGTCGATCTGCCGCGGGCCAGCGCGTTGGAGAAGCTCGGCATCGACGGGATAGGTTTCATCGAGGACTCGAGGCGCACCTACCCTTCCGGCCAGTTGGCCGGTCAGATCATGGGGTTCGTCGGCGTGGATGACGCAGGGCTCGCGGGGATCGAGAAGCAGTACGACTCGACGCTTGCCGGCACCGCGGGACGCATGGTCGCCGAACGCGACCCGAAGGGCCACCTGATCCCCGGAGGCATCGTCACGTCCGTGGATGCCGTGGACGGCCAGGACGTATACCTCACCATAGACAAGGACATCCAGCATCAGGCCGAGTTGGAACTCGCCGGGGCGGTCAAGAAGTTCGATGCCGCGGGCGGTTCGATCGTCGTCATCGACCCGACCAACGGGGAGGTGCTGGCGATGACCTCGACGCCGTTCTTCGACCCGAACGCTTACGCGACCGCCTCGGTCGAATCGATGCGCAACAAGGCCATCACGGACGCCTACGAGCCAGGGTCGACGATGAAGGCCATGACCGCCGCAGCGGTCATCGACAAGGGCCTGTTCACCCCCGAGAGCATGTTCCGCCTGCCACCGACGCTCAACATCGGTGGCCGCACCATCCATGAGGCCCACGCCCGAGGCACCGTCAACTACTCGCTGAGCCAGATCGTGACCCAGTCGAGCAACGTCGGCGCCGTGAAGCTGGGGCAGGCGCTCGGCAAGACCGCCCTGGCCGACTACATCGGTAGGTTCCGCCTCAGCCGGCGCACCGGAGTGGACTTCCCGGGCGAGGCGAGTGGGTGGATGCCGCCGACGTCGACCTGGTCGGCCTCCACCATGGGCAACCTGCCCTTCGGCCAAGGCCTGTCTGTGACTCCGCTGCAGCTGACTCGATCGGTCGCCGCCATCGCCAATGGCGGCACGCTGGTGACGCCGCACTTCCTCCTGCGCCAGGGGTCCCTCCCGGCAACGTTCCCGGCCTCGCCGGAACCGGTCATCTCGAAGGCCGCGGCGACCGCCACCACCCGCATGCTCACCGACGTGGTCCGCGACGGAACGGGGCTCGAAGCAGCCGTCGCGCAGTACGAGGTGGCCGGCAAGACGGGGACCGCCCAGAAGGCGCGTGTCGGCGGTGTCGGGTACATGAAGGGTGTCTACGTCTCGTCATTCATCGGCTACCTGCCGGCAAGCGCGCCGCGCGTCCTCATCCTGGTCACGATCGACTCTCCGAAAAAGGGCATCTATGGAGGGACGGTCGCTGCTCCCGCATTCTCGCGGCTCGGACGGTTCTGCGTCGATCACCTCAAGATAGCGCCGGCCCCGTCCGTTGGTCCGGTCGCTGCCCAGGGCGCGGCATCTTCGCGGGTCGGCAACAATACGGCTGCGACGGCAAGCGATACGGCAACAATCGAAGGAACAGGCAAGGACTAGGCCGTTTCGACCACCGGTGAGGAATAGCGATCGTGCAGCGTCTGTCCGAACTTCTCGCAGGAGTATCCGCATCGGGCCCGGTGGGCCTGGCGACCGCCGTGAGCGGCATCGCCTACAGCTCCGCGGCCGTCGTCCCCGGCGACGCGTTCTTCTGTATCTCAGGATTCGCGCACGATGGGCACGACTTCGCTCCTGAAGCGGTGGCGCGTGGCGCGGTCTGCGTCGTGGCCCTGCGCGAACTGCCGGGTCTCGCCTCGCCCGTCGTCGTCGTCGACGACACGCGCGCGGCGCTGGCACTCGCTTCTGCGCGCATGTTCGGTGACCCCTCGAAGCGCCTGCAGGTCGTGGGTATCACCGGCACCAACGGCAAGACGACGACCACCTACCTTCTGGATGCGATCCTTCGCGCGGACGGCCGCGCCACGGGTCTCATCGGCACGATCGAGACCCGGGTCGGTGAGCGGAGGCTTCCTTCTTCGAGGACGACCCCTGAATCGCGCGACCTCCAAGAGTTGCTGGCCCGGATGGCCGCCGACGGCGTCGATTCCGTATCGATGGAGGTCTCCTCGCACGCCATCGACCTGCACCGGGTGGATTCGGTCGGATTCGCGGTCGCGGCCTTCACGAATCTCAGCCAGGATCATCTGGACTATCACGCAACGCTCGAGGAGTACTTCAGCGTCAAGGCCAGGCTCATGCAGTGCGTGCCGATCGAGCGTCGCGTCGTGAACGTGGACGATGAGTACGGCCGCCGCTTGGCGGACCAGGTCGGCGCGACGTGGACCGTCGGTATGTCCGGTGACGCCGCCGTGCGCGCTGACGGGATCGTGCTGGATATCACCAGCAGCACGTTCCGTCTCGCCACACCCTCCGGGGCGGTCGACATCAGGTTGCCGCTGGCAGGGGAGTTCAATGTCTCGAACGCCCTCGTTGCTGCGGGCTGCGCGCTCGCTCTCGGTATCGAGCTTCCGGTCGTAGCCCGCGGGCTGGCTGAGGCCCCACAGGTCCCGGGTCGCCTCGAGAGGATCGACGCCGGCGCACGCGGGTTCACGGTGCTGGTCGACTACGCGCATACGCCCGACGGGCTGGCGAAGGCGATCGCGGCTGTGCGCAACGTCACCTCCGGACGGGTCATCACGGTGTTCGGCTGCGGCGGAGATCGCGATCCGGACAAGAGGCCGTTGATGGGGCAGGTGGCGGGCGAGTTGTCGGATGTCGTGGTCCTGACGAGCGACAACCCTCGCACAGAGGATCCGGTCGGGATCATCCTGCAGGTCCGTGACGGTCTTTCACACACCGCCTCCGAGCACCACACGCTGGTCGATCGTCGAGAGGCGATCGCGTTCGCAGTTCGGCTTGCGACTCCCGGTGACGTGGTCCTGATCGCCGGGAAAGGCCATGAGGACTACCAGATCTTCTCCGATCGCACGGTCCACTTCGATGACCGCGAGGTCGCCCGCGAGGAGCTGATGCAGCAATGGTGACGATGTCGGCATCTCGCCTGGCGGAGATCGTCGGCGGGACCCTGGTCGCCGGGAACGGCGGCACCGTGTTCCGTGGCGTGGAGATCGATTCGCGCGGCCCGGTCGCGGGACGTGCCTTCTTTGCGCTTCCTGGTGAACGTACCGACGGGCACGATTGGGTGGACCTTGCGCTTCGGACCGGAGCGAAGCTCGCGGTGGTGTCGCGGTGGGATGATGGCGCTGCAGCGGCCGCGAGCGAGGCGTCTCGCGGTGCCGCGGTCGTTCTCGTCGACGATGTCGCGGTGGCGCTGCGTAAGCTTGCCACGGCGCATCGTGCCGCGCTGCGGTGCCCGGTGGTCGCGATCACCGGCTCGACCGGCAAGACGAGCACGAAGGACTTCGTGGTCGCGGCGTTGGGCGTCGAGCAGAAGGTCGTCGCAACGCGAGGCAACCGCAACAACGAACTCGGAGTGCCGCTCACGGTCCTCGAGGCGGACAACGACACCGGCGTCCTCGTCGTGGAGATGGGGATGCGCGCCGAGGGCGAGATCGCGGGACTGTGCGAGGTCGCCCGGCCCACCATGGGGCTGGTGACCAACATCGGTATAACCCACATCGAGATGCTGGGCTCGCAGGAGGCCATCGTCCGGGCGAAGGGCGAGCTCGTCGCTTGCATCCCTGCCGTCGGCCGGGTATTCCTCAACGGTGACGATGCCTGGTCGCGGGGACTCGCCGATCGATCCGTCGCGGCGGTCACCTGGTATGGCGTAAGCGAGAAGGTCGACGTTCGCGCGATCGATGTCGAGGTCGATGACACCGGGCGGCCGACGATGACCCTCGTATCCGGGGGCGAAGAGGCGCGCGTGTCGCTGCCCGTCCCCGGTCGTCACAACGCCTACAATGCCGCCGCGGCCGCCGCGGTGGCGCTACACATCGGTCGGTCGCTCGACAGCATCGCACGCGGCCTGACGCACGCGGTCACGACGGATATGCGTATGCAGGTCTTCACCACTGCCGGCGGTGTCGTCGTGGTCAACGATGCGTACAATGCGAGTCCGGCTTCCATGCGCGCAGCGATCGCCACGCTCGCCGACATGAGGGCCGATCATAGGCGCGTCGCCGTGTTGGGCGATATGGCCGAGTTGGGATCGCTGACGGAACTGGCTCACTTCGCGCTCGGCGAAGAGGTCGCGCGCCGGGGTGTCGACGTGCTCGTCACGGTTGGGGAGCGCGCGCGCCGGATCGCAGATGGCGCCATTGCTGAAGGTATGAAGCCTGCAACCGTTCGGCCGTGCGCGTCGGTCGAGGAGGCGTCCGAGGTGTTGGACGATCTGCTGAAGGCGGGAGACGTCGTGCTCGTCAAGGCGTCCCGTTGCATGGGCCTCGAGCGGATCGTTGAAGGGATGCTGAGCCCGCATGTCTAGTATCGACCTGTTGCAGATCGGTCGCTATCCGACCTATCAGGTGTTCCTCGTCGCGGTCATCGCGCTCGTGGCGACGGCCGCGCTCTTCCCGTTGTGGATCCGATTGGTCCGGTACCGCAACATCGGGCAGCAGGTGCGTGCCGACGGGCCACAAGGGCACCTGGTGAAGCAGGGGACGCCGACGATGGGTGGCGTCCTCATCATGCTGGTGATCGCGGCGGTCTACGTCTTGATGGGCGCGATCGACCGTCCGAGCCTGCTCGTGCTCGGAGCGATGCTCGCCTGTGGGCTACTCGGTTTCGTCGATGATTACGCGAAGGTGGTCAAGGAGCGGTCACTCGGCCTCACGGCGCGATCGAAGATCGCCTGGCAGGCGATCATCGCTGTGGCGGTCGGGCTGTTGGCCGTCAACTGGGCGGGCATCTCGGAACAGGTGAAGCTCCCCCTGGTCGGCGGATCGCTGGACCTAGGGGTCCTGTCCTCGAGTATCGCGATCGGCAGCTTCGTGTTGGTCGTGCCGTGGCTCTACGTGCTCCTCGTGGCGATCATGGTCGTGGCCGCGAGCAACACCGTCAATCTCACCGACGGACTCGATGGGTTGGCCGCGGGAACGGTCTTCATCGTGATGCTCGCCTTTGCGGCTATCGCGTTCAGGCAGAACCATCTACCGATATCGTTGCTCGGTGCGGCGGTCGCTGGCGCGTGCATCGGGTTCCTCTGGTACAACAGCTACCCCGCCGACATCTTCATGGGGGATACAGGGTCGCTGGGGCTGGGCGCTGCGATCGCGACCATGGCCGTCGTCACCAAGACGGAGTTGCTCCTGCCCCTGCTCGGCGGGATCTACGTCATCGAGGGGATGTCCGTGATCCTGCAGGTGGCCTCGTACAAGTTGACCGGTAAGCGGATCTTCCGCATGGCGCCCATCCACCATCACTTCGAGATGAAGGGGTGGAGCGAGACCAAGGTGATGGTCCGCTTCTGGATCGTGACCGGTGTCCTCGCAGGAGCAGGGTTCGCCCTCTGGTTCATATCGAGCCTTAAGAAAGTGGGATGACGGTGGCGAATGTCGAACGTGTCGCCGTCCTCGGCCTGGGACGTTCCGGTGACGCCGTGGTGCGGTGGGCGCTCGATCGCCCGGGCGCGAGCGCGAACGACGTGACGGTGTTCACCGAACACGACACTCCATCCCTCGATGCGGTCGCATCCGTGTTCCGCGCCGCCGGGGTGCGCGTCGAGCTCGGCGTGAAGACACTGCCTGATGACGGCTTCGACTTGGTGGTCGCCAGCCCGGGGATCAGTCCGTCGCGACCGCTGCTGCGCTCCGCCATCGCTTCGGGCGTGCCGGTGATCTCCGAACTCGAGTTGGCGTACCGGATGTCGACGGCCCCGTTCGTGGCGATCACGGGAACGAACGGCAAGACCACCACCACGGCGCTTGTGACCCATCTCCTGCGCACCGCGGGCAGCACGGCGATCGCCGTGGGCAATATCGGTGTCCCGGCGATCTTGGGGGCTCCCGGCCTGGGTCCTGACGCTGTGGTCGTCGCGGAGTGTTCATCGTTCCAGTTGGCACTGACCATCGACTTCCACCCAAGGGTTGCTGTTCTCCTCAACGTGACCCCGGACCACATCGACTGGCACGGTTCGCTCGAGGTCTACGCCAGCGACAAGGGTCGCGTGTTTGCGAACCTGTGCGCCGGCGACGTTGCGGTGATCGATATCGACGATCCCGGTTCTGCCCGCTGGGTGGCGGTCGCGCAGCAGCGTGGTGCAAAGGTTGTGCGTGTCGGGCTCTCAGACGGCGATGCGCGTGTCGAGGACGGGTGGCTCGTGGTCGACGCAGGCGCGGGCGACGGCCGACTCATCCGGGTCGAGGACCTGTTGATCCGCGGTACCCACAACGTGTCGAACGCACTGGCAGCCGCTGCCGCCGCACTCGCGCTGGGGGTTCCCGCGGACGCTCTCCGCGAAGGGCTGCGCACCTTCGAGCCGATCGAACATCGACTGGACCCGGTCGCCACCATCGCCGGTGTCGAGTACGTGAACGACTCCAAGGCCACGAACCCCGAGGCCGTGGCGAAGGCGCTGACCGCTTTCGGCTCGAGTCCGGTCATCGTCCTACTCGGCGGACGCAACAAGGGGAACGATTTCCGTCCACTCGCCGAGCTGTGCGGCACCCGTTGTCGACTTGCCGTGCTCTTCGGTGAGGCTCGACCTGAACTTGAGGTGGCGTTCGACGCGATGAAGGTGCCTTATGTGAGCGCCCCGACGATGGCGGAGGCGCTTCTGGCCGCCTCCCGGGCGGCGTGCCCCGGCGACATCGTGCTGCTGTCGCCGGCGTGCGCGAGCTTCGATGAGTTCTCGGACTACGAGGAGCGCGGACGCAGCTTCGCGGAGACGGTCATGCGATACGCGAAGGAGACCCGGTGACGGCGCCCGGACCCAGGCTGGCACCATCGGCGCGGTACCTCTTGCTGGGAGCCACCGCGTTCCTCGCTCTCGGTGGCCTGTTGATGATCTTCTCGGCGTCCTCCGTCACCGACTTCAAGGCGTTCAGCGACAGCATGTTCCATGTAAAGCGTCAGGCGGTCTTCCTCGTGCTCGGCATCCTGGCGCTGATCGTGGCGTCCCGGATGACGGTCGGGGTGGTGCGTCGCGTCGGATTGGCGATGCTTGTCTCGGCTGACGCGATGCTCGTACTCGTGCTGCTCATGGGCGTGGGCAAGTGGGGTTCGGTGCGCGCGCTCGATCTCTTCGGGGTCGCGACCCTTCAGCCTGCCGAGATGGCCAGGTTGGGCTGCGTGCTCGTGATGGCGGACCTGTTCGCGGACCGCATCCGGCGCCCGCGGCCTGTGAAGGATGATCTGCTCAAGATCGCTCTGATAGCGGGCGTGCCGTTCGGTCTCGTCTTGATCCAGCCGGACATGGGCGCTGCGGTCTCGATCCTTGTCGCGGTGCTGATCGTCATGGTGCTCGGCGGGTTGTCTGGAAAATGGATCGCCGCGACTGTCGCGGGTCTGGGAATCGGGCTGGCGTTCCTGCTTCCGCTCGCGGCGTACCGTTCGGCACGGTTCGCCGCCTTTCTGGACCCGAACAAGGACCCGAGCGGGGTCGGCTACCAGATCCTGCAGGCGCGTCTCTCTCTCGGGTCGGGGGGGATCTTCGGTCTCGGGCTCGGCATGTCGGCGGAGAAGTGGGGATACCTGCCCGCGCCCTACACCGACTTCATCCTGCCGATCATCGGGGAGGAGCTTGGGTTGCTCGGTGCGCTGTCGGTCGTCGTCGCCTTCGGCGTCTTTTGCTATGCGGGCATCCGCATCTCGCTCGCCGCCCGGGACGACTACGCCCGCATCGTTGCGGGCGGGCTGACCGTGACGATCGTGACGCAGGCGCTGATCAACATGGCCTCTGTGACTGCGCTCATCCCGGTCGCCGGTGAGCCTTTGCCCTTGGTGAGCTATGGTGGCACGTCGTTGTTCTTCACCATGGGGTGCATCGGACTTATCCTTGCCATGACCCGCGGAGCCGAACGGGGCGTTGCCCGTCAGCCTGCGCGTACCATCGAGAAGGAAGGGAGCGCGAGTGCGCGTTCTGGTGAGCGGAGGAGGAACGGCCGGCCACGTCTATCCGGCATTGACGGTGGCCGAGCTGGTGTCGGCCGACGCTCGTGACCGGGTCGCGTACGTCGGCGCTCCCGACAGTCTGGAGCAGCGGCTGGCGCTCGAGGCCGGCGTCGAGTTCATCCCTGTCCGGTCCACCGGTTGGGACCGCGCACGTCCGCTGACGCTCCTGACCGGGGTGCTGACGGCGATCGCGTCGACCGTTCGCTGCCTGGCGCTGCTGCACAGGACGCACACCGAAGTCGTGGTGGGATTCGGTGGCTACGTCTCGGTGCCACTGTCGCTCGCCGCGATACTCTCCGGAGTCCCGCTGGTGCTCCACGAGCAGAACTCCGTGCCCGGCGTGGCGAATCGCATGTTGGCGCGCTTCGCCCGGTCGGTCTGCGTGACCTACGCCGACTCGGTGGGCTTCCTCCCGCATCCTGATCGCGCGGTCGTCACGGGCAATCCGGTGCGTGCGGCCGTATCGCATGCGGGCCGGGTGTCGGGTCGTGAAGTGCACCACTTCGAGGACGAGGAGACCGTTCTCCTCGTGTTCGGGGGGAGCCGCGGGGCCCGCCATCTCAATACCGCGCTCGTTGGGCTGTACGCCCGGCTGGAGCGGGTCGACGGATTGCGGGTGGTCCAGATCGCAGGTCCGACGGAGGCCGCTTCCGTGCGCGATGCCCTGGCCGCCGTCGCGGGGACCGTTCCTGCCTGGTGGCAGGTGCGCGAGTACGTCGAAGACATGGGGGACCTGATGGCCGCGGCGGACCTCGTCGTCAGCCGGGCCGGAGCCACCACGCTCGCCGAGATCTCGGTCCTCGGGAAGGCGTCGGTGCTCGTGCCCTATCCGTACGCGACCGACGACCATCAGACACGCAATGCCGAACCGTTCGCCCGGGCCGGTGCGGCCGTCGTCGTGAGCGACGCCGAGCTGGACGCCCCCCTGTTCGGTGACACGCTCGTGCGGTTTCTCGCCGACACCGGGTCGCGTGCCACGATGGAGCGCGCCGCGGCGACGCTCGGTCGACCCGACGCGGCCGCAGCCGTGCTCGACGTTCTTCAAGTAGCAGCCGGAAGGCGGGCAGTATAGGTGAGCGCTTCCTACGCGCACTTCATAGGTATAGGCGGGGCCGGGATGAGCGGCATCGCCCGGGTCCTTCACGATCGCGGACTCATCGTGACCGGCTCGGACATGCGCGAGTCGCGCTACTCCTCGGCGCTTCGCGATGCCGGTGTCGTCGTACACATCGGTCACGACGCCGCCAACCTCGGTGACCCTGGTGTCGTGGTCGCATCGACGGCGATCCCCGACACGAATCCCGAACTCGTCGAAGCGCGCCTCCGTGGCATCCCCGTGTGGCAGCGCGCCCGCATGCTCGCCGAGTTGGCGGGGGACCGACTGACGGTGGCCGTGGCCGGTACGCACGGCAAGACGACGACCAGCTCCATGGCGGCCGCGGCGCTGACGGCTGCGGGTCAGGATCCCACGTTCCTCATCGGCGGCGAGCTCACCGACGTCGGGAGCAACGCGCGCTGCGGGAACGGCCCCCACTTCGTCGTCGAGGCCGATGAGTCGGATGGTTCCTTCCTCCACCTCGACCCATACTGCGCGATCGTCACCAACATCGAGGCCGATCACCTCGACCATTACGGGTCGCTGGCCGAGATCGTCGAGATCTTCGGTGAGTTCCTCGCACGGGTGCACCCCGATGGGGTCGCGGTCTTGTGCGCCGATGACGAGCGCCTGATGCGACTGGCGCCCGGCTGTCTTTCGCGCGTCGTGACCTACGGGTGCTCTGTGGATGCCGACGTGCGTCTCTCCGGCTACCACGCTTCTCCTGAAGGCGGGGAGTTCACCGTCACGTTCCCGGACGGCATGACGCTGCCGTGTGCGACCCGTATCCCCGGAGCGCACATGGCGTTGAACGCGACCGGTGTTCTGGCGGCGGCCTGGGCGCTCGATGTGGACCTTGGGTCCGCGGCCCGCGGGATATCCTCCTTCGGCGGAGTGAAGCGCAGGTTCGAACACATCGGGATGGTGGGAGAGGTCGCCGTGGTCGACGACTACGCGCATCATCCGACCGAGGTGCGCGCAACGCTCGCGGCTTCTCGTGCGGCGTCGGCAGGGACGCGGTGGGTCGTGTTCCAGCCTCATCGCTACAGTCGCACCGCCGCGTTCGCGCGCGATTTCGGTGCGGCCTTCGACGACGCGGACCGCGTCGTGATACTGGATGTCTACGGCGCGGGAGAGGCCCCCGTACCCGGGGTGTCGGGCAAGACGGTGGTCGATGCCATCCTGCGGCATCGTCCGCGAACACGCCTTGCGTACTTCCCGCACCGAACTGACGTGGCGCGCTACGTAGCGCAGCGCGCGCGGCCCGGCGACCTGGTCATGACGATGGGGGCGGGCGACGTCACGACGATGGGTCCGGAGATCGTGCGCGCGCTCACGGAGCGCACTCTGGCGGGGAGTGGGAAATGAGCGTCTCCGGAGCGCTCGAGCGCCTGCGCGCGGAACTGGGCGGAAACGTGCATGCCGCCGAGTCGATGGGCCGGCATACCACCTACAGGGTAGGTGGTCCGGCGGCGATCCTGTGCGAACTCGACACGGTCCACGACGTGATCACGGCCATGCGCGTCCTTGAGGATGAGGGCGTCGAATGGGCGGTCGTCGGCAAGGGGAGCAATCTCCTCGTTTCCGACGTCGGATACGAGGGCGCGGTGCTCGTGCTGGGGCGCGAGTTCAAGCGGCACGTGGTCGAGGGGGAGACGTTGCGTGCGGGGGCGGCAACGGTCCTTGCCCACCTCGTTCAAGAGGGATTCAACCGCGGCATCTCCGGCCTTGAGTGGGCCGTCGGCATCCCGGGGACGCTGGGTGGCGCGCTCGCCATGAATGCCGGCACCCCCGAGGGGTGGATCGGCCAGATCGTGGATACCGCGACGCTGTTCGTGCCCGGCCTGGGACTCACGCTGGTACATGGTCGCGACGTAGTTTGGGACTATCGCCGCAGCGGTCTGGCCGGACGCGGTATCATCCTCGAGGCAACCTTGAGAGTGTGTCAGGGAGAGCCTGCGCGGATCCGTGCGGAGATGGAGCGCAATCTCAAGAAGCGCAAGGCCTCTCAGCCGATGGGGCTTCCCTGCGCCGGCAGTGTGTTCGTGAATCCGCCGGGCGATTCCGCGGGACGGTTGATCGAGGCCGCGGGGCTCAAGGGGCTGCGTATGGGCGGGGCGTGCGTCTCGAACGTACACGCCAACTTCATCGTGAACGAGGGTGGCGCGACGGCAGCGGACGTCGTCGGGTTGATCCGCAAAGTCCGCATGACCGTGAAGGACGTGTCTGGTGTCGACCTCCGACCGGAAATCAGGTTCCTCGGGACCTTCGAAGAGGCGTAAGAACGTCTACATCACCACGGCTTCGCACGGTCGCGGAGCCGATCCCGTGGATGGTGAGACGGGTCCCCGCGCGGGCCGGTCGGCCCGCGTCCCTGTTCCGCCGCGCAGCGCCTCTGCCGCGCGCGCTCAGGAGCGCAAGGCGCAGCGGGATGCACGGCTCTCCGCACAGAGACGCTCGCGCGGTCTCAGGACCGCTGCGGTGGTCGTGGGGATCGTCGCGGTGCTGGCGGCGTGCATCGGGCTGTACAACTCTCAACTGTTCGCGATCCGCACCGTCGAGATCGTCGGCGTCAGCCACGTTCCGACGGAGACCGTGCGCCAGCTCGCCAAGGTGCCGGCCGACGCCACTCTCATCCGATTTCCCGCTGATGCTGTAGCGGAGCGTGTTGCCGTCGACCCCTGGGTCGAGTCGGTCTCGGTCTCCCGCGTGTTCCCCTCGGGCATGCGCATCCGCGTCGTCGAACGTATGCCCGTCGCCGTCGTCGACGCCGGTCCGGTGATGTGGCTCGTCGATCGCAACGGATCCGTGATCGCGACCGCGTCGGCCGACACGTCGGGTTCGGTCCCGACGATCGCCGACGTCCCGGGACTCGATCTGAAACCCGGACGGCGGACGACGTCCGAGCCGCTGCTCAACGCGATCAAGGTCCTCACCGGGTTGAGCAAGCAGTTGGCGAGCACCGTTCGAACCATCTCTGCGCCCACGATCGACGGTACGGCGCTGGTGACGGTCGATCGTGTCGAGATCGTGGTCGGGGAGGCCACCGATCTCGCGACCAAGGACGCGCTCGCTCGACGGATACTCAGCGAGCAGCGCGGCAAGGTGGTGTCCGTCGACGTGAGGGTGGTCGACCGGCCCACCTGGCGTGGTCTCAAGTAGGTACAGCTTCACCGAATGGGGGAGGGTACGTGCCGATGCTTCGTTCGATCCGGCTCCTGATCGCATCTGTCTTCATCCTGTGTCTGACGGTTGCTCCGGCTTCCGCATTGACGATCTCGGCGCCGGCGGACGCGACGGGGCCGGCGGACGTGGCGGTGACGCTCGCGGCCACCGAGCCGACCGGTACGGTCCTTCTGTATGACGGGGAGTCGGTGATCGGCGAGCAGGTCACGAACGGGGGCACCGCGTTCTTCGGCGGGCTGATATTCCCCGCGGGCCCGCACCTGTTGCACGCGACCCTGCGGGTCCAGGGGTCCACCGCCGCCGTCTCGCTGGATACAGCGCTGTACTGTTGGTCTTCTCCCGGTGCGCCTGCTTGGATCAGCCCCGTGGCGCGCTCGGTCACGAGCCCCTGCGAAGTGCGCCTGAGCGCGGGGGCATCCACTGTTTCGATGACGCTGAGTGTGGCGGGGAAACGTGTGAGGACCATCGCGTGCCGACCGGGCGAGCAGGTGGCGTTCACGGGGATCAAGCTGCCGTCGCACGTGACGATCCTATCCGTGGAGGCGCAGAGTCTGACGGGGGAGACAGCGGTCTTCGCGCAGGGGGCCACCCGCTTCGAGTTCCCGTATGCGACGTGCATCATCATCGACAAGAGCGAGTACCGGCTCTACTGGGTCAAGAACCAGCAGCTCATCAAGAAGTACCCCATTGCGCACGGGCGGTACAACCACACCCCGGTAGGGGTGTGGAAGGTGCTCGCGAAGTACAAGACCGCACCGCGTGGCGTCTACGGTCCCCGCAAACTTCGGATGTTCCGGAGGGTGGGAAGGGTTGGGCACTACAGGTATGTGTTCACCGCCTACGGTATCCACGGTACGAACCAGCCGTGGGTGATCGGTACGCAGGCGAGCCATGGCTGCATCCGTATGTACAACCGGGACGTGCTCGAGTTGTGGCCCCAGGTCCCGGTCGGGACCGTCGTGATCACCAGGAAGTAGCGATCTCGCGTATGCGATGTGTGCTCGGCCGTGATCGCACGAGCACGGATTCCAAGGCCCCCGCAGATTCATCGGCCGGGGGCCTTGCATTGTGTATAACCTTTATGCAAAGATTGAGCGTTGCACGGATAGTATAACCCTAAACGGGACCCTTAGAGTTAGATCGGAAGTCGATCTGCCCCGAGGGGGAGGAGGATTCAGATGCTCGAGACTGGTGCCAACTATCTCGCGGTGATCAAGGTCGTCGGAGTCGGCGGTGGTGGCTCCAACGCTGTCAATCGCATGGTCGAGGCCGGGGTCAAGGGCGTTGAGTTCATCGCCGTGAACACCGACGCGCAGGCGCTGCTGATGTCGGATGCGGACTACAAGGTCCACATCGGCGTCGGACTCACCAAGGGCCTCGGCGCAGGTGCGGACCCCGACGTCGGCCTTCAGGCCGCGGAGGAGTCCCGCGCGGAGATCAAGGAGGCCCTCCAGGGTGCCGACATGGTCTTCATCACGGCCGGAGAGGGTGGCGGAACCGGTACGGGTGCCGCTCCGGTAATCGCGCAGATCGCGAAAGATGAGATCGGCGCGTTGACCGTCGGCTGCGTCACGCGGCCGTTCAAGTTCGAGGGCCGCAAGCGTGCCGAGGTCGCGGACGAGGGGATCAAGCGCCTTCGTGAGCACGTCGACACACTCATCGTCATCCCGAACGACCGACTCCTGCAGGTCGCCGAGAAAAAGACGTCGATCCTCGACGCGTTCCGGATCGCGGACGACGTCCTGCGCCAGGGCACTCAGGGGATCACCGACCTGATCACCGTCCCGGGGCTGATCAACCTCGACTTCGCCGACGTTCGCACGATCATGCAGGATGCGGGCTCCGCTTTGATGGGCATCGGGCTCGCGACCGGCGACAGCCGTGCGCACGAGGCCGCCAAGGCTGCGATCTCCAGTCCGCTGCTCGAGTCGTCGATCGAGGGCGCCCAGGGTGTCTTGTTGTCGATCGCCGGCGGCAGTGACCTCGGCCTGCTCGAGGTCAACGAGGCGGCGGAGGTCGTTGCAGCCGCTGCGCACCCCGACGCCAACATCATCTTCGGAGCGGTCATCGACGACTCGATGATGGATTCGATCCGCGTGACGGTCATCGCGACCGGCTTCGAGGGACGCCGTAAGCAGTCCTCGCTGGCGCTCGATGCCGAAGGCGAGGAGGGACTGCCGACCGCAGCTTCCGTTCCTGTGTTCGAGTCGCTCAGCGACGATGACGACGGGATCCCCGTCTTCCTGCGCCGTCGGAGCTAGATCCACGTTCGAGGGGTCGCCGCGTGGTGGACCTTTGAGATCGGATCGTCCGTCCGGTCAGAAACCGGGCGACGGATACGCGGCGGGGTGACGAGGCGCAGTGACCTCG
>DATCIG010000067.1:0-5564 GCA_036507895.1 Coriobacteriia bacterium
GGACGCCGCGACCGCGGCCCCCAGCCGGCACGACTTCCGGCAACTCGTCACTCGTGAGCCGCTGCGCGACGCGCAGGTGCTCGTCTCGTGGCCCAACGGCTGGCATCGACATCTCGCGGTGAACACCGCGCCGTTCCGCAACGCCACCGGTGGTGTGGGAGGCGCGGTCGCCGCGTTCCTCGAGTGCAAGCCGTGGCCCGCGGCTGCGAGCGGGTAGGGGGATGTCGAAGGAGCGGGACACCCGGCTCGACGTCCTGAAGGCCGTCGCCATCGGGCTCGTCGTCCTGGGCCATCTCATCCGTGCCGCATACGGTGAGGCCACATCGGCGCCGCTCGCGCTCGCAGCCGTCTTCTCGGTGCTGTCGATACTCGACGTGCCCCTGTTCGTGTTCATCTCCGGGTACCTCGCCTCGCCGATCGCGGGTGCCTCGTGGCTGAAGCGCCGCGCGCTCCAGCTGCTGGTGCCCTACGCCTCCTGGATCGCGCTGCGCTGGCTTCTCTACTACCGTACGGACGGTCTCGGATGGATCTGGCGCAGCGTAGTGTGGGGCAACGAGACCAACGCGCTGTGGTTCCTCTATGCGCTCTTCGCCGTGTGCGCGCTCTACGTGCTGCTGCGGCGGAGCCGTTTCGCGCTGCTCGCGGTGGCGATCGTGTGCGCTGCGGTCCCTGCCGCGCTGCTGCCGTATTTCTCGCTGCGCTACATCGCGATGCTCTTCCCGGTCTTCGTCGCGGGCAGGCTCATCGGGGAGCGGAAGTTCGAGCCGGGCGCATCGGTGCTCGGCGTGACGGCGGTGCTGCTCGCGGTCATGTGGTCGGTCCCGGGAGCGAACCTGTTGTTCTCCACACCGGGATGGGCCGCGGGCGTGCTGTCGGGCCGGGACCCGGCGGCCTGGGCGCTCGGCGCGCTGGTCGCGGTGCTGCGGGTGGCGCTGATGCTCGGACTCTCGCTGAGCGTTCTGTACCTGGCGCGCGGAGCGTCGCGCGGTGCATGGCTCGGCGCGCTGACTCTCGGTGTCTACGCCGCCCACCCCATCCTGGTGCCCGCCTGGGCGCGCGAGGCGGGACTGCCGGGCCTCCTGGGAGGGTACGCGATCACGACCGCTGCCGCAGTCGGAGTCACGCTCCTTCTCGGACGCTGGCGGTGGACTTCCTTTCTGCTGCTGGGCAGCGGAGAAGTGCCTCGAAGGACATCGCCGGGGACCTGAGCGCGGACACGGGCCGATACTCGTCCCGCCGCCGGGGCGATTGTGCTTCAGTCGGCCCCTGATTGTGCCGAATCTACCAGAGTGAATCGTGTAGGCGATATCCATCAGCTGTGCCTTGGGGCGTGCAATGTCGAGGTTCGACTTCCATAGAACACCCGACGCGGGCATGACGCTCGCCGAGGTCCTCATGGCCTCCTCGATCCTGCTCATCTGCCTGATCTCCTTGGCGGGGGTGCTCAGCGGGTCGGTCACTTCCAGCAGCAATGCGCGGCTCCGAGACGAAGCCACGAACCTCGCCAACCAGCGCATAGAGATCGCGCGGAGTCTGGCCTACGACCGCGTGGGCCTGCACTACTCCAACGGTGTCTATGGCGACCCGGCCGGGGACATCGTCACTCCGCAGCAGGACGGCAAGTTCACCGTCACGAGCGAGTGCGCCTGGGTGCGCACCGCCGCCGGCCGTGCCGCCTACAAGCAGGTGACCGTGCATGTGGGATGGCAGCAGCCCTCGACGGGCGAGGTCGTCGTCACCACGATGATCTACGGTAAGAGCAACCTGGCCGTCAACGGCGATCTCGTCGTCATGCTGCGATATCGCGAAGACGCGGAACCGGTCGTGGGCGCCACCGTGGCGATCCATGCGGCCGACAACTCGGACCGGTCTGTGGCCTCCAACACGATCGGAGAGGGGTTCTTCGGCCAAGTGGCCATAGGCGCTGTCGCGCTGACCGTCGTCCCGCCCGTGGGTTGCGTCGTCGACACGTCCACGATGTCGAGCACGGCCATCGCAGCGGACGCGGTCACAAACGTGATCGTGTATGTGCAGCGGCCCGCGCAGGCGACCATCCATGTGGCCGATACCTCCGGGGCGGCGCTGAGCGGAGCGAGTGTGGTGCTGCGGCGCTCCGACGGCACGGTCCTTCCATCGGTTGTGACGGACGCAGTCGGGAACGCGCTGATCACGCAACTGCTCTACGCCGACTACTCGGCGGTCGTGACCAAGAGCGGCTATTCGTCGGCGACCACACCGTTCACCGTGAGCGTCAGTGCGAACGCGCCGATCGTACCGGTCTCGATCTCACCCAATCCGGTGACGGGGATCCAGGTCCGGGTCTTCGATTCGAACACGACGGCGCTTCACGGAGCAACGGTGACCCTGCGCCGGGACGGCAGTCCGACCGTTCTGCAGACGGGGACGGCCGGGACGAACGGGGAGATATCCTTCACCGGGATGAACGCCGGCTACTACAACGTGACCGTCGATCAAGCCGGCTACGCGGCGCAGGTCAAGTCGACGACCATGTACGACGGCGACCACGACATACTCGATTTCCACATGGTCGCCGCATCCCAGGGCAACATGCGCATCACGACGAGGAACTCCGATGGAGATCTCGCCTCGATCCGGGTGCAGATCCAAGGCTCGGGGTACTTCAGCGACAGCCTGTACTCCGGCGCGGACGGTATCCTGGACCTCCAGAATCTGGTTCCTGGCAGCTATACGGTCAAGTGCTATCGGAAGTCGACCAGCACTGCGACAGCGATCGTCACAGCAGGCCAGACCACCGAAGTATTCATCTCGCAGAAGCACTAGGATGCGCGACGTGACCATGGAACCGACAGGCAGGACATGCAGTCGGGCTGGCGATGGTGGGTTCACACTCATCGAGCTGCTGC
The DNA here is from genome assembly GCA_036507895.1 of Coriobacteriia bacterium. Classification (GTDB taxonomy): domain Bacteria; phylum Actinomycetota; class Coriobacteriia; order Anaerosomatales; family PALSA-660; genus PALSA-660. Next base: position 2,886 of record DATCIG010000067.1, read on the forward strand.
TCAGTGCCCTGATCCTTCCGATCGTCCTCTCCGCCAGTTACATGGTGTTCATCACATTGTCCGGCAACTACAGCAGTATCTCGGCGACCTCCGAGGCGACATCCGAGGCCCAGCGTGCGATGGACATCATGGTCCGTGAGATGCGGCAGGCCCAGGAGGTCAGCGACGGGGCGGGCGCGTTCGAGGTGGCGCAGGCTCGCAGGTGCTCCTTCTACGCGGACGTCGATCGCGATGGCACACCGGAGCGCATCACTTACTATGTCGATGGCACGGACCTCTACCGCGCCCTCGCCGAACCGTCCAGTCCGGTCTACCCTTACGGATATGTTGACGGGCCGGCCCAACGCGTCGTGAATCTCAGCACGTCGAGCGCGGTCGTGTTCACGTACTTCGATGCGAGCGCCCCGACGACCGAGGACCCCACGCCGGATCCCAAGACGGTGTGTGCCGTAGGTATCGATCTGTCCGCGTCACGCGATGCCCAGAACGGTTTGGTCTCTGTCGATTTCAGGACGAGGGTGAAGATCCGTGCGCTGTTCAACTCGCTCTCCTAGCGACTCCTCGGCGCACCGCGTGCACGGCGACGCGGGCACAGCGATGATGACGGTGATGGCCACGACGAGCATATTGTTCGTTCTTGCCACCACTCTGCTGACGATGGTCGCGTACCAGACTCAGACCGCCCTGCTGCGCACGGCGCGGGTGCGCGCCACACACGTGGCCGATGCCGGGATCAACGCCTACCTGTTCGAGCTCAAGACCCAGTATGGCTACTACCTGAACGCACCGGACACGGGCTGGATCACCATCGGGAGCGGTGAGCGCTATCGGGTGACTGCGACTCCGGCAGCGAACGGCAAGCCGCTCACGCTGCATTCGACCGGCGCGGCTGGCGACGGTACGGTGACGATCGCGGCCACGGTCCGATTCCCGTCCTTCGCGGACTACATGTTCCTGTCCGACGACATCCTGCGGGTCGGTTCGGGAGCTCTCATCAACGGTCGGGTCCGATGCAACGCCGACATCATCAACGCGGGGCACATCACCGGCAAGGTGGTCTCAGGCGGCCGCGTGACCAACACCGGCACGATGGACCAGGGCTTCACCGAGCACCAGACCACGGTGGACTTCAACAAGGTGCTCGCCGACATGGACGCGATCATGCTGTCTTCGAAGGGGAACAACTCCTATTTCCCGATGTCGGGCGCGTACGGTTACCGCGTCACCGTCAACGGCCAGAATGTGGTCGTTGACAAGATCACCGGCGGCACCACGACCGGTGTTCTTGTCACCACTCCGGTGCGATCGCTGAACGTACCTGCGTCGGGGGCGATCTACTTCTCGGACAGCGTATGGGTGTCCGGAGCGTACTCGGTCCCGCTCACCGTCGTCAGCGACCGCGACATCTACGTCCCGAACAATTACGTGCCGAGCGACGCGAGTTCGACGGTGACGGGCGGGTTGATCGCGCACGGCAACATCATTGTGCCCTGCTGGTACGCCAGCGTGCCGCAGGACATGTCGCTGACAGCGGCGATGCTCTCGCAGAGCGGGACCATCAGCGCGGACATGAAGCAGGGGGTCTTCCGCGATCACATCACGATAACCGGCTCCGAGACGTACGTTCAAAACGGGGGTTTCGTGACGGTCAACTCGTACGACCAGGCGACCGCAGGGTTCCGCAGCCGCACATATACGTACGATCAGCGCCTCGACGACTATCCGCCGCCCAAGTACCCCGTGATCCAGGACGGGACGCTCAAGGTGGACACCTGGATCGAGGACAAGACCACCGGTTTCTAGAGGATCGTGGGCGCGACCGTCACGACGAAGCGCGGTGTGTCGGTGACCTGGTGATAGCGCAGGGCCGTGGCGCCGCGACCGATCTTGCGGACGTGGTGCATGGCCGGCTTGCCTCTCCGGGACTCTTCCATCGCGACGTACGTGCGCTTGGCTTTGCTCTTCCAGCGGACGAAGATCGCCACGTGCCCCGGGGTGTGGACGGCGTCGCCCGCGCGGAGCTTGGAGATGGAGATGCGCGTCGCCACCTTGTGGATGGTCCGCGAGGTGTACGAGGTCCCGAGGCGCCAAGCCATCGAGACGAACCCCGAGCAGTCGCGGCGGTAACCGCCATGCGTGCTGCGCTGGCTGTAGATGACCCTCTTGGCGACCCAGGAGTGGGCGCGAGCCAGAACGTCGCTACGGGTGATGGCGCCGGCCGGTGTCGGGAGCAGGCCCGACACGACGACGAGAACGGATGCGAGCAGGATGGCGCTCGCGTGTCGGGCGCGCCCGACGAGGGTGAGTCCACTTACTGATTCCTTCACGTAATGCCTTTCGCCGAATGCAGGACGCGCCGGGAAGGCGGGTGCTGTGTGCGCCCGTTCCAACGATCGGTGCGTGCTGGTCCTCCCCGCTGGGAATAGCCAGCGTCATCGCAGACGCCGGGGTGGCAGCCGGGTGTCTGGAGAGCGAGGACGGTGCCAAACCCGGTAACGTCGCAGGTCGGCGGCGATGTCGAGCGATACATTGTGAAACGGGAATATGCACTTGTGCGACGACGGGGCGTCTGAGGAGATGGAAGCCATGCGAATGCGGACACAGATCTTCGCGGTCGTTGCGCTCGTGTCGTGTCTCGCGCTGGTCGCGGGGTGTGTGCAGGCGCCGATCCCGACGCCC
>DATCIG010000068.1:0-76494 GCA_036507895.1 Coriobacteriia bacterium
CCGAGGATCGCAGCCCAGACGTGTCCCACCTAGACCTCCATGATGACGGGGACGATCATCGGACGGCGATGCAGCGACTCCCACACGAACTGCGAGACCGCCTCGCGCACCGCGCGCTGGATGATGCTGTGGTCGGTCACGCCTTCCTTCTCCATGCGCTTGAGGGCCTTGTTGATCCTCGCACGTGCCTGTTCCATGAGTTGCGCGGACTCGTCGACCGGCAGGCCGCGCATGACAAGCTCCGGTTCACCGATGAACTTCCGGGTGCGACCGTCGATCGCGACCACGACGGTGGCGATGCCGTCAGAGGAGAGCTGCTGCCTGTCTCGCAGGACGACGTCGCCGACATCGCCGACGTTGAGGCCGTCGACGTAGACGACCCCGGAGTCCTTGATGTGCTCGGCGATCTTGGCGCTGTCGGCGGTAAGCTCGAGGACGTCGCCGTTCTCGAGAGCGAAGATGTTGCGCTCGGGGACCCCGACGGCCTCGGCCAGGCGGCTGTGTGCGACGAGGTGCCGCGTCTCACCGTGGACCGGCATGAAGAACTTCGGTCGGGTCATGGCCAGCATGAGCTTGAGCTCCTCGGCTGACGCGTGTCCGGAGACGTGGACCATGGCCACACCCCTGTCGAACACCGTCGCGCCGGTCTTGGCGATACGGCTGATCACGCGGGAAACCGCCTTCTCGTTGCCGGGGACCGGCGACGCGGAGATGATCACGGTGTCGCTCTCGCGGATGGAGATCGTGCGGTGGTCGCCATTGGCCATGCGCGTCAGGCCTGAGAGCGGCTCGCCCTGGCTGCCGGTGGAGAGCACGACGATCTTCTCCGGCGGCAGGTCTCCCGCGTCGAAGGCGTCGAGGATGTTCTCGGGCGCGATGTTCAGGAATCCGAGCTCGCGGGCGATGCCGGTATTCTTGATCATCGACCGGCCGGTGACGACGACCTTGCGGCCGGCCGCCACAGCGGCGTCGCAGACCTCCTGGACACGGTGGATGTGGCTCGAGAAGCACGCGACGATCACGCGTGCCGGCGCTGTGGCGATGAGGCGGTTCAGCGTGGCCTCTACTTCGCGCTCGGGGTGCGTGTACCCGGGGTTCTCCGCCCCGGTCGAGTCGGAGAGCAGCAGCAGCACGCCGTCGCGGCCTGCCTTCGTGAGCGCGGCGAAGTCGGTGCCGCGGCCGTCGATGGGCGTCTGGTCGAACTTGAAGTCGCCCGTGTGCAGGACGTTGCCGACCGGAGTGCGGATCAGGAGCGCGAGCGAGTCCGGGATCGAGTGGTTCGTCGCGATGAAGTCGAAGCCGAACGCGCCCAAGGTGATGTGCATGCCGGGCTTCACGACGCGGATCTTGGGCTTCTTGATGTTGAACTCGGCGAGCTTGCCCTCGATGAGCCCGCAGGTCAGCTTCGAACCGAGCACGGGCACGGGTTCGCCGAGGTCGCGCAACAGGTACGGCAGCGCACCGGTGTGGTCCTCATGGCCATGGGTGATCACGATCCCACGGAGGCGGTGCTTGTTCTTGATCAGGTACGAGTAGTCCGGTAGTACGAGGTCGATACCGGGAAGCTCGGCGTCCGGGAACATCAGTCCGGCGTCGACGACGACCATGTCGTCGCCGTACTCGAGCACCGTCATGTTCTTGCCGATCTCATCGAGCCCGCCGAGCGGGATTACGCGCAGGACGTTACGGTCCTTGGTTCTGGCTCTTGTCATGGGTCCTTCTTCTTGGCGACTCGCGTCGCCGATATGGGGTGCGGCACTCCCTGGGGCCCATCGCCCCTGTGGGAACGCCGTGCGGTCAGACCAGGCCGAGGTGCTCGAGCACACGCCCGAGCTCGGCCGACTCTTCTGATGTGGGTGGTACGAGCGGCAGGCGGCAGGTCCCCACCGGGAAGCCGACCTGCGCGAGCGCGTCCTTGACCATGATGGGATTCGCGGTCATGAACAGCGCCTTGAACAGCGGGAGCAGTTGCAGATGCAGAGCGAGCGCTCTCGTGTGATCGCCGGCAACCTGCGCCTCGACGAGTTCGCGCATCTGCGGTCCCACCACGTGGCTGGCGACCGAGATGACACCGGTGCACCCGAGCCCCATCATCGGGAGCGTCATCTCGTCGTCACCGGACAGGACTTCGAAGCCGTCCGGTGCTCCCTCGATGATGCGCGCGATCTGCGCCAGGTTGCCGGAGGCCTCCTTGACGCCCACGATGTTCTCCACGTCGCGAGCGAGCCGCAGGGTTGTGTCGGCCGTCATGTTCACGACGCAGCGTCCCGGGATGTTGTAGAGGATGACCGGGACGTCGACCGCTTCGGCGATCGCGCGGAAGTGGCGGTAGATCCCCTCTTGCGGAGGCTTGTTGTAGTACGGGACGACGCACATGACCCCGTTGATGCCCAGAGAGGCGACTTTGCGGGCGAACTCGACGGAGTCCGCCGTGCAGTTGTCGCCGACGTTCGCGATGATCGGAACGCGGCCGCCGGTCGCGTCCAGGACCGCGCGGAAGAGCTCCAGCTTCTGGTCGTAGAAGACCGTAGGGGACTCCCCTGTCGTGCCGCACACGACGAGCGCCTGGTTGCCCTGGGTGATGAGGCGGTCGGCGAGTTGAGCTGCGCGCGGCAGGTCGAGGGAGAGGTCAGGGGTGAAGGGCGTCACCATCGCGGTGATGAGGCGCCCGAATCGCGGTTCCGCCATGGTGTGTCGTCAGCCCCTTGTGTGGTCGGGGGCACCGTGGGGTGCCCGTGATGGAGTGTCGTGCTCGAGTCGTGCTGTCATTGTGCCACAGGGAGTGGAGCGTGCAGCAACGCGCGACCAGGATGATCCCCGGCCGTTGCCTGTGTGAAAGACGTTCGTGCAGAAGAGGTCGGACCCTTTAGCGACCCACCACGACCGGGCGGGCCTGGAGCAGATAGGTGGTGCCGCCGGAACGCGCCCACTCGACGCAGGCCGACGAGCCCACTGTGGATTCGACGTTGAGTGCGAGGGCGGCGATCTCCCGGACCTCATAGGGCGTCACGCTCGCCGCACCGGCGTGGTCGGGAGAGACGATCCGCTGTACGACGCGTCCACTGTCGTCGAGTACGAGGTGGACGGGTTTCGGATGCACGTCCGAGGTGAGGAGCGTCAGGCCTTCACGACTGAGCGTGAAGCGGTCGGGCTTGACCTTGCCGGCCACGATCGCTTCCCCGAGTCCGTAGCAACTCTCGACGATGATGTGCTCGCGGTCGCCGGTCGCGGGGTCGGCGGTGAACACGACGCCGGAGGAGGATGCCGCGATGAGCCGTTGCACGACCACGGCGACCGACACATCGACGTCGGCGAGCCCGGCCGCCTCGCGATCACGCCAGGCCAGGTCGCCCCACAGCGAGGTCCAGCAGTGCGTGACCGCATGAAGGGCCTCATGGAAGCCCGGGACGAAGTAGGTGCCGTGACGGCCTACGAGCGGACCGGTGACCATGTCGGGCGTGGTGACCGACGAGCGCACCGAGACTGCACCGGGCCCCATCTCCTCGAAGCCGGCCCTGATCCCCTCGACCAGATCGGGATCGAGGGGCGTGTGGATGACAGACGAGCGGATACGCTGAAGGATCGGGGTCAGGGTGACGGACGGAGCGCTCGATGGAACGCCGCGCAGTATCGCGACAAGAGCGGCGACCCCTGCGCGCTCCACGTGCTCCCGATATGCGTCGGCCGAGATGCAGAAGGCCTCGGGAACAGGAAAGCCCGCCGTTGCGAGTTTGGCGAGGGATTGTGCCTTGGTCCCGTAGAGCATGAGGTCGTCGGCGTCGCGGATCGCTACGATGTCCGTACCGTTACCAGCCACTGCGGACCTCCCTATCGTCGCGGAGCACTTCCATATTCTACGCGCTCAGACCGAATTCGTCGTGCAAAGCCGCGATGGCGGCGCGACTGGTCGAACCTGTGAGCAGGACCGAGATCGTGTAGTGCGAGTCCGCGACCTGCAGGATCTCGATGCCGGCGCCGGCCAGCGCGCCTGCGATGCGGGCCATCACTCCGGGCACGCCGTGCATCCCGGCTCCGACCAGGGTCACGGTGGCGAGTCCCGTTTGGACGGAGCGGTCCAGGGCGAGGCGATCGAGCACGTCGCCCACCGTAGTGAGACAGGACTCGTCGAAGGAGAGTGCAAGGGCGTCTCCGAGCGGCGTGAACATATCGAGTGAGACCCCGGCGTCGGCCATCGAGCGGAACAGGTCCGTCAATGCCCGGTTGCGCTCCTTGCCTGCCGGCAGGGTGACGATGGTGCGAGCCACTCCGTCCGTGTGGCTCACAGCGATGGCGACACGTTTGCCCCTGTCGTCGGCGAGTCTTGCAGCGTCCGCGACCAGCGTGCCGGGCGTGTCGGTATAGGTGTTGCGGACCCGCAGCGGCACGCCGGCGGACTTCGCCACCTCGGCGGCGGGTGCGTGCATCACTTTCGCGCCGGCTTTGGCCATCTGGAAGAGCTCCTCGTACTGCAGGGCGTCGAGGACCCGCGCACCCGCGAACGCGCGGGGGTCCGCGGTCATGACGCCGTCCACATCGGTGTAGATCTCGACGGAGGTGGCGCCGAGGGCGGCGGCTATCGCACAAGCACTCGTGTCGGAACCGCCACGGCCCAGAGTGGTCATCTCGCCGCGGGAGGTCACGCCTTGGAACCCGGTCACAACGGGGACTTCCCCGCGTCGCAACACCGCGCGGAGGAATCCGGGTTCGACGCGCAGCACCGCGGCGTCGCCGAAGCAGGAGTCGGTGAGCACTCCCGCCTCTGCGCCCGTCATCGCTGTCGCGGGAACGCCTTCGGCTCGCAGCTCGTGCGCGACGATCACGGCGGAGACGATCTCTCCGCACGATGCGAGAAGGTCCTTCTCTCGCGGATCGGCCTCGTAGCCGTCGAGCAGGGCGAGAAGCGTGTCGGTGGCGTAGGGTGCGCCCAATCGTCCCATGGCCGAAACGACGACCACGGGCATGAGGCCGCTGTCATGCGCCTGCCTGACGCGTGCGCGCAACGCCGCGCGGCCCTCGGACGTGGCGACCGAGGTCCCACCGAACTTCTGCACGATGACCGCGCGGTCGCCGGTCAGGTCCGTGCTCACAGGTCCATCAACTCGTCGAGACCGATCACGAGGCCGGACCGGGCGGGGACCTCGCGGATGGCGAGCACCACGCCCGGCATGAACGACGTGCGGTCTATCGTGTCGTGGCGCACGCTCAGCGTCTGGCCGATACCGCCGAACAGGACCTCTTGATGCGCGACCAGTCCCGGCAGGCGGACCGAGTGCACGTAGACGCCGTCGACGAGCGCACCGCGCGCGCCCTCGGCGACCTCCGTCTCGCGACCGGGTGCTGCCGGCGTCGCCGCGCGCGCCTCCGCGATCAGGTGGGCGGTGTGCATCGCCGTTCCGGAAGGAGCATCCAGCTTGCGGTCGTGGTGGAGCTCGATGATCTCGGCATGCGGCATGAAGCGCGCCGCCGCGGCGGCGAAACGCATCATCAGGACCGCGCCGATGGCGAAGTTCGGGGCCACGAACAGGCATGCGTCGCTCGTAGCGGCCTTCGCGATCGCCTTCCAGCGTTCGGTGGTCACCCCGGTCGTCCCGACAACGCAGTGGACGCCGGCAGACAGGGCCCGTTCGACGGTGCGTTCCACGGCGGACGGGACGGTGAAGTCGACCAGCACACAGGGGCCCTCGCCCGAGAGAGCCGCGTCGAGGTCCGGTGTCGTGATGATGGCGCCGCCGGCGCCGTCGTCGATGCTCGCCGGCGGGTCACACGGGTCCACTGCGGCACGGACCCGCATCCCGTCTGCCGCGGTGACGGCTCTGACCACTTCCCGGCCCATCTTGCCGGCGGCGCCCATCACGATGACATCGATCATCCGCGCACTCCCCTCCTCAAGCCGCTCCCTACGCGAGCAGCGCTTCGATCTCTTCGGTGGTGTGCGGCCCGACGACGGCCAGCGTCTTCGGGCCGCCGAGCGTGACACGTGCCACGCGGAGTATGTCGTCGAGTGTCACGGCTGCGTAGCGCTCGATGATCTCATCGACCGAGAGCAGCTCGCGGCCACCGACCTCGGGCCCTCCGAGGCGCATCATCCTGCGGTTCGTGTTCTCAAGGCCCAGGACGAGGTGTCCGTCGACCGAGTCGCGCGCACGATCCAGCTCAGATGCCGTGAGGCCCGTGTCGAGCATCTTCGCGACCTCGGTCTCGATGAGGCCGACGACCTCGGCGGTGTTCTCCGGGCGTGTCCCGGCGTAGACCATGAACCCGCCCGTGTCGGTATAGAGGCTGTTGTACGAGTGCACGGCGTAGGCGAGCCCGCGCTTCTCGCGGATCTCCTGGAAGAGGCGTGACGCCATGCTGCCCCCGAGTACGGCGTTCATCAGGTCCGCTGCGAAGCGGTCGGGGTCCTTGGCGGACAGCGACAGGGTTCCCCAGCAGATGTGCGCCTGCTCGGTCTCCTTCGTCGCGACGGCGACGTGCCGCCCCGGGATCGCCGTGGACAGTTCACGGTCGGCCCGGGCCCCTACCGGAAGTCCGGCGAGGGCGGCTTCGGCCATCTCCACGAGCTCCGCGTGCGGGAGGTTGCCCGCCGCCGCGACGACGATGTCGCCGGTGCGGTAGTGACGGCCGGTATAGGACCTCAGGTGCTCGGGAAGGAAGCCGCTGACAGTCTCACGTTCGCCGAGCACCGGGCGGCCGATCGGATGGCCGGTCCACAGTGCCCGCGAGAACAGATCGTCGGCCTTGTGATCGGGGGTGTCCTCCGTGCGTGATATCTCCTCGAGTACGACCTCGCGCTCCGAGATCGCCGCGTCGCGGTCGAACACGGAGTTGACGACCATGTCGGCCAGCACGTCGAACGCTTCAGGAGCATGGGTGTCGATGACCCGCGAGTAGTAGCAGGTCGCCTCCTCGCTCGTGAAGGCGTTGACCTCCGCGCCGAGCCGATCGAAGGACTCCGAGATCTCCTGGGCGCTGCGCGTCGGTGTTCCCTTGAACATCATGTGCTCGAGGAAGTGCGAGATGCCGGCCTCCGCGGGGCGCTCGTCGCGGCTGCCGGCGGCGGTCCAGATGCCGATGGCGACCGAGCGGACGGTCGGGATGGACTCGGAGATGACGGTGATGCCGCTGTCGAGGACTGTGCGGTCGTAGAACACGGGTACTCCCGTCGGCGTGGTGTGCGTATGGGGACAGTCTACGCGAAGACCCGGCTCCGGCCCCCGCAGATGCGGGGGCTGTGGAGTCCGGGTCTTCGATCAGACAAGCGGTTGAAGCGAGCGGCGCCTAGTGGCGACGCCTCGGGTCACGGCTGCCGCCGCCACCGTGCGGACGGTCGCCCGAGGGGCGGTCGCCTGCCGGGCGCGGAGCACCGGAGCCCGCGGGGGCATCCGGCTTGTTGATGCGGTCGAGGGAGACCTTGCCGCGGTCGTCCATGTCGATGATCTCGACTTCGACCTCATCGCCGACGTTCAGGACGTCTTCGACCTTCTCGACGCGGCCCTTGGCCACGCGCGAGATGTGAAGCAGTCCGTCCTTGCCCGGGAAGAGCTCGACGAAGGCACCGAACGGCTGGATCGAGACGACGCGGCCGATGTACTTCTCGCCGATCTCCGGCTCCTTGATGATCATGCGGATGCGGGCGACCGCCTCCTCGCCACCCTGGTCACGGCTGGCGATGTAGATGGTGCCGTCGTCGTTGACGTCGATATCGGCGCCCGTGGCCTCGATGATCGAGCGGATCATCTTGCCACCCGGTCCGATGATGTCGCGGATCTTGTCGGTCGGGATCTTGATCGTCAGCACGCGCGGGGCGAACTCGTTGAGCTGCGCACGCGGCTCGGAGATCGACTCCATCATCTTGGCGAGGATGAAGGCGCGGCCTTCCTTGGCCTGCATGAGCGCGCGGCGCAAGATGTCCACGGACAGGCCCTTGGCCTTGTTGTCCATCTGCATCGCGGTGATGCCCGCGGCGGTGCCGGCGACCTTGAAGTCCATGTCGCCGAGGAAGTCCTCGAGGCCCTGGATGTCGGTCAGGATGGCGACGTCGTCACCCTCCTTGATGAGTCCCATCGCGATGCCGGAGACCGGAGCGGAGATCGGCACGCCGGCGTCCATCAGCGCGAGGGTCGAGCCGCAGACGGAGCCCATGGAGGACGAACCGTTGGACGCGAGCACCTCGGAGACGATGCGGAGCGTGTAGGGGAAGTCCTCTTCGGCGGGGACCACGGGGAGCAGCGCGCGCTCAGCAAGGGCACCATGGCCGATGTCGCGACGCTTCGGGCCACGCATGAAGCCCGTCTCTCCGACGGAGAACGGCGGGAAGTTGTAGTGGTGGATGTAGCGCTTGCCCTCGGAGACGTCGATGGTGTCGATGCGCTGCCACTCGGAGAGCATCCCGAGGGTGAGCACGGACAGGACCTGCGTCTGACCGCGAGTGAAGAGTCCTGAGCCATGGCTGCGCGGCAGGTAGCCGGCGGTCGTGGTGATCTCGCGGACTTCGTCGAGGGCGCGACCATCGGCACGCTCGCCGGTGGTGAGGACCATGGTGCGCATGGTCTTCTTCTCGAGCTTCTTCAGGGCAGCCTTGATGTCCTTGCCGTCGGCGGCGAGCTCCTCGGGCGTGAAGGTGGCGAGGATCTCATCCTTGACCGCCTGGACGTCGGCCATGCGGGAGAGCTTGTCCGCGTTGTGCAGCGCAGCGTTCATCTTGTCGGTGCCGGCCGCGAAGATGCGGTCGATGAGCGCCGGGTCGATGGCGTGCACGGGGACGACCATCGGGGTGATGACGAGCTTGGCCAGGAATCGTTCCTGCACCTCGCAGAAGGCGGCGATGGCGTCCTGGGCGAACATCAGTGCGGACAGCATGTCCTCTTCGGACACCTCGTGCGCTCCGGCCTCGAGCATGTAGACGGCGTCCTTGGAGCCGGCGACCACGAGGTCGAGGTCAGAGGCATCGGCCTCTTCGAACGACGGGTTCACGATGAACGCACCCTCGGCGTCGCGGCATACGCGGACACCGGCCAGGGGGCCTTCGAAGGGGATGCCGGCGGCGAGCAGCGCGGACGAGGCGCCCATGATCGAGATCACGTCAGGCTGGTTGACCTGGTCGGCCGACATGACCGTCGCGATGATCTGGACTTCGTTGCGGAAGCCGTCGGCGAAGGACGAGCGGATCGGGCGGTCGATCATGCGCGCGGTCAGGACCGCCTTCTCGCTCGGTCGGCTTTCACGTTTGATGAAGCCGCCGGGGAGCTTGCCCGCGGCGTACATCCGCTCTTCGAAGTCGACGGTGAGCGGGAAGAAGTCGAGATCCTTGGGGAACTTGGAGGCCGTGGCGGTGACCAGGACCATCGTGTCACCCTGCCGCACGACGACCGCGCCACCGGCCAGCTTGGCCAGTTCGCCCGTCTCGAGCGTGTAGGTCTTTCCGTACAGTTCGAACGTTTCGGTTACCTTTCCCATCCTCTGCCTCTTCCCTCTTGCCGGCGGGCCTCATGCCCCCGGCTTCGATGCGGAACCGCCCCTCGTGGGGGTTCCCCTCTTCATACGCGGAAGCGAGGAGTGTATCCCCGCTTCCGTTGGATCCTATTGTGGTTCGCGAACGACTAGACGCCGCGGATGCCGAGCTTGGCGATGATCGCGCGATAACGCTCGACGTCGGACTTCTTGAGGTAGTTCATGAGCCGGCGACGCTGGCCGACCATCTGCAGCAGCCCGCGACGGGTGTGGTGGTCGTGCTTGTGCTCGCGGAGGTGCTCGGTGAGGTCGCGGATGCGCTGCGTGAGCAGAGCGATCTGGACTTCCGTCGAACCGGTGTCGGTATCGTGCTTCCGGTTGTCGGCAACGATCTCTGCGGTGACGTCCTTGGAAAGCGGCATTCTGATCCACCCTTTCGGTTCTTGCTTCGTCGCCTCCGTCCGAGAGCGGCGTCGGTGGAGTTCCGACCACTCAAGGCACGGGGCCTATCTAGGGACAACCGCGACAGTGTATCACAGGTCGACCGGAGAATGACGCGGCGGCTAGGGGCCCGCGAGGTGTCTGACCTGCTCGATGTCGGCGCGGATGGCGGCGGCGAGCTCGGCTTGATCGTCGAAGCGCCGCTGCGGGCGGATCCTGCTGATGAACTCGATGACGAGAGAGCGGCCGTAGAGGTCGCCACGGAACCCGATCAGGTGCGCTTCCAGCTCGGCGGTCGCGTCCGGGAACGAGGGCGGCACTCCCACGGAGACAGCGCATGCGTATGTCACGCCGTCCACCTCCGTCCGTCCCGCGTAGACGCCGTCGGCCGGCAGTGCGGCGAACGGCGCGGTCGCGAGGTTCGCCGTGGGTGCGTCGAGCTCAGCGCCCTCTCCCCGCCCGCGAACGACCAGCCCGCGCACGCGATGCGGTCGTCCGAGGAGGCGCCCGGCTTCGGAGACCTCCCCCGACTCGACGAGGCGGCGGATGCGGGTCGAAGTGACGGGCGCGCCCGCGTCGTTGACCAGCTCGTGGGCCAGCACGGTAAAGCCATGTACGGCGCCGTAGCGCACCAGCACATCCACGTCGCCTTCGGCCCGGTGGCCGAACCTGAAGTCGTAGCCGACGGTCACAGCGACAGGGGCCATCGTTTGGAGGAGGACCTCGTCCAGGAACACCAGCGGCGCGGTGGCAGCCAACCGCTCGGTGAACGGGACCACCAGAACGACGTCAGCGCCTTGTCGGGCCAGAAGGTTCAACTTGTCGTCGAGGTCCAGCAATTGGGGCATCGCCGTCGCGGGGTTCACGATCTGATCGGGATCACGGTCGAAGGTCAGCACCACGGAACACACTCCGCGAGACCGGGCCAGCTCGACGGCATCATGCACGAGCGCCTGATGGCCGATGTGGACACCGTCGAACACTCCCATGGCGACCACGCAGCCACCAAGGTGTTCCATCTCCGGGTGCCAGTGGAGTATGCGACTCATCGAACGTCCGCCTTCAGAAGGGCGACTTCCGGCGCCAAGCGATCGCCGCGCACGCTGTAGACGCCCGCAAATGCTCCCTCGCAGCGGACCGCCACGCGCGAGCCGTCGGTGAAGACCGAGTCTGGCGGGAGTGCGGGAGAATGCCCGTGTGCGATCTCCCGCGGCGCGAAGTCGGCGACCGGTAGACCGAGAGCGATGATCGGATCGGCGAAGAGTCCGGCGATGCGGTCTTCTCGAGCCGCTACCGCGACCTCTTCGAGATCGTGGGCGGCATCGAGGCTCAGATTGCCGCTGGCGGTGCGGCGCAGCGCGCTCAGGTGTGCGGCGCTCCGGGCGGCCCGTCCCAGGTCGCGTGCGAGCGCGCGTACATACGTGCCCTTCGAGACGCGGTAGCGTACATCCCAGGTGCGGGCGTCGGCGTCGATGGCCGTGAGTTCCGCCTCGAATACCTCGATAGGGCGGTCCGCGAGAACCAGCTCCTCACCAGCTCGCGCTGCACGATGGGAGACGCGTCCTCCGACCTTGATCGCCGAGTAAGCGGGAGGGGTCTGAAGTGAGGCGCCGAGCGATGCACGTATGAGTCCCTCGGCATGAGCGGCGTCGAAGAGTCCCGCGGGAGTGTCCGCGGAGCGCGTCGCGGTTCCTTCGGCGTCGTCGGTGTCCATCTCCGTACCGAACGCGATACGAGCTTCGTACGACTTCTCGGCTCCCGAAAGATACGGGGCGAGCCGTGCGTAGGGACCGACAAGGACGACGAGCAGTCCGGTGGCCATCGGATCGAGGGTCCCCGCGTGGCCTACGCGTCCCTCCCCTGTCGCCCGTCGGACCGCGGCGACGACGTCATGGCTCGTCATTCCTGCGGGCTTGTCGACGAGCAGGATGCCGGAGAGCGAGGTGATGCCGCGGCGACTCACGCCGCGCCTCCGGGGAGAAGGGCGAGCACCTCGGCAATGGCATCGTCCAGGGGGACGCTCAGCGTCGCTCCCGCGGCGGCGAAGTGGCCTCCGCCGCCGAACGAGCGGGCGATCGCCCCGACGTCGAGTGTGGGGCACTTGGCGCGAAGCGAGACCTTGACCCCTGCCGTCTCCTGCTTGAAGACCACCACCGCGTCCACCCGTCCCGTCTGGCGGACGATGTCGACGATGTTCTCCGTCTCCTCGGGAAGCGCGCCGGTCTCGGCCAGGTCCGTGTCCGTGATCCAGGAGTAGACCACGCGGTTCTTGTTGGCCAGCGTTATGCGGGACAGGACGCGGCCGAGCAACGCCAGCGCCGGGGGCGTCCGTGATTCGTACACCTTCGTGTACGAGCGGCGGGCGTTGGCTCCGGCTTCGATCATGTCGGCTGCATCGCGCAGCGCGCGTGGCGTGGTGTTGCCATACGAGAAGCGACCGGTGTCGGTCATCAGTGCGGCGTACGAGGCGGCGGCGATGGCGGGCGTCGCCTCAGCGCCGAGCTCGGGGAGCAACCGCCACACGATGGACGCCGTCGACGACGCGTCGGCATCCACGAGATTCAGCGCCCCGAAGCAGGCATCGTCCGAGTGATGGTCGATCACGATCACACGACCGGCAGCGCGCGCGAGCGGTTCCGCCGTCCCGAGACGTGCCCAGGTGGGCGTGTCGAGAGCGACGAAGACGTCCGGCGGCGTCAGTTCCGACGAAGGTCGGTAGAACTCGAAACCCTCGAGGAACGAGTAGGTAGAAGGAGCCTCATGCGCATCCGCCAGGGTGGGAACAGCTTCGATCCCTATCTGACGGAGAGCCAGCGTCAGCGCGAGAACGGAACCAACGGCGTCCCCATCGGGGTTGACGTGAGCGCAGACCACGACCGACCCGGCGCCCAGCAGCGCCTCGGCCACCGTGCGTTCCGTTGTGATCGCGTCAGACATCTTCACCGGTCTCTGTCTCTTCGGTGGTCTCGACCGACTCCTCCGGGACTCGCCCGGCCTCGCGCTCACGCCGGATGGCGTTGCTTATCCGGGTCGCCTCTTCGATGGCGGGGTCGAGCTTGAACGTGATCTCCGGGGAGTAGCGTAGGCGTACCCGGCTACCCAGCAGCGACCGGACGCGTCCGGTCGCTGCCTTGAGTCCCTCGAGGGCCACTTCGGCGTCATCTGTCTCACGCGTGGTGACATAGACCGTTCCGTAGCGCATATCGGGGCTGAGTTCGACCCCTGTGATCGTGATGAAGTCGACTCGCGGATCCGAGATCTCCTCGAGCAGGATGCGTGCGACGAGTTCCCGCACCGTTTCTGCCATGGCGCGGGCTCGCGGATAGGAACGCATGGTTGTTACTCCTCCCGGGCGACTGAGACCTTCTTGTAGGTCTCGAGGACGTCGCCCTCCTTGAGGTCCTGGAAGTTCTCCAGCGCGAGACCGCATTCATAGCCGACCTTGACGGACTTCACGTCCTCTTTGAACCTGCGTAGCGAGTGGATGGTGCCGTCGAGGATGATCGTGCCCTGACGAACGACACGCACGAGGTCGTCGCGGTGGACTTCGCCCTCGGTCACGTAGCAGCCTGCGATGACCCCCAGCTTCGGGACGCGGAAGAGTTCGCGCACCTCGATGACCGCGGTCTCCTGCTCCTCGATCGTGGGCTTGAGCATGCCGATGCGCGCTGCGTTGATGTCCTCGATGATCTTGTAGATGATGCGGTAGAGGCGCATGTCGACCTTGGAGACCTCTGCGAGTGCCTTCGCCTTCGGCTCAGGTCGCACGTTGAAGCCGATGATGATCGCATCCGAAGCGTCGGCAAGCATGACATCGGTCTCCGTGATGGCGCCGACGCCGCTGTGGATGATGGGGATCTCCACCTCGGTCTGGTCCAACTTGGCCAGCGAGTCCTTCAGCGCTTCGATGGAGCCCTGCGTGTCGGCCTTCACGACCAGCTTGACCTCTGCGTGGCCTTCCTGGATCCGTTCGAACAGGTCGTCGAGCGACATGTGCGACTTGGCCGTCTCCTGCGCCATGAGGCGCTTCTTCAGGTCGCGCTCCTCAGCGATGGCGCGGGCCTGCTTGTCGTCCGGCATGACCTTGAAGTCGTCACCGGCGGACGGCACGGAGTTGAGTCCGAGGATCTCTACCGGATCGGCAGGCTTCGCCGTATGGACATGTTTGCCCTTGGAGTCGACCAGGGCGCGCACGCGTCCGTGGGCCGTGCCGACCACGATCGCATCGCCCACCTTGAGCGTGCCCCGCTGGACGAGAACGGTAGCGACAGGGCCGCGACCGCGGTCGAGGTTCCCTTCGACGACGACGCCGCGGGCGGGAGCGGTCGGATTCGACTTGAGCTCCTGGACTTCCGCGACGAGCAGGATCATCTCGAGCAGCTCTTCGATGCCGAGGTGCTTCTTGGCCGATACCTCCACGAAGGGGGTGTCGCCGCCCCACGCCTCAGCGATGAGGCCGCGCTCGCCGAGCTCGGTGCGCACCCGCTCCGGGTTTGCACCATCCTTGTCGATCTTGTTGACCGCGACGATGATCGGCACCCCGGCCGCGCGAGCGTGGTCCAGGGCCTCGACGGTCTGCGGCATGACGGAGTCGTCGGCCGCCACCACGAGGATGACGATGTCGGTCATGTTGGCACCGCGGGCACGCATGGCGGTGAACGCCTCGTGGCCTGGTGTGTCGATGAAGGTGATCTGCTTGCCGTTCTTGACGACGACCGACGCGCCGATGTGCTGGGTGATGCCGCCGGCTTCGGTCGCGGTGACGCCCGTGGAGCGGATGGCGTCGAGCAGTGAGGTCTTGCCGTGGTCGACGTGACCCATGACCGTGACCACCGGCGGACGCTCCTTGAGGTCCTTGGGATCGTCATCGAACACCTCGACGGGTTCTTCGCCCGGCTTCACGATGTCGACGAGCAGTTCGTACTGCTCTCCGAGGGTCTCCAGCATCTGCGAGGAGAGCGCCTGGTTGACCGTGAATGCCTGTCCCATCACGAACAGTTTCTTGATGACGTCACCTGAGGGCACGCCGATGGCGTTGGCGAACTGCGCAACAGTCGAGCCCTCCTCGAGGGTAAGGACACCGTCGAGGACAGGCTGAACGTTCTGCTGGCCGCGGCTGCGCGGGCCTTCTTCGCGGTTCTCGCGGCCTCCGGGCTTCTTGCCCTTCTTGCCCTTCTTGCCACCGTAACCGGGCGCGCCCAGTGCTGCAGCGGCCTTGGCGACCTCGACGACCGACTGGACCACCGGCGGCGTCGCGGCTTCGGCCTGCACGGCCATCTGCTTGTAGCGCTCGCGCTCTTCGACCTCGCGGGCGGCTTCTTCCTCGCGACGCTTCACCTCTGCCTCGTGGCGCAGGCGCTCGGCCTCACGTTCGGCCTCCTTGCGCTTGCGGTCCTCCTCGGCTTCGGCCTTGCGGCGAGCTTCTTCCTCGGCACGGGCCGCAGCCTCTGCCTCAGCGAGCTCGGCCTCGTGCGACTGGCGGCGCACTTCTTCTTCGGCTGCGAGTGTCGCGGCTTCGGCGGCTGCGCGTTCGGCCTCGATGGCCTCGAGGCGATGCTGCTCGGCCTCCATCGCCATGTGGCGCTCGGCGATCTCGGGTCCGAGGTTCTTGCGGATCTTGTCGACGTACGCCTCCACCAGCGTGGATGCGTGGTTCTTCGCCGGGATCTTCATAGCCTGTATACGCTCAAGGAGCTCCTGGGAGGTCATCCCGAACTCCTTGGCGAGTTCATGTACTCGCATGCTGGGCACTTACGCGTCACCATCCTCGTGGACGAGCGCGACTCGAGTCTCGAGTACACGCTCGAATTCCGCCCTCAGGCGGCCAATGTCATCCTCGTTCACGTTCGTCCGCAACGCGGAAGCGATCCTGCGCTTGCGGATCGCGGCCTCGAAACACTCGAGGTTGGTGTGGACGTAGGCCCCACGCCCGTTCACCTTGCCGGTAGGGTCGACCTCGACCGCGCCGTCAGGCATCCGGACAAAGCGCACGACCTGGCGCTTGTCCTCGCTCGTACCGCACCCGATGCAGGTGCGGATGGCAGGCTTGCGGGGCCGCATGGGTTACTTGACCGCCTCCTTGTCGTGCAGGGAGCAGAACGTCGAGCCGGGCTTCGCGCGGTTGCGGCAGCGTATGCCGTTGCCGGTGACGGCGCAGCAGCGCCCGTCGCCTTCCACGTGGTCGCCGGCGGGTCCTGTCGAGCTGACCGCTTCGCTCATTCCTGCCGAAACGGCCTGGGACTGGCTCTTGATGTCGATACGCCACCCGGTGAGCTTCGCGGCAAGGCGTGCGTTCTGGCCTTCCTTGCCGATGGCCAGAGAGAGCTGGTCGTCGGGGACGATCACGGTCGCAGAGCGCTCGGCCTCGTGGACCAGCACCTTGGACACCTTCGCCGGTGACAGTGCGTTGGCGACGAACTGCGCGGGATCATCGCTCCACGGCACGACGTCGATCCGCTCGCCACGGAGCTCGCCGACGACCATACGGACGCGGCTGCCCTTCGGGCCCACGCAGGCGCCCACGGGGTCGAGTCCGGGCTCGCGGCTCGAGACGGCGATCTTGCTGCGCAGCCCCGGCTCGCGGGCGACGTTCTTGATCTCGACGATCCCATCGTAGATCTCGGGGACCTCGAGCTCGAACAGGCGCTTCAGCAGGCCGGGATGGGTGCGCGACACGACGATGGAAGGCTCCTTCGTCGTCTTGCGGACCTCGATGATGTAGGCCTTGATGCGCTGATTGTGGTCGTAGCGCTCGGTCGAGGGCTGCTCGCTCGGGGGCAGAAGCGCCTCGACGCCTTCACGCAGTTTGATGAGCGTGTAGCGCGCGTCCGACTGCTGCACGGTGCCGGTCACGGCGTCGCCGACCCGGTCCTGGTATTCGTCGAAGATCTGCTCGCGCTCGGCATCGCGGATCATGCCGATGATGACGCTCTTCGCGGCCTGGGCGGCCGTACGGGAGACGTCCGGAGGCGTGACGTCGTGGTCCTCGAAGACGGGCTCCTCTTCGGTGCCGCCTACCGGGACCAGCTCGAAGACCGTGATCCGGCCCGTCTCGCGGTCGAGCTCGACCCTCGTCTCGTTCTCGAGGTCGAGGATCTTGCGATAGGTCGCGGCCAATGAGGACTCGAGCCGGTCGAGCATCGCGTACTCGTCGATGTTCTTCTCACGTGCGAGCGCTTTCAGCGCATCCATCAGCTCAGAGGCCATCGTCAGCCGTCCCTTTCTTGCCGAAGTCGATCCGGGCCTGCAGTCGTGCCTTCTTAACGTCGCCATACGGGATGCGGACCTCTGCATCCGCCGTGTCCAGCACGATCACATCGTCCTCGACTGCCCGTATGGTCCCGGTGAAGTGCTTCTGTTCGTCGATCTCGTGCGATGTTGAGATCTTTGCCTCGGAGCCCGCGAATCGCACGAAGTCTGCGAGCTTGACCAGCGGTCGATCGATACCCGGAGAGGAGACTTCCAGCAGGTACCCCGCCTCGTACTCCTTCAGCCCATCGAGCAACTCTTTGATCCAGTGGCTCGCTTCGGCGATCTGGTCGATCGTGATGCCGCCCTCGTGGTCGAGGTAGACACACACCAGGGGGCTGCCGTGCCCTCCCTGGACCTCCACGAGGACCAATTCATATCCATGTTCCGACGCTACCCGGTCGAGAAGGCCCGTCAGGCGGCTAGCAGGATTGTTTCCCATCCGGTACCTCCTTCCACAACAAAAGAAGCGGGGGTCAGCCCACTTCTCGCACGTCGATCGGTTTCCTTGCGAGTCAGGATTCTAGCACAGGGGCGCAGCACGAAGGAAGTACAGCACCCCCTCGCATGATGCTCGGGGGTGCTGTCGCAGCATATGGGGGCTGCCTCCGGTCAGGCGGTCGGATGCACCGTGAGCGGAGCCAGTGCCGTTTTGGCTGCGGCGATCGCGGCGACCACGTAGGCGACCGCTTCATCGAGCGGCACGGTGACGCGCTCGCCGCTCGCCCGGTCCTTGACCTCGACGACACCCTCGGCCAGCCCGCGCTTGCCGACCACCACCTGCAGCGGCCAGCCGATCAGGTCAGCGTCGTTGAATTTGACACCCGCGCGCTCGTCGCGATCGTCAAGAAGCGTTTCGACTCCCGCCTCGGCGAGTTCGCGCCAGATGCGCTCCCCCGCTTCGAAGACCTCGCCATCGGCCGTGAGCGGCAGGACCGCGACCTCGAGGGGGGCGACGGTGACGGGCCAGGCGACGCCCGCCTCGTCGTGCCGCTGCTCGATGACGGCTGCGAGCGAGCGGGAGACCCCCACGCCGTAGCAGCCCATGAGGAATGGCTTGTCCACACCGTCCTCGTCCGAGAACGTGGCACCCATGGCCACGGAGTAGCGCGTGCCGAGCTGGAAGACCTGGCTCACCTCGATGCCGCGGGCGCCCTTGAGCCTGGCGCCGCACTCACTGCAGCAGTCGCCGGGCTCGGCCACGACGAGGTCTGCCCACTGCGCGATCTGGAAGTCGCGGCCGGGCTGCGCGTCGATGATGTGATAGTCGTTCTCGTTGGCGCCGACGCCCCACGTCGGGTCGTTCTCGAGCGAGCGGTCGGCGATGACCAGTGTGTCCGCCGGCGGGGCGATCGGTCCGAGAGACCCCTTCGGGACCCCATAGGCCGCGAAATCCTCTTCGTCGAGCAGCACCGCGCCGGGGACCGCCCACGTCGCCTTCACGGGGTTCAGCTCCCTGTCGCCCGGTACGCAGAAGTAGACGAGGGAGCCGTCTTCGGTCTTGGCGGCCATCGTCTTGACCGTCTGGCGTTCCGAGACGCCAAGGAACCCGGCGAGTTCCGCGATGGTGCGGATACCCGGGGTGTGCACGCGACGCATGGGCTTCGGTCCGTCGCTCGACGGGCGCCGCTTAACGACGGTCGATGCCGCTTCGACGTTTGCGGCATACCCGCATTCGCAGTAGACGAGCGCGGCTTCTCCCGACTCGGCCAACGCCATGAACTCGGTGGTGACCTTGCCGCCGATCTGACCCGACTCGGCCTCGACCGGACGGAACGCCAGTCCGAGCCGTTCGCAGATCCGCGCGTAGGCGCGGCTCATCGCGTCGTAGTGTTCCTGGAGCGACTCCTGGGTCGCGTGGAACGAGTAGGCGTCCTTCATGATGAACTCGCGTCCGCGGAGTAGTCCGAAGCGCGGGCGCACCTCGTCCCGGAACTTGACCTGGATCTGGTAGACGGACAGCGGCAACTCGCGGTACGACCGCACCTCGTGGCGCACGAGCGACGTGACGAGTTCCTCGTGCGTGGGGCCGAGGCAGAACTCGCGGCCGTGACGGTCCTTGAGCCGCATCAGCTCGGGTCCGTACAGCTCCCAACGCCCGGACTCCTGCCACAGCTCGGAGGGCTGGATCGCCGGCATCAGCATCTCCTGCGAGCCGATCGCATCCATCTCCTCGCGTACGATCTGCTCGATCTTGTGGAGACTGCGCCACCCCAGCGGCAGATAGGAGTACACGCCCGCGGCGGCCTTGCGGATCATGCCCGCACGAAGGAGGATCCTATGCGAAGGCAGTTCCGCCTCGGCGGGGACTTCCTTCAACGTTGGGGCGTACAGCGAGCTCATGCGCAGTGCGACGCTCATGGCAGGTCTCGTCTCATCGTGTGCCGTCATCTTGATGCGACGGCCGACCGCGTTTTGTGGGGCGGCCGGCCGTTGTGGTGCGAGGCGAAGCGTGATGTCTAACCGACACCCACGTCGTCGGGGTGGACGGACGCCACGAGCTCGTCGGCATCGGTGACCATCGTCATCACAAGGCGCGCGATCAGGTCGTGCATGATGATCGTGTGCCGGTTGCCCTCTTTGATGAAGGCGTCCTTCAGGCGGCGCTTGACCGTCGCATCGCCGGAGACCTCGATCAGCAGGTCGATCTTGTGGCCGTTGGTGGCGAACACCATCGCGTCGTCGGTGAAGAATATGTCGTTCGTCTTGGCGAGGCGTGCTCCCAGGCTGTCGGCGTCGACGTCGGCGATACCGACGATCTTCACGTAGGACCGCTTCAAGAGGTCTTCGATGAGCGGCGCGCCCGTGCGTCCGCCGCCGACGATCGCGATCCTGACTATGTCACCCATGGCTGCTCCCCCGTCTCGCCCGCGCGCACGCGGTCCCATATGCGTTTCTCATCCGCCTCATGTCACGATAGATCGCTTCAGGCGGCCTCGATTGCCAAGGATACCGCATACGCGAACACGCGAACGAGCCGGAGAGTCTCCTCTCCGGCTCGTTCCTGCAAGCGATGTGACCCGCTTCTAGCTGTCGGTCCGCATCTTGGTGCAGAAGGCGGTCGAGCAGTGCTTGACGACGAGTACCGGGATATCGGCGTCGCGGACCACCGCTTCCGCCACAGAGCCGAGCATCATCCGCTGCATGCCGCGCCGACCGGTGTTACCGATGACGATGAGATCACAATCCTCATCCTCCGCGACCTGGAGGATCGCGTGTGCGGTGGCTCCTTCACCGGAGAGCGTTCGAACGGTCACTCCGTTGCGCTCGCCCGCCACTGCGGCAAGGTGCAGGCCCGCAGTGCTGTGGTGCACTCCCTCGGACTGCTCGACCATCTCCTCTTCGATGGGATCCACCACGTGGCTCGGATCCACGAACAGGGCGATGACCTCGGAGCCGAAGGTCCTTGCGAGCCCCACTGCCACGTATGTGGCCTCGACGGCGGTCGCGGAACCGTCGGTCGGCACCAGGATCCGACGCGGGGAATAGGAGACCATCCCGATCTGGTCGTCGGCGATGTTGGCTGCCGTGTTATCGAGTCTGGATGTCATCTTCCGTCACACCTCCCCTAGTCCTTGATGTAGTCGGCACGGAGGCCGAGCTGTTCGGGTGCGTGCAGCTTGAGCATCTTGAAGTCGGCATCCGCGGGCACCATGGACTTGGTGGCCTTGGAGACGAAGTACATGAGACACAGTGCGAGCGGTACGGTCCAGATCGCGGGTTGCGACGTGAGCGCCCCGATCAACGGCGCAGGTGCCGCCACGATGCCCTTGTCCACGAGCATCGAGAACACGACCGATCCGATGGCACCGGCTCCACCACCTATCATTCCCGCAGCGGCACCGGCCTTCGTCAGGTTGCGGAACCACGCACCCAGGAGCAGGAGCGGGAAGTACGTCGAGGCTCCGATCGCGAACGCCCAGCCGACGAGCATGTTGATGTCGAAGTTCTCAACGAGCAGTCCGAGGCAGATGGCGACGGCTCCTCCGAACGCGGCGGCGATCTTGAAAGCCAGCAGCCGGGACTCAGGGCTGGCACTCGGGCGGAGGATCCGGCCGTAGATGTCGTGGGCGAAGCCGCCCGACACCGAGACCAGCAGACCCGAGAAGGTCGTCATGAAGGCTGCGAACGCGCCGGCGGACGTGATGCCGGTGAGTATCTGACCCACGATGGGGTGACCGAACGCGGTCATGATCTGCTCGGGAAGGCGGATCGTCACGAGGTCCGTCGCACCGTTCGCGTACAGGGACGGGATGAAGTTTCGTCCCAGAGCACCCCACATCGCGGGGAAGACGTAGAACAGGGAGAGGAATCCGATGACCATGAGCGTGGTCTTCTTCGCCTCGCGTCCGTCCGGGTTGGTGTAGAAGCGCACCAGGATGTGCGGGAGCCCTGCCGTGCCGCACAGGAGCGCGATCACGAGCGAGTAGGTGTAGAGCAACGAGTAGTCGTCGCCGTACTTGGCCGTGAACGGGCCGAACGGGTGCAGCCACTTGTTGCCTGCGGGCACGTTCGGGATGGTCATGCCAGCCTTGAGGGTGACCTCTGCCCCCTGGGGGAACACGAGCTTCTGGCCGGCGGTGCCGTCGAAGGTCTGGCCCGCGGCGAGCGCGATGACCGCGGGTACCGGCTTGGGCGCGTCCACGGTCGGCGCAGCGGAGAGCTTCGCCGTGGTGGCCTTGGTGACGACGATCTGCCCGGCGCTGGTGAACTTGAGTTCGCCGGCCATCGGGTACTTGGTGGAGGTGTCGACCGCGATCTTGGCGATCGGGGTGCCGGTGTCCTTGACTCCCAGCTTGCCGGCGTCCTTGACGTTGGCGCCGTAGCCGGCCCCGGTGACCGTGAACAGGATGAAGATCGGAACCATGATGGCGAACTGCTTGACCCAGTACTGCATCGCCTGGACCAGCGTCACGCCCTTCATGCCACCGAGGATGACATTGAGCGTGATGACCACGCCGACGACCACGACGCCGAGCCAATACGGCGACCCGAGGAGCTGGGCCAGCGTGATCCCGGCACCCTTCATCTGCGGCATCATGTAGAAGAAGCTGATCGTCAGCGCGAAGACGACGGCCATCTTGCGCATGCCCTTGCTGTCGAAACGCCCCTCGGCGAAGTCCGGGATCGTGTAGGCGCCGAAGCGGCGCAGCGGCCCCGCGATGAAGAGGAGCAAGAAGACATAGCCTGCGGCATAGCCCACGGCGTACCACAGGACGTCATAGCCGAACTTCATTATCATGCCGGCGATGCCCATGAAGGACGCGGCCGAGAGGTACTCGCCTGAGATGGCGGACGAGTTCCACAGTGCGTTGACGCCACGTCCCGCGACGTAGAAGTCGGACGTCGTACGCGACAGGCGCGTCGCCCAAACGCCCATGACGATCGTGACGAGCACGATGCCAACGACGAAAAGCAGGGGGATTATCTCCACTCCCATGTTGCTACACCTCCCCTAGTGTCCGAGGCCGGCGGGCACGGTGGCCGCAGGTCCGTCGTCGTGCTTCGGCAACGTGCTCGGATCGACCATTCCGAGTGCCTCATCCTCGAATGCGTTCGAGCGCTGCACGAAGACCCATGCCAGCGTGATGAGGATCGGGAATATGGCGAAGCCGAGGAAGAACCAGCTCACCGTCATCCCCAGGAACTCGGCGTTCATGACGTCGGGCAGGTACCGGTTGAGCAGAGGGACGATCGCGATGATCGAGACGAAGACCGCTGCGATGCTTGCTGACAGCACGAACTGTCGGCGCATCAGAGTGGTCACGAACTCCCGGCTCATGAGATCCATCTTCCGAGCCACGCCTACCACCTCCTATCTGTGTCGAACCACCGCCCCGGGTGTCGAGGGCGGCACTGGTGGACATTCCCTATCGGGAACCAGTCTGGGTTCCACTGGAGGCAGACGCAGCGAAGCGCCCCGTCGTGTGCGCCAGAAGACGGCGGACGGCGGGGCGGTGGCGGTGAGCGGTACAAGGGGTGGCGCGATGGAGTGCCCGCGAACGGCGGCTGCGTGCCGGTGAGCGGCTAGACGTCGGCCTCGAGTCGGGCGATCTCCTCGAACAGCGCGTCGACGATCTCCGCCTCGGGAACCTTCCGGACCACCTCGCCCTTTGCGAAGATGAGGCCGACTCCCTTGCCGGAGGCAACGCCGATGTCCGCGTCGCGGCTTTCGCCGGGGCCGTTCACGATGCAGCCCATCACGGCGACCTTGATGGGACTGCGCACGTCGGCCAGCCGTCGGGAGACCTCTTCCGCGATGGGGATGAGGTCCACCTCGCAGCGGCCACAGGTGGGGCAGCTGACCAACTCGGGACCGCGGCGCCGGATGTCGAGGGAGGAAAGGATGTCCCAGGCGACCCGGACCTCCTCGACGGGGTCGGCGGTCAGAGAGACCCGAATGGTGTCGCCGATCCCCTCATCGAGGAGCACGCCGAGCCCGACCGCCGACTTCACGGTGCCGCCGCGGATGGTGCCGGCCTCGGTGACACCGAGGTGCAGCGGGTAGGGCACGAGGTCCGTCAGGCGGCGGTAGGCGTCGATCGTCGCGCGTACGGAACTGGCTTTCGCGGAGACGACGATGTCGGTGAAGCCGCGTGACTCCGCATGCTCGCAGAAGGCGACGGCGCTGGCGACGAGCTTCTCGGCAAGGTCCCACTCGCGGTCTTGGTACTCAGGGGCCAGGGAGCCGGCATTCACTCCGATGCGTACCGGGATGCCCGCTTCTCCGGCGGCTTCGAGCACCGCATCGAAACGCACCAGTGCACCGATGTTGCCGGGGTTGATCCGCAGTTTCGCGGCCCCTCGTTGTGAAGCCTCGATGGCGAGGCGATGGTCGAAGTGGATGTCGGCGACGACGGGGAGCGGCGAGCCGGCACAGATGCTCGCGAACGCATCCAGGGTCTCGGTCCGCGGGATCGCGACGCGGATGATCTCGCAGCCGGCCTCGGCGAGGCGGGATATCTGCTCCAGCGTGGCAGTTACGTCGAGCGTATCAGTGTTCGTCATCGACTGGACGGTGATGGGCGCACCGCCGCCGACGCGCACCGCACCCACCATGACCGGGCGGGTCGCGCGTCGTTCCGTGTTCACGTAGCTGCCCCTGTCCGGGGCGGTTCCGGCCGCATGGCCGATTACCCCTTGTTGATGACGTACCGCAGGACGTCAGCGTACATCAGGTAGAAGACCAGCGAGAACAGCAGAAGCGTCCCGAGAGCCGAGAAGGCCAGCGTCACGCGGCGCGGGATCGGCCGGCGGAACAGGCCTTCGATGAGTTCGGTCGCGATCTTGCCGCCGTCGAGCGGAGGTATGGGCAGCAGGTTCATCACGCCGAGAGAAAGGCTGAGGAGCGCGATCATCCACGCATACGGGAGTGGTCCTTCAGCGACGGCGTTCGCAACCTCGTAGGAGATACCGACCACACTGCGCGCGCCCTGTATGGAGACCGCGAAGGTGCTCGGGTTCGCGAGTCTCCCGACCGCTGAGAACACCTGTCCCACCATCGAGAACGATGTTTCTGCCGCCTTCGACAGAGCCATGGGGACGTCGCGGGTGGCGGCCGTGACGCCGAGCATGGCCCCGCCGCCTTCCTTCGCGACGAGTGTCGCATGCAGCGTGAGCGTGCCGGTGCCGCGCTTCACGTCGACCGTGACGATCTTCCCTGCGGCGGCGGCCCCCATGGCGCTTCGGATCTGGTCCCACTCGGTGACCTTCACGCCGTCGAGGCCGGTGATCGTGTCTCCTTGCCGGATGCCCGCGATGGCAGCCGGACCTCCACTGCTGACGGCCGCTATGGTCGGGACCGGCGTCGGAACCCCCCAGATACTCAGGGTCAGGGTCAGGATGAGGATCGCGGCGATCAGGTTGGTGAGGACACCAGCCGAAAGGATCGCGATCCGCTTCCACATCGACTGGCCCCGATACACGCCGGTCCGCACACGATCGAGCAGCGCGTCGTCGCCCTCGCCCGCTTCGCGACGGGCCAGCGGGGTCGTGCTGTCGGAGCCGGTCACCGGCTCGGCCGCGCCATAGTCCTCAAGCGTGGAGAGGAGCGCCGTGGCGCGCTTGGCATCGATGGCGAGGGCGGAAGTCAATCCGAAGACATCCGTCACCTTCCCATCAGCGACCAGCCCAAGAGCGGCAGCGAGAAGAAGGTCCTCCTGGCCGGGTTCCATGCCCGCGATGCGGACATAACCTCCCAAGGGGATCATCGTGACGCCGTAGCGGACACCGCTGCGCTTCGAACGCCACGTGAGCGCGGGCCCGGGCAGACCCAGCATGAAGTCATGGACCTTCACGCCGAACGCGCGCGCGGCCAGGAAGTGTCCGCCCTCGTGCAGCAGGATCAGCAGGGAGAAGGTCAGGACCCCCCACAGGAGGGCCGCGCCTCCGGTGGGCATCGTCGCTATCGGATTCATGGACTCGCCTGGATCCTCTCGGTCTCGGACGTCGCACGGTGATGTACGCAGACGTTTTGAAGCAAGCGCCCTGCCACTGACGGATCGCGGCTATGCGAAGTGGTCGACGAGCGCTTCGGCTTGCAGGCGCGCGGCCGTGTCGACCTCTTCGAGCTGGTCGAACGATCTGACGGGAGCGGTCACGTGTCCGTTCATGACCGACTCGACGATGGAGTCTATTCCCGTGAAGGGCAGTCGGCCGAGCAGGAAGGCCGCGACCGCGATCTCGTTCGCCGCGTTCATCGCCGCAGGCAGGGTCCCGCCTGCTCTTCCCGCCTCGAGTGCGAGCGCGAGGCACCGGAACGTGGAGAGGTCGGCGGGCTCGAACGACAGTGTCCCCAGAGCCGTCATGTCCAGCGCGGGGACCGGCGCCTCCCAGCGGTCCGGGTGGGACAGCGCGTACTGGATGGGAACACGCATGTCGGCCGCTCCGAGGTGCGCTTTGACCGATCCGTCGCTGAATTCGACCATCGAATGGACGGTCGACTGAGGGTGGACGACGATCGAGATGCGGTCGTAGCCGACGGCGAAGAGATGGTGGGCTTCGATGGTCTCGAGCCCTTTGTTCATGAGCGTCGCGGAATCGATCGTGATCTTGGGCCCCATCGTCCATCGGGGGTGCGCGAGGGCCTGCTCTACGGTGACCGAGGCGAGTGACTCGCGGTCACGGCCGCGGAACGGGCCGCCTGAAGCGGTCAACCAAAGGCGTTCGACGCGTCGGTGACTCTCCCCCACCAGGCACTGGAAGATCGCCGAGTGTTCCGAGTCCACCGGGATGAGTTGTCCCTCTGCCGCCAGGGGCATGAGCAGGTCTCCACCCACGACGAGCGATTCCTTGTTGGCGAGCGCAAGGCGCGAACCCGTCCTCAGCGACGCTTCCGAGGCTCGCAGTCCTGCCGCGCCGACGAGCGCGTTGACGACGACGTCGACGTCGTCACGTGCGGCAAGGCCGGCGACCGCCTCCGGGCCCCGGGCGCAGACCGCGCCGGCGGGAAGGTCGGTCGCACAGGGGGCGGCGGATGGGTCGGCCACCGCCACGTGGCGCACGCCGAAGCGACACGCCTGTTCGGCCAGGGCTGCGCCGCTTCGGTTGGCGGCCAGCGCTACGATCGTGATCCGGTCCGGATACCGGGCCGCGATGTCGAGCGTCTGACGTCCGATCGACCCGGTCGATCCGAGTACCGCGACGCGAAGCGGGACCCTCATCGGGCGCCCGCGAACAGAAGAACGTAGTAGGCGACGATCGACACCACGATCATCGAGTCGAAACGATCGAGGAAGCCGCCGTGACCCGGCAGGAGCCTCCCCGAGTCCTTGACCTGGACCTCGCGCTTGATGCGCGATTCGACGAGGTCCCCGAAGAGCGCAGCGATGGCTGCGACGACGCCGATGCAGAGGAACACCCATAGCGGCAGGGCTTTTGCGGTGAAGTTCCAACCGACGCCCCAAGCGATCGTCGTGGCGATCGCCCCGGCGATGAAACCCTCCCAGGATTTCTTGGGAGAGATGTGGGGTGCGAGGCGATGGGTGCCGACGGCGGACCCGACAAGGTATGCGAAGACGTCCATCGCCCACACGCCCGCCAGCGTGATGATCACCAGTTCCGCTCCCGAGTCGAGAGCGCGCATCAGCACCAGATGTGCGAGGGCGAACCCCGTGTAGAGGGCACCGAACACGGTGATCGCGGTGTCCGACGCGCTGATCTGCGGGAACACGATGTGCCAGGCGAGAGCGACGATGATCAGGCCGCCCATCACGGCGGTGAGTCCCACCGACCCAAGGTCCGCGGCGCTGCTCGCACCGCTCGGCAGGGCCCGGGAGGCGTAGATGCCGACGGCGATGGGCATCGCGGCAGCGGCGACGACACCGAACAGTTCGTTGGGTTTGCGTCGCCCGGTCCGCATCATCTTGTAGAACTCGATCGCGCACAGCGCGGCCAGAGCGGCGATGACACCCGCCCACACCAGCCCGTCGCCGGGGGCGAGCAGGTTCGGCCACAGGTCGGCGGCGATCAGGACGGCGCCCAGACCCACCGCCGTGACGGTACGCACGCCGAAGTCGCGCAGCGCGCGTGGTGCGCGTACCAGTTGTCTGATGGGTGCTTCTCTCACAAGCCTCCGAACCTCCGCTCACGTGCCTGGTAGTCGACGATCGCCTCGAGCAGGTCATCGCGCCCGAAGTCGGGCCACAGGGTCTCGGTGACGACGATCTCGGTGTAGGCGATCTGCCACAGAAGGAAGTTGGAGACGCGGAACTCCCCGCTGGTGCGGATGAGGAGGTCCGGATCCGGCACACCCGCAGTATAGAGTCGCGAAGCGACGGCGTCCTCGTCGATCGAAGCGGCATCAAGTCTGCCCGCTGCGACGTCGGCAGCGATCGCGGTCATCGCGTCCACGATCTCGGTACGACCGCCGTAGTTGAGCGCGATGACCAGATCGAGTGTGTCGTTCCCGGCCGTGCGGCTCATCGCATCGCGGAACGCATCCGCGGTCCTTTTCGGCATGCCGTCGAGGCGGCCGATGACCCGAACGCACACGCCCTGCTCCATGAGGTCCGACATCTTGGAGCGGATCACCTCGACGAAAAGCCCCATCAGCGCGGAGACCTCGTCACGCGGCCGGGTCCAGTTCTCGGTCGAGAAGGAGTACAGGGTCAGGTACCGCACTCCGCACTCGATCGCCGAGGCGATAGCCTCTTCGATCGCCTTCGCACCCGCGCGATGGCCCGCCACGCGAGGCAGACCGCGGTGAGAGGCCCAACGGCCGTTCCCGTCCATGATGATCGCCACATGCCCCGGGACCCGAGTGGTGTCGAGTCGCGAGTACAACTCCCGTCCACGCGGCGAGTCGAAGAAAGCGGTGGGGGTCGGCTTCGGCATGCGCGGAGGTCAGACCTCCATTATCTCCAGTTCCTTCTTCTTGAGGAGCTCGTCGATCTGCGCTATGAACGCGTCGGTCTTCTTCTGGATCTGCTCCTCGGCACGGCGGGTGTCGTCCTGGCCGATCTCCCCCGCCTTGTCGGCCTTCTTGAAGGCGTCGTTGGCGTCGCGGCGCGCGTTGCGCACGGCTACACGCGCCTGCTCGGCGTAGGTATGGAGTAGCTTGGCGAGCTCCCGGCGACGCTCCTCGTTGAGCGCGGGAAAGGGAACGCGGATGACGGTCCCGTCGTTGCTCGGGTTGAGGCCGAGGTCCGAAGACAGGATCGCCTTCTCGGCGGCCTTGATGATGGACTTGTCATAGGGCGAGATCACGATGAGCTGCGGCTCCGGCGAGGAGACCGCGGCCAGCTGCAGAAGCGGCGTCGGCACACCGTAGTAGTCGACGTGGATCTTCTCGAAGATGGCGCCGGATGCCCTGCCCGTCCGGACGCCGGCGAACTCGTGGCTCAGCGCGGTGACGGCCTTCGACATACGTTCGTCGGCCTGGGTGATGATCGCATCGGGCATCAGTTGCCTCCTCTGACGATTGTGCCGACGTGCTCGCCCGCGAGTGCACGGACGATGTTCCCGTCCGTCTCGATGTTGAAGACGATGATCGGCAGGTCGTTGTCCATTGCCAGTGTGATGGCGGTGCTGTCCATGACCTTCAGGCCACGGCGCAGGACCTCCATGTAGGTCAGTTCGTCGAAGCGGACGGCGTCCGGGTTCGTGCGCGGATCGTCGTCGTAGACGCCGTCGACGCGTGTCGCCTTCATGATGCAGTCGGCGTCGATCTCGAGCGCGCGCAACGCCGCCGTGGTGTCCGTCGTGAAATACGGGTTGCCGGTGCCTGCCGCGAAGATGACGACCCGGCCCTTCTCGAGATGCCGCATCGCTCTGCGGCGGATGTAGGGTTCCGCGACGGACTGCATCTCGATCGCGGACATGACGCGTGTCTGGATCCCAGCCTTTTCAAGGACGTCCTGGATCGCAAGGGCGTTCATGACCGTGGCGAGCATCCCGATGTAGTCGGCCTGCGCGCGGTCCATGCCCTTCGCGGACCCGGCGACCCCGCGGAAGATGTTGCCTCCGCCCACGACGATGGCAAGCTCGACGCCCGCATCACGTGCGGTGCGTATCTGGATCGCGAGGTCCTCGATGATCGCGGGATCTATGCCGTAGCCGACGTCACCCATCAGGGCCTCGCCCGACAGCTTCAGCAGCACGCGCTTGAATCGTGGTTCCGACATTCAGTGACCCCCGTCGTTCCGTGACGCTGCCCACCCCGCGTTTGTACGCGGGCGCGGGGCATCTTCCGCCATATTGTAGAACGGGGCGGCCCTCAGTGGACCGCCCCGTTCACTCAATCGTTGCCATATCTCAGGCCTCGGAGCCGGATCCTCCGAGAACCAGACGCTCGAAGCGCACGACCGACAGCTTCTTGCCGGTGGCCTTGGAGGCCTCGGCGATGAGCTGCTCGACGGTCTTGTCGGGATCCTTGACGAAGGCCTGCTCGACGAGACAGACCTCCTTGTAGAACTTCTCCAGACGACCCTGTGCGATCTTGACCTGGATGGCCTCGGGCTTGCCGGAGGCAGCGGCCTGAGCCGAGTAGATGCCCACCTCGTGCGTGATCGTCTCCGCGGGGACGTCCTCGCGGAGCACGCAGATCGGCTGAGCGGCCGCGATGTGCATGGCCACGTCCTTGGCGAGGGTGACGATCGCGGGATCGGTGTGGTCCGAGCCGCCGATCTCGACCATGACGCCGATGCGGCCGAGGCCGTGGATGTAATAGCTGATCATGCCGTCCTCGGGCACGTCGAAACGCACGAACCTGGTGACGACGATGTTCTCGCCCAGCTTGCCGACCAGCTCGCCGAGCGCCTGCTCGACCGTGATGCTCGGATTACGCTTCCACTGAAGGCCGAGAAGCGCCTCAGGGCTGGAGGGCTCGTCGACGGCTACCTGCTCGGCGACAGCCGATGCGAACGTCGTGAACTCGGCGTTGCGTGCGACGAAGTCGGTCTCGCAGTTGACCTCGACCATGGCACCGACGCGTCCCGTGTGCGTCGTCCATGCCGAGATGACGCCCTCGTTGGTCGCGCGGCCGGCGCGCTTGGCAAGGTCGGCAAGACCCTTGGTGCGCAGAACGTCTACGGCCTTCTGTATGTCCCCATCGGACTCCTCGAGCGCCTTCTTGCAGTCCATCATCCCGGCGCCGGTGAGCCCGCGCAGCTCCTTGACCATGCTGGCGGTGATCGCCATGTGTACCACCCTTTCTATGCGTACGCGCCCTGCACCGTTTCAAGAAGCGGGACGCTGCCGTTGCGTTTGTCCTACTCGGCGCTCTCGACGACCACGGGCTCAGGCTCGACGGCGGCTTCGACCGCGGACGCGGGCGCAACCTCGAGCACGGGCTCAGCGACGGCTTCGGTCACGGGCGCCTCAGGCGCTGCGACGGGGGCCGGTGCGGCCTTCTCGGCGGCCGCCTGTGCGATCCCGGCACGGGCCTCGACGCAGGCATCAGCGAGAACACGGGTGATCAGGTGGACCGAGCGGATCGCGTCGTCATTGCCCGGGATCACGAAGTCGACCTCGTCCGGATCGCAGTTGGTGTCGACGAGTCCGATGATCGGGATGCGGAGGCGACGGCACTCAGCCACCGCGATGGCCTCACGCTTGGTGTCGATGATGAAGACCGCGCCGGGGAGTTCCTGCATGTCCCGGATGCCGGTCAGGTTGCGCTGCAGCTTCACGAGCTCCGCGCGCAGCTTGAGGGCCTCCTTCTTGGGGAGGACCGCCATACGCCCGTCGGCCTCCATGGCCTCCAGCGTCACCATGCGGGCGATGCGCTTGCGCATCGTCGCCCAGTTGGTCAGCATCCCGCCGAGCCAGCGCTGGCTGACGAACGGCATGCCGGCGCGTGCGGCCTCGGTCTCGACGGCTTCCTGCGCCTGCTTCTTGGTACCGATGAACATCACCGAGCGTCCCTGCGCGGCGATCGAGCGCACGAAACGGTGGGTAGCATCCAGTTCCCGCAGCGAGCGCTGCAGGTCGAGGATGTAGATGCCATTGCGCTCCGTGAAGATGTAGGGCTTCATCTTCGGGTTCCAACGGCGGGTCTGGTGTCCGAAGTGGACGCCTGCCTCGAGCAGGTCCTTCATTGCGACTACGGGCATGGTGGTGCCTCCTTCTGTGGTTCGTCCTCCGCCCGGCGGCTTCCTAGAGGAACTGGTTCCACGTCGCGACCGCGTCCCTCGAACCTGGAGGGGGCGGCACCACGCGCCGTGGACCGGCGGGCGTGCGTATTTGAAGAGCCGGAGTAGTGTAGCAGAGGGGTCGCACAGGCGACAAACGGCGCGCCCTCGACGGGGCCCGAGGGCTTCAGGCGATGTAGCCCGTTGCAGCGCGAAGACGTGCACGTAGCCGCATCACGGCTTTCGTGTGCAGTTGACTAGCGCGTGATTCGGTGACGCCGAGGACCTGACCGATCTCCTTGAGTGGGAGCCCGTCGTAGTAATACAGCGCCACCACGGTGCGTTCGCGTTCGGAGAGCTTCTCGATCGCGCCGGCGAGGATCTCTTTGATCTCCTCGGACTCGAAAGACGCAACGGGATCGGGTGCGCGCTCGTCCTTGACCACAGAGGCGAGCGTGCCTTTGTCGTCACGGTCGGAGTTGGGGGCCCATATCTCGTCGAATGAGACGATCGAGGTGTACGAGATCTTGGCGTACGCATCCTGAAGGTCCTTGGACGAGATCCCGAGTTCGGCTGCCACCTCGGAGTCATCCGGGGTGCGGCTCAGCCTTCCCTCAAGGGTCGCGATGGCGTTCTCGATGTCGCGGGCGCGGGCGCGGACGCTGCGTGGGACCCAGTCCAAGGCGCGCAGTTCGTCGATGATCGCCCCGCGGATCCGCGAGATGGCGTATGTCTCGAACTTGATGCCGCGCTCGGTGTCGAACTTCTGGATCGCATCGATCAAGCCGAAGATGCCGTACGAGATCAGGTCGGCGCTCTCCACGGTGTTGGGGAGTTTGGTCGCAACACGCCCGGCGACGAACTTCACCAATGGTGAGTAGTTGAGGATCAGCTGCTCACGGGCCGCCTCGTCACGGGTGGCGGCATAGCGCTCCCACAGTGAGGCCACGTCGTCCCGCTGTTGCGGGTGGTTCATGCGAGCGGCCCCTTCGACAAAGTAACGTCAGGCACGTGGGTGCGCATCCCCATGCACCCGTTGGAGTCGTTGTACCCCGAGGTGAGTGTAGAGCTGGGTCGTGGACAGGGCAACATGGCCCAGCAGGTCCTGTACGGTGCGCAGGTCCGCCCCCGCCTCCAGGAGGTGGGTCGCGAACGTGTGGCGGAAGGTGTGCGGCGTGACGCCGGAAGCGGCGCCGACGGCGTCAAGGTGCCGTCGCAGCATCCTCCGGACCCCGCCGTCGGTCAGGCGCGTGCCCGCACGATTGAGGAAGACTGCCCTTTCGGTCCCGCTCGGATGCAGCTCGGACCGCCCTTCGTTCAAGTAGCGACCAAGGCGAGACACCGCTTCCCTGTGCAGGGGCAGGATGCGCTGCTTGTCGCCCTTGCCCGTAACGCGTATCTGTCCGACCGTGAGGTCGACGTCGCCCATGTCGAGGGATGCCAGCTCGCTCACGCGTGCACCCGTCGCGTAGAGCAGCTCGAGGATCGTCCGATCACGAAGATCGGAGGG
Source organism: Coriobacteriia bacterium (assembly GCA_036507895.1). Classification (GTDB taxonomy): domain Bacteria; phylum Actinomycetota; class Coriobacteriia; order Anaerosomatales; family PALSA-660; genus PALSA-660. The sequence continues at coordinate 33,220 of DATCIG010000068.1, forward strand.
GGTTTCGGTCCCGGGGGCGTCAAGGAGCGCGGAGAGCACGTCGGTCGGCACGAGACGCGGCAGGCGTGCGGGCAGCTTCGGCGAGGCCACGACGGACGCCGGGTCGTATGCGATCGTCCCTTCCCGATTGAGGTAGGCGAACAGCGAGCGGACGGCCGACAGGCGGCGTGCGATGGTGCTGCGAGCGTACTTGGCCCGGTCGAGTTCCGCGAGGTAGCGGCGCAGGATGCGGGGGTCGGCGCCCAGCGGGTCCGCGCCTGAACGTTCGGCCCACTCGAGGTATCGCGCCAGGTCGGAGGAGTAGGCCCGCACGGTCTGGGGCGACGCGTTGCGCTCCGAAACGAGATGCTGCAGGAAGCGGTCGACAAGCTCTCCGGCCGATGGCGCGTTCACGTCGCCACGGCCCCGGGGAGTGCATCGCGGACCGCGACGATCCCCAACTCGTCGTGGACTTCCAACCAGCCGGTCATCGCCACGGCCGCGCGCGCGGCATGAGCAGCGTAGCGCTCCCGCTTGCCCCGGACCGGAGGGCAGAGCGGGGGCAACAGGCCGATGTTGACGTGCATCGGCTGGTACGGGTCCGTAGCGGGATCGGTCGCGTACCCGATCAGCGAACCGATCGCGGTCTCTGCAGGCAGACGGATTGGATGGGACATCTCCGGACACACGATGCCCAGTGCGGCGACGAGACCGCTTGCGGCGGCCTCCAGGTAACCTTCGGTGCCTGCCAGTTGTCCTGCGATCCTGATCCGCGGACACGAGCGCAGCGTGAGATCGGAATCGAGAAGGCGTGGCGCGTCGACGAAGGTGTTGCGATGCATGACGCCGTATCGCAGGAACTCGGCGTCCCGGAGACCGGGGATCATCCGGAATACGCGCGCTTGCTCGGAGAAGGTCAGGTTCGTCTGGAAGCCCACCAGGTTGTATGCCGTCTGCTCGCGGTTCTCCGCTCTCAACTGAACGACTGCCCACGGTCGCAGCCCCGTGGATGGATCCGTGAGGCCGACCGGTTTCATCGCCCCGAATCTCGGCGCATCGAGGCCGCGGCGGGCAACCTCCTCGGCCGGCTGGCAGGCGTAGAACAGTTCGGCCTGTTCGAAATCCTTCGCGGTCACACGCTCCGCGCCCGTCAGGGCGGCGATGAACGCTTCGTATTGGCTGCGATCCATCGGGCAGTTGAGATAGTCGGCTCCCCCACCCTTGTCGTAACGCGACTGGGCGAAGACCACGGACATGTCGATCGTGGAGGCGTCCACGATCGGTGCTGCGGCGTCGAAGAATGCCAGCCGGTCCGCTCCGGTGAGCTCCAGCAGTGCGGGCTCAAGGCCTGCGCTCGTCAGCGGGCCGGTCGCGATGATCACGTCCCCTTCAGGAACAGACCGTGCTTCTTCGCGCACCAACTCGATCTCCGGGCGCGCGGTGATGGACTGCGTCAACAGAGTGGAGAATGCCGTGCGGTCGACCGCAAGCGCTCCACCCGCGGCCACCGCTGTGGCGCGAGCGCACGCGAGCACGACGCTGCCCAGAGTCTCGAGTTCGCGCTTGAGCATGCCGGCGGCCGTGGCGGGATCGTCCGACTTCAGCGAGTTGGAGCACACCAGCTCGCCGAGCTGATCGGTGTGGTGGGCAGGGGCGGATACCACGGGGCGCATCTCGATGAGCTTCACGTGGATGCCGCGGATCGCCAGCTGGTAGGCGGCTTCGCTGCCTGCGAGGCCGCCACCTATCACGGTGATGGTGCGCTGCACGCGCTCTCCCGGTCTTGTGGGCGGTGGTGGCGCGTGGTGGGCCACGCGCGCTGAACGATTGTAGCGTCACCGTCGCATGCATGGTCCGTACCTGCCGTCGGGGTACCGCGCGACCGCTCCGGCCGACTCAAGGAGCGCGACGGCGCGCAGGGCCTCCGCTGCATCGAGCCCCAGCGAAGTGACGAGGCGGTCGAGTGCGACAGGTTCGGCCAATATCGCCCTCAGTACCGGGTCTGTCGACTCCGTGGCGAGTCTTTCGTCGTCCGCTCCGATGCATCGTGGCGTGTCCTCGCCCAGGAGTCCCGCCGCCCACAGTGAGTCGAGCAGGTCCTCGTCACAACACACCGGAGCGGCGCCTTGGCGTATCAGGCGGTTGCAGCCGGCAGAGCCGCTGAAGAACACGCTGCCGGGAACCGCCAGTACGTCGCGCCCTGCCTCCAGGGCATGGTCAGCTGTCGAGAAGGTGCCGCTCGGCAGTGCCGCCTCCACGACGAGAACCGCCGATGACAGCCCGGCGATGATCCGATTGCGGGCGGGAAAGTGGCCGCGCGCAGGCGGCATCCCCCAAGGGAACTCCGAGACCACTACGCCGGCGCCGCTGCGCAGGGTGTCGAGAAGATCACGAGCGCGCGCGGGGTAGTCGATGTCCGCGCCGCAGCCCAGCACGGCGACCGACCGGCCACCCGCCTCGAGTGCGGCGCGTTGAGCTGCCTGGTCGCACCCCATCGCGGCGCCGGAGATCACGACGACGCCCTCGCGTGCGGCTCGGCGCGCGAACCATGCGGCGCAGTCCAGCCCGTAGGGCGTGGCTTTCCGGGAGCCGATGATCGCCAGCCCCGGACACAGAGTGCTCGCGTCTCCGATCCCGTAGAGCGTTCGGGGCGGCCGGGGCGTCATCGCGAGTTGCGCAGGATACCCGTCTTCTCCCAACCGCAGCACGAAGCGGCAGTCGCCGCTCACTGGAGGGCCCGGTAACAGGATGCTTCCAGCACGTGCTTCTCTTCCACCGAAGGATCGCCGTCGAGGTCGGCGATGGTTCGCGCCACTCTGAGTAAGCGGGTCACGCCGCGACCCGACAGCCGGTGTACGCGCGCCGCCGCCTCAACCGCTTTGCGTGATGCGCCGTCCAGCGCGCAGGCTCGCAGGAGAGCGGCACCGGTGGGCGGCAGCCGGGGTCGCCCACGTGCCTGCGACCAAGCCCGCGCCTCGGACACCCTCAGGCGCACGGCCGCGCTGGGCTCGTCCGACGAGCCCCTGAGCATGCATGCGGGATCGATGCGATCGACGCGCAGTGTCATGTCGATGCGGTCCATGAGCGGACCGCCGATACGCGCTCGATAGCGGTCCACGAGCGCCGGCTGGCATGTGCACTGTCGTGCGAGGTCGCCCAGATAGCCACACGGACATGGGTTCATCGCCGCCACCAAGGCGAAGCGGGCAGGGTAGCGCACCCGCCCCTCGGCACGAACGAGCGTCAGGTAGCCATCTTCGAGAGGCTGCCGCAAGGCTTGGAGGGCCGACGGAGAGAACTCCGGGATCTCATCCAGGAAGAGGACGCCGTTGTGCGCGAGGCTCACCTCGCCCGGGCGAGGTGGGGATCCTCCACCGACCAACCCGGCCGTGGATGCGGTGTGATGCGGTGCGCGGAACGGTCGAACGCCTCCAAGCACCGGGGCGGCATCGAGGCCCGCGACCGAGTGGACGACCGCGGACTCGAGCGCTTCGTGTTCCGTCAGCGCCGGGAGGATCCCTGACAGCCGGCGGGCCAGCATCGTCTTGCCCGCGCCCGGGGGTCCGATGAGCAACAGTCCGAGCCCTCCCGCTGCCGCGATCTCAAGCGCACGTTTTGCCGCAGGCTGTCCATGTACCTCGGCAAGGTCGGGGACATCATCGAACCGCGGTGCGATGACCGGCGGGGCGCTGCGTTCCTCAGGAAGACCGCGGCGCAACTCGGCGATGCTGGTCAACGGTCGGACCGAGACGCCGGGAACCGCGGAGACCACCGGCAACGCGGAGAGGGACACGAGCAGAGGGAGCGCCCGGCTGCGCGCCGCGATCGCATGCGCGAGCAGGCCCGGTACCTCGCGAACGCTGCCGTCGAGCGCGAGTTCGCCGACGGCTACGGCTTCGGCGGTGCTTTGTGGGACCTGTCGTGTGGCGGCCAGCACCCCAAGGGCGATGGGCAGGTCGAAACCCGCGCCATGCTTGCGCACGGGTGAGGGTGCGAGGTTGACGGTCACCCGCGCCGTCGGGAAGTCGAATCCGCAGGCACGGATCGCGGCTCGAACGCGGTCGCGCGCTTCCAGGACAGCGGTGTCACCGAGCCCCACGATCAAGAAGGCAGGCAGGCCCGGCGAGACGTCCACCTGGACCTCCACCGGGATCGCCTCGACTCCCACGATGGTGGACGATGCCACGACGGACTGGGTCACAGTGCGACCCCGAACGCATCCCGGTAGTGGCGAAGCAGGGCACGGTCCACCCCGAGCACTTTGATCGCGACCACGTCGAAGCGCAATGCCTCCGGTGCCTCGGGATGAACAACGAGGTATGACTTGGCCACCCGCGCGACCTGGCGCTGTTTTGTCGGAGACACCGCGTCCTCGGCCGTCCCCGCGCGCTCGGAGCGACGGGTCTTCACCTCTACGAAGACGAGTGTGTCTCCCTCACGAGCGACGATATCGATCTCACCAGCGGGACACCGCCAGTTCCTGTCGTCGATCGTCATTCCCACGCGCTCGAGGAACGCTACTGCAGCATCTTCTCCGCGCCGGGCAATCTCTGAACGGTCCATGACCGCACCACCTCCGCGAACCATGCTCGCGGAGGGTCCTTAACACGGGGCAAACCCTATCCGACCAGATCGTGTCCAAGATCTTGTGACCACAAGATACGAAGAGTGCTAGAGCAACCGACCCTGCTCGGAGCACGGCGCAAAGGAAAGCCGGTGGATCGCGGAGGGCCCGACCCTCAGGAGGCGCTCCATGTGTTCGGCAGCACCGTAGCCCTTGTTGAAATCGAAGCCGTAGCCCGGATACTCGTCGGCGAATGCGACCATCAGCGAGTCCCTCGCGACCTTGGCGATGACCGAGGCCGCAGCGATGGATCCGACGCTCGAGTCGCCGCGCACGATCGGAGTCGACGGGACGGTCAGCCCCCTCGCGTCGTTCCCATCGATCAGGACGTGGTCGACCGCGATACCCAATCCCTCGAGCGCCCTGGCCCATGCGAGCCGTGTGGCCGGACCGATCCCGATCGAGTCGATCTCCTTGGGGCCGACGTGAGCCACCGACCATGCGAGTGCGGTCGACCTCACGGACGCCGCGACCCTCTCGCGAGCGACCGGAGACAGGAGCTTCGAGTCGTTGAGTCCGTCGATACGTGTGTCGATGTGCAAGATGACCGCACCGGCGGTCACGGGGCCTGCGAGCGCTCCCCTGCCCACCTCATCGATCCCCGCCACAACGAGCAAGCCCTGCTCGAGGAGTTCTTGCTGTGCGTCCATCAACCGATCGAGCCGCTCGGACTCGCGTTGCCGACGCGCGAGACGCGCCCGCGTACCCGCAAGCAGGGATCGGACGCCCGCCCGCTGATCGTCGCGAAGCGCGGTCATCAGAGTCTCGAGTTCGATGCCGGTTGCCTGCTCGAGGGCCGCTCTGACCTCCGCTATGGAGCGCACACTTCCACTCATGTCGCCCTCGGTCTGTAGTGGAAACAGCGACGCGCTCCTCGCCCATAAAGGGCGGGAGCGCGTCGACTCGGATCAATGATGGAACGGCCCCGCATCGCCACAGCCCTAGAAGCGCTTCTCCTTGAGGCGGGCCTTCTTGCCGATCTTGTCGCGCAGGAAGTAGAGCTTGGAGCGGCGGACCTTGCCGCGGCTGACGATCTCGACCTTGTCGATCTTGGGCGAGTGCACGGGGAACATGCGCTCGACGCCGACAGCGAACGAGATCTTGCGAACGGTGAACGTCTCGCGGGCACCGGCGCCGTGGCGACGGATGACGACGCCCTGGAACACCTGGATGCGCTCGCGCGTACCCTCGATGATGCGGTAGTGCACCTTGACGGTGTCACCGACCTGGAATGCGTCTCTGTCCTCGCGCAGCTGCTGCGCTTCGAGTGCTCTGATCTGATCCATGGCCTTGGTCTCGTCCCTATCTGATGTAAGCGAGGTGCGCTGGCGCACCGGCGGTAGTGACACGAGTGGATAGTATAGCGGCGCGTCGGGTGGCAGGCAACGACAAAACGCGCGGGTCTTGCTTCATCGACCTACGGGTCAGCGCAGATCCCCGATGCGTGCCCATGGCCAGTAGATGAAGAAGGCCTTTCCATGGACCGCCGACAGCGATACGGCGCCGAACCAGCGGCTGTCCTGGCTCTGCGTGCGGTTGTCGCCCATGACCCATACCGAGTCCGCCGGGATCTTGTACGGCATGGGCAGAGGACCCAGCTCGTTGGGCTGACCATGGGTATACGGCTCGACGAGCGCGGTGCCGTCGATCCATACCTTGCCGTCACGGATATCCACGGTCTGGCCGCCTGTGGCGATCACGCGCTTGATGAGCGTGCCCACCTGCCCGGTCGGATCGTCCAGCACCACGATGTCACCCCGCACGGGCGGTCGGAACCGGAGGATGAACTTGTTGGCGAGTACCTGGTCGCTCAGCTGGATCGTTGGCAGCATCGAACCCGTTGGCACCACGAAGGGCTGGATCACCCAGGTGCGGACCGCCTGTGCGACCGCGAACGCGATCGCGAGTGTCACGAGGAACTCGGCTATCTGGCGCCCTGCGCTCTGCGTCTTGGGAGCGGTCGACTCGGGATTCTCGTCGACAGGCTTGGTCGTCACTTCCGGGGTCACTCGTCCTCCATACCGTCGCGCAGCGCTTCACGGATCATGACACGCTCCTGATCAGTCAGTCCGGCGCGCTCGCCCTCGAGGAGATCGGGCCGTCGGTTTGCGGTACGTAGCAGCGCCTGCTCTCGACGCCACTTAGCGATCCGTGCATGGTCGCCCGAGCGCAGTACCTCGGGGACACTCAGGCCACGATACTCCGCGGGCCGCGTGTAGTGAGGATACTCGAGCAGCCCGGTGGTGAACGACTCGTCCTCGATCGAGGTGTCGCCGCCCAGGACTCCCGGGAGCAGCCGCGTGACCGCATCGGACACGACCATGGCCGCCAACTCGCCGCCGGTCAGGACGTAGTCTCCGATGGAGATCTCCAGGTCAGCCAGTGACCGGATACGCTCGTCAAAGCCCTCGTAACGGCCGCAGACGAGGATCAGGCGTCCATGAGCCGCAAGACGCTCTGCACACGCCTGGTCGAATGGTTGACCCTGCGGACTCATGAGTACGACGAGAGGTTCGCGCCCGTCCATCGCCGTGACGGCCTCGATCGCGTCGAACACCGGCTCCGGGCGCAGAACCATCCCGGAACCGCCCCCGTACGGAGAATCGTCGATCTGGCGATGTACGCCGGGCAGTGCCCAGTCGCGCAAGTCGTGTGCCTCGAACTCGAGAGCGCCTTTGTTGCGGGCGATCCCGAGCATCCCGGACCCCATGACGGGCTCGAAGACCTCGGGAAACGCTGAGATCACATCGATCCGCATGGAGGTCAGCTCCCCTCGATGAGACCGGGGAGCAGCGAGATCCGCACGATCCCGGACTCCTCGTCGATGTCCAGGATCACGTCGTCGATGACCGGGATGAGGACCTCCCCAAAGGGGCCATCCACCACCCAGACGTCATTCGCTCCGGTCACGATCACATCGGTGACGTGCCCGATCGGTCCGCGCTTCTCGTCGATGACCTCAAGGCCCACAGGGTCGTCGGACTCGTCGACCTCGGGGAGGTCGGCCACCTTGGCGAGGATGATGACGCCGCGCAGGGCCTCGGAGGCGGTCAGATCGCGGACCACGTCGAAAGCGAACAGTGGCCCCTTCGGTCCGGCCCGGACCGCCGTGATGCGTGCGGTCCTGAAAGCGGCGGGCGGGGGAACGAACCAGACCTCGAGTCCGGGCAGTCGTTCAACGGGGAGGTCGACGGTCATGATGACCGAGACCTCCCCGTTCAGTCCGTGCGTCTTGGCGACCCGCCCGAGTGGGCCGAACTCTTGAGCGTCCATGCTCTGTGGCTACCCCAGGATCTCAATGTCGACGTTACGTCCGTCGACCGATCCGGCGGCCCGCATCAGCGTGCGCAGGGCTTTGACGATGCGCCCTGAACGCCCGATGACCTTGCCCACATCGTCCGGTGCCACGGTGATCTCGAACAACTCGCCGCCGCTCGTCTCGGTGCGCGCGATCGAGACCGCGTCGACGTCGTCGACGAGCGATCGGACCAGATAGTCGATCAGGGTCGCGGTGTCGGCTGCCACGATTACTCGGCGGCCGGTTCGGCGTCGTCCGCGACCTCGACGGGCTCCTCGGCGGGAGCTGCTGCAGCCTCGGCTGCTGCCTCAGCGGCGGCTGCCTTCTCGGCTGCCTTGGCCTCAGCGGCTGCCTTGGCGTCAGCCTCGGCCTTGACGACCGCGTCAGCGGCGGCCTTCTCGTCCGCGGCCTTCTTGGCAGCGACCTTCTTCGAGACGCGAGCGACCGCCACAGGGGCCGTCTTCTCGCCGCGGGCGATGGCGATCAGCTTGGCGGCCGCCTCGGTGGGCTGCGCACCCTTGGCGATCCACGCATCGACCTTTGCGAGATCGATCTCGATGGTCGAAGGCTCGGTCCGCGGGTTGTAACGGCCGAGAATCTCGAGGAAACGACCGTCGCGCGTGGCGCGAGCGTCCGCGGCCATAACGCGGTAGAACGGCGCCTTCTTAGCGCCTGCGCGCGCCAGACGGATCTTGACTGCCAAGAACCTTCACCTCCGGGGTCAATGAGCGAGGCCCGTTCGTGGGCCCCGCGACTCATGCGTATCAAACAGAACGACTGCTGATGATAGGGCATGGGGACGCGCCTGTGAAGGACGGGAGATGCGCGCGTTCCGATGGCGTTCGCGGATCGCTAGGCGCCCAGGCCCGGCATCCCGCGGAACTTGCCCTTGTTGTTCTGCATCTGCTTCATCATCTTCTTCGCCTGGACGAACTGGTCGAGCAGACGATTGACCTCCTGGACGCTCGTTCCCGATCCGCTCGCGATGCGTGTGCGGCGGTGCCCGTTGATCAGCGACGGTTTCCGTCGCTCCGCAGCACTCATCGACTGGATGATGGCCTGGGTGCGATCGAGGGCCCGCTCATCGATCTCAGCATTGCCCAGTTGCGCTCGCTGAGCCGATCCCAGGCCCGGGATCATCCCCAGGACATCCTTGAGCGAGCCCATCTTCCGCACCTGTTGCAGCTGCGCGAGGAAGTCGTCGAGAGTGAACTCGTTGGCGCGTAACCGCTTCTCGAGCTCCACGGTATCGGAGGCGGCGACGCTCTCCTGGGCCTTCTCGATGAGCGAGACCACGTCACCCATACCGAGGATGCGACGGGCCATGCGGTCGGGATGGAACGGTTCGATGGCGTCGAGCTTCTCCCCCACACCGACGAACTTGATCGGCTTGCCGGTCACGGCGCGCACCGACAGCGCGGCTCCTCCGCGGGCGTCACCGTCGAGCTTCGTGACGATCACACCGTCGAAGTCCACGCGTTCGGCGAAGGCGCTCGCCGCCACGACCGCATCCTGACCGGTCATCGCGTCGATGACCATCAGCACCTGGTCGGGCCGGACCGCATCGCGGATGCGGGAAGCCTCCTCCATCATCGCTTCGTCGACATGCAGGCGGCCGGCGGTATCGACCAGCACGACGTCGCGCATGTCGGCGATCGCCGCCTTCACGCCGGCCTTCGCGATGTCGACCGGGTCCGCGCCGTCCTCACCGCGGTAGACCGGGATGTCGAGTTCGCGGCCGAGCGCCTGGAGCTGGTCGATGGCGGCCGGACGATAGACGTCGCAGGCGATCATCAGTGGGCGCCGGCCCTGCTTGCGCAACAGGTTCGCCAGCTTGGCGGTGGCGGTCGTCTTACCGGAGCCCTGCAGGCCGACGAGCATGATGACGTTCGGGATGCGACCGGAGAAGGCCAGTTTGCTCTCGCCGGTCCCCATCAGCGTGCTCAATTCGTCGAGCACGATGCTGACGACCGTCTGACCCGGCGTCAGCGAGCGCATCACGTCCGCGCCGGTCGCCCGCTCCCGCACGCGGGCGACGAAGGATTTGACGACGGTGAAGTTGACGTCGGCTTCGAGCAGGGCGAGGCGGACCTCGCGCATGGCCGCGTCGATATCTGCCTCGGAGAGGCGCCCGCGGCCGGTCAGGCGCGAGAAGACGCCCTGTAGCCGCTCGGTGAGGTTCTCGAACACGTGTGGTCCTTCCGGTCCTTGTGGGCCGTCCCCTATGGTTCGGGGACGAGTCCTATACGGGCGATCGGTGCGTAGATGGCCATGACGCGGCCATGGAGTGATGAGACGGGGAACGTGCCGACGAAACGGCTGTCCAAGGAGACCGAGCGGTTGTCACCCGCAACGAATATCTGCCCCGCTGGGACCACGAGCTGCTCGATAGGCTGCGTTTCGCCTCCGTTGATGATCATATGCGGGAACTGCTCGCCGCTTCCGTTGACCGTGAGCAGGTCACCTGCGACGTTCACCCGATCGCCGGCGAGCGCGACGATACGCTTCACCCACTCTTCGGTCTTGCCCTTGTAGCGTACGTGGAGCACCACGATGTCACCGCGTCGCGGCACCGCCACTCCCTTGGTGATCAGGACGTAGTCATGGTCCCACAGTGTCGGATACATCGACGTACCGTCGATCGTCGTGGTGTCGTAGAAGACGTAGAACACGAGGATGATCGCAAGCAACATCGTGGTGAGCGGGAGGACCAACGCGAGCGCGAAGCGTGCGGAACGCCGCTGGCTCGCGGTCAGGCCGTCTTCGTCGAGTTCGTCGGGCGACGGAGCTTTCGCCCGCTCGCCCAGTGGGTCGTCCATCAGCGCGCGCCCGTCAGAGCCCGCGCGAACTCCGTGGCATCGAAGGCGTGCAGATCCTCCACGGACTCGCCCACCCCGATTCGCACGATGGGGAGGCCGAGCTCCCGGGCGATGGCGACGGCGATGCCGCCGCGTGCGGTCCCGTCGAGCTTCGTCAGGATGATGCCATCGAGCTCGAGCGCCTCGTTGAACAGGCGCGCCTGCTGTAGTCCGTTCTGGCCGGTCGTCGCGTCGAGGACCAGCAGCGAGCACACGGGCGCGGTGCTTTGGGCCTTCGCGACACGCTGGACCTTGCGCAGTTCCTGCATGAGGTCCGTCGAGGTGTGGAGGCGGCCGGCGGTGTCGATCAACACGAGGTCTCCGCCGAGTTCGCGCGCCTTCGCCAGCGTGTCGAAGACCACGGATGCGGGATCGGTCCCGCGCTCCCTTTCGACGACCGGAACGCCCGCGCGGTCGGCCCATACGCGGAGCTGCTCGATAGCGGCGGCCCGATACGTGTCGGCCGACCCGACGACGACTCGGCGGCCCGCTGCCGCGGCCTCGGCGGCTATCTTGCCCACCGAGGTCGTCTTCCCGGTGCCGTTGACGCCGACGAACAGGACGGTGAGCGGGTTCGCGGCGAGCGGGTCGCTGACGGCGGGCAGTTCGTTCGCGATCAGGTCCACGAGAGCGGAGCCCACCGCTGTGGCGTCAGGAAGGTCTTCCCGCCGCGCACGCGTCTTCAGGCGTTCCACGATCTCGGAGGAGGCGGCTGCCCCCATGTCGGCGGCGATGAGCGTCTCCTCGAGGTACTCCCAGAACTCCTCGCCGACATCCGGGCCGCGACCCACGATCTCGGCGATACGGTCGCCGATCTGGTCCCGGGTGCGGCTCAGCCCCGCCGAGAGCCGGTCGAACCAGCCCGGGCTCATCGGGCAGCGTCCAAGTCGACCGGCCGTCCCGTGGAACGGTCGAGACGCTGGCTGACGACCTTGCTCACGCCGTCCGACTGCATGCTGACGCCGTAGAGCACGTCGGCCATCTCCATGGTGCGCCGCTGATGGGTGACCACGATGAACTGTGTGTGCGAGCGCAGGGAATCGACGAACGACACGAATCTACGCAGGTTGGAGTCGTCCAAGGCGGCTTCGACCTCGTCGAGGATGTAGAACGGGCACGGCCGGGCACGGTAGAGCGCGAAGAGCAGCGCCAGCGCGGTGAGTGACTTCTCTCCGCCCGACATGAGCGTCATCTTCTGCAACTTCTTGCCGATCGGCTGTGCGATGACCTCGATGCCCGTGGTCTCCGGATCGTCCGGGTCGGTCATGGCGAGCTCCGCGTGGCCACCGGGGAACAGAACGGTGAAGACGTTCTGGAAGTGGTGGTTCACCTGCTCGAAGGTCTCCAGGAAGCGGTCGCGCATCTTGCGGTCGATGGCCCGCACGACCTTGCCGAGCGCGGCCCGGCTCGACGCGAGGTCCTCGATCTGCGCGGCCAAGTGCTCGCGGCGGTGTTCGAGGGCGCTGTGCTCCTCGACGGCCAGTTCGTTGACCGGTCCGATCTGCGAGATCTGCTTGCGCAACTTGTGCGCGCGGTCCGCGGCCACATCCCTGTCCGCGAACGGTTCGATCTCGAGTGCGCGCTCCAACGGGACGCCGAACTCCTCGACGATGCGCGCGACGGCCGCATCGACCTGTACCTGCAGCTGCCCCTTGGAGACCCTGAGATCGCCCATCGCACCGTTGCGCGCGTCCAGCGCGCTCTGAGCGTCTCTGACCGCGTCTTGCGCGTTGCGGATGGTGTCGCGGAGCGACTGCGAGTCGGCCTGTTCGAAACGCGCACGGTCCCGCAGCTTGACCGCCCACTCCTCCGCGCGCTCCAGCAAGGCGGCGTAGAGGTCGTGCACCGGCTGGATGCGCTCGCGCAGCAGCTCGAGTGCAGCCTCCGTACGCGCAGATGAGTCGAGCGTCTCCTCGATCTCGGTGAGGTCGGAGGTCGCGGCGGACATCTGGCGCTTGAGGTGCACCTCGCGTTCCGAGACGGTGGCCAGGTCGACCTGGCACGTGGCGAGGCGATCGGAGATGACCGTCTCCTCCCGGAACCGGTCCTCGCGGAACTCCCGCTTGACGACCGCGTCCTCCTCCAGTGCCTCGAGGCGGCCTTCCATCTCGCGGATGCGTTCGGCGTACTGCTCGCGAGCGGGCCGGTCTTTCGTCGTACGCTCGGCGATCGTCGCCACTCGCTGCTCGATGGAGCGCGCCTCGGACTCCAGGTCCGTGAGCGCGGATTCGAGTCTTCCGATCTCCTCGCGCAGCGATTCATGCTCGCCCGAGCGGGTCGCCAGCTGCTGTCCGAGTTCGAGCGCGTCCTGCTGTGCGGCGCGCAGTGCTTCCTCGGCTTCTGCCAACAAGGCCTCGGACTCCCCCACCATCGAGGATGCGGCCGCCTCGGTGTCATGGAGCTCGTTGATACGCCGCTTGCGCTCGAGCACCGAGGCGCTCTGGTCCAAACCGCGCCCGATGGTGACTTTGCCCGACGGCCAGATCATATGGCCGTCGGGTGTGGCGAACCGGCATGCCGGGAAGCGCGAAGAGGCGTCGAAAGCCTCTTCCAGCGTCGGCACGAGGTAGACGTCGCCCAGGATCGCCTCGATCGCGGGTCGTATCGACTCGTCGCACTTCACGGTATCCGAGAGGCGCTTGCCGGCGCCCGAGCGGGTCTCGAGCGGGACGGCGGCGTCGAGCGCCATGATCGAGATGTCGCCCGACGAGTGCTCGGCGAGCAGGGAGAGCACGCCTGCCCGCGCGGTGGTGTCGGACACCAGGACGCAGAAGAGGTCGGAGCCGAGCGCGAGCTCGACGGCCTTCTCCGCCTCCGGGTCGACGGTGATCACATCGGTCAGCGGCCCGACCAGCCCGTCGACCGTGCGCTCGGATGAAAGGACCCACGCCAGCGCCGGCGTGGCCGTGGCGAACGCCCGATCGACCTCTTCGAGGCCGATGCCCTCGGCACGGACCTGCGAGAGACGATCGCGGAGCTCCTGCAACTCACGCCGCCGCGACTCCACCACGCGCACGCGGCGGTCCACATCGGACTCCGCGAGAGCGATCTGCTTGAGCGTGTGCGCACGCACGCGCTCGGTCTCCTGCAGCCGCGTGCGGCGGGCCGCGAGCGTGGCGAAGAGCGACTGGCGCTGACCGAGCAGAGCAGAAGTCCGCTCTGCGAGCAGCGATTCCTCGAGAGTGAAAGCCGACAGCGACTGCTCGACGCGCGCGAGTTCCGTCCGCGCATCATCCGCTTCCTTGCGAAGGCGCCTGATCGCGGCCGTGGCCTCGGAGAGCGCGGACTCGGCGGCGAGGCGCTCCTTGCGGGCGGTCTCGGACTCACGACGGGTCTCACCGAGACGCTGGTAGTTGGCCTTGAGCTGCGCATCGGCGGCCGTGCGCTCCTCGGTGAGGCGCGTGACCTCATCGAGCCGTCTCTCGCGGCGCCCTTCGGCGCCATGAACCTTCGCGCGCAGCTCCGAGATACGCTCGATGAGGTTCTTGCCCTTCTCCTCAAGGAGGAGCAGGGCCGAATTCAGCCGCTCGAGCACCGTCTGAAGGCGTCGTCTTTGCTCGCTCAGGTCGCCGACGAACAGGCCCTTCTCTTCGAGCAGGGCCTGGAGCGCGCCGAGCTCGCGTTCCTTCTCGGTGAGCCGATAGCGCGCAAGCTCGAGGTCGGCGTCGTGCTCGCGCTCGTCCTTCAGTGCCGCTTCCCAGTTCCCGCGCAGCGTATGGAGATCGTCGACCGCCAGCGCCACCTCGATGTCGCGCAGCTGCGCCACGAGACCGTCATACTGCCGCGCCTTGTCGGCTTGCCGCTGCAGGGGGCGAAGCTGCCGCTCCACCTCTCCCAGAACATCGCGGGCGCGCTCGAGGTTCGACTCCATGGAGCCGAGCTTGCGCAGCGCGCGCTCCTTGCGCTTCTTGTGCTTCAGGACGCCGGCGGCTTCCTCGATCAGCGAACGCCGGTCTTCGGGACGGGAGTTCAGGATCTCGTCGAGACGGCCCTGGCTGATGATCGAATGGGTGTCGCGCCCGAGACCGGAGTCGTGCAAGAGGTCCTGGATGTCCATCAGGCGGCACGGCGAGTTGTTGATCAAGTATTCACTCTCGCCGCTGCGGTACATGCGGCGGGTGATGGTGACTTCGGAGAACTCGAGCGGCAGGCCGCCGTCGGTGTTATCGAGAACGAGGTCGACCTCGGCGACGCCGACGGCCTGGCGCGCCGAAGAGCCCGCGAAGATGACATCCTCCATCGAGTTCCCGCGCAGACTCTTGGCGGACTGCTCCCCGAGCACCCAGAGGACGGCATCGGAGATATTGGATTTGCCCGAGCCGTTGGGGCCGACGACGGTCGTGACGCCGGGTTCCAGGGTCAGGTTGACCCGGTCGGCGAATGACTTGAATCCCTTGACGGTGAGTGACTTGAGGTACACGGATCCCCGGACGCCGGCGTTGGCTCATACGTGCGGGACCGGTAGGGTCACGCAACGAGAAATGCTACCACAGCACCGGTGCGTCTCCGCGAGCCGAAGAGACGGCCTCGAAGTCCCGCTCAGGCGCGGTCAAGGACTTCCAGCGCGGCGGTCGCGGCGGCCTTCTGAGCGCGCTGCTTCGTCGCTCCCGAACCGCTGCCGAGCATCCGGTCCCCCACGGACACCTCGACGGCGAACACAGGGGAATGTGCGGGTCCCGAACGTTCGACGATCCGGTACGACGGAAGCCCGAGGCCGGCACCCTGCGTGAGCGCCTGCAGGCGGCTCTTGGCGTCTTCCGGAACGGCCAGCAGGTGCTCGCGGGAGATACGGTCGCCGAGGACGCGGAGAACGAAATCACCGACGACCTCCAGCCCCGAGTCGAGATAGATCGCGCCGACCAACGCCTCGAAAGCGTTCTCGAGTACCGATGCGCGATCGCCCTCGTGTGCCGCTCCCCTTCCGAATCGGATCGCCGGTCCCAGTCCGAGTTCACGCGCCACCTCCGCGGCTGTGCGACCCGAGGTGAGAGAGATCTTCATACGTGTCAGAGAGCCCTCCGGAAGGTCCGGGAAGGCCTCGTAGAGGCGTGGAGCCACGATCCACGACAAGACGGCATCGCCCAGGAACTCGAGCCGCTCGTAATCGTCACCGCCGTTCTCGAGCGCCCATGTGGGGTGCGTCAGGGCGCTGCGAAGGAGCTCGGGGTCGTGCACCTGCACGCCGAGCCGTGCCATGAGCGCGTCGAAGGCCGAGTCGCTCACCGGTCGGCGCGTCCCAAGAGGATGGAAGCGTTGTGGCCGCCGAATCCGAAGGAGTTGCTGAGCGCGATGGCGGGATCGATACGGCGCGCGACGTTCGGGACGTAGTCGAGGTCGCATGCGGGATCGGGGTCGGAGTAGTTGATCGTGGGAGGAACGATGCCCGTCTCGAGCGCGAGTACGCACGCGACCGCCTCGATCGCCGCTGCACCACCGAGCAAGTGGCCGGTCATCGACTTCGTCGACGATACGGCGGGCGCCCGGGAGCCGAAGACCTCGCGGATCGCGCCGGTCTCGGCGGCATCACCGGGCGGGGTGGAGGTACCGTGCGCGTTGATGTAGCCGACTTCGCTCCGATCGACCCCCGCCTGCTCCAGCGCGAGTCTCATCGCCCGCCGGGCACCGTTGCCGTCGGGAGCGGGGGCCGTCACGTGGTAGGCGTCGGCCGTCGCTCCGTACCCGATTATCTCGGCCCGGATGCGCGCGCCTCGCGCCACTGCATGATCCCACTCCTCGAGTACGAGTGTGGCGCCACCTTCGCCGATGACGAAACCGTCACGGCCCGCGTCGAACGGTCGCGATGCGGCCTGCGGTTCATCGTTGCGCGTGGAGAGTGCGCGCGCCGCGGCGAAGCCGGCGAGCCCCAGCGGAGTGACTCCGGCGTCGAACCCGCCGGCCACCACGACGTCGGCCGAGCCCCGCCTGATCGCCTCGAAGGCCTCGCCGATCGCGTGGTTACCCGTGGCGCAGGCGGACACGGGCGCGTAGTTGATGCCCTTGAAGCCGTGGCGGATGGAGATGAGGCCCGCGGCGACGTCGATGATCATCCCGGGGACGAGGAAGGGGCTGACACGGGAGGGGCCGCGCTCGATGAGCACGCGCGTCTGCTCCTCCATGAGGCCGAGGCCCCCGATACCCGAGCCGACGATGACGCCGTAGCGCTCGGCCTCCGCCCCCTCGACCGCACCGAGGCCGGCGTCGGCGATCGCTTCGTCTGCGGCGATGACCGCGAACTGCTGGAAGCGCGACATGCGACGGGCCTCTTTGACGCCGAGGGAGGCAACGGGGTCGAAGTCGTCGACACAGCCCGCGAAGCGGACCGGGTAGTCGGTGGTGTCGAATGTCGTGATCGGGCCGATGCCGGAGCGGCCCGAGGTGAGCGACTCCCAGACCGCTTCTACGCCGATCCCGACGGGACAGACGATCCCGAGACCCGTGACCGCGACTCTTCTCATACGGACTCCATCTCCACGGCAAGGCGGTACTCGGTCACCAAACGGTCCATCAGGTCGCGCACACTCGGGACGTCGTGGATCCGGCTCACGCCGCCTCCCGTGAAGACGAGTCCGTCGTCGAGGTCACCGGTCTGCGCCTTGATCAATTTGTCCATGATGCAGAACTGCTTCCCACACTTCTTGAGGCACGCGATGCAGCGTTCGATCGCAGGTTCCGTGCCTGCGTCCAATCGCTCCGTCAACGGGTTGCGCAGCGCGCGGCCCGGAAGGCCGACCGGGCTCTGAACGAGCACTATGTCCTCGTCGGTGGCGTCCACATACATCTGCTTGTATGCCTCGGGGGCCGAGGACTCCTTCGTGGCGGCGAACCGGGCACCCATCTGCACTCCCGCGGCGCCGGCGCGCATCAGTTCGCGGATATCCGCGCCGGTCACGATGTTGCCTGCGGCGATGACCGGGATCGAGACGGTCTCGAGGATCGAAGGCAGGAGTTCGCGGACGGGCAGCGCGGCACCGAGGTGCCCGCCGGCGTCGTTCCCCTCGACGACCACCGCAGCCGCGCCGAACTTCTCGGACAGCGCAGCGACACGCGGGGAGCCGACGATCGGCACCATCGGGACCCCCGCCTCGCGCGTCCAGTCGAACACGTCACGAGAGAATCCCGCGCCGGAGATGACCAGGTCTATGCCCTCGTCGAGCGCGGCGTGCACGAGCTCCGCGAAGTTGCGGACGGCCACCATGATGTTGACACCGATGACGCCCCGGGTGACTGCGCGGGCAGCTCTGATCTCGGTGCGCAGCTCTTCAGGGGTGAGTCCGGAGCCGGCGATGATCCCTATCCCGCCTGCTTCGGCGACAGCGGACGCCAGCGGCGCCAGCGATATGCGTACGGCCATACCTCCCTGGATGATCGGGAGTCGGGCGGTCACGGAGCCGATGGTCAGAGAGGGCATCTCCACGCTGGGCATCCTTCGTCGATGTCGGGGTCGGTGCTGTTCACAGCACGCGCGCCCGCCGCGGCCCAGGTGGCGGCGACGGGCGCGGGCGCTGTGACGCGGTACATCCCACCGCCGGGCGCACAAGGCGCACCGACGGTACGGGCGGTACGTGCGCTATGCGTTCTCGGTGATGAAGTCGACCGCGTCGCCGACGGTCTTGATCTTCTCGGCCTGCTCATCCGGGATCGAGACCCCGAACTCTTCCTCGAGCGCCATGACAAGCTCGACGATGTCGAGCGAATCCGCGCCGAGGTCGTCGACGAACGACGCATCCTCGATGACGTCGTCCTCCTCGACTCCGAGCTGGTCGACGATGACAGCCTTTACCTTGTCGAACAATTCGTCATGGTCCATGGTGCTTGGCACTCTCCTTCCGGAACCGAGCCCTTAGCCCGGTTGCCTACGCAGTCTATGCGAACGTCATGCCTCCGTCGACGGCCAACGTCTGGCCGGTTATATATGCGGCGTCGTCGCTCGCGAGGAAAGCGACCGCAGCCGCCACGTCACTGACGCTTCCGAACCTACCCATGGCGATCGACGATGCGACGCCGTCACGCTGCGCCGGGGTGAGCGCGGCGGTCATGTCCGTCTCGATGAAGCCCGGTGCAACCGCGTTGCAGCGCACCCGCCTGCTCGCCAACTCGCGCGCCACGCTCTTGGTGAGGCCGATGACGCCGGCCTTTGCTGCGGCGTAGTTGGCCTGCCCGGCGTTGCCCGAGATGCCGACGACGGAGGCCATGTTGACGATGGATCCCGAGCGGGCCTTCATCATGTACTTGGCGGCCGCGCGGGTGACCGAGAAGACGCCCGTCAGGTTGGTCCCGATGACCGCGTTCCAGTCCTCGTCCGACATGCGGACGAGAAGGCCGTCGCGCGTGATGCCGGCGTTGTTGACGAGGATGTCGATGCTGCCCGCCTCTGCTACGACCGCCTCGACCAGCGCAGTGCAGGCTGCGGGGTCGGTGACGTCCGCCTGCAGCGCCGTGGCGGTCCCGCCAGCGGCGATGATCGCCTCGACGACGCTTTCCGCCGCCGCCCGGGATCCGGAGTAGTTGACGAAGACGCGTGCGCCCTCGGCGGCCAGCCGCAGGGCGACCGCTGCCCCGATACCGCGGGACCCGCCGGTCACCAGCGCGTTCTTGCCCTCGAGACGCATCATCACGAACCCACCTCCGCTGACAGCTCTCCGATATCGGTCTGTTCGATCGCAAGGCCACGAAGCCCATCGAAGCGGCGCGCGAGGCCGGTCAGGACCGCGCCGGGGCCACATTCGAGAAGGACGGACACACCGGCGTCCCTGAGGGCCGCCATCGTCTCGGTCCAGCGTACGGGCGACACGATCTGAGCCTCGAGTCGACGCCTGATCTCAGCACCGTCGGTGCATGGCGTCGGCTCGGTGTTCTGGAGAACGGGGATCACTGCGTCGTCGAAGTGCGTGCGCTCGAGCACCGCAGCGAAACTCGTTGCGGCCGGTGCCATCAATGGCGAATGGAATGCGCCCGCCACCGCAAGCGGGAGCACGCGCCGCGCCCCCGCATCGGTCAGCGCACCGGATGCGCGTTCCAGCCCTTCAGGGGCGCCCGAGATCACTATCTGGCCCGGGCAGTTGTCGTTGGCGATCCAGACGCCGTCGATGTGGCCGAGCGCCTCACGGATCGCGTCCGCGTCCAGCCCCAGAACGGCCGCCATGCCTCCGGGAGTGCGAGCGGCGGTCTCAGCCATCAAGACCGAACGTTGGACGACGAGTTCCAGGCCCGCCTCGACCGAGAAGACCCCGGCGCACGCCAGCGCCGCGTACTCGCCGAGGCTGTGACCGGCCAGAGCGGCAGGGACGAGTCCATGCGCGAGCGCGCGACGGCCCGCGGCCCAATCGGACAGGTAGAGGAGTGGCTGTGCGACTCGCGTGTCGGCGAGCTGCTCGGGGCTGCCGGAGGCCGCCAAGATACGCAGCGGCAAGCCCGAAAGCGCCTCCGCGGCATCGATCAGGCGATCGAGATCATCTGAGACCACGTCGGCCGCGAGCATGCCCTGGCTCTGCGAGCCCTGTCCCGGAAAGACGAGCGCGACCTTGATGCTCACTCGCCCACCCTTGTCGACAGGTCGCGCAGCACCGACTCGGCTTGCGCCATGAGCTGCGCGATGATCTCCGCGGCGGGCAGGATCTCGTCGACCATGGCGGCACACTGCCCCGCCATCAGCGAGCCCATCTCGATGTCGCCGTGACGCATGGCTGCGGCGAGCTTGCCTGCGCCCAACGCCTCGAGCTTCTCGGCGTCGCCCAGACGATCGAGCTCCTGGAACTGACGCGAGAGCTTGTTCTTGAGCACGCGAACGGGGTGTCCCGTGGAGTATCCGGTGACGACCGTGTCACGGTCGCGCGCCTTGAGCACGCGCTGCTTCACGTCGGGATGGATCGTGCACTCTTCGGCGCACATGAAGCGCGTACCAACTTGGACGCCCTCCGCCCCCAGGGCGAAGGCCGCAGCGATCCCGCGCCCATCCGCGATGCCACCCGCGGCGATCACGGGGATCGAGACGGCGTCGACCAGCTGCGGAGTGAGGACCATCGTCGTCAGATCGCCGATGTGCCCGCCTGCCTCCATCCCCTCCCCGATTATCGCGTCGGCGCCGCCCTGCTCCAAGCGGCGCGCAAGCGCGATGGAGGGAGCGATCGGGAGGACCTTGATACCCTTTTCCTGAAGCGCGGCCATGTACTTGCCGGGGTTGCCGGCGCCGGTAGTGACGACGTGCACCCCCTCGTCGAGCACCATCTGGACGAGCTCGTCGATATGGGGGGTCAGCAGCATGAGGTTGACGCCGAAGGGCTTGTCGGTCGCGGCTTTCGCAAACCGGATCTGATCGCGGAGAAGATCGGTCGGCATGTGTCCGGCCCCGATGACGCCCAACCCTCCGGCGTTACTCACCGCGGCAGCCAGCTCCCACGTCGCGGTCCAGGCCATCCCGCCCTGGATGATCGGATGCTCGATGCCGAGCAGTTCGGTGATTCGAGTGCGAAGCGCCATCTTCTTCAGTCCTTCCGGGTCCAGCGGACGATCGCGGCACCATAGGTGAGACCGGCGCCGAAACCCACGAGCGCCAGAATGTGACCGGGCCTGAGGTGCCCGCCGCTGAAGAGCGAATCAAGTGCTATCGGTATCGAGGCGGCCGACGTGTTGCCCGTGTTCTCGATGCTGCATACGACCTTCTCGGCGGGTATCCCGAGACGCTGCGCGACCGTATCGGTGATGCGCTGGTTTGCCTGGTGCGGCACGAGCCAGTCCACATCCGCCAGCGTGAGCTGCGACTCCTCCAAGGCCTCGAGAGTGACCTGCGGGATCGCGCGGACGGCGAACTTGAAGACCTCGTTGCCGTTCATCTTGATGTGATGTCCCCCGGCCACGAGCTGCTCGGGGTTCGCCGGGGAAGCGCTACCACCGGCCGGCACGTAGAGCAGGTCGGCCCCGTTCCCGTCGGCACCCAGATGCACGCCGAGCACGCCGGGAGTCTCGGACGCGGTCAGGAGCACGGCGCCTGCGCCGTCACCGAACAAGATGCACGTGGCGCGATCGGTGTAGTCGACGACGCTCGATAGCACGTCCGCGCCGATCACCAGCACGGTGCGTGCCCGCCCGGACTCGATGAAGGAAGTAGCCACCTCCAACGCATAGATGAAACCGGTGCAGACCGCATTGAGGTCGAAGGCAGGGCACGTCAGCCCCATCTTCGCCTGCGTGATGCAGGCGGCGGAAGGAATCACCATGTCCGGCGTCGAGGTCGCCAGGATCAACAGGTCGACATCGGCGGCGGCCACACCTGCACGCTGCAAAGCGAGCGTCCCGGCGCGGGCGGCCAGGTCGGACGTCGCGTCCCCAGAATCGGCGATGCGACGTTCCCTGATCCCGGTGCGGGAGACGATCCACTCGTCGGTGGTATCGACCAGCTTCTCGAGATCGGCGTTCGTGAGACGGCGCTCCGGGAGCCAGGAGGCGACCGATGTGATTGCGGCGAAAGGCATTCGTTCACTTCTTCTTGTGGGAAGGTTAACGGGTTCGAGGAATGGTACACGACGCGCGAGCGTCACGCATCCCTAGCTCCGCATCGCTGCGGCGATGCTCTCCACGAGCCCCGCCCGGACCGCGACAGCGCCGACCCGCAGCGCCGAAGCGACAGCACGCGGGCCGGAGGAGCCATGTCCTATCAGCGCCAGGCCGTTGATCCCGAGCAGCGGTGCCGCGCCATGAGAGTCCGGATCCAGCTTGTCCCTCAATGCGTTGAGTGACGGCTTGAGCACCGCGGCGGCCACCTTGTTGACCGGCGAAGACATGAGGGCCGCCTTGAACTGAGCGAGGAGCTGCTTGCTCATGCCCTCCATGAGCTTGAGGGCGACGTTGCCGGTGAACCCGTCGGTGACCACGACGTCCACTGTGCCGGCCGGTATGTCACGCCCTTCGACGTTGCCCATGAAGCCGTCGGTGCCGTCGAGCAGCCGATAGGTTTCCTGCGCCAGCTGTGAGCCCTTGGCGGGTTCCTCTCCGATGTTGAGCAATCCGACGCGCGGAGCGGTGATACCGAGTGCGGCCTTGGCATAGGCGCTTCCCATCACCGCGAACTGGGCGAGGTACTCGGGCTTGCAGTCGGCGTTCGCGCCCACGTCGAGCATCACGCACGGCGCGCCGGCCGTCGGCAGGACGGTGGCGATGGCCGGCCGTTGCACACCCGGGATCCGGCCGATGACGAGCGTGGCCGCGGACATCGCCGCGCCGGTGTTGCCGGCCGAGAAGAAGCCGTCTGCACGGCCTTCCTTGACCAGACGGCAGCCCACGACGATGGATGAGTCCGGCTTGCCGCGCACGATGGAGGCCGCATGCTCCCCCATCTCGACGACCTGGGTCGTGACCACGGCCTCCACACGGTCGTGCGTGCGCGCGAAGGGTTCGACGACCTCGGCCGCGCCGACGAGCATGACGCGCAGCAGCGGATCGGCGAGGATCGCGGCCTCGACGCCGTCGCAGACCGCAGCGGGAGCGAAGTCTCCCCCCATGGCGTCGACTGCGAGAGTGATCACGTGGTTCGACGACATCGAGGCATCGACCTCCCGGTCATTCGTGGGTCCCAACGATTCCGACCGCGCCCAACAGCGCGTCGACAGACACGTCTTCGGCGAACATTCGGCGCATTCTATCAGCCTTGCCGGGGCCATGAAGTCGAACGTGGCCGAAGAGCAGGTCGAGATGCTCGACCGCGGACAGAGTGTCAGTATCGACGAGGATCATCGGAACGCCCAGGTCACATGCACGCCCCAGAACGGCAGGGCTCGGCGGCATGTTCCCGGTCAGGATGAGCGCGGCGGTCGACGTCGCGAGTGCGGCCATCTGCACGTCGGCCCGGTCTCCTCCGGTCACCACGGCCTTGTGCGCCTTGCGGCGGAAGAATCGCAGAGCCTTCTCCTGCCCCATCGCTCCGACCATGAACGACTCGACGAGGGTGTCCAGCCGGTCCTCGGCGCAGAGGACCGTACCGCCCAGTTCGTCGATAATCTCGGCGACCGTCACGGACGAGAGCAGCGGGTCGTGCGGAAGCACGCCGAAGGAGACGACACCGTGAAGAGCCAAGAACGGCACGACGCGGGATTCGATCACCTGACGGTCGGCCTCGGATACGCGATTGTGGATGACGCCCGCCAGCGCATCCCCGAAGATCGTGGCCGCGCGCAGTATCCGGTCGGGTGGTTCCGCGGAGTTCCCCGCTTCCACCAGCAGCACACGACCGCCAAGAGCCGCGAGTATCTCAGCGGCCGAGACTCCCGCCGCAGCTCCCTGTTCGAGGTCCGAGGGCGCTTCGACCACCATGACATCGCGGTCGTGACCAGCCACCTCGAACGCGGCCCGGACCTCCGGCATCCCGGGGACCGGAGCACCGGAGAGCAGGTCTTCCACGAGTGATCTCGAGCGGATGACGGGGCACACGGCCGCAGTCGGCGAAGGACGCCGCAACCACTGGTTGATGAACGCGGCGTCGCGATCGGTCACGACCCCGTCGACTTCCACCGGCATCCCGCCATAGGGCTTGAAGTACCCGACGTCCAGTCCGCTTTGCTGGAGATGATCGATGAGGGCGACGCATACACCGGTCTTGCCGCTGTAGCGCCGGGTCGAGGCGACGATGATGATCTTCATGGCCTAGGATCCTCCGATGCCTATTCGGATGTCGGCCGCCACGGCACCAAGGCCGCGGTCCGCCACCACAAGGGGATTGATGTCGAGCTCGACGATCTCCGGGAAATCGGTGACGAGCGCCGAGACGCGGACAAGAACGTCTGCGACCGCGTCCACGTCGGCGGGCTTGGCACCACGAGCGCCATGGAGTACCGCCGTCGATCTGATCGATTCGATCATGCGCCTGGCCTCAGCGTGATCGAGCGGAGCCAGTCGGAAGGTCACGTCGTGGAGCACTTCGACGTGGATCCCACCGAGACCGAACATCAGGAGCGGTCCGAACGTCGGATCGCGTTGAACCCCGACGATGACCTCGCGCCCCGGTGGCACCATCTGCTGGATGAGCGCGCCCCAGATCGCGGCATCGGGCATGCGACGGTGCGCGGCATCGAGCACCGAGTCCCAGGCGCGCAGCAGTTCGCGCTCGTCCGGGATGCCGAGCACGATCCCGCCGATGTCGGATTTGTGGAGGATGTCGGGGCTGGCGATCTTGAGCGCGACCGGGTACCCCATCGACCGTGCGGCGGCCGCGGCGGCGGCACGGTCGCGCGCGACGATCGCACGCGGAGTCGGGATACCGTAGGCGCGTGCGATCTCGGCGGCGTGCTCCTCCAGCACGAACGCCTGACGGGCGGCTCGTGCCTGCGCGAGGATCGCTGCGACCGACTCGCGGTCCGCAACGAGCGGCTCCACGTGGATCGGCGCCTCCGCAGCCATGATGCGGTACCGCTCCATCGCCGAGAGCGCATCGATCGCCCGCTCGGGGTAGTTGTAGACAGGCACTCCCCCGGCGATCAGCGCGCGACGGCCTTCCGCCACGGCGTCCTCGCCCATGAAACACGCGAGAGTAGTGACGTTCTCGGTGGCGGAGCAGGCGACGACGGCCTCAGCGGTCTCCCGTGGCAGCGTCGGGGCCTGCGGGGTGAGGATAACGAGCACGGAATGGACGTTCGGATCGCGCGCCACGATCCGAAGGGCCTGCGCGAAGCGCTCCGGACCGGCGTCTCCGAGCAGGTCCACGGGGTTGTAGACCGCGGATGCGGGCGGAAGCGCCTCACGAAGCGCCGTGGTCGTCTCAAGCGACAGGGCCGCCAACACCACGCCCGCTCTTGCGCAGGCATCCGTCGCCATGACCGCCGGTCCACCCGCGTTCGTGATGATCGCGAGGCCGGGTGCGAGAGGTGCGCTCTGATGGGCGAACGCCTCAGCGATGCCGAACAGTTCCTCGGTATCACGCGCCCGCAGAACGCCTGCAGCGGCGAAGGCGGCGTCATACGCCGCGTCCGAACCGGCGAGGCTTCCGGTGTGCGAGGAAACCGCACGCGCGCCGGCTTCCGAGGACCCCGCCTTCAGCAGCACGACGGGGGTCGTGCAAGCGGCGTTGCGGGCAGATTCGACGAAGCGCGCGCCGTCGATGACCGATTCGAGATAGCCGGCGATCACTCGTGTCTGCGGATCGGCGGCGAAGGCGTCGATGAAGTCGGATTCGGAGAGATCGGCCCGGTTGCCAAGAGACACGAAACCAGACAGCCCGCCGCGGCTTCGCGCCCAGTCGAGCACCGCGGTCCCCAGGGCACCTGATTGCGTGATGACCGCGACAGTGCCCGATTGCGGCATGGCGCCCGCGAAGGAAGCGTTGAGGCGGCGGCCGGGGATGATGAGACCGAGGCAGTTGGGCCCGAGCAGCCGCATCCCGTTCGCGCGGGCCGAATCGACCACGAGGCGTTCAAGCGCGACTCCCGCGGGTCCCGCCTCCTTGAAGCCTGCGGAGAGAACGATCGCAGCACCGACGCCCGCCTGCCCGCACTCCTCGACCACTACGGGGACGGCGGCGGCCGGGACCGCGATCACGACCAGGTCCGGGCACGACGGCAATGATGCGACATCGGCGAAGGAGCGGAGTCCGGCGACCTCATCGGTCCGAGGGTTGACCGGCCAGACGGGTCCGGGGAACCCGGAGGTGATCAGCGAATCCAGGACGGAACGGCCGACGCCGCCGGGCTGGCGGCCGGCACCGATGACCGCGATCGATCCCGGGGAGAGCAGAGCATCGAGCCCCACGTCAACGCCGCCCCTCGACAGTCACAGGCCGATCCCGTGCACGAGACACACTATCCAGAAGACGAAAACGACACCCACCGCGTGCGCGGGGGTGCCGTCATCATACCGTGTCGACGCCGAGGACCTAGTCGGTCTCGACGATCTCCTTGCCCTTGTACGTGCCACACGAGCCGCAGACGCGATGCGGCAACTTGGGCTGATGACACTGCGGGCACACGGACAGGGCCGGCGCCTCGAGGTGGTCGTGCGCGCGACGGCTGTCACGCACCGCCTTGCTTGTCTTTCGCTTCGGGACAGGCATGTCGTTCCTCACTCCTGCGTTGTCGACGCACCGGCGGCACCCAAAAGCCGATGTGCCCGTTTGTGCGGTTCCTTCATCTCCGTGCGCCCCCGGTACAGCCGCGGGGTGCAGCGACGGATTCTAGCACACGCCGGCGACGCGATGCTACGGCGTATCCGTATCCTTCAGGTGCAGATCGCGCAACGTCTCGAACGGCGATGACGTCGAGGGCGACTCGCACCCACAGGGGTCGATGTTGCGGTCCCGCCCGCAGGTCGGGCAGATGCCGAGGCAATCCTCATCGTGAAGCGGCGCGAAAGGCAGCTCCATGACAAGGGAACCGAGTACGGCGGGCTCGAGGTCGATGCTCATGTCATCGGCGATGAATTCGAACTCCTGTTCTTCCGGCAGGCCCGACTCATGGCCGGGCATGACGTAGAAGCCGTCGACGTCCGCGCTGACGGTCAGGTGCGCATCGCACAGGCAACGGGAACACGGCGTGATCACATCGGCCGAGACAGTGCCCTGCGCGACCACGCCGGCTCCGGCATAGGTGAGCTCGACCTCGAAAGTGAGCGGACCGTCGAAGCGATACGCCTGAGCGCCCAGCTCGACGTCGGGCGCAGTGATCTCGCCCGTCACGGTGCGAGACGAGGCAAGGGATTCGAGGACCCCGCGGACTGTCGTGCGATACGACATGGCGCTGACCGGCGCCTACTGGCGCTGGTTGACCTTGCCTTGGAGGCGGTCGCGTCCACGCTGTACTGCCGTCAGGAGCTTGCCGAGGTTGACCTCGAGGTTCGCGAGCATCTCATCGGCGTAATCCTCGGCACCGAGCCGGATCTCGCGCTCGGCCTGCTTGGCGTCATCGAGGATCGAGGCCGCCTGCTCCTGTGCGCGACGTACGACTTCCTGCTCGGAAGCCATGGACTCGGCGCGATCGCGCGCCTCCTCGAGGATGCGGTTCGCTTCCTTCTCCGCCTCCTCGAGCATCTCCTGGCGCTCCTTGACGATCCAGCGCGCCTGCTTGAGCTCGTCGGGGAAGTTGCCCCGGATCTCGTCGATGATCTCGTAGACCTTCTCGATGTCCACGAGGCGTCCGCGCATCAGAGGCACGGAGCGGCCGGTGTCCATCGACTCTTCGATACGGTCGATCAGGGCCATGACATCCATCGTATGGATCCTTTCCTACCGTCCGGTGCCGAGACGTTCGACCAGCCGCTTGTTCACGTGGGCGGGAACCAGCCCCTCGACTGATCCCCCGTGCCCCGCGATCTGCTTGACCGCCGAAGAACTCAGATACATGTAATCGGGGATCGAGACGATGAACATGGTCTCGATCGCACTGTCGATCCTGTAGTTCAACTGCGCCATTTGGAACTCGCGTTCGAAGTCCGTGACCGCGCGCAGGCCTTTGACGATGACAGTCGCCTCGACCTGCCGCGCCAAGTCTACCAGAAGCGAATCGAACTGACGCACGGTGACATTGGGAAGATGCGAGGTCACCGCCGTGGCCATCTCGACGCGCTCCTCAGGAGTGAACAGAGGGCCACCGCCCTTGTCCGCCGAGACCGCGACCGCGACCACCACCTCGTCGAAGATCGCAGCGGCGCGCTCGACGATATCGAGGTGGCCGCTGGTCATCGGGTCGAATGTACCGGGACAGACAGCGCGCTTCACTCGACCCTCCCCTCGCCGTAGTACCGGAGCAGCGTCACGGAGGTATCACCGTAACGGTACGTGCGCTCCTGCGCGAATCCATCGGGCTCAGGAACGGCGCCCCCCGCCGAATGCTCCCACGCCACCGCCGCTCCGTCGGCGATCGCACCGGCAGCTCCAAGGGAGAGTAGACGGTTGACCACTCGCTTGCTGTCGATTCTATAAGGTGGGTCGACGAACAGCAAAGTGAAAGGACCGGCCTTCGCGAAGCGACCGGGCATGATCGCCAGGGCGTCACCATCGAACACCGTGACGCGATCGGTGAGACCAAGCGCCTTCGTGTTCTCCGCGATCACCTTCAGTGCTGCGCGGTCCTTCTCGACCAGCACGGCACGTGCCGCACCGCGCGAGAGCGACTCGAAAGCCAAGGCGCCCGAGCCCGCGAACAGGTCGAGCACCACGCCCCCGCCGAGGTCGGCTCCGAGCCGGTTGACGAGTGAGGACATCACCGCCTCGCGTACCCGATCGCTCGTCGGGCGCGTACCCTCGCCGATCGGTGCTGCGAGCTTGCGCCCCTTCAATGCTCCGCCGACGATCCTCATCCGCTGCTCACCCATTCCCAGTCGCGTCCGAAACTATTCCGCGCCGCCCGTAGAAGCGGCGCGTGTCTTGGGTCCTCAAGATGCGGGTCGCACGATAGCATCTCGCGCGCATCGCTGCGGGCAGCCTCGACCAGATCGCCGTCGTGTAGGACCGAGGCGAGTCGAAGCTCGGGCAACCCATGTTGACGCTCACCGAGGACCTGACCCTCCCCGCGCAGCCGGAGGTCCTCCTCCGCGAGTTCGAAACCGTCCGCGGTCGAGGTGATCGCCTTCATGCGGCTTCGCGCTTCGTCGGTCTTGGGATCGGCGAAGAGCAGGACCGCGCCGCCGTGCTCGCCGCGTCCCACCCGCCCGCGTAGCTGGTGGAGCTGCGCCAACCCGAACCGGTCCGCGTCCTCGATGATCATGACGGTCGCATTGGGAACATCGACACCCACTTCCACGACCGTGGTCGCGACGAGGATGTCGAGCTTTCCTCCACGGAACGCGGCCATGGCGGCCGCCTTCTCCGCCGGGCGCATCTGCCCCGTCAGCAGACCGACGCGCAGCCCGCGGAACACCCTCGTCCTGAGCCGCTCCGCTTCCCGGACCGCGGCCTTCGCCTCCACAGTGTCGGATTCGTCGACGAGCGCGCAGATCACGTAGGCCTGACGTCCGGCGGCGATCGCCACGCGCACGGACTCGTACGCCTCATCGCGGCCGGAGCGGTGGACGAGACGTGTCGTGACACGATCGCGCTCGCGCCCCGGAGGTGACTCGCGGAGGTAGCTGGCGTCAAGGTCGCCGTAGAGGGTGAGCGCGAGAGACCGGGGGATGGGCGTCGCCGTCATGACCAGGAGGTCGGCGGACTCCCCCTTCCCGCGAAGACCGAGGCGTTGCGTGACCCCGAAACGGTGCTGCTCGTCGACGATGGCCAGCGTCAGCTTCTTGAAGGTCACGTGCTCGGTCAACAGCGCGTGGGTGCCCAGGAGCACGCTGATGGTCCCTGCTGCCAGTGCGGCCAAAGTCTCGCGACGCTCCGCAGCCGGAGTGGACCCCGTCAGGAGCCGCCAGCCCACACCCGCCGCGTCGAGCAGATCTCCGACCGCGTGGGCGTACTGCCGTGCCAGCACCTCGGTCGGAGCCATCATCGCGGCCTGTGTCCCGGAGTCGGCGACCGCGGCCAGGGCGAGCGCCGCGACGACGGTCTTGCCCGTCCCGACGTCGCCCAGGAGCATTCGGTTCATCGGACGTTCCGCGCCCATGTCCGAAAGGATCTCGGCAGCCGCGCGTTGCTGGTCGGACGTCAGCGCGAACGGCACAGCATCGAGCAGGGCGCGCTGATACGGCCCGTCGATGACATGGCGATGACCGGGACGCTCCTCGACCATGGCGTGCCTGCGCCAGGCCATCCCCACCTGGATCGTCAGCAGCTCGTCGAAGGCGAGCCGCCTCCGGGCAGCGTCCCTGGACTCGATGTCCTGGGGGAAGTGGATCGAGCGCAGCGCCGATGAGAGCGGCATGAGCCCATGATGGACGCGCAACTGTGCCGGGAGGTGATCGGGGACATCAGCGAACTGGTCCAGCGCTTCGGCCACGAGACGGCGGATCCAATTGGAGGAGAGCCCGTCGGTCGCCGCGTGGACCGGAAGCAGTCGTCCGAGCCACGACGCGTCGTCGGACGATCCGAGCCGCTCCACGAACGGCGTGCGCATCTGGCGCAGGCCGAATTCCATGTTGACGGTCCCGGCGAAAGCGACGCGGTCGCCGGGGCGAAAGCGCTGCTGCAGATACGGCTGGTTGAACCAGACACCGACCAGGACGCCGCTGTCGTCCACCAGCGCGACCTCGGTGATAGAGAGCCGCGGTCGCGGGTGCTTGACGATGACCTCGTGCACCGTGCCGACAGCGGTCGCCTCGACCCCGAGCGGGAGCGACCCGAGCGGAGCCGTGGTGCGCAGGTCCAACCAGCGGTGCGGATAGTGCCGGAGCAGGTCGCCCACCGTGGTGATGCCCAGGCGGCCCAAAGCCTCGGCTCGTGGGGCGTCGACGTATCGGACAGCCGTGACCGGTTCGTCGAACGCGGAGAGTCGCTGCGCGCGTCCCGCGCCGGTACGGCTCACCGCGATGTCATCTCGCAGGCGCGTAGCCGACGCCGACGGTGCGCGGGCCCACATGCGTGCCGATGACGGAACCGATCTCGTCACACGACATCTGTGCGATATCCGTGCCCGCCGAGCGGATCGCGTTCATCAACTCGTCGGCGAGGTTCTGTGCGACCGCGTGCACCACCACGATCTTCAAGGGCCCGAGCTTCCGTGACTCACCGGCGACGTGCTCCGCCATCTCGCGTATCGCGCGGTTCGTACCCTTGCACTTCTTGAACGGCTCGATGAGGCCACCGGTCACGCGCAGGATGGGCTTGATGTTGAGCAGGGCGGCGGCCATCCCCTGAGAACGGCCGGCCCGGCCGCCCTTGACGAGGTAGTCGAGCGTGTCGATGACGAAGAACAGCTCGCTCTCCGCGACGGCGTCCAGGGCGGCCTTCTCGACGGTATCGAGGTCGGCTCCGGTGTCCCGAGCGGCGCAGGCCGCCTCGATGGCGAAGTCCATCCCGCAGGAGACGAAGGTCGAGTCGATGACGCGCACCGGCACCGGAGAGTTCTCCGCGGCCATCAGAGCGGACTCCACCGTGCCGGACAACTTGGCCGACAGATGGATCGAGACGATGCCCTCGGCACCCTCGTCAGCGAGGGTGCGATACACCAGGGCGAAGTCACCCGGCGTCGGCTGAGAGGTCGTGGGCAACTGCGCGGCTGAGCGAAGCTTCGGGAAGAACTGCTCGGGAGTGAGTTCCACCCAGTCCCTGTAGGCGCCGTCGCCGAAGTGCACCATAAGGGGAACCATCGTCACGCCGGCGGCTGCCAACGCATCGGGCCCACGGTCGCACGTGCTGTCGGTCACTACGGCGATACGAGGCATGCAGGTACCTCTCTACTCGACGGCCATAATGAGCGGGTAGAGCGGCTGCTCGCCCCGATGCGTCTCGATCTCCAGATCAGGGTGCGCTTGCGACATATCGGCTGCGATCCTCTCCAGCGTGACGTCGTCGATGTCAGCGCCGCCCAGCAGTGTCACGGTCTCCCCGTCCTCGGTGATCAGGTCGAGGAGCCGGAGCGCGACATCGGCGATATCCGAACCGATGACCTCGATCTCGTGATCGACGATGCCGATGATCTGCCCCGCCTTGATCTTGCCCGCCTTACCCTTCGAGTCTTTGATGGCCGTCGTTATCTCGCCGGTACGGACCGCGTCGGCAGCCTGCGTCATCGCGGCGAGGTTCTCCTCGAGTGATACGTCCGGATCGGCTGCGAGCAGCGCTGAGAACGCCTGAGGCACCGACGTCGTCGGAACGACGGCCACGGGCTTGCCCGCGATGCCGATCGTCTGGTTCGCCGCGAGGATGATGTTCCGGTTGTTCGGGAAGACCATTACCGATTGCGCCGGGACACGCTCGATGGCTTCGAGGAGCTCGGCGGTGGAGGGGTTCATGGTCTGCCCGCCTGAGACGATCTCGTCGACGCCAAGGCTCCGGAGGATGTCGGCGAGTCCGCTGCCGGCGGCTACGGCGACGAACCCGAGCGGCTTTGTGGAAGCGGCCTGGGCACGCAGTTCCGCGGAACGCGCTTCGGTCTGACGACGCATGTTGTGGATGTGGACCTCGGCGACCTCGCCCAGCTTGAGCGCGAAGCCCAGTGCCTGTGAGGGGTCGTCTGTATGGACATGGATCTTGAGTTCTTCGGGCGAGCCGACCACGAGTTGCGAACCACCGATCGAGACCATGTGGTCTTCGATCGCCTCCCGGTCCAAGCCCTGTCCGAACAGGAGGAACTCGGTGCAGTACAGGTACTCGTCGTCGTCCCAGTCGTTCTCGGGGCCGACCTCGGGCATCTGGCCCGTACTACGGACGGTCACATCGAAGTTCCGCAGGCCCTTGCCCTCGAGGACATCGGCAAAACCCTCCATGAGGATCGCAAGGCCATATCCTCCGGCATCGACGACCCCCGCCTCCTTGAGCACGGGAAGCAGGTCGGGGGTGCGCTTCACCGAGGCGTAGGCCTCGTCGACGGCCGCTGCGAGCACCGTTGCGATATCAGCGTCCTCCTGCTCCGCCACCGGACGGGCGGCGTCGGCCGCATCGCGCAGTACCGTGAGGATGGTCCCCTCGACCGGACGACGGACCGCCTGGAACGCGACCGAGACGGCGCGATCGAGGCACTCGGAGATCAGGGCCGCATCGATGCGTTCGGCGGAGACCAGCGGTTCACAGAGGCCGCGCAGTATCTGAGAAAGGATGACACCGGAGTTGCCACGAGCGCCCATCAGAGAGCTGTGGGTCACCGCGTGACAGATCTCCTCCAGGGACGCATCGACGCCCAGCTTGGCGACCTCGGCCATGACCGAGTCCATGGTGAGCGACATGTTCGTCCCGGTGTCCCCATCGGGCACCGGGAAGACATTGAGTCTGTTTACCTCATCGCGACGGCCCTTGAGGGCGTCAGCCGCCGCCGTGATGAGTGAGATGGCTGAAGTCGACTCGTTCGCATCGGTCGAAGTCACTTGCGCACCTTGATGCCCTGGATGTGAATGTTCACCGCGTCGACGCGAACCTCGGCATTGCTGGTCACGACGTACTTCACGCGATCGGACATGTTGTGCGCGACCTCGGCGAGGTTGGTGCCGTACTCGGCGACGACGTACAGGTCGACGACGACCCCCTCACCGTCGCTCGTGACACGCACGCCCTTGCGGAGCTTGTCGAGCGAGAGCAGCTGAGCCACGCCGTCACGCAGCGTGGGACTCGCCATGCCGACGATGCCGTAGCATTCGAGCGCGGCGTAGCCCGCGATGTCCGCTACCACGTCGTTGTCGATCTGGATGCTGCCGGTGCATGGTGCGGTCATGCTTCCACCTCACTGTCGTTGCTGTCGAGCGCGTTCAGGTCGGCGATGAGACCGTCGACCGGGATGTCATGCATCGTCGCGACTGAGGCAAGTGTCTCCATGTCGGCCGCCAGGCACATCGGACAACCGAGGCTGTAGCGCTCGAACACGGCGGCGGAACCCTCGAGGGAGTTCAGGACGTCCCTGATGAGCGTGTCGCGTGTATATGCCGCCATCGATCTGCCCCGATCTTCGCCCAAGTCGTACCGACCCAACACCACCATCGCGCGCAGTATGGAGTATAACCGTGACTCGGGCGTTCTCGCACTCCAGGGCTGTTCGGGGTGATGGTTGAGGCGCCCCCGTCTCCTGTGCTACCATGCCCTGCGCTTCACCTCGAAGAAAACGCACCCGCGCGTATCGACCGCGACGGGCTGACCAAGGAGATACACGATGTCGCAGGTATGCAGTGTGTGCGGGAAGCATCCCGCGGCGGGCCGCAACGTGAGCCACTCCCACCGCGTGACGAACCGGATCATCCGGCCGAACATCCAGCGTGTTCACGCTCTGGTCGACGGCACCGTCAAGCAGGTCAATGTCTGCACGAAGTGCATGAAGGCCGGCAAGGTCACCCGGGGCTAACCGCCCGGGCGCCGAGTTCTCCGCACGTATCGATCCGCGCGAAATCAAAGTGCCGGGTCGGGTCCCCCGAAAAGGGGCTCCGACCCGGCACTTCTTTGCGTCGGCGACAGACGATGCGTCTATTCTCGACCGTCCTATGCTCAGTCCACATCATCGACGGAGAGTACGAGCAGACGGCCCTGCTCGACGCTCACGGTGATGTCGGCGTCGAGGGCCTCGTTGCTCACCCCGCGCCCGCTCAAGGGCTGTAGCACCTGGCCGGCCAGCTCCCACCGGCCTCCCCGTGCGGTCACGCCGCTGCAGGCCTCCAGCGCGATGATGCTGAATGTGGAGCCGACAGGCAGTCGCAGCCGCAGAGGATGGGCGGGGTCAGCGGTCCATGCGCGCCAATCCGGTTCGGCGATGCGCGCCTGCGCACCCGCGCGCGTCAGGAGCCCGATCGCCGCCAGCGTGTGGTCGAGTCTGCCCGTGAACGCCGCAGTGATGCAGATCGGCGCCGTCCAGTGCCGAAGCGCCACATCGACGGCGATCTCCAAGTCGGTGAGGGCCTTGTCCGTCGGGAACCGCTCGATGCTCGCGCCCAGTCCGGTCAGCCTGTCGACAGCGCCCTCACTGGAACTGTCGAAGTCACCCACCACGAAGTCAGGCACTCGCCCGAGGCGGACGCACCATTCGCCGGCCGCATCGGCGGCCACCACATGGGCGGCCTCCGAGAGCAGCGCGCCGTAGAAGGCCTCGGCCCCGGCGATCGGGGCAGCACCGACGACGAGGATCTCGTTCATCGGACAGGTACCGCCCTTTCCAGGACGGGCAGGACGAACAGGGCCGCCACAAGGCACAGTGCCGCCGAGGGGCCCATGTATGTCGCGTTGTAGATCAAGGAGTAGAGCGCGACCGGCTGGCCGGCCGGTGCGTATGCGCCGAAGAACACGATCCCGGACACGAAGTGGGCCCCGAAGCGGGCGAACATCGCGGCAAGCGCGAACGCCCCCGCGACCGCCGAGGCCGTTGCCGGCGAGGTGAAGGCGAGTCGACGCCACGACCGGGAGCCGAAGCCCGCAAGGCCCACCAGCCCGTAGGCGACCGCGTAGTCGAGGACGAATTGCGCCCAGTGGACGATGCCGACAGGGTCGATGGTGTAGTTCAGAAGCCCGTACAGGGCGCCGGTGACGACGCCGGGCACGGCTCCGCGCCTCAACGCCAGCACCAGGATCGGCAGCATGTCCAGCGAGACGGAACCCCCGAACGGCAGCTTGAAGATCATGAAGCGTCCAAGCACGTACGCCAGGGCGATTGAGAGCCCGGCCTCGGCCAATATCCTCGTCCTTGATGCGGACATCGCAGCACCTCTCCTCTTGCGTCGGCACGCCGACGACAGTGACTACCGTGCAAGGAGCGATGCTGAGCGAAGGCATGGAGCACCTTCGGATCCGTTGTGCGGCGCCGCATTACCGGCACCGTCCTTCTCGGTCGCGACCTCCAAATGGAGCGGGTCGCCTCTCAGCCGCGCTCGACGCGGCTCCCGACACGGTAGTTCTTCCCAAACGGGCCGGACGGCCCGCGCCCTCATCGTAGCACGCGGATAGACGGCCGCTACTCCATGGATCGCAGATAGGAGTACGGATTGACCCAGCGTCCACCGGGCCCCATCTGGAAATGCAGGTGGTTCGCTCCGCCGGCTGCATTGCCGGTGTTACCGACGTATCCGATGAGCTGGCCCGCCTTCACGTGGCCGCCCTTGATGGCGTAGCCGTTGAGGTGTGCGTAATAGTAGGTCCAGCCGTTATCCCCCTTGAGGGTGATCGACTTGCCGCCCAGGCCGTTGAAGTGCGGGTTCGCGCTGCCGCTCGACACCGCTACGACCGGGGTACCCTTCGGCGACATCAGGTCGGTGCCCATGTGGTGCCGGCCACCGGAACGCGGAGCCCCCCAGGTGTTCGAGTAGAAGTGAACACCTCTGACAGGAAACACCATCCCGTTCGGCCCGGGAGGATACGATCCCTGCCCGGGGTTCTCTGTGGCCATCTGAGCTGCGATCTGTCCGAGCACGCGGTCGTACTCCGCCCTTTTGCTCGCAAGGCGCGCTTCCAGAACATCCTTGCGCGTCTTGAGGACGGCCACCTGCTTGGCCTGGACTTTCGCATCGGCCACGAATCGGACGCGGTCCTTCTGAAGCCCCGCGCGCGTCGTCTTGACCTCATCGACGAGCGCGGCATCGCTCGACGCGATCAGCGTCACGTAATCGAGGCGTGTGACGAAGTCATCCCAGGTCGTCGACCCGAGGACGAAGCTCACCATCGAGTCCTCGCCGCCTTGCCGGTACATCGCATCCGCCCTGTCACCGAGCCGCGTCTCCGCGGTGGACAACTTCTTCGTCTGGGCCTTGATGCGTGCGTCGGTGAGCTTGATGCGGTACTGGGTGTCCTCGAGCTCGGTCGTGGCCTTCTCGAAAGCATCACCGGCCGGCGATGCGTCCTTTCGGATCGTCTCGAGCTGGGCACGCAATTGCACCAGGGTCGCTGCGGCCGCAGGGGCCGGCGACAGCGCGCCCAGCGACAGGCACACGAGAAGCGCGAGCGCGAGGCGTACAGGAGCGGTGCCCACACCGGGGCGCCGACCGGTGACCGACCCGGCCAGTGCACGCACGATTGGATGAGACATTCGAGGTGCTGTCATAGCGCGGAGTATACCAGCGGCGCTTGCGGTCCGACGAGCCGGCGAAGTATCATGCCGCCCATCCCCCGGCCCGTGAACGCGCACCCATATGCGCACGAAAGAGGTACCTCGACGATGCCCGCATACGACTTCCGCTGCGTGGAATGCTCGACGGTGTGCGAGATCACCCGTGCATCGCGCGACGACTCCCCTGTCCCCTGCCCCGAGTGCGGCGGCATCACCAAGCAGGTGTTCCACCCCGTCGGTGTCCACTTCAAAGGCAGCGGCTTCCACAACACGGACAACCGCCCGAAACCGCCGGCGGAGTCCGCCGCACCTGCCTGCCCCACCGGCGGATGCGCCGGGTGCCCGGCCGCCGAGTGACGGCGCGCTGCATTCTTACGCGATGCTGAAAAGAGGCGGCCCCCGATCGGGGGCCGCCTCTTTCAACGTGTAGCACGACCCCTTGGGGTCCTTAGTCCATGCGGACCCAGAACTTCTCGTCACCCTTGCGGTAGATGGTGTCGATGAAGCGCACCGTCTTGGACTTGGCGTCCATGGCCACCGAGTTGGTACGGGCGCCGTTGCCGAAGTACCGCACGCCTCGAAGCATCTCGCCGTCGGTGACGCCGGTGGCGATGAACGCGGCCTCATCGGTGTTGACCAGACAGTCCATATCGAGGACACCGTCGATGTTGCACGTGCCCATCTCCACGGCACGCGCCTTCTCCTCGGGATTGCGCCAAGCGAAGCGACCCATGAAGCAACCGCCGATGCACTTCATCGCGGCGCAAGCCAGTACGCCTTCGGGTGCGGCGCCGATCCCCAGGTACAGGTGGATGCCGGTTCCCTCGATCGCGGTCGCAACCGCACCGAACACATCGCCGTCGGAGATGAGCCGGATCCGGGCACCTGCCGCCCGGACCTCCTTGATCAGGTCGATGTGG
Organism: Coriobacteriia bacterium; assembly: GCA_036507895.1. Taxonomy (GTDB): domain Bacteria; phylum Actinomycetota; class Coriobacteriia; order Anaerosomatales; family PALSA-660; genus PALSA-660. Next base: position 71,415 of record DATCIG010000068.1, read on the forward strand.
CGCTCGCGATCGAGGATGCACACGACCAAGTCCTCGACGTCGCGATTCATGGCCTTGGCGACGTTGCGCACGTTCTCTGTGGCGCTGGCGTCGACGTGGACGGCCGACGCGGCGTCGGGGCCGACCGCGACCTTGTGCATGTAGGTGTCCGGAGCATGAAGGAGGGTGCCCTTGGGTCCGAACGCCATGACCGCCAGCGAGTTCGACTGGCCGTACGCGGTCAGGTTCGTTCCCTCGAGGGGGTCGACGGCGATATCGATGCCCTCGCCGCCTCTGCCGACCTTCTCGCCGATGTAGAGCATCGGCGCCTCGTCGCGCTCACCCTCGCCGATGACGATGGTTCCGTCGATGTCGACCTCGGCGAGCGCCTTACGCATGCCCTCAACGGCGGCATCGTCGGCCGCGTGCTTGTCGCCCTTGCCCATCCAGCGACCGGCAGCCAAGGCTGCGGCCTCAGTGACCTCGAGCATTTCGACGATCCTCGTCGTGCGCATGCGACCTCCCCGATGAATGATTCGGCCAAGCCTGTTCGGCGGCCTCTTACCGTACGCGCCGCAACAAGGCGACGAAGTGACCGTCAGGTCCGTCGACACGAGGTGTCGACTGGAAGCACCCATCCGGTCCGATGTCACCGCGCCATGAAGGCGGCACGGCCTCACTCAGGTCAGCGGTCTCGAACTCCCCCGCACGGTCAGCGAGGAAGGAGGCGACAAGATCGCCGTTCTCTGCTCGACTCACGGTGCAGGTAGAGTACACCACCACCCCACCGACCCTGACAAGCGATGCGGCCTCATCGAGCATCGAGCGCTGGAGCAGTGCCAACCGATCGATATCCTCGGCGGTGACGCGCCAGCGCTTCTCGGGACGTCTGCGCAGTGCTCCGAGCCCGCTGCACGGAGCATCCACGAGGACCGCGTCGACGCTGCCCTGTGGCGGCAAGCCCTCCACCGCGGCCGCGTCGGTGGCGTCGCCCACGAGCGGGATGACACCCGGGACCCTGAGGTCCGTCATGCGCCTCTGAAGCACCTCGCACTTGAATGGGTGGATGTCGAGCGCATAGAGGGTGCACGGCGCGCCGGCGGCAACACTGAGCGCCTGGATCTGCGCGGTCTTGGTGCCGCGACCTGCGGCGAGGTCCACGACCGTCCCGCCGGGATGCGCTCCGACGACGCGCGCGGCCAGCTGCGCCGCCGCGTCGGTCACGAGCGCAAGGCCGGAACGAACGGTCTCCCCGCGGACCGCGGACTGCGCGTTCCCGGCGCGGATGCAGCCGGGCGACTCTTCGACAACCGGCTCGGCTCCGTCCGCAACGAGCGCGTCGATGATCTCCACCGGCGATGCCCGGAAGGTGTTCGCCCACAGATGCAGCGGGGCCGGGTCCAGATCGGCGTAGAGGGCCTCGGTGGCCCGGTCGCGGCCGAGCTCGGCGATCCAGCGGTCGACGAGCCAGCGCGGATGTCCGGTCGCCCGCGCCAGCGCGGCGTCGTCGGTCTGCGGGTCTCCCCACGGGAAGGTGTCCGCGTCCGCCGCGATGCGGCGCAGGACCGCATTCGCGAGTCCCGCTGCCTGCGAGCGGACCTTGCGCGCCGCGTCGACGCCCTCATGGACGGCTGCGCGGGCAGGAGTCCTCATGAACAGGAGCTCGTAGGCGCCGAGGCGCAGCACATCGCGTATCGCCGGCTCGAGAGCACGTGGGCGATCGAGGGTCCGTTCGATCGCCTCGTCAAGGCTGCCCATCGTCTGCAAGACGCCGTACGTCAGCCGCGTAGCCAGGGCGATGTCGCGCGGACTCATGTCGCCGGCGCGCAACACGGCGTCGAGGGTCTCGGGGCCGAACGACTCCCGTTCCCGAACGCGCCGCAGGACCATGAGGGCAGCCCGCCGTGCCGGTGAGACGCTCATACGGCACTCCATGATTCGTCAGCGGACAGTCGAGCTCCGCGCAGATAGGCCTCCGAGGGCATTGCCGACCTTCCTTCCGGGACGATCACATCAAGGCGAAGTGCGCCATCGGCTAAGCCGAGGGTCAACCCCGCATCGGTCGCGACGCCCGCAAGCGCCGGTCGAAGATCGGACACGGTCGCGGACACGACCACGAAGCTGCGACCCGCGATGCACATACGCGACGGAGCGGTGGGCCCGGAGGCGCGAACGCGCCTGAGCGCCTCACCCACCGTAAGCTCCGGCGCGAGCGCCACGTCGGCGGCTGTGACCTTCGCGGCGTACGTGACGAGCGCCTCGTCCTGGGCGACCCATTCGCAGCCGTCGCGCGCGAGGAGTTCGAGGGCCGCAAGGAGCACCGTTGCCCCGAGCTCGGCCAACTCGTCGGTCAGCTGCGCGGTCGTCTTCGCACCGACCGGGGTCGCGGCCTGGATGCACCACGGACCCGTGTCGAGGCCCGCCTCCATCCGCATGATCGAGACGCCCGTCTCCACATCGTCGGCCAGTATCGCCCTCTGTATCGGAGCGGCGCCCCGCCAACGCGGCAACAGCGATGCGTGGACGTTGAAACAGCCCAGACGCGGCAACTCGATGATCTCGGAAGGAAGGATGACGCCGTACGCGGCGACGACGATGGCATCGGGTCGCAGTGAACGCAGGACGTCCGCGTACTCGGGATCGCGAAGGTTTCGCGGCTGCTCTACGCGGATGCCGTCACGGATCGCCCGCTCCTTGACCGGAGAGGCCGTCAGGCGCCGGCCACGCCCCTTTGCGGCGTCCGGGCGGGTGTAGACCGCCACGACCTCGTGATCACGCAGCAGCGCCTCGAGAGACGGGACGGCGAAGGACGGAGTCCCCATGAATACGACTCGCATCCGCGCACCCCCCTCTCCCTCAGCGGGACTCATTCGCCTCGCGGTAGCGTCTCAAGGCCGCACGCCGCTCCTCGAGCGTCGCCCGATCGATGATGAGCATGCCGTCGAGATGATCGGTCTCGTGCTGCAGGACTCGCGCGAACAGGCCTTCGGCGCTGATCCTCACGGGCTTGCCCTTGAGATCGAGGGCCTCGCAGACGCAGGAGACCGGCCGCTCGATCGGTATGTAGACCCCGGGGAACGACAGGCATCCCTCGTCGTCGATCTCGGTCTCTTCGGAGAGTTCGGAGATACGCGGGTTGCACAGCGCCATCAGACCGTCATCGATGTCGAGGATGATGACGCGCTTCTGGACACCGAGCTGCGTCGCGGCCAGACCGATGCCGGGCGCTTCGTACATGGCCGTCGCCATCGCGTGCACAAGTTGCATGAGGCCCTTGTCGGTGGTCGGATCGACCGCCACAGCCGTCTGCTTGAGTGCGGGATTGGGGTGTTCGAGGATCTCCATCGGGCCCTTCGGGGTTCTCGTGCCGGCATGGCGGCGCTGACACCCGGGAGTGCCGTCGCAGTGCAGGATTCTACACCGCCACGGGCCGCTACATCATGTCGACGGGATCCACATCGGGTGCGACCGACACACCTTCGGGCATCCGAGCGCCAGCAAGACCCGCCCGAACGACCGCGGAGATGTCTCCATCGACAGGCGCCTTGACCAGTATCTGCCATCGATAGGAGTCCTTGGCCTTGGCGATCGAAGCAGGACCCGGGCCAAGGATCGCGTATCCCGTCGAACCCTCGGCCGCGACGCCCAGCGCCTTGGCGAGCTCTGTTGCCGACGACTTGACCGCCGCCACATCCTTCCCGCTCACGACGAGGCGGGCGAGACGGCCGCACGGCGGATAGCCGAGCGACCGGCGCTGTTCGAGCTCGTCGCGGTAGAAGAGATCGGGATCGTGTGCGGCCGCCGCCATGATCGCGGGATGGTCGGGCCAATACGTCTGGATCACGACGCGGCCACCGGCGGCGCTCCGTCCGGCGCGGCCCGAGACCTGCTCGAGGAGCTGATAGGTGCGCTCCGCGGCCCGGAAATCCGGCATGTGGAGCGTGGTGTCGGCGTTGATGACACCGACGAACTCCACCTCGGGGTAGTCGAGGCCTTTAGCGACCATCTGCGTCCCGAGCAATACGCCGGATGACATGGCCTCGAACTCGGCCAGTCGCCTTTCGTGACCGCCCTTGCCACCGGTCGTGTCGGCGTCCATGCGGACGACCGGGAGGCCGGGAACGGCGGCGGCCAGTTCGGCCTCGACGCGCTGGGTCCCCGTCCCGAACTGGCGCAGATACGGGCTGGAGCACTTGGGGCAGCGACCGGGCAACGGTCTCGTTGAGCCGCAGTGGTGACAGACCAGCCGATTGCCGACCTCGTGATACGTGAACGCGACCGAGCAGCTGTCGCAGGTCGGGACGTGTCCGCACTCACGGCACAGGACGAACGACGCGAACCCGCGGCGGTTGAGGAAGAGCACGGCCTTGGCACCCGAGTCGCGGACCTGCTCGAGGGCGGCGGTGAGGGGGCGGGAGAACATCGAACGCTGACCGTCGCGGAACTCCTCCGCCATGTCGACGACCTCGACCGGCGGCATCGTCCCGCCGGCGACGCGTTCGGGAAGCCGGACACGTCGATAGAGCCCGGCGTCCGCGGCGATGCGGGTCTCGAAGGACGGTGTCGCGCTGCCGAGGACCAGGACCGCCCCGACCGCGGCGCAGAGCCGCTCGGCGACGGCGCGCGCATGATAGCGGGGCGCGGAGCCCTGCTTGTAGGAGCCGTCGTGCTCTTCGTCGATGACCACGAGGCGCAGGTCGTGTGCCGGCGCGAACAGTGCCGACCTCGGCCCGATCGCCACGCGGGCGTCTCCGGCGCGCATGCGGTCCCACTGGTCGTAGCGCTCCCCTGCCGACAGGCGGCTGTGGAGCACCGCCACAAGGTCGCCGAAGCGTGAACGGAACCTGCCGACGGTCTGGGGTGTGAGCGAGATCTCCGGAACCAGCACGATGGCCGATCCACCGGCGGCCACGACGTCCTCGATGGCCTGCAGGTAGACCTCGGTCTTGCCGGACCCCGTCACGCCGTCGGCCAGCACCACCGACCCGGGAGCCGCTCCGCGTATCGCCGCCAGTGTCTCGCGCTGCCCCTTGGACAGAACATCGGGGCGCGGGGCGGGCCGGGTGGTCTGCGCGGGCTCGCGGAGGCGCCGACGGCGCTC
>DATCIG010000069.1:0-20269 GCA_036507895.1 Coriobacteriia bacterium
GTCACGCCAGTGGCACCGCTGGTTAGCTACGTTCGGTCGGGATAACCGCTGAAAGCATCTAAGCGGGAAGCCCATCCCAAGATGAGATCTCCCACTGGGTTAACCAGGTAAGGGCCCTCGTAGACTACGAGGTTGATAGGCTGCAGGTGTAAGCACAGCAATGTGTTCAGCCGAGCAGTACTAATCGCCCGAGGTCTTGATCATCTATTCTTTGCACGTTCAATCGCTATGCAGCTCTCAGGGCGCGGGATGCGCCTGGGCAACTGCATTACTTGATAACCTCATATCGCTCCGACGAGCGATATCGCGCAAGATCGCGACAGAAGCCGTCGGATGTGCTCAGTGGCTATTGCGGGGGAGGTACACCCGATCCCATTCCGAACTCGGAAGTTAAGCCCCCCAGCGCCGATGGTACTGCGGCAGCCGCCGTGGGAGAGTAGGACGTCGCTGAGCACATCCGACGGCTTCTGTCTTTTTGATTCCCGGACGAGATTGCGCGACCGGGGACATGGTTCTATCTTGACTGAACCAGTAGGGATTAGGTATGCTGCCACCTGACAGCAGCCGTGACCGCCTCCGGTCACCGAGTAGCATGCGAAGGATACAGATCATGACAAACGAAGAAGTCCAGGCGGTACTCGACAAGATCCGGCCGGCACTACAGGCCGACGGTGGAGATGTCGAGCTCGTCGCCGTCGAGGGCGGCGTCGTGAAGGTCGCCCTCCAGGGCGCCTGCCGCGGTTGCCCGATGTCTCAGCTGACGCTGGCCAACGGTGTGGAGCGTGTGCTCAAGGAGCAGCTTCCCGAGGTCGAGCGGGTCGAGGCCGTCTAGATATCCGATCCGCACCGGTCGGCGAGTGCCTGCCGACGACTGCGAACAACGAGCGCCCCACGGTCCTTCCGTGGGGCGCTCGTTGCGTGTCAAGGGTCATGCGTCGGCTTGTCGAAGCCGTTCGGAGCGCCCAGAGAACCGCTCGGCATCGGCGCGTTGACGCACTACATATCGGGGCCATACTATCGACAGGCGCAACATGTAGTGCGCGAACGAGGATCACCGGGGGCTCTTCCTGATCTGCGCTGCAGCTCGAACGAGGCCCCTTCATGGCTCTAGGGAGGAACGGTTCCATCATGGCAAAAGCGGGCAGGACCACATATTCGCGGGTGATCGATGAAACGCTGGCGCCGAATGCGCTGAAGGTGCTGCAGCGGCGGTACCTGCTGAAGGATGACGACGGACAGGCGGTCGAGAACCCGTCGGACATGTTCGTCCGTGTGGCCGAGAACATCGCCGGGGCCGAGCGCAACTACGGTGCGGACGACGCGCGCGTGGCGGAGGTCGCCCGCGACTTCTACGAACTGATGACCAATCTCGACTTCCTGCCGAACTCACCCACGCTCATGAACGCCGGGCGCGAGTTGCAGCAGTTGTCGGCATGCTTCGTACTGCCCGTCCTGGATTCGATGGACTCGATCTTCGGTGCGGTGCGCGACACTGCGATCATCCACAAGTCCGGTGGCGGAACTGGCTTCTCGTTCTCACGCCTGCGTCCGGCCGGCGACCAGGTCCGCTCCACTCAGGGCGTTTCGAGTGGCCCGATCTCGTTCATGCGCGTGTTCAACCAGGCGACCGAGGCCGTCAAGCAGGGCGGCACGCGCCGTGGCGCCAACATGGGCGTGCTGCGGATCGACCATCCGGATGTCATCGAGTTCATCAAGTGCAAGTCCGACGGCGACTTCGCCAACTTCAACATCTCGGTCGCCCTGACGGACGAGTTCCTGCAGGCGGTCGATGCCGGTACCGCGTATGCGCTCCGCAACCCGCGCGACGGTGAGAAGATCGGCGAGCTCGATGCGCGGGAGGTTTACGACCTCATCATCCAGATGGCGTGGGCCACCGGGGACCCCGGGATCATCTTCATCGATCGCATGAACCGCGATAACCCCACGCCACTGCTCGGCGAGATCGAGTCGACCAACCCGTGCGGCGAGCAGCCGCTGCTGCCGTACGAGGCGTGCAACCTCGGCTCCGTGAACCTGTCCCGCATGGTGACCCAGCGCGACGGCCGCGCCGAGGTCGACTGGGACCGCCTCGGAGACACTGTGCGCCGGGGTGTTCGGTTCCTCGACGACGTCATCGACGTCAACGAGTACCCCTTGCCGAAGATCGGCGAACTCGCGCGCGGCAACCGCAAGATCGGCCTGGGGGTCATGGGCTGGTCGGACATGCTCATCACGATGGGGATCGCGTACGATTCTGACGAAGCGATCGCTCTCGGCGGCAAGGTCATGGGCTTCATCAACGCCGAAGGCAAGGCCGCGTCGCGTAACCTGGCCGAGGAGAGGGGCTCCTTCCCCAACTTCGCGGGTTCGATCTATGACAATCCCGATGGCGGTGCGATCCGCAACGCCACCGTCACCACCATCGCCCCCACGGGTACGCTCTCGATCATCGCCAACTGCTCGAGTGGGATCGAACCGCTCTTCGCCGTGAGCTACGTTCGCACGGTCATGGACAACGACCGTCTCATCGAGGTCAACCCCATGTTCGAGGACCTGGCGATCAAGCGCGGCTTCTACAGCCGCGATCTGATGGCACTGATCGCGGACCATGGCTCGGTGCGCGATATCGAAGAGGTCCCGGAGGACGTGCGCAGATGGTTCGCGACGGCACACGACATCGCTCCGCTGTGGCATGTCCGTATGCAGGCTGCCTTCCAGAAGCACACCGACAACGCGGTCAGCAAGACGGTCAACTTCTCTCACGGCGCCACTCCTGACGACGTTCGCGAAGTCTACGACCTTGCCAACGAGCTGGGTACCAAGGGCGTCACGATCTACCGTGACGGCAGCAAGGACAACCAGGTCCTGACGACGGGGCAGTCCGGAAAGGGCGCCGCCGCTGCTGCGGGCGACCAGCGTCACGGCGAGATCGAGCCGCGTCCTCGCCCGACGGTGACCATCGGCCGCACCGAGAAGATCAAGACGGGCTGCGGCAATCTCTACGTGACCATCAACACCGACGAGCAGGGTCTGTGCGAGATCTTCACCTCTATGGGCAAGTCGGGTGGCTGTGCGGCGAGCCAGTCCGAGGCCCTGTCGCGGATGATCTCCATGTCCCTGCGCGCGGGCGTCGATCCCGAGGCCGTCGTCCGTCAGTTGCGCGGCATCCGTTGCCCCACGCCGACCTGGGCGGAGGGCGGTAAGGTGCTCTCGTGCGCCGATGCGGTGGGTATCGCGCTCGAGCACTTCATCGAGTTGCAGGCCACCGGCACGATGCCGACGGCGGTCGTCAAGAACACCGACACGCTCGACAATCTCGCCGGCGCCTGCCCCGAGTGCGGCAGCGCCCTCGAGCACGAGAGCGGCTGCGCGGTGTGCCGCTCCTGCGGATTCTCGAAGTGCGCGTGATCCTGTAGGTTCCACGCGCGAGGCAGACCGGGGACGACCCCGGTCTGCCTCGTGTCCACTTTCCGGCCCTTTTCGAAGGAGCGTCGTCCAGCGATGGTTCTCTCCGACCGTACGATCCGCGAGCAGATGCTTGCCGGGCGCATCCGTATCGAGCCGATCGACGAGGACGACATCCAGCCGTCGAGCGTCGACCTTCACCTCGGGCCGCGCTTCAGGGTGTTCCGCAACTCGCGGTATCCCTACATCGACCCGACGATGGACCAGGTCGGGCTGATGGACATGGTGGAGGCCTCATCCGAAGAGCCCTTCGTGCTGCACCCCGGGGAGTTCGTGCTCGCGGCGACGATCGAGAGGGTCTCACTTCCCGACGACATCGTCGCTCGCTTGGAGGGCAAGAGTTCTCTCGGCCGGCTCGGGCTGCTCATCCACTCGACCGCCGGTTACATCGACCCGGGCTGGGAGGGGACGATCACGCTGGAGTTGTCGAACGTCGCGAACCTGCCGATCGTGCTCACCCCGGGAATGGCCATCGGGCAGGTGTCGTTCATGCTGATGACGACGCCGGTCGATCGGCCGTACGGGTCGCCAGGCCTGCGTAGCCGCTATCAGGGGCAGACGGATCCGACCGCGAGCCGCTCTTACCTGAAATAGGCGGATTTGCTCGACCTGTACTTGAGGTTTAGAGACCTTGGGTGATGTGGCTGACGATCGGCGCGGGGACGAAGCCTGCGAGGTACTTGCCGACGCGCGATTCCATCAGGGGCAGCCATCGCAGCCGGCGGCGGATGTCCATGCGCAGCGGGGCCAGGGCTTCGCGATACGCAGACAGCGCGGCGTCCGGTGCGTGGTGCGCGACGGCCTTTCCTGCTTCGATCCCCGAGCGCAGTGCGTAGGAGATCCCTTCGCCCGACGAGGGGGACATGAAGCCTCCGGCCTCGCCGACGAGCAGCACGCGTCCGCTACCAGGGGCGACGTCGTCGATGGAGCGCACGCACAGAGCGGCGCACGCCTCGCGCTTGCGGCTCTCGCCCAACTGCGGCATCGCTTCGCGCATGGTCGCCAGCAGTTGGTCGGCCTTCTCCCACGGCCGCTTGGTCTTCGGGTAGAACACCGAGCCGACGATCGCGACGTCGCCCTTGGGAACGACATACCCGTACCCGAACTCGCCACCCATCGACCTGAGGTAGAGGCAGTCGAAGTACGGCGGCAGTTCGTCTCGCAGCTCGACGAAGTCCTGCAGCGTCACGTAGGTGCTCGTCGCCCCGATACCCAGGGCACGCCTGGTCGCGGAGCGCGCCCCATCGGCCCCGATCAGGTTCTCGCAGTGGATGGTGAGGACTTCTTCGCCCACACGGCATCGCACCGCCACGCTGTCTGCGGATTGCCCGAATCCGGCCAAGGTGCAGGATCCGACGACTTCGACGGGATCCGGGAGCAACGATACGAGCCAGTCGTCGAAGCCGGCGCGGTCGACATTGAGGAAGCGCACCGTCGTGGGCTTGCGGATGTCACGGTCCCAGTCGACGTAGCGGAAGTCGACGTGCCGCGGTGTGCGGATGATGCTCTCCGGCACCTCGCCGAACGGCGCCAGCGCTTCGAGGCTGAGCTCGTGGAGCATCCCGCCGCAGCTCTTGTCGCGAGGAAGGGCGGAGGAGTCGATCAAAAGCACGCTTCCGCGCTCCGCGGCATACAGTGCGGCCATGACCCCTGCGGGGCCGGCTCCCACCACGATGGTGTCGTAGCGCTCGTGTCTCGGCTGCGTCACGTCGGCCTCGTCCCCCTCGGCGGTGTGCGGTTGCGAGTATTCAAGCGGCAAGCCCGTCGCAACGGGCGACGGGCCGGCCGGGCGCCGGGTGGGTGCTACCATGGCGCGGGCGCAAGTATAGAACGAAAGGACTCGCATGGCGAAGTGCTGGGAGATGCGTGGATGCGACGCCGAGATGATGGCGACGTGTCCGCATAACCACCCCGGTGAGAAGTGCAGCTCTCGTTGCGCTTTCGCCGCGTGCGATCGTCCGACCCACGCTCAGACGTCCGATCCGGCCCTCATCTTCGCGCCGTCGATCGACCGTCGCCGGGCCATCAAGGAGGGCTGCACCTTCTGCGCCTTCTTCTTGACGCACGGTCCGCAGATGCCGGCGTCGGAGTAGGGGCGTCCGCGTGTCCCTGAGCGCTTCGGCCCGCGCGGCGGTGGCTGTCGCGCTCGTCGCGTACGAGAGCGAGCTCGCGGACCAGGGTGCGGCGCAGGTAGGTGGCGCCTTCACGGACATCTCCGAGGCGGACGCCTTGATCAAGCGCTCCCCGGAGGCGTTCCTTCTGGCCGTGTTGTTCACCCAGGGCATCCCCGCCGAGCGGGCGTGGGCCGGCCCGTATCTTCTGCGAGAGCGTCTCGGGCACCTGGATCTTGCGCGGCTCGCGGCGGAGCGGGGCCTCGTTGATGAAGCGGTGTGCCGCACGCCGGCCCTTCACCGCTTCAAGCACACGATGTCGGGCTGGATCAGCGACGCCGCCGAGCGCCTGTTGGCGTGCTGGGGCGGCGATGCGTCGGCGATCTGGGGAGACGCGCCGACGGCGCTCGTGCTCGCCGAGAGACTCTCGGCCTTCCGCGGCATCGGTCGCAAGAAGGCCGCCATGGCGGTCGAGATCCTCGCGCGTCACTTCGGGGTCACGATCGAAGGGCTCGAGTGCGGGACCGTGGCCTATGACGTCCAGGTCCGTCGCGTGTTCCTTCGCACGGGACTCGTGGAGTCGGATACGCCGGAGATGGTCGCGGCGGCGGCCGTCGAGGCGTGCCCCTCGGCGCCGGGAAGCATCGACCTGGCCACCTGGCTGATCGGCCGTCAGTGGTGCCACCCCGCGCGGCCGCTGTGCGACGAGTGTCGCCTCGGTGGCGTCTGTCCCCGCCTTGTCGAGCGCAACGTCGACGGCGTGGGTGCGCGCCGTCGACCGGTCTGAACCCGCGCGCGATCGCTAGAGGCTGTCGAGTCTCTTGAACAGCAGGCCCGACTGCAGCTTGGGGTAGAAGTACGTCGACTTCTGCGGCATCGTCTCGCCGGCCCTCGCCACCGCAGCGACCTGTTCCATGCGTGTGGAGTTGAGGATGAACACCGCATCGTGCTCCGCGGCCGACCCGAGCGCCGCTGTGGCGTCCTTCGAGAAGGAGAGGCGTTCGAGTGTCGCGGGACGGTCGGGGTGGACGTCGAGGAGCGGTGACAGGACGAGCTCCTGCAGAACGGCGACGTCGAGCTCACGCCAGGGCTTCGAACTGCCCACGGGGAACGCGGGGGAGTGGTCGACGTCGGTTCGCAGGCGCGCGAGGCGCGTGGCACCGTCCCGGGTCCGGACTATGAGCGAAGGGCGATCGGTCGATGCCGCAAGGGCCTCGACCGGGTCGGCCTCGGGTGTGCTCAGCTCGAAGTGGGCGCCCAGCGCCTCCCTAAACGCCGAGGGGTCGAATGCGCCGGGCGCATCGACGAGCCGGTGGGTGGGGCGCACGACGAGCCCCGGGTCATCCATGTTCACGAGCGCCATCATCACCGTGTCGTAGGCGGCGTCAGCGGTGCCGGTCGACGAGCCGTCACGCTCCGCTTCGGCGACGCGCTCGTCGCGATAGGCCAGCGCGGTGGTGTACCGGTGGTGTCCGTCTGCGATGAAGACCTGCCGGTCGGACATGAACTCCGCCAACAGGCGCTGGTCGGTGGGATCGGAAAGCGCCCAGATCGTCGAGGCGACACCATCGTCGTCGGTCGCGGTCGCGAGGGGCGCGAGATTCATCGCGGTCGCGATGAGGGTGTCGGTAACGTGCTCCGGGTCGGGGAACATCCCGAACACCTGGCTCAGGTTCGCCGCGGTCGACCGTGTGAGGTTCAATCTGTCGCCGATCGCTTTCGGCAGTGTGCGTTCATGGGGCAGGACCACGCCTGCGGAGAACGGCTCGAGGCCCACGGCGGCGATGAAGCCGCGTCGCGCGATCATCTCGCCATCGTGGAGGTAGCGCTGTTCCAGAACGTACACGGCGGGCGCGTCGTCCGCCTTGAGGACACCGGTGGAGAGCCAGTCGCGCCAGCGCCGCCCGCCTGTCTCGTAGCGGTTGGCCGGGGCGGCGGGATCGAGAGGCCCTTCGGGAAGCTCGAGCGCCACGACGTTGTGCGGGTCGCGAGACAGCAGGTCCTCGCGCAGTCCCGGGGAGATGACGTCGTACGGGGGAGCGGTGAGCTCGGTGATGTCGGAGCCATCGGGCCGCTGGTATCGGACGGCGCGGAAGGGGCTGACGCGTGCCACGGCACTCTCCTTGGTTGAACGCAGGCGCTTCAGCGCCGCGTGCGAGTCATGCTACCCGAGCAGGTAGCGCAGTGCGAGGAACGAGAGCATGCCCGTTGCGGTGGCGCCGAGGAAGCTGCGTGTGAAGCGGTAGACGAGCGCGGTCGGAACGGCCGCCAGCAGGTACGGGTTGTCAGGTGCGAGCATCCACTGACCGCCCGGACGCAGCACCTGTGTCGCGACGATGGCGGCCATCACGGACACCGGGATGTAGCCCAGCCAGCGCTGCGCCAGGTCGGGAAGCTCGAGGCGAGAGAGCAGAGCGATCGGTACCCAGCGGATGATGATGTTGGACACCGCCATCCCGATGACGAGTCCCCATGCGAGCTGCGAGGTCATCTCGGGACCGCCGTCATGACGGTGGCCGCGGTGATCGCAGCCACGACGACGGGCCATTGCCCCGGCAGCACGAGCGAGAGCGCCAGCGCGGTGACTGCGGCGAGGGCGCCGGCGATCAGCTCACGGCGTCTCGTGATCTGACCGACGAGCAGGGCCACGAACATGGCCGGCATCGCGAAATCGACGCCCCACTTCGAGGGATCACCGAGTGCGCTGCCGGCCGTCGCTCCCACGAGCGTGCCGAGCGTCCAGCCCGTCCATGAGATCAGCCCGACGCCGAGCATCGAGAAGCGGTCCGCGCGGCCGGCGCGAGCGTCACCGATGTTGATCGCGAAGGTCTCGTCCGTGAGCGTGAATGCCAGGAGGACCTGGTTCCAGCGAGGGACCTTGCGGAGGTGGGGAGAGATCGTCGCGGCGAACAAGACGTAGCGCAGGTTCACGACCCCGGTCGCGATGAGGGCGGCGACCAGGTTCCCGCTCGACGTAAGGGCCGCGAGTCCGATGAACTGGCCGGCTCCCGCAAGTACGAGCGCCGAGCACGCGGTTGCTTGCGTGATCGTGAATCCGGCTGCCGTCGCGGCCAGTCCGAACGCCGCCCCCACCGGCACATACCCGAGGAAGACGGGCAGGCCGAGCTTCGCCCCCCTGAGCATGAGCGCGCTTCGGGACGGGGATGGGCTGCGGTTCGGGGTCGGTTCAGACATGCGGGTGAGGATACTACAAGGGTGGTGCGCGTTCGCGGGTAAGATAAATATGCAAGTCGTTGGAGGTGAACGCGATGCGGTTCACGGTCTGGTGCCCCATCGACGGTGCCGTCGAGGTCTCCGCCGACGACGTGACGGCCATCGTCCTGCGTTCGGGGTCCGACGTCGAAGTCTCGTTCGGCTGCCCGGTCTGCGGCGCCTTGATCGCGATACGGACCCAGGTCCCGCCCGGCCTCGTCGGACTGCTCGGTGCCGCGCGAGGGGATCCGCCGTCCACCGGCACCGAGGCGTGGGTGGCTGCGCCCGCGGTTCTCGGCCGCCCAGCCGATGACCGTTCCGCCGCACATCAGTCGCGGCGCATCGACGCCTACGTGGAGTACTTCAGGCGCGAACTCGCGGCTGCCGACACCGTCGAGTCGATGCTGGCCTTCATGGATTCGGGCGCGGGCCGCTGAACCGTCGCGCCTACCGCCAGGTGACGGAGCGGTTACCTCTCCGGTCCGCGATCCATGCCGGTGCGATGAGCACCATCCCCGCGAGGAACCCGCCGACGTGCGCGAGGTAGGCGACGCCCGCGGCGGGTGCAGCGGGGCCGATGCTGGCAACACCGGCGCCGAGCTGGAGCAGGAACCACACTCCGATGACGATCCAGGCCGGGATCAACGCCAGCTCGAACACGAAGATGATGAACACCGCGGTCACGACCCGGGCACGGGGGAACAGCAGCAGATAGGCGCCGAGGATGCCCGCGATGGCGCCGGACGCTCCGAGCATCCGGATATGGGGGAAGCCGGTGCCGAGCGCCTGCGCGAATGATGCGGCGACGCCACACGCGAGGTAGAAGGCGAGAAAGCGCCAGGGTCCGATCCGGTCCTCGACGTTGTTGCCGAAGATCCCGAGGTAGAGCATGTTCCCGCCGAGGTGCACCCATCCCGCGTGGAGGAACATCGCCGTCAGGACCGTCAGCCATACAGCCGGGGACATCGGCGAGGCTGCGAGGGCCGACGGGTCGAACGTCAGCCGCTGCGTGAACGAGGCCACGGCGAGGTCGCCGGCCGTGGCCTGCAGGTACACCTCGTAGCCGAATATCCCGACGTTCGCGGCGAGCAGCAGCCACGTCATCCAGGTGATCCGTGAGGTGGGATTCTGGTCTTTGAGAGGGAACACGCGCAGCGTCCTCGAGCCGTATGGATGGGCGATACCCCGTGCGTCCGGCGGTGGCGCGAAGTGTATCCTAGTCGCCGCAGGCACGGCGCCTGCGCGGGGTGCATATATCGTCGGGCGCGAAGGAGCAGACATGGGCGGCTGGGTCTCCGGCATCATCCTCGCTGTCGTCGCGGTGGTCGCCGTTGCTGTGGCCATCATCTACAACCGCCTCGTCACCCTGCGGAGCAGGTGCGACAACGCCTGGGCGCAGATCGATGTGCAGCTCCGGAGGCGCTACGACCTCATCCCGAACCTCGTTGCGACCGTGAAGGGCTATGCGGCACACGAGCGCGAGACACTCGAACAGGTCGTCTCCGCGAGGGATGCTGCGATGGCGGCGAGGGGCACCGAGGGCCGCAGCACGGCGGAGAACGCTCTCACCGACACGCTCAGGTCGCTGTTCGCCTTGGCCGAGGCATACCCGGACCTCAAGGCGAACGGTTCCTTCATGGGCCTTCAGGATGAGCTTGCGGATACAGAGGGCAAGATCGCGTATGCCCGGCAGTTCTTCAACGACTCGGTCATGAGCTTCAACATGGCCGTTCAGCAGTTCCCGGCCAACCTGATCGCGCCGGTCCTCGGCTTCGGGGAGCGCGTCTACTTCGAGATCGAGTCTGCCGCCCGGCAACCGGTGGCGGTCGGCTTCTAGGGTCCGGTCGTTTTATCCGATAACCACCGCGAGAGGAGAGCCGGTCATGGCTGCTTTCATGTTCCCGTCGCTCGATCCGATCGCGCTGCAGCTCGGACCGCTGACCGTCCGCT
This sequence comes from Coriobacteriia bacterium, assembly GCA_036507895.1. Classification (GTDB taxonomy): domain Bacteria; phylum Actinomycetota; class Coriobacteriia; order Anaerosomatales; family PALSA-660; genus PALSA-660. The sequence goes on from DATCIG010000069.1 coordinate 10,740, forward strand.
GGTACGGGCTCGCCTACATGGTCGCGTTCTTGGCCGGGTGGTGGATCCTGAAGGTCCTCGACGAGAGATGGGGCCTGGGGCTCGGCCCGGATGGACAGGCGGCCTCGGTCCTTGCCGCGGTGATCGGCGTGGTGGCTGGCGGACGCCTTGGGTATGTGGCGTTCTACGGCGCAGGCGCCTACTGGCGGGAGCCGGTCCGCATCCTGCAGATGTGGGACGGAGGGATGTCGTTCCACGGCGGACTGGTCGGCATCCTGCTGGCCGGGGTCTGGGTCTCGCGCAGGTACGGCGTCTCCTTCCTGCGCCTCTGCGATGCCGGAGCCGTGGCCGCGCCCATCGGGCTGCTCCTCGGCCGCCTCGCCAACTTCGTCAATCAGGAGCTGTGGGGTCGCGTCACCACCGCGTCGTGGGGAGTCATCTTCCCGAAGGCGGTGCAGTTGACCGGCGACATCCGTCCGCGTCACCCGTCCCAGCTCTATGAGGCCGGTCTCGAGGGTCTCGTCCTGTTCGCGGTGATGCTGCTGCTCGCGCGACGCGAGCGATCGGCCGGCGAGTTGACCGGATGGATGCTCGCCCTCTACGGGGTCTTTCGGATATTCGTGGAGTTCTTCCGCGAGCCGGACATCCAGATCGGCTTCATCGCAGGCGGGATCACGATGGGTCAGGTGCTCACTCTCCCGGTGCTTTTGGCCGGGATATGGCTGGTGTGGCGGGCCCGTCGCCGCGCCGACGTCGATGCGGGCTCCGACCCGCGTCGGGAGAGCGGCGGTTCCGCGGGTTCGTAACGGTATCGGATCGATCTCCCTCGTGCGGGCCACAGGCCGCGCGGGGGAGATGCTATGCTCGACGCACCCCTCCACGACGAGAGAAGGCGCAGCCGTAACATGAGGCCCCGCATCGCTATCATCGTTCTCGCGGTCGCTGTGACCGCCATCGCCGCATCACTGACGGGCTGCAGCGCGGCCAAGACCATCGAAGCGCTCTGGCCGGCCGCCTCGACCGAGCGCACCGTGCTGAAGCCGGCAGGGTCTCCCCACTGGCCGCTCACCGGCCTCGACGCCCCATCTGCGGACGCCACGCTGATCCGCGTCGTCTCCGTGAAGATCGAGAACTCCCCGGCCGCCCGCCCGCAGACCGGGCTGGACAAGGCCGACATCGTCTACGAGATGATCTCGGAGGGCGGCATCACCCGCTTCCATGCGCTGTTCCAGTCGCAGGTCCCCAAGGTCGTTGGCCCCGTTCGCTCGTGCCGCCCACCCGATCTGTTCCTGGTGCCGCAGTACCACTCCCTGCTCGCGCACGTCGGCGGACCCAAGAGGGTGCGTACCGCACTCGCGGACAAGTCGCGCTACAACGATATGGACCAGTTCTTCAACCCGGCGTCGTACTGGCGTGCCTCGACGCGCCCCGCGCCGCACAACATGTACCTCGACATCACCAAGCTCCGCGGCTTCGCGACGAGCAAGCGCGGCTATGCGGCGACCGAGACGATCACCGGGCTCCAGTTCGCGCGTGCTTCGGCGCTGGCTACTCCGGTCGTCACGCAGCTCTCGGTGCCGGTGTCCTCCTCCAACAAGGTCCAGTGGAACTACGACCCGGCGTCGCATCTGTACGCGAGGTCCATCAATGGGAAGGCGCACACCGACGCGGTCACGGGCAAGCAGCTCAAGGCCCGTAACGTCGTCGTGCTCTGGGTGCAGATCAAGCCGTACCCGGGTGACAAGAAGGGCGTCGTGGAGATCACCTTGGGCGGCAGCGGCCGTGCCTCGGTCTTCTATGGCGGACAGCGCCTGGACGGCACCTGGGAGGCGGGGGCGGACTCGCCGCCGAAGTTGAAGACGGCCGACGGCAAGCCGATCAAGCTCGATCCCGGGAACACGTGGTTCCAGGTCATCGGCAGCGATCAGAGCATCTCCATGAAGTAGATCGCTCGTGACATCCCCCCTTTCGCACTGTGCGCAGGGGGGATGTGCGTTATTCGCACTTGTGGAGTGCTTGTTCGCACTTTCGCCGAAAGGGTAGACTTACAGACCCATAGTCAAGACAACGCCTGTGAAGCGAGCGGACCGTCACCACGGCCGCTCGCGTGCGATAGAAGGAGTCGGAAGACCATGAGCGACAGCACCGCCACCGGGACGATCCGGGTCAAGACCGGCCTCGCCGAGATGCTCAAGGGCGGCGTGATCATGGACGTCGTCAACGCCGAGCAGGCGAAGATCGCCGAGGACGCGGGTGCCGTCGCCGTCATGGCGCTCGAACGCGTACCCGCCGACATCCGCGCGTCGGGCGGCGTGGCCCGCATGGCCGATCCGACGATCACCGAGTCGATCGTCAGCTCCGTCTCCATCCCGGTCATGGCGAAGTGCCGTATCGGCCACTTCGTCGAGGCGCAGGTGCTGCAGACCCTCGGCGTCGACTACATCGACGAGTCCGAGGTCCTGACGCCGGCCGACGAGGAGCACCACGTCAACAAGTGGGATTTCTCGGTCCCGTTCGTCTGTGGCTGCCGCAACCTGGGTGAGGCGCTTCGCCGCATCTCCGAGGGCGCGTCGATGGTCCGCACCAAGGGCGAGCCGGGCACCGGCAACATCGTCGAGGCCGTCCGTCACATCCGTACCGTCACCGACGAGATCGCATGGCTCAAGGGCCTGCGCGGCGAGCAGCTCTTCGCGGCCGCCAAGGACCTTCAGGCGCCGTACGAGCTCGTCAAGTGGGTCGCCGAGAACGGCAAGCTCCCCGTGGTGAACTTCTCCGCAGGCGGGATCGCGACACCGGCGGACGCCGCACTGATGATGCAGCTCGGCTGCGACGGCGTGTTCGTCGGCTCCGGCATCTTCAAGAGCGGCGATCCGGCGAAGCGCGCCAAGGCGATCGTCGAGGCGACCACCCACTTCCAGGACGCGGACATCATCGCGCGTGTCTCGCGTAACCTTGGCGAGGCCATGGTCGGCATCAACATCGCCGAGATCCCGGCCGCGGAGCGTATGCAGGAGCGTGGCTGGTAGGTGAAGGTCGGGGTCCTCGCGCTTCAAGGCGCATTCCGCGAACACATCGTCACATTCGAAGCGCTGGGGGTCGCGACCGTCGCGGTCCGGCAGCCGCAGCAGCTCGTCGGCTGTTCCGCGCTCGTCATCCCGGGTGGGGAGTCGACCGCTATCGGGAAGTTGATGGCGACCTACGGCTTCTACGACGCCGTGTCCGAGCATCATGCGGCCGGTATGGCCGTGTGGGGCACGTGCGCCGGCGCGATACTCATCGCGCGGGAGGTTCTCGACGCCGTGCCGGACCAGCGCTCGCTCGGGCTGATGGACATCACGGTGCGGCGCAACGCGTACGGCCGCCAGCTCGCCTCCTTCGAGGCGGACCTTCGCGTCGCCGGTCTCGAGGATCCGTTCACGGGCGTGTTCATCCGCGCCCCGTGGATCGAAGAGGTCGGTGACGGGGTCGAGGTGCTCGCACGGCACGACGGGCACATCGTCGCGGCGCGCCAGGGCGACCTCATGGCCACCTCGTTCCACCCGGAGCTCACAGGGGATCCGCGCTTCCATCGTTTGTTCGTCGAACGCGTGGTGGGCGCGTCGCGGTCATAGCAGCCGGGGGCCTCGGGGCGCCACCGGTGTGGCTTGCATCGTCGCAGCGCGGGGTATCGGGTATCCTTACGAGCGGTCACTAACCCGCGCGCCCGCGTGCGCGCGTGAACAAAAAGAGAGGCTGCCGATGTCCGGACATTCGAAGTGGGCGACCACCAAGCACCGCAAGGGCGCTGTGGATGCCAAGCGCTCCAAGCTCTTCAGCAAGCTGTCGAAGGTCATCACGGTCGCGGCGAAGACAGGCGGCGATCCCAAGCCGGAGAACAACGCCTCTCTCGCAGCCGCCATCGACAAGGCGAAGAGCTACTCGCTGCCGAAGGACAAGATCCAGTCGGCGATCGACAAGGCATTCAGCACAGCGGGCGGCGCGAACTACGAAGAGGTCATCTACGAGGGCTACGGCTCGGGCGGCATCGCCGTCTACGTGGAAGCCCTGACCGACAACCGCAACCGCACCGCCGCCGATGTCCGCGCGGCGTTCACCCGTGCGGGCGGCTCGCTCGGCGCGACCGGCTCGGTGGCGTTCCAGTTCGAGCGTCGCGGTGAGATCGTGATCGTGAAGGAGGGCGCCCCCGACGAGGAGGAGCTGCTCATGGCGGTCATGGAAGCCGGGGGCGATGATCTCGAGGACAACGACGACGTGTTCATCGTCGTCACCAGCCCCAACGACCTGGATGCCGTCAAGAAGAGCCTTGAGGGCGCGGGTATCACGATCGAGGCCGCCGAGTTGTCGATGCGCGCCAAGGTCCCCGCGGCGGTGAGCGCCGAGACGGCGAAGAAGGTCTTCCGGTTGATCGACAACCTCGAGGACAGCGACGACGTCCAGGACGTCTACCACAACATGGACATCACCGAGGAGATCGCGGTCGCGCTCGATCTGTAGCCGTCTCCGTCACCTCGCTTTCTCCAGACAAGGCGCCGCATGCGGCGCCTTGTCTGCGTTTTGCGCGTGTCGGTGCGGTGCCGTAGACTGAACATATGTTCGATTGGAGACGTGGAGCCGGAGGCGTTCGTGTCGGTGATCATCCTGGGCATCGACCCCGGTCTGGCGAACACGGGGTGGGGGTTCGTCGAGGTCGACGGCAGTCGTTTCCGATGCCTGTCGTATGGCTGCATCAGGACGACGGGCACCGAAGACACCGCCCGACGATGCAAGACCGTGCGTGACGGTCTCGCCGACTTGATCGCGCGCTACGCGCCGGCCGAGGCGGCCATCGAGAACATCTACTTCAGTCGCAACGTCGCGACGGCGATGGCCACCGGGCATGCCCGTGGCGCCGCGCTCGTCGCCGTGGCGGACGCGGGCCTGCCGGTCGGGGAGTACGGGCCGGGCGAGATCAAGCTCGCCGTGGTGGGCACGGGATCGGCCGACAAGGGGCAGGTCACCTACATGGTCCGCACGATCCTGGGTCTCGATCACGATCCGACTCCCGATCATGCGGCCGATGCGTTGGCTGCGGCGATCTGTCACGCCAATCAGCGCGTCGCTCGCGCCCGCGAGCGCTCGATGCGCGAGACGATGGGAACCTCTCGATGATCGCCTTTCTAACCGGTCGCATGGCGGGACGCACGGCATCGTCGGCACTGATCGAGGTCGGTGGCGTGGGGCTCCGGCTCATCATGTCCACCTCGTCGCTCGCCGCACTCCCGGCCGACGGCGACGAGGTCACCGTGCACACATACCTTCACGTACGCGAGGACGAGCTCACCCTGTACGGATTCGAGAGCGAGGACGAACGCGCGCTGTTCGAGGCGCTCATCGGTGTCACGGGAGTCGGGCCGAAGCTCGCGCTCGCGGTGCTGTCGTGGATGCGGCCGGACGTGCTGCGCACCGCACTGGCACGCGATGATGTGGCGCTCCTCTCCAGTGTCCCGGGGGTCGGGAAGAAGACGGCCCAGCGGCTGCTGATCGACCTGAAGGACAAGGTCGGCACCCCGGAGTTGGGCGGATCGGCGGGTGGCGCCTCGTCTCGCGCCGTGGTCGAGGCCCGGGAGGCGTTGCTCGGTATGGGGTTCTCTCCGGCTGAGGCGGCCGTCGCCCTCCGCGATGTCGCCGAGGGCGCGACCACCGAGCAGCTGCTGCGCAGCGCGCTCAAGATGCTCGGGGGTGCCCGGTGAGCGAGTCCCGGTCGACCGAATGGACTCCCGACGAGGAGCGCATCGTCTCGGCCCGATTCACGCCCGACGATGTCGAGATCGATCGCTCACTGCGTCCGAAGCAACTGGCGGATTACCTCGGTCAGCCGAAGGTCAAGGAGTCGCTGGCGATACTGATCCAGGCCGCCGCGGCCCGCAAGGAGCCTCTCGACCATGTACTGCTCTCCGGGCCTCCGGGCCTCGGCAAGACCACGCTCGCCGGGGTCATCGCCAATGAGCTCGGTGTGAGCATGAAGACCACGAGCGGTCCCGCCATCGAGCGGGCGGGCGACCTCGCGGCGGTGCTGACGAACCTCGAAGAGAACGATGTGTTGTTCATCGACGAGATCCATCGCCTCAATCGTCAGGTGGAGGAGGTCCTCTACCCGGCCATGGAGGATTTCACGCTCGACGTTGTGATCGGCAAGGGGCCGGCGGCGCGCAGCCTTCGGCTCGACGTGCCGCGGTTCACCCTCATCGGTGCGACCACGCGTACGGGACTGCTCACCGCGCCGTTGCGCGACCGCTTCGGGATGTCGTTCCGTCTCGACTACTACGCCTCCACCGAGCTCGAGGCGATCGTCCGGCGGTCGGCGTCGATCCTCGGAGTCGACATCGACGGAGAGGGTGCGGCGGAGATCGCGCGTCGCAGCCGTGGCACCCCTCGTCTCGCCAACCGCCTGCTCAAGCGCGTGCGCGACTACGCGCAGGTGCGCCACGATGGTCGCATCAGCGAGGACGTCGCCGCGGAGGCATTGGCGTTCTTCGAGGTCGACCACCTCGGCCTGGACAAGATGGACGTGCGGATCCTTGAGACGCTGATCGTGAAGTTCTCAGGTCGGCCCGTGGGCCTCAACACGCTCGCGACGTCGGTCGGCGAGGAGGCCGAGACGCTCGAGGATGTCTACGAGCCCTTCCTGCTCCAGCTCGGGTTCCTGATGCGCACGCCGAAGGGGCGCCAAGCGACCCCCCGGGCCTACGAACACCTAGGGCTCGCGGACCCGGCGGCGAACGCTTCAGAAGGCGGACTGTTCTGAGTCGGAGGACATGCGTCAGAGAGTGACCTCGTAGGCCCACAGTCCATGCAGGTTGCAGTGCTCGATCGCTCGTATCACCGTGTCGGCGGGCAGCGAGACCGGGACGCAGAACTTCGGGTGTGTCACGGCAGGCGACAGGTCGAGACGCGCAATCGGCGCGCCGTTGGCATACAGCTCGATGAACGTGATGTAGTGATCGGTCCCGTTGGGATGGGTGATCTCATGCCCCACTTCGACGGTGACGATGAGCCGATCGAGAGCCGCTTCGAGTGTGATGAAGGGCGTGTGCTTCTTCTCGAAGTCGCCCGCGGCGGCGAAGTCGCTGACCAGGTTGATGACGGGTGCGTCGACCATGGGTCCTCCTGCTGGATCGGATGCGCGCTTGCGCGATGCTTGTTTCCCGGTATCTACCCGAATCGGTCGCTCGCGGGGGCCGATCGGCCAAGTTCGTGAAGGCGTACCCGGCGCGTACGGCGTAGAATCGCTGAGGCGCCCGAGCGCTGAGCTTCACCTCCCACGAAGGGACTGCACAGTGCTGTCAGACGTCGAGATCGCCCAACGAGCGCCCATCCTGCCCATCACCGAGATCGCCGAGCGTGCGGGCATCGAGGCGCGGTTCGTCGAGCCGTACGGCGTGTACAAGGCCAAGGTCAGGCTCTCCATCTCCGAAAGCCTCGCCGAGCGTCCCAGCGGCAAGTACGTGGTGGTCACCGCGATCACCCCGACCCCGCTGGGCGAGGGCAAGACGCTGACCACGGTCGGCCTCGGCCAGGCGCTCGCGCGGACCGGACGCAGCGCGTTCACCTGCATCCGCCAGCCCTCGCTCGGACCGGTGTTCGGCATCAAGGGCGGCGCCGCCGGCGGCGGTAACTCGCAGGTGCTGCCTATGACCGACTTCAACCTGCACCTCACGGGCGACGCTCACGCGGTCACCACCGCTCACGACCTGTGCTCCGCCTTCATCGACAACTCGCTCCATCACCGCAGCGAGATCGATCTCGATCCCTACGCGGTCACGTGGCGTCGTGTCCTCGATATCTCCGATCGCGCTCTGCGTAACGTGGTCGTGGGACTGGGCGGCAGGTTCGGCGGCGTCCCGCGCGAGACCGGCTTCGACATCACGTCAGCGAGTGAACTGATGGCCGTGCTCGCGCTCTCGGACGACCTGCACGACCTGCGTGCCCGCATCGGCCGGATCGTCATCGGCAGCAACCGCGCCGGCAAGCCCGTCACCACGGAAGACCTCAAGGTCGCCGGTGCCATGACGGTGCTCATGCGCGACGCCGTGATGCCCAACCTCCTGCAGAACATGGAAGGTGGGCCGGTGTTCGTGCACGCGGGACCGTTCGGCAACATCGCGCACGGGAACTCGTCGATCATCGCCGACCGCATCGCCCTCAAGCTCGCCGACTATACGGTCACCGAAGCCGGTTTCGGCGCGGACCTCGGTTTCGAGAAGTTCTGCAACATCAAGTGCCGGACCAGCGGGCTCGCGCCCGATTGTGCGGTGCTGGTGTGCACCGTGCGCGCGCTGAAGGCCCACTCGGGACACTACGAGGTCCGGCCCGGCCGCCCGCTCGACCCGCGCCTGCAGAACGAGGACCTCGCAGCGGTGACCGCTGGCCTGCCCAACCTCATCAAGCAGATCGAGAACGTTGCCGGGTTCGGAGTGCCGGTCGTGGTGGCGGTCAACCGGTTCCCGGCGGACACCGACGCGGAGCACGCGCTGATCCGCGAAGCTGCGATGGCGGCCGGAGCCGATGCCGCCGTCTCGCACACGCTGCACGCCGACGGCGGCGAGGGCGGCATGGAGTTGGCCGACGCGGTGGCGCACGCATGTGCCTCGTCCTCCGCCCTCACGTTCAGCTACGCGGAGGAGGATCCGCCCGAGGCGAAGATCGAGTCGCTCGCGCGCGGGGTGTACGGCGCCGACGGGGTCGACTTCTCGAAGGAGGCCCTGCGCTCGATCGCGCGATTCACCGAGATGGGCTTCGGTGGACTGCCGGTCTGCGTCGCCAAGAGCAGTCTGTCGCTCAGTCACGATCCGGAGCTCAAGGGCCGTCCGACCGGATGGACACTGCCGGTCCGCGACGTCCGTCTCTCCGCGGGCGCGGGGTTCCTCTACGTTCTGTGCGGTGACATCATGACCATGCCCGGCCTTCCGAGTCATCCCGCCGGCGAGAACGTCGACATCGACGCCGACGGTAACATCGTCGGATTGTTCTAGGTCCGATCCCACTCCAGCCCCTGCGAGAGAAGGAACACGCGCATGCCCCCGGTGATCATCGACGGCAAGATCGTCTCGGCCGCAGTCGAGCTCGAGACCGCTGAGCGCGTCCAGGCGCTGCTCCGGCGTGGCGTGACGCCGGGCCTCGCGGTCGTCCTCGTCGGCGACGATCCGGCTTCGCAGTCGTACGTCGGTATGAAGGAGCGCGACTGTGCGCGGCTCGGCATCCGGAGCTTCGATACACGGTTGCCCGCCGACACCTCCCAGGAGGAGCTCGATGCGGTCATAGCCGCCTACAACGCCGATCCGCAGGTCCACGGGATCCTCGTCCAGCAGCCCTTCCCGCGTCACCTCGACGTCGAGCGCGTCGTCGCCGACATCGCGCCGATCAAGGACGTCGACGGCTTCCATCCCGAGAATCTCGGCCGCCTGATGAGGGGGCTCCCAGGTCACCGGGCATGCACTCCATGGGGCGTCATGCGGATGCTCGATCACTACGGGATCGAACTCGAGGGCAAGCGGGCCGTGGTGATCGGCAGG
>DATCIG010000070.1:0-11283 GCA_036507895.1 Coriobacteriia bacterium
CACCAATGAAATGGGTGAACAAGATCACCAATAGCCACACGACCTTGTCGTTCCCCTCCGATGGTTCCTTCGTCGCACAGTCGATAAGCATCCAGACCCATAGGATCGTCCCGCCTACGCCTATCGCGCCGAAGAACAGGAAGAACACCAATCCGACTATTGAGCTCAACGGCCTATTCACCCTCCTCGTTCTGTCGAACGTTGGGCGCGTAACCTGCGCGCCTATCCCCCGCCATCCTATGCGAACCTCGAACGCGTCAGGTTGACGCGCTTGTTCGCCGAGCCGCGCCACTAGTAGCACTTCTGTGCTACACTCCCCATCGTCAGTAACGACCCGATGCCACGGAGGATACATGACTCGCGGACTCAAGCTGCGCCAGGCCGGCGGCTCGATCAGTGCGACACTGCCCAAGGACATGGCCGAGCGGCTGCATCTAGCGGCGGGCGATACGATCCTGGCGATCGAGACCGACCGCGGCATCCTGCTGACCCCGTACGACCCGCAGACTGAAGAGGCGCTCTCAATCGCGTCCAGAGTCGCGGGCAAGTACCGCAATGCGCTGCGCGAGCTGGCGAAGTAGCCAGTGATGCCGTGGCTGGGGGAGCCGCGCTGGGTCGACCGGCTCGTGGTCGAGGCGATCCACTTCGATCTCGTCAGAGCGCATGGCGGGCTGTCGGGGCTGCGGGACGAGAACGGCCTCGAATCCGCGCTCGCGCGCCCGAGGCAGCACCTCACGTACAGGCCCGAGAGCGACGTCGCGGCCCTTGCGGCGGCTTACGCGTTCGGGTTGACTCGCAACCACCCGTTCAATGACGGCAACAAGCGCGTGGCCTTCGTGACGATGGGCGTCTTCCTAGGGCTGAACGGGTACGAATTCGAAGCACCTGAGTCCGAAGTCGTGACCGTCATGCTCGACCTCGCTGCCGGCGAGCTTGACGAGGACCAACTCGCGGGTTGGATCCGCCCGCATCTGCTGCCAACGCGACCGTAGTCCGCCCAATGTGTTAGGGATAACCTGCGAGCGAAGCGAGTCAGGTTGATCCCTTTGTTGGGCCCTCCGACGTGTGCTCGACGGGGTGTCGACCAGCCTACAACCGGGCTGCCTCGATGCTCCCTAGAGCCCTAGATCGAATGGCTCCCATTCCGCATGATAGCGTCCGTCGAAGTTGTGCCTGAAGTCGCACGTTCGGTTTCCGCGTGCAATGGTTCTGGTTCGTTCCAACCCGACCCCCATCGCCTTGAACACCGGGAAGTCCAGCAGGCACATGTACGGCAGGAGGTCCTCCGCCTCATGCTCACGAAGGTAGGTGCATATCCCGCACTGAGCGTAGTCGACCCCCCAGTCAAACGTCGTGCCGTCGCCCGCAACGTCCGAGCATGTCCAGTCGTACTGGGACGATGCAACGTGGCTGGATCGCGGTCGAGCAACGCGCATCACAATGCCTGTGGCTTTGAGCAACGGCGCCTGAGGCCACTCAGCGAGGTAGTCGCCGAACGCACGATAGATCACCTCTGCGGTTTCACTTGCCGGCCGCTCGCGCGCCTTCATCTCCTGGTGGATCGCGAGGGCCATCGCCGACTGGTAGAGATTCGTTGTCAGCTCATTGGCGCTGCCCCCGATGTAGGGAACCTTGGGGAGGAGCGAATCCGCGCGCCTGCGGGCACCGGCGATCGCGTCTCCGGCCATCGCCTCGCCATGAACGGCAGACAACCTCCGCCGCATGGCGGGCAGCAGGGCCTCGAAATCGCTGCGGATATCACTCTGGTGGCCCTCATAGTACGTTCCGGCGCTCTCGCTCTTGCCGCCGCACCCCGCCATCAGTAGGACCGTCCCGAGCGCACAAGCACCCAACATGCCCCGCCTCGTGACACCCGCCTCTGCGCCCTGCGGCCGAGCTGTTGCGGGAGGTCTTCCGTCCACCATGACTAGCCTACCTCCGCGAGCATTCGCTCCATCGATTCGACCTTCGTGCGGAGCTCACTCAGCTCGCCCTGCAGGGCCTCTTGCGCACTCGCGGACTGCGAAGCAAGTGCGTCGTACCTCGCGGCAAGCTCCTTGTAGTCCGCCTCTCGCTGCCCACCCATCCGTTCTCTCGTGACTCGCGATCTCGTGATCAACACGACGACCACGACCACTGTGAGTTGAACGAGAATCGTGATACCAACAACTCCACTCTCCGTGAGTCCCAACATCTTCAGATCTCCTTTTCGTCGCCCGAGCCAGCCGTTGACAAGGTCGCTGCCGCAGCAGCAATACGCGTGGAGGATAGCCTCTCATCGAAGTCAGTTACCTCGAAGTAGCGAAGTGCCCGGCCCTCGGACGACACCTCGTGGTGACCGACGACCAGACCGGCTGCCTCAAGTCGCTGTAGATGCATGTGCAGCAGCGGGCGGCTCATGTTGAGTTCGCGGGCGAGCTCGCTCACGTACCTTGTCCGCCTACTCAATGCGGCAACGATCCGGAGCCGATGGGGATTGGCCAATGCACCTAGCATCTTCAGAAGATCGTCGCCAGACCGTTCAACCGCCATTGCACATCACCACCTGTCAGCGGAATCTTACAGGTGTCGTTCCGCGCTGTCAATCCCGTGAAGCTGCTACTGGAGACCACTTCCGACGAGTTGTTCGGAGAGGCCAGCGCTGGCGAGGAGAGTTCAACCGAGCGGTCGACCACGGCGACCCGTGGAGCGCTGCCCCAGGATGGGCCCAACGTGTTGGGGATAACCCGCGAGCGAAGCGAGTCGGGTTGATCCCCTTGTTGGGCAGTTTGGCACAGCCCCGCGACTACGACTCCAACTTTGCCCTCAGCAGTTCGTTCGGTCCCGGATAGTAGGGTCCTCCCCGGAACTTGTCTGTATAGATTGCGTTGGAGGGGCACTGGTTGTAGCACCGCCAGCAACCGTGGCACTCGCTCATGTCGAAGATGGGCCGGGGACCGAGACGAATCGCCCCGTACGGGCAGTTCCGCTCGCACGTGCCGCACTCGGTGCAGGCGGACTCGTCGACGAACTTCTCCCCCATGTCCTTGCGGGCGGTCGTTCTGCGCCGCCGAGGGACCAGGTTGTCGAAGAAGCCCAGCCGGAGCTTGTGGCTCTCGACTCGTCGGCCATCTGACATTGCGGCCCAGATCCCGCCAAGCTCGCCGACGAACGCGTCGAGGCCCGCGATCTCAGCTGGGCTGGGCGCATCGGCGGACGCCATCTTCCCCGCAAGCATCGGCGGGTAGTTCTCGGGCATGTGCAGTGAATGCCCGGCAAGAACCTCGAACCCCTTCGCCGTGACCAGCTCCGACAGGATCTTCAGGGTCTTGCCACTGACCGCGCCAAACGTGTTGAAGACGAACGCCGGCTTGCCGGCTTGCCGAGGAAGCCCGTCGATGAACGTCTCTAGGACCCGAGGGACGCCCCAGAAGTCCGTCGAGGTGGCGAACCCAACGATGTCCGCCTGTTCTAGATCGACGTCGCACGTGCTAGTGACGTCGGCAAGCTCGAACGGAATCGGCATCCGGTGGGTGATGTACTGGCAGGCCAGCGCCGTGTTACCCGTCCCCGAGTAGTAGTAGATGGCACCTTTCATGAGGGCTCCTCTTCCGAAGTCATATCTCTTGACAGTTATATTACTGTCTGGGAATATGACTGTGCAAGAACTTTCCGGCATTGGAGGATACCTGTGACTCTCAAAGACACCCTCACGAACTCTGAAGTTGCGCTTCTCGGCTTGCTGAGCGAGAAGCCGAAACACGCGTGGCAGATCGAGCGCGACGTCGAGCATCGCGACATGCGTTCTTGGACGGGGCTCTCCCAATCGACGATCTACCGGCAGCTGACCTCACTGGAGAAGGCAGGTCTCGTGGAGTCGACCACCGATGTGGTCGACGGTCGCGCTCGGAAGGTCTACTCCCTCACCAAGGTCGGCCTCACGGCCGCTCGCGATAGCCTTCTGGCGCTTCTCGGTGAGCCGGAGTCACCAACCTGGGGCATCGATCTGGCGACCTACAACTTGAACCTCGTCCCTACCGACGACGCGCTGGGCGCGCTCGCCCGCTACCGCGAGGTGCTGCGCGAGCGGATCGCGTGCTGGGAAGCGACCGAGGAGTACATGAGCTCAAGCTCCTGCCCCACGCATCGGCTCGCCGTCACGCGACGCCCGAGGTACCTGCTTGAGGGCGAGATCAACTGGGTGGACGACTTCGTCGCGGAGTTGGAGGTGCGCTGATCATGCACGATCACATCGAGGTCGTGAACGCTCGTGTGCACAACCTGAAGAACGTCACGCTGGAGATCCCTCGTGAGAAGCTCGTCGTGTTCACCGGGGTCTCGGGCTCGGGCAAGTCCTCGCTCGTGTTCGATACGCTGCACACTGAGGCACAGCGCCAGCTTGTTGAGACGTTCAGCTCGTTCGCCCGTCGCCGGCTACCCAAGCTCTCCCGGCCCCATGTCGACGATATCCGCAACCTGTCGACGTCGATCGTCATCGATCAGAAGCGGCTGGGGCGCACCCTTCGCTCCACGGTCGGCACGGCGACCGAGGTGTACACGTACCTGCGAATGCTCTACGCGCGCTGCGGGAGCATGCCCGGAATCCCCTCATTCCTGCTCGGGTTCAACCACCCTGACGGGATGTGTCCCGCGTGCGCGGGTCTGGGCAAGCGCATCCGAGTGAACACGGAGATGCTGATCGACCCCACACTCACGCTGCGGCAAGGCGCCATCACACACCCCGACTGGAAGGTCGGCGCCTGGAACTGGCGGGAGCTGACCGCGATCTCCCTATTCGATATCGACATGCCGGTGGGCGAGTTTTCGGCCGAGGAGCTGGAGCGGCTGCTCCATGCGGACGACATCCCGATTGAGAAGCCACACGGCGGAGGCACGTACGCCAAGGCGTGGCGAGGCGTTGCCCGCAGGCTTGAGCAAGCTTATGTCGACAAGGCCGAGGACGAGCTGCCCGAGGCCAAGCGCGACGTGTACCAGCGCTACTTCACCTACGGCGCGTGCGATGTCTGCGGCGGGCTGCGGCTCAACCCGCGCGCCTTGGCGATAACGGTCGACGGCGTCGGCGTCGGCGATGCCGTTCAAATGGAGCTGGCCGACCTCGACGCTTGGCTGGCCACAATCCACGATCCTGTCGCGGACCCGCTCGTCACCAAGATGCGCGGCATCCTCTCGCACCTCATCGAGATCGGCGTTGGCTACCTCTCGCTAAACCGATCGGTCGCCACGCTTTCTGGCGGCGAGAGTCAACGGGTGAAGATGGCGCGACAGCTGGACTGCGACCTGATCGGCATGATGTACATCCTGGACGAGCCGTCGATCGGGCTGCATCCGCGCGACATCGCGAAGCTCGTCGAGATGCTCCGGCTGCTGCGGGACAAGGGCAACTCGGTGCTCGTCGTCGAGCACGACGCGTCAGTGATCTGTGCGGCGGACCATGTGGTCGAGATTGGTCCGACAGCGGGCAGCGGCGGCGGCGAGGTGTGCTTCGAGGGCCCGCTCGAGGAGTTCCTCGGTTCGGAATCCCGAACCGCGGTCATGATGCGCAGCGGCGCCCGCATCGCTGCGCGGGATCGCCGGGATATCCGCGAGGTCTGGCAGGTGCGAGGCGCTCGCGCGAACAACCTCAAGGACGTCAATGTCGACATCCCGAAGAACGCGCTCGTTGCCGTCACCGGAGTGGCCGGCAGCGGGAAGAGCAGCCTCATACACGACGAGTTCGCCATCAGTCGACCAGACGCGATTGTCGTCGACCAGGGCGCCATCGGCCGGTCGAGCCGGTCGAACCCCGCTACCTACCTGGGGTTCTTCGACACGATCAGGAAGCTCTTCGCGGAGGAAACGGGACGTCCTGCGGCACTGTTCAGCTTCAACTCGAAGGGCGCCTGCCCGACCTGCAAGGGACAGGGTAGGATCTCGGTCGAGATGAGCTTCCTCGACGACGTGAAGGTGAAATGCTCGGAGTGCCACGGTCGCCGCTACACCGATGAGGTCCTCGCGCTCACGTGGAGGGATCTGAGCATCCACGACGTGCTCTCACTCACGGCGCGCGAGGCGCTCGAGCTATTCGAGCACAAGGCGATTCACGCAACGCTTGCGCTGTTGTGCGAGGTCGGACTGGAATACCTGACCTTGGGGCAGCCGCTATCGACGTTGTCGGGGGGTGAATGCCAGCGAATCAAACTGGTCACAGAGCTCGGCAAGTCAGGCAACCTCTACGTGCTCGATGAGCCCACGACGGGACTACACATGGCCGACATCGAGCGGCTGATGGCGATCCTGAACAGGCTCGTCGACGGCGGCAACTCGGTCGTCGTGATCGAGCACAACCTGGACGTCATCGCGCAGGCCGACTGGGTCATCGATCTGGGACCCGAAGGCGGCAGCGCGGGTGGACGGATTGTCGCCGTCGGCACGCCCGAGATGATTGCCGGGGAGCGGGGAAGCCACACGGGGCGGTTCCTAGCGGAGCGACTTCGGGCTGTCTGATGCGACCCCGCCGCATCTGCCCAACGTGTGGCGCATCAGCGGCGGACCGCAGCGCCTTCTTCATTGCTCAAGCATATCCGCCGCCCGCTGGAAGCGCTTGTTAGCCACGCAGCGGCTCCTGTGGCTGGTCGGGAAGCTGGCGCGCATGCCACACTCCGACGATCCAGACGGTGTCATCCACGACGCGATGGAAGAGCCGATACGGCTGAACCGGAATCTCGCGATGCGGCAGCTCCGGAAACTCGGGTATCGCGTGCCCGGACAGCGGATGCTCGCGCAACTGCGCAACAGCGGCCTCGGCGCGTCGCTGGATGTCAGCAGCGGCCGCAGGGCTCTTGCTGTGCACGAATGTCAGCGCGGCGAGGTACTGCCGGTCCGCCTGTGGAGTGAAGCGCACTCGCACTGGTCATTCACCTGCGAGCAGGGAACGGGCTTCCGCCATCACGTCGTCGGCATCCCGGCCGACGCCGGCGGCTATCTCCGCATCCCCCTGCGCCAGAATCCGCAGGATCTCGTTCTCGTGCAACGTACGATCGTAGGCCACCGCGCTCACGAGCACCGCCGACGCGCGACCGCGCTGAGTGATGACAGCCGGCTCGTCCGTGGCGACCACGCGCTTGATGATGCCCGCGGTGTCCTGCCTGAGATCAGAAATCGGAACGATGAGCGGTAGAGTACTCATTGGTAGCACCTCCTAAGATACGACCAACGATACCACGTGGGCTGCCGTGGCTAACGTGTTAGGCATGAGCGGCGGCCCATGCCTCGCTGGTTGATTCTACCTCGCGCCGTCCGCTCGATGCCTTTGTTCGACGCGCGACCGCGAACCGCGAGGAGCTTGGCTAGCAGGCCGAGACTAACGTGAATCGTCCAGATACTCGCGCGACGTGGCCAACGCAAGCGTGGACTAGAGCGTGAATTGCAACAAGACGAAGATCTCGTACGGGACTGGCGCCAACCCGATCACGCCGATTGCCAAACCCGGCAACGCGTAACGCCCCTCGCCACGGTTCAACCCAATCACCGCGCAGACAATCGCGCTAATCGCAAGCGGAACCGACAGCCAGAATAGCGAACCAGTCACAACACCTACGGCAGTAGGGATGTCCACGTTCGCGAAGATCCCCCACAGCCCAACGGCGCCCGAAATCACGGCCGCCATCCCGAGTCGAACCGACCGGCGACTCCATGTCCGCGACTGGACGCGGAGTTGTGCGGCGCCAGCCTCGTTGGAAGAACCCACCGCACCCCACTCTCGTCCGTCGAACGTCTGGCGCGTAACTTGCGAGCCGTGCGCTTCCAGTATGCGGCAACCCTGAACGAGTCAAGTTGACGCGCTTGTTAGGTGTCCGTCTCGAGCCCTATTCGACTCGCAACGTCCGTCACGTACTGCGAAACGCCGCTCCGAAGGTCCTCCCAGGGAAACTCGCGCTCGTAGGCATCCTGGGCGAGATCCGCGCGTTTGATGATTGTGAAGTTGCGCAGCCGAAAGGGCTTCTTGGCGTACGGAACCAGCTTCTCGCCTTGGACGTAGCGGACCTCAAGCCCGACCTCCTCGAAGAAGGGTAGCGCCTCCATGACACGCTGCATGTCTGGCACGTCCGAGTAGTCGACGCAGTTGCGCAGAAACGGGTGCGAGGTCTGAACCTGTACGACAGCACGACCGCCAGCCCGCTCGCGCAGGATTCGCGCGACCTCCTCACGCGCTGGGGCCCGCTCCCCGGCAGCCACGAAGATGCTGTAGCGCCAGTCGCCCTCATCAACAATGGAGAGCCGAATGTGAGCCTCGGTGTCCACCTGCTTCCCGAAGCTCCAAGTGACAAGCATTCGATAGGCGTCTCTGGCGGCGGTTCGGTTCAGGTACACCAGCGCGAAACGAGTGTTCTCGAGGGTCTCCGGATCAGCAATGCATGCTGTTCCGAACCAGAAACGCTCCATTGCCTCCGTGGGCATTGCCATCACCAACACGGCGACGTATTTGAAGACCGTGCGGTTGAGTACCCACGCGAGAACGGTCAGCGCTGCCGTGACGCCCACAGCTGCAAGCGGAGGCAACGTGAGGGCAGCGATTACGAGTCCGACGATGGGTGCGGCTATCGAGCCGAGCGTAACTGCCCAGCGGTATCTCGAAGGTACGACGAAGTTCACACACCCTCCCCCAGGCCAATCAGCCGTGACACCTAACGTGGTGCGTTTGAGCGGCAATCTATGCCGGTCAGGTCAGTCTACCTTGCGTTGCCCGCTCGAAACGCTTGTTAGGTGTCATCACCCATGGCCCAGCGCGCAGCAGCCCTGGCGTGCAGATCAGTCGTGTCGAACAGCGGCACAGCCGAGTCCGAGGGTCCCACGAGCAGCCCGATCTCAGTGCAACCGAGGATGATCGCCTGCGCGCCGGCCGCCACGAGTCTGCCGATGATGGCCCGATACTCCGCCCGCGAAGCGCCGTTGACGACGCCGAGACAAAGCTCGTCATAGATGGCATTGTGCACCACAGCACGGTCACCTTCGCCGGGGATGAGGACGTCGATGCCGTGAAGCGCTGAGAGCCGATCACGATAGAACTCCTGTTCCATCGTGAATCGCGTGCCGAGCAATCCGACCCGGGTCAACCCGGCAGCTTTGATTGCCGCCGCTGTCGGGTCAGCGATGTGCAGAAGCGGGATGCCCACGGCTGACTCGATCGCCGGCGCCACCTTGTGCATGGTGTTGGTGCACAGGACGAGAAGCTCGGCGCCGGCTCCCTCAAGCGCCACGGCTGCCGACGCGAGGACGGCTCCTGCCTCATCCCAATCGCCGGTGCGCTGGAGCTGCTCGATCTCATCGAAGTCGACGCTGTACAAGACGAGCTTGGCCGAGTGCAGTCCGCCGAGCGTGTCTCTGACGGCTTCGTTGACGATGCGGTAGTACGGGACGGTGGACTCCCAGCTCATCCCACCGATCAGACCGATCGTCTTCAAGCGGTACCCCCTCGCGGATGTACACCTAACGTGTTAGGTATGAGCGGCGGCCCATGACCTACTGGTTGATTCTACCTGACGCCGTCCGCTCGATGCCTTTGTTAGATGCCGGACGAGCCCGACAAGAACTCATCGATCTGCCGGTCGAACCCATCCCGATCGAGGTACTCACGCACGCGGAGGATACGGCCGTCCGCGAACTCGAAGACGCAGACTGCCTGCAGGCGAAGCCGTGCGCCTGACACCACCCGTGAACGATGGATACCTGTGTAGTGCCCCGAGCCGTCGAACTCCACGAAGATGACAGCGCCGCTCTCAGCGGTGTTGCGAGCGCTGAAAGACCAATCGGACAGTTCCGCGTATGCCGCCTGCATGTGACGGACGTAGGCCTCATCACCGGATATCGCGAAGTCAGACCCGACGGCGTGGTAGGCGACATCCGGGTGCAAGCACGATGACCATGTCGGCCAGTCGCGAGCGTTCTCCGCGTCAAGGAAGCGTTGTAGGGTCGCGAGGTTGCTCAATTGAAGCGCTCCTATGAAGTGCATCTAACGTGTGGCGCGTAACCTGCGCGCCGATCCCCCGCCATTCTATGCCGACCATGAACGCGTCAGGTTGACGCGCTTGTTCGACCTCAGATCCAGCGTCTCACTTCAGCGACGTATGCATCGTAGGTCGGCCCGAACCGAACACGTAGTACACGTTCCTCCGGCTCGATCTGGAACCGGTTCACGTAGACGACGAAGAGCGCCGTCAGCGCGAGGGAGTAGGGATTGGACAGCCACACCGCTAGGGCGAACAGCGCCAGCAGCATTCCGAGGTACATCGGGTTTCGCGTGAACCGATACACACCAGAGGTCACGAGATTGCTGGTGCGATCCGGTGCGGTGGGGTTGAACGTTGTGCCTGCTCGGGCCAAGTCCACTCGAGCCATGATGACAAGACCCAGTCCCGTGCTCAACAACGCGAGCATCCCCGCGAGACGCGGCCACGCGGGGATGTCGAGTGGAGGCGTGAGCGCCGAGACCAGCCACATGAGCCCTGCTGCGGCCAGCCAAACCACATCAGGAATGATCTTCAGGTCGAATCTGGACAACGACATCATCCTGTAGGTCGAACGTTGGGCGCGTAACCTGCGCGCCGCTTCCCCATCCTAGCGAGCTGACCGAGACGCGTCAGGTTGACGCGCTTGTTCGATGATGCACGCCAGCCGTGGAGGCGGCTACTGTTTCGCAAACTCACTCAGCGGATATCGCTTCCCGACTGTACGAGTCGCGCCATTTGCATTGAACACAGGTACGCCGAACTCGCCACCGGCATACCGAGCGGCGATCCAGTACCCAGTCATGCTCCCGACCACCTTGAATTGCGCGCCCGAGCCTAGGTCTGTGCGAAGGCGCTGGACTTCGGTGGCGACCAAGAGCGCTTGATCGCCGTCATCGACGCCGGTGATGAGCAACTGCCCTTTCGCGTCGCGATTGCCGAGTCCGAAGGCGCCGACTGGCTGCCCCGCCGAGTCAACGAGCGGAACCTCGTAGTAATCCCTCGCCTCGAGCGACGCAAACGAGAGAGTCGCTCCATCGGGCACCAGGTAATACTGCACAGGAGCACCAGCAGTGACCGTGCCCGAGGATTCACGCAGCACGCCATCGGGATGCGCGAGTACCGTCGGCAAGAGGCGCTCCGCAGCGTGCGTCGCCGTCTCCGGCGTGACACTAGGCTCACGTTCGGCCGAGCAGCCGGACAGGAGCAGAGCGGAGATCAATGCGGCTCCGATGAAGCCGAGCAACACGGTGCGAGAGTTCACGAGCCCCCCAGTCGTGTCTCATCGAACGTTGGGCGC
>DATCIG010000071.1:0-3269 GCA_036507895.1 Coriobacteriia bacterium
CGCCCCTTGCGTGCCGGCACAGCCGCGGGCGCAAGGTATAATCCCCCGGCGGCACCGCGTGCCCCCATCGTCTAGCGGCCTAGGACACCGGCCTTTCAAGCCGGCGGCACGGATTCGAATTCCGTTGGGGGCACCACTTCCACCCCGCTTCACGCGCCTGCTTCAGTCACGCGCTCAGGCCCGCTTGCGCAGCAGCGCGAAGGCACCACCACGAGACCCAGCGCCCCAATCACGATGCCGGCGATGCTGAGAGTCCGCGCGATCGACACCTCGCTGTCGGTGGCGAGCTTCGGTAGCTCGGCGCTGACGCGCTCCAGGCGCGGCATCTCGGCATCGACCCTCTGAGCGAGCTGGGCGTTGCCAGACGACTCCTGCAGGTGCATGGCGTTCGTCAAGGATCCACTCGGCCTGCCGAGGATGTAGTCGAGCGCGATTGCGGAGTCGGCGAGCACAACGCGCTCGGCCAGGGAGTGGTCGCGCGTAGTTCGCTGCTGCAACGTGCTCCGGCGGTTGCGGGAGAATCCGAGTTGCGGTTGACGCGCCGCGTGCGCGTTCCACCCCGAGCCGCGTTTGCATCGCAGGCCCGGACGTGCAGTAATGTGAACCCTGTTTCAGAAACCGCCACGCATGCTGCGCCGACCTTGCAAATCCAACAAGCAAGAACGCGCGTGCGGGGCCCGGCAGAAGTGGGAGGAAGACATGGGCATAGACGTGCACTTGGAACACAACGGGTGGACCGGGAGCTACCACTTCTCCGACGAGGTCCTCAAGCTCATCGGCCGCGATATCCAACTCTCGATTCACGACGTGAGCCCGGTCGGCATCCTGAAACTGCGACCGGAAATCATCGAGAAGATCGCCGAGCGATTCCACGATCTCAACGTCGACATCGTGCTCGTCCCACGAGTCGAGGGCGACACGATGACGATTCCGCCTTCTGTCATCGACGCGCTCAACAAGGACGTCCGGATCCTCAAAGGCCCTCGGACGCTTGGGCTCGTTGCGACCGACAGGCTCATCAAGGAGGGCAAGCTCGCCGAACTGATCAGGTCAGAACCCGACGTGGATGCCTATCTGGTCTCTCGCACCACCACGCGCGTCTAGGCGGTGCTGTGACCGAAGCTGCACCGGTTGCACGCGACAGCGGACCTCAGGATCCGCCGTTTCTGACAGGGTTCGGGCTCTTCGTCACGTATCGCTGCCAAGTCGCGTGCGAACACTGCATCGTCTCCGCGGGACCGCACCGCACCGAGCAGCTCGACCTCGCTGACGCTCACGACTGGGTAACTCAGATGAGCCAAGTCGCGGGTGGTCGGACGCGAGTCCTGTCGCTCACCGGCGGCGAGCCTTTCGTTGACATCGAACGTCTGCGCGACATCGGCCGCATGGCCGACGTCGCCGGACTGTTCGTGACTGCGGTCACGAACGCGCACTGGGCTACCTCGCCCGAGATCGCGCTCGACACGCTCAGCTCGCTTCCGGAGATCAGGGCGATCGCAGTGAGCGCCGACGTGCATCATCAAGCGCTCATCCCCCTCGACCGCGTCAAGAACGCAGTCCGCGCCGCACAACGGCTCGACAGGATCGCGAGCATCTCGATCTGCACCGACAGCGAAACCTCACCGACCTACCTCGAGATGCTCGAAGCGCTCCGCGACACCGTCGACCCCGAGATGATTGACACCGCAGTCACGTTTCCCGTCGGCCGAGCGCAACTCCACTCGGGCGACTACAACTTCGAGATCACTCCAGAGCCGCCGCTCGGCGCCTGCTGCGTCAGCCATTCGCCGGTCGTCTTTCCGAACGGCGACGTGATCGCCTGCATCGGCCCGGTCATCACCTTGGGACGCGAGCATCCGCTCTTCCTCGGAAATTTGCATGAAGAGAGACTCGCCGAGATCGTCGAGCGCGCGCAGTCGAACACGGCGCTGCACCTTCTGCGGCTGTGGGGCCCATCTCGGTTGGTTCGGTTTCTCGCCGAGGCCGGCGAGACGTGTCTGCCGGAGGATTACGTCGGCGGCAGCATCTGCCACGCGTGCTATGCGCTCATGGCGAACCCGGAGACCGTATCGGCCATCAGGGACGTGACCGCAGCGGCCAAGGTGCGTGACGCTGTGGCGTTGGGGCGGCTCGTCCACTTGAACGAGGCCGAGGGGCTCCTGGCGCTCGACCGACAGGACGGCGCCTTCGCAGACGCTTAGTTCTCGAGTCCCTCCGGCTGGGTCAGGACGGCGACGTCTGCTTCAGAGAGGACCAGGCGGCGCGAGTGCCTCGGCCAGCGGAATCGAGGCTCCTCCCATATCATCGCGAACAAACGGTACTGGAACGACTCGGCCCAGACAGCGCATGTCAGCGACGCCGCACGCCCCGATGGCCTGCCAGGAGACTCAGCATTGCACGATGAGATGCCGAGCGCGGACCGGGCAGCTGCGTCACCTTCGCGTAGAGCTTTCAAAACGGCTGCCGTCGCGAACTCGACGTGCATGAAGCGCGAGAAGCCCGGCAGCATCGCGAACAGGAAGATCTTGACCGGGATGCCGCACACCTCGCGCAAGCCGAGCTCGCCGTAGTCGCACTGCGCCTGCTCGCTGAGAGGCGTCTCGAAGCGCACGACAGGACCCTTTCGCGGCACGCGGTGAAGCCGGGTGAACTCCTTGCGGATCGAGATCTGGCCTGTTTAGCAGCGGGCCTTTGTCTGCTTGAACAGCAACTCGACTGGTATTGGTATTGCCACTGCGCGAGGCCTCGAGCATGTCGCGCGTGAGGATGTCGAAGCTGAGCTGGAACTTCTGGTCAAGCTCGTCCTGCCACTGATCGACGAGCATGCCAAGGCACACGATGAGGCAGCGCTTCACGTCGCCGCGGATCATGAGCTCCTTGCTGTAGAGCCCAACCATGAGCCAGACGCGGCTTCCCACACAATGTGCCCTTGATCGTCGTAGAAGAGCACGTCCTGAGCTGAGACTCTGCCGACCCCGTTGACGATGATCGACTGCTTGTCGTAGGTGATCGTTGCGGATTCCGGCGATTTCGGCCACCTGTTCCGACGCAAGGCGGCCACCCGTGGGGGCACTGCGACGCAGGTGTCGATGGTTGCCAAAAAGTGGCCGCCTTGAGGCGTCAATGAGGCAGAAAGGAAGGCTGCTGCGGGGCGCGCGAGCGCCCGTGGGGTGCAAATACTCGATCATGCCGCGCTCTCGTACTCGTGGATGAGTCCACCGAGAAGATCTCGCCGCTGGATGTCCGGAACGCGGTCGACCTCCGGGACC
>DATCIG010000072.1:0-9407 GCA_036507895.1 Coriobacteriia bacterium
GCGCGAAGGAATCGAGCGCCGTCTTGGTCGCCGCGAAGCTGGTGCCCCAGAAGACGACGGCCCCAGTGAGGAGCACGAGCGGCAAGATCCGGGCGCGGCGGGCTTCGGCTGAGGGCACACGGTCTCCAAGCGACGGGGGCGGCTGGGAGACTTTAGCGCACATACACCCCCGCCGTCGCTCTGCGCGAGGCGGGGGTGTATGTGTCGATAGCGACCCCTACATGTCCAGAAGTGGCTGCATCAGCGCGAAGGTCGCCCCGGCCGGATCGCTCAGCACCGCGAAGGACATCATTCCCTCGACCTCCATCGCCGGTACCTGGACGGTTCCGCCGAGCTCCTGCGCCCGGGCGATGCTCGCATCGATATCGCTCGTGCCGAAGTAGTCGAGCCAGAACGCAGGGGCCTCAGGCGGGACCATGTCCGGCATCGGCATGATGCCACCCTCGTTCTGGCCTCTGACACCGACCTGCCAGTACGCCGTGGGGCCCTGCGACTCCGTGCGGATCTCCCAACCGACGAGTTTGCTGAAGAAATCGGCGGCCTTCTGCGGGTCGCGCGTCTCGAGGTCGGTCCAGATCAGCGTGCCGGGCTCACCGTACGTCTCGGACTCGTCCGGGTCGTACGCCTTCCACAGGTAGACCACTCCGCCCGTCGGGTCCTGGATCCCCGCCAAACGGCCGCGCCCCATGACATCGGTCGGCGGCACGATCACACGACCACCCAACTCCACCGCTCTGGCGGCATCGGCATCGACATCGGTGGCGGCGATGTAGGTGTTCTATGACGATGGGATGCCCTGCTCGGCCACCTGCGGTTGCATCGGCGACGCACCACCGACGGCCCGCCCGTTGAGCTTGAACGTACGGTACACACCGCCTCCGGGGCCAAGGGGCATGTCGGTGTGCGACCAGCCGAACAACCCCTCATAGAAGTTGGTCTGAGCGTCCAGATCGGCGGCCGAGAGATCGGTCCAGGCGAACTCGCCTCGCCTTGTGCGCTCCATGGCTCTTCCCTTCTCGCGGAATCGTCTGTGAGCAACTCAAACAGTTGTTTGTACCCACATTCGCGAGGGGAATTGCGGACGAACCGCGCAGTACGGACGGGACAAAGAGCGGCGATTCCATGGGGCACAAAACGCGAAACGGCCCCGGTTTCCCGGGGCCGTTCTTGATCCCTATGGTGCGGGCGAAAGGAGTTGAACCTTCACGGGGTTTCCCCCACATGGACCTGAACCATGCGCGTCTGCCATTCCGCCACGCCCGCGTGGGTAGCAAAGGGCAGTCTAGCAGGGGGGATTGTGAGGGGCAAGACGGATGCGGGAGGGAGGACCGGCTGGAATCCGGCCGCCGCGACCAAGCCCGACAGTAAGGAACTCATCATGACGGATGGCTACGATTGCCATTAGAGATACCGATGGGGCGAGGGGAGCCTATGCGAAATCGGCTCGGTTCGGACGAGTCGGACCTTCTGACCAGAGGAAGCGTGAGAAGAACCATGAATCAGAAATCACCCAAGAAGCTGCTGCCGATGTTCCTGCTCGTGATAACGGCGGTATCGCTCTCGATCACCGCGGCCTTCGCCGCCTCACCGATCGTCACCGCACCCGTGAATCTTGGCGCAGCCGGCCGCTACGCGATCCTGGCAAAGACCGGGATCTCGACGGTGCCCAACTCCGTCATCACCGGTGACATCGGTGTCAGCCCCATCGCCGCGACGGCCATCACCGGCTTCGCCCTGACCGCGGACGCCACGAACGTGTTCTCGACGTCCAGTCAGGTCACCGGCAAGGCATACGCCGCGGACTACGCCTCTCCGACCTCCAGCAACCTGGGCATCGCGGTCAGGAACATGATGGCCGCCTACGACGATGCCGCCGGCAGGGCCGTCAACTACACGAACCTGTACGCCGGTGACATCAGCGGCCGCACGCTGACACCGGGCGTCTACAAGTGGGGCACCGCCGTCGCTATCAATACCGACGTCACCCTCAACGGTGGCCCGAACGACGTATTCATCTTCCAGGTGGCCAACGGGATCAACCAGGCCACCGGGACCAAGGTCATCCTGACCGGCGGAGTGCAGGCCAAGAACATCATCTGGCAGGCGGCCGAGACCGTGGCGATCGGAACCGGCGCCCACTTCGAGGGGATCATCCTCGGAAAGACCAACATCACCCTCGCGTCTGATGCGTCGATCAACGGTCGGCTGCTCGCTCAGACCGCTGTCACGCTGATCAAGAACACGGTCGTCGCCCCATAGACTCTTGCGATGGGAACGATCCTCGGTGAACACAGCGAGAACCGCCCGAAACGGCGGTTCTCGCTTCTTTGTCGCCGGAACGCTCCGGCTTGCGGGGGGACTGAGAGGGGCAAGGGGGGGTGGGGTCCGAGAAACAGGAAGTGACCGGCTGGCGGCGAATGCTAACTGACACGGTCTGCCATTCGAGTCGGGGGATGACTCGTCGGAGCAGCGGCGCACGCCGATCGAAGGGGGAAGCATGAAGAACGTCCGCATCGCGATCACTGCTGCATTCGTCGTCACTGCCCTGATCGCACCGACCGCAGCGCTCGCAGCCACCGATCCTGGCGGCGGCCTACCGTCGAAGACGGTGTGCCGGGCCGTCGCACAGACCCGGAGCAGCGTGACTTGGACGACAGGACTGAGAATGGTCGGCCAGGACAACGGCCGGTACGGCTCCGTCGCCACCAGCGTCAGCGCCACCAAGTCGTGCTACGGACTGATCGTACAGTCGGTAGGGTCCTTCTGCTACGTGAACCCTAGCCACCGCTCCGTCTCGGGCGACCAGCCCTTCAACATCGCGAGGATCGGCAGCTACACCTCCGGTGTGACGGCCCCCACGAAGACGTACGTGCCTCCCGCCGGCTTCCTCATCCACCTGATACTGGCCGACTCCATCGGCTATATGCAGGCCACGAAGACGTCAGCGCAGTACCACACCTATATCTCGACGGTCTCGCTCTTCCCTGACTGGGACAACTAGGCTGCTGGAATGACTACCGACGCCAGGGGCGCGAGCAGAGCGCGCATCATGCGCGCACTCGCACTCCTGGCGTCGGCACTCTTACTGTCCGCATGTAGCGCAAGGGATACGCCCGCGAGGCCTGCGGAGGAATCGACTCCCGCTCGCGTGGAGTGGACAGTGACCTCGATGCTTTCGAGGTCTGTGCGCCCGCCCGGCATCCCTGGCGACGACGATCCCGGGGTCTCGAACGACTACCGACTCCCGGAAGGCGCATCGTTCACCGGCTACTACTGGCTGAAGAACGAGTCGACGCTGGCGCACACCTATCGTGTCGTGTGCCTCGTGGACTACAAGCAGACCTCCTTCTCGCTCCAGGAGGCCGCAGACGTCTCGCATGACATCCGCCTGGCCCCGCACGAGGACGGATGGTGGACGCTCAAGATCCCGGGGCTCTCGCGAGGGCGGCACGACGTGATCCTGCTACTCGTGTGGGAGCCGGGTGCCTCGCGTTCGCAGGGCTACGGCCTCGGGGTATCGGCGAGTCGGGTCACGGTCACGGTAGGGGACGTCGCACCACTCTCCGGCCAACTCCCACTCGCGGGCGACTGGGGATCCGTACCGTCGCTCAGCATCAACACATCAGCGTCCGCAGAGGCCACACCGGATGCCCTGATCCCACGTGCGGGCGAAGACGCTGTGTTCGGGCACCTGGTCGCTCCGGCTGGGACCCGGTGGGAGGTCGTTGCGTTTCTGGACGCGCTCCAGGTTCCGTTGTCGGCAGAGTCCCCGAGCCTCGTTCTCGCAGCCGAGAGCGGCTCGGCCACGCGACGGATCCTGGTCCCCTCGGCACTTCGCGATCTCCGCGCCGGCCAACTGTTCGCCGTCGCCTTCCCGGAACCGGGAAGACCCCTGTCCGGTGACGAGCCTCAGGTGTTCTTCGGGACGATCGATTCGAACCGCCTGCAACTGGCTCGCTGACCCGCCTCCGGCCGACGCATGCGGGCAAGGCCCGGAAGCGGAACCTTCACTTCCCGGGATCGACCGCCTTCGCTCTCGAGAAGCGCCTTCTTGCGATCGATTCCCCACCGGTATCCACCGAGCCCACCGTCGCTGCGGACCACACGGTGGCACGGGACCACCACCGCCACGTGGTTGCCCGCGCACGCGCCCGCGACCGCGCGCGTCGCGGTCGGCCGTCCGATGAGCGCCGCTATCTGTGCGTACGTGGCGGTCTCGCCGACAGGGATCCGCTGCAACTCGGCCCAGACGCGCCGCTGAAAGTCGGTTCCGAGAAGATCCAGAGGGACGGATGCTGTGACCCGCCGACCCTCGACCCCCTCGACGACGGTCGCCGCCCAGCCGCTCAGCTCCTCGTCGGCGCGCTCGAGCGTGGCGCCGGGGAACTCGGCAGCAAGGTCCGCGGGCAGGGACGCCCCGTCGCCGAGCAGAACGGCGCACACCCCGCGGCCGGTGGTCCCGACCAGCACTCCGCCGAGCGCGGACCCGACGACCGTGTACCGGATGGTCAGGCCCGCGCCTCCGTTGCGATACTGCGCGGGCGACATCCCGAGCTCCCTCGCAGCACCCTCGTAAACGCCTCGGCTCGAGCCGAACCCCGCGTCGTACCCGGCCACGCTCACGGAGGCGCCGTCGCGCAGGCTCCGCTTCAGCGCCTCGGCGCGGATCGCCGTCTGGTAGCGCTTGGGCGATCTGCCGTACGCGGACTTGAACTCTCGTTGAAGATGCGACGGGCTCAATCCGACCAGCGTCGCGAGACCATCGAGCGCGATGCTCTCGTCCGCATGCGCCTCTATGTACGCAGCAGCCTTCATCACCGCATCCTGCGCCCGTGTCATCCGCGACCCTTCGCCGTCGTGCCCTTCCCGGGAATCCTACGCTGCGGGCCTGATCCGGCGCTATCCGCTTCTTGCGCCCACGCAACGCTAGAATGGCTGCGACGGTCAAGGACGGTAGCGGGAGGCGCGTGGACGAGGCACTCATCCTGGGTCGGTACCGGCCGCTCGCCGAACTCGGCGAGGGTGGCCATGGCGCCGTCGACCTCGCATTCGACACCAAGATGGCTCGTCGCGTCGCTATCAAGCGCATCCCGATCACCAAGCGTGGCATCCAGATCCTGTCGCACACGACGGGGCTGAAAGAGGCCCGCACGGCCGCGCTGCTCAACCACCCCAATATCGTCACGGTCCACGAGTGGGACACCGACGCCGACGAGGCGTTCCTGATCATGGAGCATGTCGACGGGGTCTCGCTCTCCGAGCTGCTCGACCTCTACGCACCTCTGAACATCGACGAGGCCGCGGCCGTTCTCACGCCGATCGCCGAGGCGATGGTCTTCGCCCACGACAACGGAGTGCTGCACCTCGACCTCAAGCCCGACAACGTGCTCGTCACTCGCGACGGGCTCGTGAAGGTGGCCGACTTCGGGGTTGCGGCGCTCACCAACGCCGCCGGGCAGGCGCTCTCGGCCGGCGGCACCCTGGGGTACATGCCGCCGGAACAGCTCCGCGGCGAGTTCGTGGACGTTCGCACCGACGTGTGGGCGTTCGCAGCTCTCGCCTTCCAGGTCCTGACCGGCGCGGTGCCCTTCGCGTCCGACTCCATAGAGGGAGCCCTGTTCAAGGCGGAGCGCACGGGCGTCCCGGTCCCCGGGGAGTTCGAGCCGTCGCTTCCGCGGCCGATCGATGACGTACTGATGACCTCCCTGGCCACCGATGCGGATGACCGGCACCCGGACCTGCGATCGCTTGCAGCCGACCTGATGGAGCACCTCGGTGACGCCGTCGTCGGGCGTGACAGCCTCCGCGCGCTCGTCGGAGAGATGACCTCGGACGATGAAGATGCCGACGAGGACGAGTCGCTGTTGAGGCTCGGCCTGTGGGACCGGCTCGCCACCCGCTCGGGTGTCGCTGAACGCGCGGTGACCGCGATCGCGGCGGGATGGCTAGCGTGGGCGGGCATGGCTCCGCTCGGCTTCCCGTGGCTCGCCTCGATCGCCGCGGTCATCGTGGCGTCGACGGCCGGCTACTTCGCGCCGTCGCTCGGACTCGGCGCGGGTCTGGTCGTGCTCGCCGCTGGGGCGTTCAGCATCTGGTGGGCCTACGGACTCGCCGTGGCGCTCACCGGTGCACTTTGGTGGGCGATGGTCGGACGCGGGCACGCCGGGGCCGGGGCCGTCCCGGTTTTCGCGCCGCTTGCGGGCGTGCTGCACGCCTCACCGGCCGTACCCGTGCTCGCGGGCTTCTTCCTCGACGGCGTGTGGGTCTCGGGCGCCGCCGGCGCGGGAGCAGGCGCCATCATGGTGCTCACGTCGATCGTCAGCCGCGGCGCCTCTCTCGCCGACGTCGCGTGGCCCGCGCTGGTCGCCCCGCTGTCGGCGCCGTGGCCATCGGGGGCGCCTGCGGGCGCCGAAGCGCTGCGGGCCGTCGTGACCGTCGCCGCATGGGGGGTCGCAGGCGTGGCCTCCTCTCTCGGAGCCCGGCGCGGGACCCGGCTCGGAGCGCTCACCGGAGCAGTCGGAGCGATCGCCATCTGCGCCGCCGCGCTGGGCCCGTGGATGACGGTCGGTTCACGGATGGCTCCCACCGCCCTCATCCAACTCGGCATCGCATCTATACTCGTACTTGTCGTCATCGCGCTGGGCCCGCCACTGCAGTCGGGCGACGCGGACGACCAAGACATGGAGACGCGATGAGCATCCTCTCTGATTTCGAAGTGCGTATCGGCAACGCCGTCGAAGGCGTGTTCGCGGGTGTGTTCCGATCGCCGGTCGAACCGGTGGAGATCGCCAAGACGCTCGGACGCGCGATGGACGACGGCCGCAGCATCGGCGTGGCCAAGATCTACGCGCCGCTCGGCTACACGGTGGCGCTCTCGCCCGAGGATGCCGACCTCCTCGGCTCCTTCACGGCCACCCTTGCCGGAGAGCTCGCCACCTACCTCGCCGGAAGGGCGCGCGAGCGCGGGTACCACCTCACCGGCGCCATACAGGTCACGTTCACCGTCCACGACGATCTAAAGCTCGGCCGCTTCCGCGTGAGTGCCGAACTGGGTGCGCCGGAGCCGGCCGTGGAGGCGCCGGCCGTCGTCGCGCCCGCTGACGGACCGGCCGACGCCGGATGGGCCGACGAGGAGCGCGGCCCGTCAGGCGATCTGGCCACCGTCACCGTCGGCGACCTCCTGCACGACGTGCTGCTCCAAGGGGACCGCGTCACCGTAGGGCGGCTCGCCGGTTGCGCGATCTGTCTGACCGACTCCAACGCCTCCCGCGAGCACGCCGAGTTCGTGCGCGACGGCGAACGCTGGGCGATACACGACCTCGGCTCGACCAACGGCACGCTGGTCAACGGCGAGCCGGTGGAGCAGGCCTACCTTCATGACGGCGACATCGTCGAGATCGGACTGACGCGTCTGACCTTCCACGAAGCCGGGCGGTGAGCCCGTGGTCGACGTCGCACTGTTGTTCGGGCGCATCCTGCTCCTCGCGCTGGTCTATCTGTTCCTGTTCGCGTCCGTGCGAGCGGGCCTCGGCCTCATCCGGCGCGGCAGCCCATCGCAGGCCGAGGGGCCGCTGACGCTGGTGGTCGTGACGGGTCCGCCCGAGCTCAGGGGGGTACGGCTGCCTCTCGACGTCCCGGTGCGCATCGGCCGCTCCCCGGGACTCGAGCTCGTGATCGCAGATGATTTCGTGTCGCAGGTCCACGCGCATATCCTGCCGTCCTCTGGAGGGCCGCTGCTCGAAGACCTCGGATCCACCAATGGCACGATGCTCGGCAACCGGCGCGTGTCAGGCACCATGGCACTCTCCGCCGGTGACGAGATCGAGATCGGCCCGGTCAAGATGAAGGTGTCCCGCTCATGAGCGCCGCCCGCATCCCCGGCGTCGGGGCGCTGACCGACCTGGGACTGACCCGCCCCCAGAACGAGGACGGCTTCGTCGTCGAGGCGCCGCTGTACGCGGTCGCCGACGGGATGGGCGGCCACCGCGCAGGTGAGGTCGCCAGCCGGGTCGCGCTGCTCGAACTCGTCGCCAACGCCCCGCGCTCGATCGACGGCAAGGCCCTCGCGCGCGCCGTGCGTGCCGCGAACCGCGCCGTGATCGAGTCGGCCGAAAAGAGCCGCACCCGCACCGGGATGGGCACGACGCTGACCGCCGCGATGGTCGATGGAACGCACATCGCGATCGCCCATGTCGGAGACTCGCGCGCCTACATCCTCCATGAGGGACACCTGACGCGGATCACCGAGGACCACTCGATGGTCGCCGATCTGGTGCGACAAGGTGCGCTCTCGGAAGAGGACGCGCGCTTCCACCCCCAGCGCAGCGTCATCACGCGCGCCCTGGGGTCGGACCGGAACATGATCGCGGACCTCTACGAAGTGGAGGCCTCGTCAGGCGACCGGCTCCTGCTGACCACCGACGGCCTCACGGGCATGATCCCGGACGACTACATCGCGGAGATCCTGCATACAGAGCCGGACCCGCGAGCGGCCGCCACTCGGCTCGTGGAGGCCGCCAACCGGGCGGGCGGCTACGACAACATCACGGTGATCGTCGTCGACATCGACGACACCCCAGCCGGTCAACTCCCGCCTGCGCGCGGCTCGAAAGAAGCCGGCCGCCGCGGAGCCGCTCCCCTGCTCTGGATCGTCGCCGGCCTTGTACTGGTGCTCGCGACCGGCTGGGGAGCGTGGTCCTACGCCCGCTCGCGCGCCTATCTCATCGCTGAGAGCGGATACGTGGCCGTCTATCAGGGCGTCCCCGGCTCGTTCGCCGGGGTCGGTCTGAACTGGCGGGCTCAGCTCACCGACATCCCGGTCGACCGGCTCGACCCGCAGATCCGGGCGCGTCTCACCGATGGCATACCGTTCGGCAAACTGCCGGACGCACTCGACCGGGTCGAGGAACTACGTGCGACAGCCGAGCCCGCGACAGGCACGGCGCTTCCGGGCGCGGTGCCCTCCTCGACGCCGGCACCGTGAGGCTCGGCGGAGTCATGAAGTCGCGGCGGACGATCGAACTGCTTCTCCTGCTCGCCGCGGTCCCACCGGTACTGCTCATCTTCGCGCTGACGGCGGGCGCCGCGCGTCAGTCACTCACGGCGTCCGACTTCATCGCACCGGCGGGGCTGATGCTCGCCTTCGCAGCCGCCCACTTGGCGGTGCGACGCTTCGCACCGGGAGCGGACCCCGTGCT
Source organism: Coriobacteriia bacterium (assembly GCA_036507895.1). Lineage (GTDB taxonomy): Bacteria > Actinomycetota > Coriobacteriia > Anaerosomatales > PALSA-660 > PALSA-660. The sequence goes on from DATCIG010000072.1 coordinate 9,198, forward strand.
TCTCCCGGTCACCGCACTTCTGTCCGGTATCGGTCTCGCGATGGTCGGCAGGCTCGATCCGGCGCTCGCAGGCCCGCAGACCCTGTGGATCTTCGTCGGAGTCGCGGTGCTGGCACTCGTGCTCGCGACGGTGCCCTCCCTGGAGAGCATCGGTCGATACAAGTACACGATCATGCTGGTGGCACTCGCCCTGCTGTTGGCGCCCGCCCT
>DATCIG010000073.1:0-15049 GCA_036507895.1 Coriobacteriia bacterium
TCCGACGCCGCGCCGGCGTCCAGGATGTGTCGGCGCGGCGAGCACGGCCCCGTACGAAACGATCGCCAATGCCGGTAAGCGACCTCACTGGAACGGGATGAAACACATGCAGAAGAAGTACCTGATGACACCGGGACCCACACCGGTACCCGCGGAGGTCCTGCTCGCGCAGGCGCGGCCGATGATCCACCATCGCACGCCGGACTTTTCGGCGATGCTGATGGAGTGTGTGGATGGCCTCAAGTACGTGTTCCAGACCGCCAACGACGTGCTCATCTTCGCGTGCTCGGGCACTGGGGCGATGGAGTCGGCGTTCGCGAACTGCTTCTGCGCCGGCGATACGGTCATCGTGGCCCGCAACGGGAAGTTCGGCGACCGGATGGTCGGCATCGCGAAGACCTATGGGCTCGAGGTCGTGGACCTCTCCTATGAGTGGACGCAGGTCGTCCCGCCCGCCGACATCGCCGCCGCGCTCGCGGTGCACCCTGATGCGCGCGGCGTGGTCGTCGTGCAGTCCGAGACCTCCTCGGGCGTGCTCAACGACGTCGAGGCCATCGGCGCGATCGTCAACGAGTACCCCGACTGCGTGTTCGTCGTCGACTCGATCACGGGCATCGGTGCGGTCCCGTGCAAGACCGACGAATGGCACCTCGACGTGGTCATGACGGGCTCCCAGAAGGGGCTCATGCTCCCGCCGGGCCTGGCCGCCGTCACCGTGTCGCCGAAGGCGTGGCGCGCGTACGAGCGTTCGACCCTTCCGAAGTTCTACTTCGACTGGAAGCGCTATGCGAAGAACCTCGAGAAGAGCACGACGCCGTTCACCCCTGCGGTCTCGCTCGTCATCGGGCTGGTCGAGTCGCTGCGTATGATGCGCGAGGAGACGATCGAGGGCGTCATCGCCCGCCACGCGCGCTTGGCCGAGGCCACCCGCCGCGGCTGCGAGGCGCTGGGTCTCAAGCTCTTCGCCCCGCCCGAAGGGCGTGGCAGCGCGGTCACGCCGGTGTGGGTTCCCGAGGGCGTCGACGGCAAGAAGATCGTGAGCATCCTGAAGAACAAGTACGGGATCACGATCGCCGGCGGCCAGGACGACTACACCGGGCGCATCTTCCGCGTCGGGCACCTGGGCTACTTCGGTGATTTCGACATCATCACCACGCTCGCCGGGCTCGAGATGACGCTCGCCGAGTTGGGCTACGAGTTCGAACGCGGCGCCGGCATCAAGGCCGCCGAAGCCGTCTTCATGGGGGAGTGAACGATATGACGCAGAGAGTGCTGATCGCAGATAAGATCGCCGATTCAGGCATCGACAAGCTGCGCGAGACCTTCGAGGTCGACATCAAGACGGGGTTGTCCGAGGCCGAGCTCGTCGGCGTCATCGGGAATTACGATGCGCTCATCGTACGCTCGGCGACACGCGCGACGCGCCTTGTCATCGAGGCGGCGGACAGGCTCAAGATCATCGGCCGTGCCGGCGTGGGCATCGATAACGTCGACGTCACGGCAGCCACCGAGCGCGGCATCATCGTGTGCAACGCTCCGACGTCCAACGTGGTGTCGGCCGCTGAGCACACGTGGGCACTGCTCATGGCGCAGGCGCGCATGATCCCGCAGGCCAACGCGAGCCTCAAGGCCGGCAAGTGGGAGCGCAGCAAGTTCACGGGCGCCGAGTTCTACGAGAAGACGCTCGCGATCATCGGCCTCGGCCGCATCGGCACCCTCATCGCCGAGCGCGCCCGCGGCTTCCAGATGCGCATCATCGGTTACGACCCCTACATCTCCGAGGACCGCGCCGCGGCCCTCGGCGTGGAGCTTTTCGGAAGCGTCGACGAGTTGCTGCCGCAGGCCGACTTCCTCACGGTGCACCTGCCGAAGACGAAGGAGACCATCGGCATGTTCGGTGCCGAGCAGTTCGCGAAGATGAAGGACGGCGTGCGCCTCGTCAACACCGCGCGCGGCGGCATCTACCAGACCGAGGCGCTCGTGGACGCGCTCAAGAGCGGCAAGGTCGCAAGCGCCGCCATCGACGTCTGGGAGATCGAGCCGACCACCGAGTCCCCGTTGTTCGCCTTCGACAATGTCATCGTCACGCCGCACCTGGGCGCCTCCACCGAGGAGGCCCAGGACCGCGCCGGGGAGCAGATCGCCGACCTCGTGGCGGCGGGGCTGCGCGGCGAGATGGTCTCGACCGCGGTCAACGTGGCGCCGGTACCGCCGGACGTCATGGACAAGGTCGGTCCGTACCTGAAGCTCGCCGAGCAGCAGGGAGCGATGGTCGCGCAGCTCGCTCCCGGCGGCGTCGACTCCGTCGAGATCGTCATGATCGGTGGGCTGGCCGACACCGACACGCGCATCCTGCGCACCGCGGTGCTCAAGGGGATGCTCTCTGTGGCGACCGACGAGCCCGTGAACTTCGTGAACGCCGACCTCTTCGCGCAGCAGCGTGGCATCGCGGTGACGGAGTCCAAGCGCACCGCCACGCACGACTACGTTTCGATGATCGTCGTCAAGGCCACGAGCGGCGACAAGACGGTCGACATCGCCGCCTCGCTCATCGGCAAGAAGAACGAGCCGCGCCTTGTCTCGATGTTCGGCTACGACCTCGACATGATGCCCGACACCTACATGGCGTTCTTCAGCTACCCCGACCGCCCTGGCATGATCGGGAAGGTCGGCACGATCCTGGGTGACGCCGGCATCAACATCGGATCGATGCAGGTGGGACGCAAGGAAGCGGGCGGCAAGGCGCTCATGGGCGTCACCGTCGACACGCGGCTCGACCCGGTGCTGCTCGCGAAGATCAAGGCCGACGCAGGGATGAACCACGCCTGGAGCGTCGAACTCTAGCGACAGGCCCCACGAGAGGCACATACGATGGGCATCGACACGGTACGCATATTCGACACCACGCTCCGCGACGGGGAACAGTCCCCGGGCGCGAGCATGAACACGGGCGAGAAGCTCGAGATCGCCCGCCAGCTGGTACGGCTCGGCGTCGACGTGATCGAGGCGGGCTTCCCGGTCTCGAGCCCCGGCGACTTCGAGTCCGTACGTCGCATCGGGGCGGAGGTCGGCGACGCCGTGACGGTGTGCGCGCTGTCGCGCGCCGTCCCGCGCGACATCGAGGTGGCCGCCGACGCGCTCTCCATGGCCAAGCGTCCCCGCATCCACACGGGCATCGGGGTCAGCCCCTCGCACCTGCGCGACAAGCTGCGCATCAGCGAGGAGACGGCCGTCGAGCGCGCCGTGGCCGCCGTGCGCCTGGCCCGCACCTTCGTCGAGGACGTCGAGTTCTACGCCGAGGACGCCGGACGCGCCGAGCCCGTGTTCCTCTATCGGATGGTCGAGGCGGCCATCAAGGCGGGCGCCACGGTGGTCAACATCCCCGACACCACCGGCTATACCTACCCCGAGGAGTTCGGCGCGCTCATCGCCGGACTGTTCGGCAACTGTGCGGGCATCGAGAACGTCACGGTCTCCGTCCACTGCCACAACGACCTGGGCATGGCGACCTCCAATGCGCTCGCGGGCGTGAAGGCGGGCGCGCGCCAGGTGGAGTGCACCATCAACGGCATCGGCGAGCGCGCGGGCAACACCGCCCTCGAGGAGGTCGTGATGGCGTTGCGGCAGCGCGCCGTGTACTTCGGCGTCGACACGGCCATCGACGCGCACGGCATCACCCGTGCCTCCCGGCTCGTCTCCAAGATCACCGGCATCCCGGTGCAGCCCAACAAGGCGATCGTGGGCGCCAACGCGTTCGCGCACTCCTCGGGCATCCACCAGGACGGCGTGCTCAAGGAGCGCAGCACCTACGAGATCATCGACCCGGTCGAGGTCGGTGCGGGCGGCAGTTCGATCGTGCTCACCGCGCGCAGCGGCCGGCACGCGCTCAAGCATCGTCTCTCCGAGCTCGACATCGAGTTGAGCGATGCGGAGTTCGGAGAGGTCTACGTGCAGTTCCTCGCGCTGGCCGACAAGAAGAAGGAGGTCTTCGACGAGGACCTCGAGGCGCTCGTCTCCGACTCCGAGAGGTCCGCGGAGGAGGTCTATCACCTCGAGCAGGTGCACGTGACCTGCGGCGACCCCGGTATCCCGACCGCCACCGTCGAACTCATCGCGGCCGATGGACAGCACCTCATCGACGCGTCGCACGGCGACGGGCCCGTTGACGCGGTCTGCAACGCCATCAACCGTATCGTGGGCGTACCGGTGGAGATGATCGAGTTCACGGTCCAGTCGGTCACGAAGGGGCTCGACGCGCTCGGCGAGGTCGCGTTCCGTGTCCGCAGCGAGGACGGCCGGGTCTTCACCGGCCGCGGCACCCACTCCGATATCATCGTGGCCTCGGCCAAGGCCTATACCAATGCTCTCAACCGATTGCTCGTCAGCGTGAAACCTTCCGTCGAAGAGGAGTTGTGAATCCGTATGCCGCGTCCCATGACGATGACCGAGAAGATACTCGCGGCGCATGCCGGCCTCGATGAGGTCACGCCGGGCCAGTTGATCGAGTGCGACCTCGATCTGGTCCTGGCCAATGACGTCACCGCGCCGATCGCGATCAAGGAGTTCCGCCGGATCGGCGTTGACAAGGTGTGGGACCCGAGGCGCATCGCGCTGGTCCCCGATCACTACGCGCCCAACAAGGACATCAAGTCGGCCGAGCAGACCAAGATGATGCGCGAGTTCGCCCGCGAGCAGGAGATCACGCACTACTACGAGATCGGCTGCATGGGCGTCGAGCACGCGCTGCTGCCGGAGCAGGGCGTCGTGGGACCCGGCGACGTCATCATCGGAGCCGATTCGCACACCTGCACGTATGGCGCCCTGGGCGCCTTCGCGACCGGGGTCGGGTCCACCGACGCCGCAGCGGGCATGGCCACGGGCACCGCGTGGTTCAAGGTGCCCTCAACCATCAAGTTCGAGGTCACCGGCAAGCTCGGGCCCTGGGTGAGCGGCAAGGACCTCATCCTGCACATCATCGGGATGATCGGCGTCGACGGCGCCCTCTACCAGGCCATGGAGTTCACGGGCGAGACGATCGAGCGCCTCGGCGTGGATGACCGCTTCACCATCTGCAACATGGCGATCGAAGCGGGCGCCAAGAGCGGCATCATCGCCTTCGACGACACGACGCGCGCCTACGTCGAGGGCCGCGCCGAGCGCCCGTGGACCGTCTACGCTTCCGACCCCGACGCCCACTACTCGCACATCATCCGCATCGACGCGTCCGAGATCGAGCCGACGGTCGCCTTCCCGTCGCTGCCGTCCAACACCCGGCCGGTGAGTCACGCGCGTCACGTCGACGTCGACCAGGTCGTCATCGGGTCGTGCACGAACGGCCGTATCGAGGACCTGCGCATCGCCGCCGGCATCCTGAAGGGTCGCCGCGTCGACCCGCGTGTTCGCCTCATCGTGATACCGGCCACCCAGGCGATCTGGACGCAGGCGATGCACGAAGGCCTGTTCGATGTGTTCGTGGAAGCCGGCGGCGCGGTGTCGACGCCGACCTGCGGGCCGTGCCTCGGGGGCCACATGGGAATCCTTGCCGCCGGCGAGCGCTGCCTCTCCACCACCAACCGCAACTTCGTCGGAAGGATGGGCGACCCGACCTCCGAGGTCTACCTGGCCTCGCCGGCCGTCGCCGCCGCGACCGCCGTCGCGGGCCACATCGCCCTTCCCGACGACCTCGACAAGTAGGGGAGCGAACAACCATGCGCTTCGAAGGCACCGCACACCGCTACGGGCGTGACGTCGACACCGACGTCATCATCCCCGCGCGCTATCTCAACACGTCCGACCCCGCCGAACTGGCGAAGCACTGCCTCGAGGACCTCGACGCCGGCTTCGTCGCCAAGGTGAAGCCAGGCGACATCATCGTCGCCGATGAGAACTTCGGATGCGGCTCGAGTCGCGAGCACGCGCCGATCGCCATCAAGGCGGCCGGGGTCGACGTGGTCATCGCCACGTCCTTCGCTCGCATCTTCTACCGCAACGCGATCAACACCGGTCTGCCGATCATGGAGTCGCCCGAAGCGGCGGCCGGGATCCGCGACGGCGATCGCGTGTCGGTCGATGCCGACACCGGGACGATCACCGATATCACCACAGGGCTGGTCTACACCGCGCAGCCGTTCCCGCCGTTCATGAAGGCGATCATCGACAAGGGCGGGCTCATCGAGTCGGTCAAGGAGCGGGTGGGCAAAGCCAGATGAGAACCATTCGCATCTGTCTGCTCCCCGGCGACGGCATCGGCCCTGAGATCACCGCGGAGGCCGTGAAGGTCCTTCGCGCGATCGGCGAGCGCGAGGGCGTCGAGTTCGACCTCCACGAGGCGCTTCTGGGCGGCGTGGCGATCGACGCCACCGGGACGGCCCTACCCGAAGCGACGATGGCGGAGGCCCACGCGGCCGACGCGGTGCTGCTCGCGGCCATAGGCGGTCCCAAGTGGGACACCACCGACCCGGCCAAGCCCCGGCCGGAGCAGGGCCTGCTCGGCATCCGAAAGGAGCTCGGCCTCTTCGCCAACCTGCGCCCGGTCCGCATCTTCGCGCCGCTTTCAGGCGCATCGTCGCTGAAGCCCGAGGCGCTCGAGGGCGTCGACATGCTCATCGTGCGCGAGCTCACCGGCGGACTGTACTTCGGTGACCGCGCTCGTGAGAACGACGTTCCCGGCGCCGCCACGGGCGGCGGTCCCGGCCGGCGCGCCCACGACACGCTCGAGTACTCCGAATACGAGATCGAGCGCATCGCGCGCACGGCGTTCGAGTCCGCTCGCGGTAGGCGCAAGGTCGTGCACTCCGTCGACAAAGCGAACGTCCTCGAGTCGTCTCGCCTGTGGCGCGAGGTCGTTCACGAGGTGGCGCGTGATTACCCGGACGTCGAACTCATCGACCAGCTCGTGGACAACACCGCGATGCAGCTCGTCCGTCGCCCGGCGCAGTTCGACGTGATCGTGACCGAGAACATGTTCGGCGACATCCTCTCGGATCAGGCGTCGATGCTCACCGGCTCCCTCGGTATGCTCGCGAGCGCCTCGCTCGGCGACGGCACGGCCCTCTACGAGCCGAGCCACGGGTCGGCGCCCGACATCGCCGGTCTCGGCGTCGCCAACCCGCTCGCGATGTTGCTGTCTGTGGAGCTGATGCTGCGCCACTCGCTCGCGATGGAAGGGGCGGCAGATGATCTGGCGGCCGCGATCGCGCGCACGCTCGACGACGGCTATCGCACCCGCGACATCGCCGACGCCGCAACGGACCCCGCGTTCGTGGTCGGCACGGCGGCGATGGGGGACCTGGTCGTCTCACGGATCTAGGCACGGACACACGCGGGTGCGCTCGCGCACACGGCACGAGGGAAGGGACGCTCACGATGGCTGCACTGCCGAAGGTGGACAAGATCTGGATGAACGGCGAGCTCGTGGACTGGGATTCCGCCCAGGTCCACGTGCTGACTCACGCGCTTCACTACGGCTCGGGCGTCTTCGAGGGGATCCGCTGCTACGAGACCCCCACCGGTCCCGCCGTCTTCCGGCTCACCGAGCACATGGAGCGCCTTGCGCGCTCCGCGAAGATGATGCGCATGGAGCTGCCGTACTCCGTGGAGCAGCTCGTCGATGCGACCCTGGCCCTCATCGCGGCCAACGGTCTGAAGTCCTGCTACATCCGCCCGCTCGTGTATCGCGGCTACGGCGTCATGGGCCTCGATCCGCTGCCGTGTCCGGTCGACGCGATGATCGCCGTCTGGCCTTGGGACACGTACTTGGGCGAGGACGCTCTCAAGAACGGCGTCGATGCCGGCGTCTCCTCATGGCGCCAGCGCAGCAGCAACGCCCTGCCTCCGCAGATCAAGGGCACGGGCAGCTACATCAACTCGTCCTTCGCGCGCATGGAGGCCAATGACCACGGCTATGCCGAAGCGATCATGCTCAACGAGGCCGGGATGGTGTGCGAGGGTACCGGCGAGAACATCTTCGTGGTGCGCGACGAGATCATCGTCACGCCGCCGGTGTCCGACGGCATCCTCGAGGGGATCACGCGCGACACGGTCATCGCACTCGCCCAGGACCTCGACTTCGACATCATCGAGGCCTCGATGACGCGCGCCGATCTCTACATCGCTGACGAGGTGTTCTTCACCGGCTCCGCGGCCGAGATCGTGCCGGTGCGTTCCATCGACCACCGCGCCATCGGGACGCCCGGGCCCATGACGCTCGCCATCCAGGAGGCGTACTTCAACGTCGTGCGCGGCCTCGACAGCGCGTACGAGTTCTGGCTTGAGCGCGTGTAGCGCTCGACCCTCACGGCGACATGTTGGAGGGCGCCCCTCGCGGGGCGCCCTTCGTGCGTTCGGGAGTCGGCCACAGCGCTACTCGTGCAGAACCCTCTGGGCCTTGAGCGACGAGATCCGGCGCGATTCTCGCACCACTTCGATGGCTCCCAGGGCGGTGCCGGGGATCCCGATGACCAGGACCGCGATCGTCGCTCGGGTGAGGACGGGATCCACCTGCGGCCCGATGAGCATCGTGGCCATGGCGGCGAGCGAAAGCATCGTCGGTACCGCCATCCACAGCATCCACCTGCGTACGCGGCGGAAGTGTGCGATGCGCGAATCAAGGTCGGAGTGGAGCTCGAATGGGCCGTCCGCGGCTCGTTTGCGGAACAACGCCTTGGGGCCGCGCGCCCATACCGTCTCGACGCCCGCTTCGGTCATGAACTCGAGATAGCGCCGCCCGGCCGGCCGCTGGGCCTCGGCGGGGAGGAACTCCACCCGGTAGGTCCATTCACCCGGTTCACCTTCGACGAAATGGTACGGCGGCGGACCTACCTTGTTGGTGCCTACGAGATTGAGACCCTTGGCCGCCATCTCGTTGATCCAGGCCTCTTCCGCTTCGACGTCGTTGAAGAACGTCTTCCAGACCTTCATGTCGCCGTCCCTTCATGGATATCCGTCGTTCGAGGTCGCCCGCTCGCTATTCGAAGAGTTGCTTCTGCGTCTTGAGTGAGCGCACACGCAGCGCGACCCGCAAGGTGTACGTCGCGAAGGCGACGAGGATCGCGATCTGGACGGCGAAGAGCGGGGCCGAGAAGAAGTTGAGGCCGTTCGAGGTCACGCTGTGGAGACCGGACGCGGTGCTGGCGGTGAGCGCCGCGGTCAGGGCGCCGTACATGGTCATCACGCGTGTGTAGTGGGCGATCCGGGAGTCTGTGTCCGAGTAGAGTTCGAAGGGCCCTTCGGCGGCGCGCTTGCGGAAGTACACCCAGCGCAGGTAGGTTGCGATGGTCTCAACGCCCGCATCGGCCATGAAGTCCAAGTACTTCACGCTGTCAGGATGTCGCGCGACCTCGGGCAGCAGTTCGATCCGGTAGGTCCACTCGCCGGGCGTTCCCTGCTCCAACGTGTACGTGCCCCATCGGTAGCGGACGAGGTTCAGGCCTCGCGCGGCCATCTCGTTGAGCCAGCGCTCTTCCTTCTCGAAGTCCCAGTAGAGCTTGTGGACCGTCCGGGTGCTCATTGCTGCCCCTTCCTTGCGATGCGATTCCCGTTGCGGAGCAGTTCTTCCAGTCGGTTCAGCTCGACTCCCACCGAACGGCGCCCGGCATCCGTGATGACGTATTCCTTCTTGCGGTCCCCGGTATCGCCCTCGACGGGTTCGATCCAGCCCTTCTCAACGAGCGTGTTGAGGGCGCCGTAGAGCGTGCCTGCGCCGAGGTTCACCCTGCCGCCGCTGATCTCATCCACGAACTGCATGACGCCGTAGCCGTGCAGGGGAGCGTGAAGCGCCAGCAGGACGTAGAAGACCGTCTCGGTCAGGGGGCCCTGTGTCTCCGGGATCATGTGCGCCGCCTCTCGCCGTGAAGGCGATTTGTATCGTTCATCGATATATCGTCTATCGGTATATCGTCAGACGATATATTTGTCAACCATCCCGCTGTGAGTCAAGCGCTATCATTGCCCCCACATATATGTAGGTGCGGTGGCTGCGCCGTCTGACTCGGGGAGCTTTATGATCACCCTCTACGACACCACACTGCGCGACGGGACCCAGCGCGAGGGAATGTCGCTCTCCGTCGAGGACAAGTTGCGCATCGTCGTGCGTCTCGACGATCTGGGCATCAACTTCGTCGAGGGCGGTTTCCCGGGTTCGAACCCGAAGGACATCGAGTTCTTCGAACGGGTGCGCGCGCTCGATCTCAAAACGGCCGTGGTCTCGGCATTCGGGTCCACCCGGCGCAAGGACCTGAGCGCCGCCGACGACCCCGGCCTGGCGGCGCTGCTCGACAGCGGCTGCGACGCCGTGTGCATCGTGGGCAAGGCATGGGGGCTGCACGTCACCGAGGCCCTCGGCGCGACACTCGAGCAGAACCTGGCCATGGTCGCCGACAGCGTGGCTCACCTGAAGGCAGCCGGTCGCACCGTGTTCCTCGACGCCGAGCACTTCTTCGACGGTTACGCGGCCGATCCGGCCTACGCGCTGGAGGTCGTCAGGGCCGCGGAGGGTGCGGGCGCCGACGCCGTGGTGCTGTGCGACACGAACGGCGGCACGCTGCCGCAGGACGTCTCGCGCATCGTTGCGGAGGTCGCTGCGGCCGTCGACGTCCCGCTCGGCATCCACACCCACAACGATTGCGGCTGTGCGGTCGCAAACGCCCTGCTTGCGGTCGAGGCGGGCTGCACTCACGTGCAGGGCACCATCAACGGGTACGGTGAGCGCACGGGCAACGCCGATCTCACCGCGATCATCCCCGCGCTCGCGCTGAAGATGGGCCGCGAGTGCGTCAGCCGCGACCAGCTCCGGCTGCTCACCGAGGTCAGCCACTTCGTCGCCGAGACGGCGAACATCTCGCCGAACCCGCAGCAGCCGTACGTGGGCCAGAGCGCGTTCGCCCACAAGGGCGGGCTGCACGCGAGCGCCAACGACAAGCTTGCGGGCGCCTACGAGCACATCGATCCGGCCGCGGTGGGTAACCTTGCGCGCGTCGTGGTCAGCGAGCTCGCCGGCCGCGCGTCGCTGACGATGAAGGCCAAGGAGCTGGGTATCGACCTCACGGCCGACCCCGCGACGATCGCCGACGTGCTCGACACCGTGAAGGACCTCGAGCACCACGGCTACTCATTCGAGGCCGCCGACGCCTCTCTGGAGATACTGCTGCGCAAGAAGACGGGCCGCTACAACCCGCTGTTCATCCTCGAGTCGTTCCGCTGCATCATGGAGAAGCGCGAGGACGGTCGTGTGATGACCGAGGCCACGGTCAAGCTCTTCGTCGAGGGCGAGCGGTTCGTCGCGACGGGGGAGGGCAACGGCCCCGTCAACGCGCTCGACCGCGCGCTCCGGCTCGCGATCGGCCGCTTCTACCCGGCGCTCGAGAGCATCGCGCTCACCGACTTCAAGGTGCGCGTGCTCGACGAGAAGAAGGGCACGGGCGCGGTCACCCGCGTCCTCATCGCCTCCGATGACGGAACGGAGTCGTGGGGGACGGTCGGCGTGAGCGAGAACATCATCGAGGCCTCGTGGGAGGCGCTCGTCGACTCCATCGAGTATGGGCTGACGCGCGAGCGGTAGACGCCCTCGCGGACACGCACGAAGACTCTCGCCGGCCGGCGTTCGACCGCTCGCGTGTTTTCCCTTCCGGAACGCGGGACAAACGTCTGAGTATCTGTATACTTTGCGCAGGGTAAGGGCGGCCTGTGTCTTTTGGCTGCCCATTCAGGTTGCTTCGACGGGGCTGGGGGCTTCAATGGGCAAGGCATCTGGATCGGTCAGTCGGCGCGCGCTGCTGGGGATGTTCATCGCGAGCGTGATGCTTGCTGTGGCCGTCCCGAGTGTTGCACTCGCGGCGACCGCCTCGTTCAGTTCGGTGTCGCCGAAGCGCGGCTCGATCACTATGGTGGCGACCCCCAAGATATCTGTGACCGTCTACGACAAGTACGGTGCCAAGGGCTCCGGGGCGATCACCATGTGGGTCGACGGCAAGCGGGTCACCCCCACCTGCAGCTACATCGTCAAGGGTTCGTGGAACCCGCGTCACCCCGACTACCGTCGCTTCAAGCTCACCTATCAGGTCCCCTCCGCTCTGTCTGCCGGTACGCACACCGTCACCGTCAAGATCTACGACAAGAAGCACAAGACCTCCAAGTATTCGTGGACGTTCATGGTCGACGCCGCATCCGACCCCGCCACGTTCAGCGCGCTGACCCCCGCGCAGTCGTCGAGCTCGCAGGTCAATCTCCCCAGGATTTCGGCGAACGTCGCGGAGCGTTGGGACGTCAAGGGCGCCGGTTCCTACTCCATGACGATCGACGGCCAGCCCGTCGCTGCCGCCATCGCGTACAACGGCTCCTACAAGAACTTCGCGGTCTCCTACCAGGTCGTCACCGCGCTCACGCCGGGAGTCCACACGGTGGTCGTTCGCGTTCACGACGCGGCGGAGCGCACGACCGCAACGACGTGGTCCTTCACGGTCATCGCGCCGGATCCGGTGTTCGTGGAGATGCCGGCCGGTGGCGCGACCTGCGCCGACTGTCACTTCGGCTATCCTGCCGCTCACCCCATGACCAACTGCGAGGGCTGTCACGGCGCGAACGCGCCGGTCGGACCTCCCGCGTATACCGCCGGAAACAGCGAGTCGGCTCACACGCTCGCTTGCACGCTCGGCGGTTGCCACGGTGATGAGTGGACGGGGCCGACCCCGCAGCACCCGCTCGACGCCAACTGCACGCGTTGCCACAACGCGATGTCCACTGTGGCCAAGACGCATGTGGTCGATGCCCAGACTCTCAAGAACGGACACATCGCGGGCGCCTCGTCCTGCACGGCGAACTTCTGCCACGCCACCTCACTGACGGCCGAGCACTATCGTCGTACCGTCGGCGGGAAGCCCTTCACCTGCGAAACGTGCCACGAGAGCACAAACGCTGACGTCGTGGCCGCCATCGCGGCCGGCGACAAGGACTGCGCCGCGTGTCACAAGGTCACCAACCACACAGCGATTCATGTCGTGGATCGCAGCGACACCTGCGTCGGCGCGAAATGCCACGTGGCGACGAACGCGAACCTGACCACGCTGCATCCCACGTGCGACACCTGCCACAGCTCGACCGACCCGGATGTCGTCGCGGCGATCGCGGGCAACCACACGGCGTGCGCCTCGTGCCACGACTTCACGAACCACGATGCCAAGCACGAAGTGGTTCGCAACGACTCCTGCGTCGGCCCCTTGTGCCATGTTTCTTTCAAGACGAACCTCATGACGCTCCATCCCACGTGCGCGACGTGCCACACGTCGACTGATGCGGATGTCATCGCAGCGATAGCGAGCGACGACACGGCCTGCGCTTCCTGCCACGACTTCACAGATCACACCGCCCTGCACGATGTCTCAGACCGGGCGGATACCTGCAGGACCTGCCATCCCGGCACGAACCTGATGACGATCGACAAGAAGGTAGGGGCGCCGTCCGCCAGGCACGCCAACTGCGTCACGTGTCACGGCCCCGATTCGCGCCAGGACGTGAAGGATGCGATCGCCGGCAGCGACACACGCTGCTCGGCCTGCCACGACTTCCTGGACCACATCGCTCTGCACGATGTCTCGGACCGGGAGGACACCTGCACGACTTGCCATCCCGGCACGAACCTGGGGACGATCGAAAAGAAGCCGGGATCGCCGTCCGCCGTGCACGCGACCTGCGCCACATGCCACGAATCGACCGACGCTGATGTGGTCAAGGCGATCTCAGATCGCAACACGCTGTGTTCGGCGTGCCACGACTTCCCGGACCACCTCGCGCTCCACGCGGTCAATGCCAACGATGCGACCTGCCTCGGATGCCATCCTGCGGCGGACGCAGACAATCCCGATCTGACCACGGTCCACTCCGGCGACTGTGCCTCGTGCCATGAGTCCGAGAATCTCCGGGTGCGCACCGCGATCTCCGATCATCTCGTGCGCTGCTCGGCCTGCCACGATGAGGACCTCGGCAATCACATCGCGAAGCACGATGTGGCGGATCGCACCGACTTCTGCGCCACGTGCCACGCGGGCACGAACCTGACGGCGATCGACAAGACGAGCGGGGTCCAGTCCACCAAGCATGCTGACTGCGCCACGTGCCATGAGAACACCGGCGACGCCGTAAAGGGCGCCATCGCCGCGAAGGATCTGACGTGCACGCGCTGCCACGGCACCGCGCACGAGTCGCTGCATGCGGTGGTCCCGGATGCTGAATGTGTGGATTGCCACGCTGGTACGAACCTGCAGGCGATAGAGAAGTCACCAGGCGTGGCATCGACCAAGCACGCTGACTGCGCCACCTGCCACGGCGCGACAGCGCGCCAGGATGTCAAGGATGCCATTGTGGCCGGCGGAGCGGTGTGCGACGACTGCCACGCCGGGCACGACGTCCCTGCCATCCATGTGGTCGCTGAGAACCCCGCATGCGTGGACTGCCACGCCGGCACCGTGCTCAACGTGATCGAGAAGTCGCCGGGCGTTGCGTCGACCAAGCATGCCGCTTGCATCACCTGCCACAGCGCGACCGTGCGCAAGCAGGTCAAGGATGCGATCGCTGCCGGTGGAGCCGTGTGCGTCGACTGCCACGCCGTGCCGCACGACGTGCCCGCCATCCACCCGGTAGCCACGAACCCTGCGTGCGTGGACTGCCACGCCGGCACCGTGCTCAACGTGATCGAGAAGTCGCCGGGTGTTGCGTCCACCAAGCATGCCGCCTGCATCACCTGCCACAGCGCGACCGTGCGCAAGCAGGTCAAGGACGCGATCGCTGCCGGTGGAGCTGTGTGCGTCGACTGCCACGCCGTGCCGCACGACGTTCCCGCCATCCATGTGGTGGTACCCGACTTCGACTGCGTGAGCTGCCACACTGGCACCCAGCTCACCGTGATCGAGAAGTCGCCGGGTGTTGCGTCCACCAAGCATGCCGCTTGCATCACCTGCCACAGCGCGACCGTGCGCAAGCAGGTCAAGGACGCGATCGCTGCCGGTGGAGCTGTGTGCGTCGACTGCCACGCCGTGCCGCACGACGTTCCCGCCATCCA
>DATCIG010000074.1:0-3469 GCA_036507895.1 Coriobacteriia bacterium
TTCCGGCGATACCGACCACGACCGCCCGCACTCCGTCACGCCACGACGCGGCACAACCGAGGGGGTCTTCTCTCACCCCGCGGAACACGTCCCGCAGGAGTACGGAATCGCCGCCGCCGTGACCGCCGACCGCTTCGGGGATGGCGATCTCCTCCGCGGGCGCGAAGTGCCGCTGGACGGTGAGCGTCTCCGACGTCGGCCTCGTCCCCTCCGCGATGACGAGGTCAAGACGGGCACTCGGGTCGACGACGACGCTGCCCCCCTCGTCGAGCAGTACGGCGCCGCGCTCGACCACGCGCAGCTCGGCCCGACCCTCTGTGCCGTTCACTGAGACCGTGTAGCCCTCCCACGGCGAGTGTGCATTGAGCGAGTAGGACATAGTCGCTCCACGCGCGTAGTCAACGACGAGCGAGAGGTTGTCCTCGATGGTGATGCCCGGGTCGAACACGTCCCTGTCGCGAAGGTAGCCGTCGAATCCCTCTTGCTCGAGGTAGAGACCGCGCAGGCGGTCGTCCCTCCGCAGGTCGAGGCTGAACTCGTCGCGCAACGGCGAGTCGGTTGTGCCGCGCTCGGGGCGCTCGCCGATACCGCGCGCCGTGGCGTTGTCCCGCCCGTAGAAACGGAGCCCTCCGCTCGCGAAGACGCGCGTCGGCACGTCGTCGATCCACCAGTTCACGAGGTCGAAGTGGTGCGAAGCCTTGTGGATGAGCAGTCCGCCCGACATCGGCTTGTCCCGGTGCCAGCGTCGGAAGTAGTCGGCGCCGTGTGCCGTGTCGAGCACCCATTCGAACGTCACCGAGAGCACGTCGCCGATCGCGCCATCCGCAATGACCTTGCGCAGCGCCGTGTTACGTGGGGAGTAGCGGTAGTTGAAGGTGATGGTGACGTTGCGCCCGCTACGTTCCACGGCCTCCGCGATGGATCGCACGCCCTCCTCACTGGTGGTGAGCGGCTTCTCGACGATCACATCGACGCCCCCGTCGAGCGCGGTGACGGCCTGCGCCGCATGAAACGCATCCGGAGAAGTGATGATCACGCGGTCTATGTGATGCTCTGCGATCGCGGCAGCGAGCTGATCGGGCGCGAAACGGTGGGGCACGCGAGAGCTGGCCGGCAGCCTGGCTTCGTAGTAGCCGAGACGACCAGGGTTGGTGTCTGTCCAGGCGACGAGTTCGGCGACCGCGGCGTGGGGGCCCATGATCGCGTCGATGTACATCTGCGCCCGGGACCCGGTGCCGACGATCGCATAACGAAGGCGTGCTGCAGTCATTACTTGCTCCCCTTTCCAGTCATTACTTGCCTCCCGTGGTGGCGAAGCCCTTGATCAGATAGCGCTGGCCGACGAGGAAGGCCACGAACAGAGGCGCGAGCGAGACGACCGACATCGCGAACATGGAGCCGAAGTCGGAGCTCGACTGGGAGTCGAGGAACTGCTTCAGCGCGATGGAGGCGGTGAACAGCTGCGGGACGCGTAGATAGATCAGTGGCGAGAAGAAGTCGCTCCACGTCCAGATGAACGTGAAGATCGCCGTCGTCGCCAGCGCCGGGATCATCAGCGGCAGGGTGATCTGGAAGTAGGTGCGGAACTGCCCCGCGCCGTCGATCCGCGCCGCCTCGAAGATCTCCGCCGGCAGCGCGCGGATGAACTGGACCATGAGGAACACGAAGAAGGCGTCGGTCGCGAGGAACTTCGGCACGATCAGCGGCAGGAACGTGTTGAGCCAGCCGAGCTCCTTGAAGATCGTGAACTGCGGCACCAGCACGACCTGGTAGGGCAGCATGATCGTCGCGAGCATGATGGCGAAGAGCAGGTTCCGGCCGCGGAACTTCAGGCGCCCGAAGGCGTACGCCGCCAGCGAGCACGAGACGAGGTTCCCGACGATCGAGCCGATCGCGATGATCGTCGAGTTGAGCAGGAACACGCCGAACGGGTACTGGAGCTTGTCCCAGCCGGTGATGTAGTTCTCGGCCGTGAGGTCGGTCGTGAAGATGCTCAGGTCGCGGAAGATCTGGTCGTTCGGCTTGAAGCTCGAGACGACCAACCAGATCAGCGGGTACACCATTACGGCCGACCCTGCGATGAGCCCCAGGTGCTTCAGTACCGAGGAACCCCTGCTCTGGCGGCTACGTTTGGGGATGCGCTTAGGTGCCGCGGAAGGCAGGCGCGACCGCACGCTCTCAGTCATCATAGAATACCCAGAATCTCGATGCCCAGAAGTTGAACGCGGTGAATGCCGCGATCACGATCAGGAGGAACCAGGCCATCGCCGAGGCGTAGCCCATGTTGTACTGCAGGAAGCCGATTCGATACAGGAACAGCGTGTAGAACATCGTCGAGTCGGCCGGACCGCCCGTGCCGCCGGAGATCACGTAGGCCTGCGTGAAGGTCTGGAACGCGAAGATGACCTGCAGCACCAGGTTGAAGAAAATGATCGGTGTGAGCAGCGGTAGGGTGATGGAGACAAATCTCCGCACTCGACCGGCGCCGTCGATCGACGCCGCCTCGTGGTACATCTCTGGTATCTGTCGAAGACCCGCGAGGAAAATGATCATGGGTGACCCGAACGTCCAGATGTGCAGAATCATGATGGTTCCCAGAGCAAAGTCAGGGTGCCCGATCCAGCCCGGAGCATCGACGCCGAACAACGCCAGAAGACCGTTGACGATCCCGTCCTTTCCAAATACCTGGCGCCACAGGATCGCGACGGCGACCGAGCCGCCCAAGAGGCTCGGTAGGTAGAAGATCGAGCGGTAGAACCCCATTCCTCGCACACCGCGATCGAGCAGAAGCGCGAGCGCGAGTGCAAGGGCGAGCTGGATCGGAACGGATACGATGACGTAGGTCACTGTCACCCGGAAGGAGTTCCAGAACGCCAGGTCGGAGAACATCTTGGTGTAGTTCTCGAACCCCGTGAACGCCGGCGGATGTTTCAGCGGCGACTTCAAGAGGTTGTAGCTAGTGAACGACAGGTATAGCGGCCCTTCGCGGTTGGGCGTGGAGGTGTGCTGATCTGAGTGTTCACGCCGCGCTCCTGGCGGCGCTGGCAAGGAGGATACGGGTGCGGTAGTTCTGTGCGTTGCGGAAGCCGCGGCCGGTGCGCTTGATGTTCTTGATGGTGGTGTTCGCGGCCTCGGTGCGGGCGTTGGTGACGCCGGTGATGATCAGGACCTCGATGGCCGGCCACCAGGCTTCCAGGGTGGCCAGCAGCCGGTCGGTCTCGGCCATGTCGGCCACGGCGACGACGGCGGTCAGGACCTGCATCGCGTCGGCGGCCTGGCCCAGGCTGGCGCTGGTCACCAGGATGCGCAGGTGTTCCTTGGCGGCCCAGGCCCACTCCAGCTGCCCGGTGGGGTCGTCGGTGGCGAACACCTGCTCCAGTCGCGCCCAGCCGCGTGTGGACAGGGTGTCGGCCCCGCGCAGGAGCAGGCGCCGGTTGGCCCAGGCCGGGTCGACCAGGCGCCCGCGGCG
>DATCIG010000075.1:0-4420 GCA_036507895.1 Coriobacteriia bacterium
CCACGCCGCTGGGCATGCGTCCGGGTGATCCGATGCCGCTGCAGCCCGAGTGGCTGCACTCCGGGCAGGTCGTCTC
Organism: Coriobacteriia bacterium; assembly: GCA_036507895.1. Classification (GTDB taxonomy): domain Bacteria; phylum Actinomycetota; class Coriobacteriia; order Anaerosomatales; family PALSA-660; genus PALSA-660. Next base: position 77 of record DATCIG010000075.1, read on the forward strand.
CGACATGATCTACAACCCCGCCGACACTCCGCTGTTGCGGGCCGCCGTGGCCGCCGGCGCCACGCCGCTGGGCGGGCTGGGCATGCTCGTCGCCCAGGGCGCCATCTCGCTCGAGATCTGGAACGGCGACTCCACCATCAGCGCACCGCGTGGTGTGATGCGGGAGGCGGCCGAGGCCGCGCTCGCCGCCGAGCAGGCCGCTGCCGACGCAGCCGCCGAATCGGGCGACACCGCCGACGATTTCGCCGCATTGCTGGCTGAACTCTGATGCCAGCCTCGAGCGGTAAGCGACTCGGTAGGATCCTGGTACAGGCCGGGCTGTTGACCGAGCGCCAGCTCGAACAGGCGCTGGCCGACACCGGGGCGCTGAGTCTCACCCAGGCCATCATCGATGCCAAGATGGCCACCGACTCCGACATCGCACGCACGGTCGCCGAGCAGACGGGGCTCGACTACGTCGACATCGCGATGTTCGAGATCGACGCGAACGCTTCGACCCTGCTCTCGCCGGACCTCGCACGCCGCTACAGCGTGCTGCCGATCGCTTTCGACCAGGGCAAGCTCGTCGTGTCCATGTCGGACCCCGCCAACATCTTCGCCATCGACGATCTGCGCATCGTCACGGGCTACGAGATCAAGCCGGTGGTCTCCACCGAGGGCGACCTCAAGGCCGCGATCGACAAGTACAGCGGCATGCAGGACAACGTCGACGAGATGGTGGGCGACGTCGCCGAGTCGCTCACGTCGGGTCTGATGAAGACGGCCGAAGCAGAGGCCGAGGCCGGCGAAGAGTCGGTCGTCTCGAAGCTCCTTAACCTGATCATCACCGAAGCCATCCATCAGGGCGCGGGCGACATCTATCTCGAGCCGCAGGAGAAGGACCTCCGCGTGCGGTTCCGCGTCGACGGTGTGTGCCAGGAGGTCATGCGGAGCCCCAAGAAGATCCAGGTGCAGCTCATCAGCCGCGTCAAGATCTCGTCCGGCATGGACATCGCCGAGCGCCGGATCCCTCAGGACGGCAGGTTCGGCGTGGTGCTCGACGGGAAGGCCACGGACTTCCGCGTGGCGGTGCTTCCCACGGTCCGTGGCGAGATGTCCGTCATGCGGCTGCTGAGTCACGCGTCGATCATGATGTCGCTCGCGGACCTCGGGTTCCTGCCCAAGCCGCTCGCCATGCTCACCGAGGCGCTGGCCAAGCCCTACGGCGCGATCTTGGTCACCGGCCCGACGGGCTCGGGCAAGTCGACGACCCTCTACGCCGCCATCAACGAGTCCAACGACCCGACCACCAACCTCATCACCGTCGAGGACCCGGTCGAGTACCGGCTCGAAGGGTTGTCGCAGGTGCAGGTGCACGAGCGGGCCGGGCTGACCTTCGCCTCGGCGCTGCGCTCCATCCTGCGTCAGGACCCCGACACCGTGATGATCGGTGAGATCCGCGACCTCGAGACCGCCACGATCGCCATCGAGGCGGCGCTCACCGGCCACCTCGTGCTCTCGACGCTGCACACCAACACCGCGCCGAGCGCCATCACGCGACTCACCGAGATGGGCGTCGAGCCGTTCCTCACGGCATCGGCGGTCAGCTGCATCGTCGCCCAGCGCCTCGCGCGCCGGCTCTGCAAGGAGTGCAAGGAGCCCTACGTGGCCGACGAGGAAGCGCTTCGGCGCGTCGACTTCCCGTTCGAGCCGGGCCATCCGCCCACGCTCTACAAGGCCGTCGGCTGCAAGAAGTGCAACAACATCGGTTACAAGGGCCGCATGGGCATCCACGAGGTGCTCACCATGACCGAGACGCTCGAGCGTCTCGCCGTGGAGCACGCGTCGGCAGACGAGCTGGCGCGGCAGGCGATCGAAGAGGGCATGGTCCCGCTGAAGCAGGACGGCTTCGCCAAGGTGGCCCTGGGACACACCTCGCTCGAGGAGATCCTCCGCATCATCGTGTAAGGGAGCGCGCACACAAAGTGGCACAGGCAGGTAAACGTCTCGGCCAGATGCTCGTCAGTGCAGGTGTCGTCACCGACGAGCAGCTGTCCGACGCCCTCGTAGTCCAGAAGACCAAGGGCGGCCAACTCGGCCGCGTGCTCGTCGATCTCGGGTTCGCCACGCAGGCGGCCATCCTCTCGATCCTGGCCGATCAGATCGGCATCCGCTTCATCGACTTCAAGGACGTCCACGCCGACCCCAACGCAACGGCCGCGGTGCCTCGTGACCTTGCTGTCAGATACACGCTCATGCCGGTGGGCTTCGACGACCGCGGCCGGCTCATCGTGGCCATGGCGGACCCGCAGAACGTGCTCGCCCTCGACGACCTGCGCATCGTCACCGGGTTCGATTGCGTGCCGGCGATCTCCACTCGCGAGGACATCGTCGCCGCCATCGAGGACACCTACCGGGTGGCTGCGCACGTCCCGGAGGACTTCGAGACCAGCATCATGGGGGAGGACCTCGCGGGTCTCGCGGAGGTCACCTCAGAGGCGCCGATCGTCAAGCTCGTGAACTTCATGATCACCAAGGCCGTCACCGAGCGCGCATCGGACATCCACATCGAGCCGCAGGAGAAGGACCTCCGCATCCGGTACCGCATCGACGGTGTGCTGCACGAGATGATGCGCAGCCCCAAGTCGGCGCAGGCAGCGATCCTGTCCAGGTTCAAGATCATGGCCGATATGGACATCGCCGAGACCCGCAAGCCGCAGGACGGCCACGTGTCGCTCAGCGTCGGCGGGCACTCGCTCGACCTGCGTGTTTCCACGCTGCCGACCGTCTACGGCGAGCGCATCGTTCTGCGAATACTTCGCAAGGACTCGATCCTGCTGCGCCTCTCGGACCTCGGCTTCCTGCCCGAGTCGCTCGAGAGGTTCGAGCGCAGCTTCCGCAAGCCGTACGGCGCCGTGCTCGTCACGGGCCCGACCGGCTCCGGCAAGTCGACGACGCTCTACGGCGCGGTCAACGTGCTCAACGAGATACATCGCCACATCCTGACGGCCGAGGACCCGGTGGAGTACCGGCTCGACGGCATCAACCAGGTGCAGATGAACGTCCGCGCCGGCCTCACGTTCGCCGCCGCGTTGCGCTCGTTCCTGCGATGCTCGCCCGACGTCATTCTTGTCGGCGAGATCCGCGACTCCGAGACCGCCACCATCGCCATCGAGGCGGCGCTCACCGGCCACCTCGTGCTCTCGACGCTGCACACCAACGACGCCGCGAGCGCCATCACGCGTCTCACCGAGATGGGCGTCGAGCCGTTCCTCATCTCGTCGTCGGTCGACTGCGTGCTGGCCCAGCGCCTCGCACGCACGCTGTGCGTGGAGTGCAAGGAGGAGTACGAGCCGCCGCGCCAGCTGCTGCTCGACGCCGGCTACCCGGAAGACTCCCTGCCGGCCACGGTGTGGAAGGCGGTCGGGTGCCGCAAGTGTGGCAACACCGGCTACCGCGGCCGTACCGGCCTGCACGAGGTGTTGTTGGTGACGGAAGAGATATCGCGCCTGACGGTGTCCGGAGCCAGCTCAGACGTGATCAAGCGCAAGGCGATCGAGCAGGGCATGCTCACGCTGCGCCAGGACGGCCTCGAGAAGGTCCGGTTGGGCATCACCTCGGTGGAGGAAGTCGCCCGTGTCGTCGTCTGACACCTACCCCGTCGATCTGACCGAGCTGCTTGCGCAGGTCGCCTCCCAGGGCGGCTCGGACCTTCACATCACGGTCGGACGTCCGCCCACCATGCGGCACAACGGTGTGCTCGTGGAGCTCGACGCCCCTGTCATGACGCCTCGCGACACCCGCTCGCTCGTGTTCGCGCTCATGACCGAGGAGCAGCGCGATACCCTCGAGCGCGAGTGGGAGGTCGACTTCGCCTACTCGATCACCGGGGTGGCGCGTTATCGCATCAACGCGTACTTCCAGCGCGGGAGCGTCGGCGCCGCGTGCCGCTACCTGCCGCCGGATGTCGGCGACTTCGCCGCGCTCGGGCTGCCCGAGATCATGGCCGACCTGGCAGTGCGCCCGCGCGGGCTCGTGCTCGTGACCGGTCCAACCGGCGCCGGCAAGACCACCACGCTCGCCTCGGTGGTGGACTACATCAACCGCAACCGCACCGTGCACATCGTGACCATCGAGGACCCGATCGAGTACGTGCACGAGCACAAGCTCTCTATCGTCACGCAGCGGGAGGTGGGCGCCGACACTCACGACTTCGCCCACGCACTGCGCCATGTGCTGCGTCAGGACCCCGACGTGGTGATGATCGGTGAGATGCGCGACCTGGACACGATCTCGGCGGCGCTCACCGCGGCCGAGACGGGACACCTGGTGTTCGCCACGCTGCACACCCAGGACTCCGCGCAG
>DATCIG010000076.1:0-4103 GCA_036507895.1 Coriobacteriia bacterium
CTCGTACATCCGCTGGTCCGCGGTGGAGATGATCTCGTCGACGCTCGCCTCAGCGTCGACGCTCACAACACCGACGCTCAGGCCTATGGGGATCCCGACCTCGCTTCCGAACGCTTCGACACTCGCCCCCATCCGTTTCGCGACCACCGAAGCTTCGGCAGCGGTGGAGCCCGCGAGTAGCGCGCCGAACTCGTCACCCCCGATGCGTGCGACGAGGTCGACCTCGCGCACCTCTTTCTCGAGCAACCTCGCCACTGAGATGAGGACCTCGTCGCCGAAGGCATGCCCGCGTTCGTCGTTGCAGCGTTTGAAACAGTCCACGTCGATGAAGAAGACCGCCGATGGGGTACCACGCCGAACGAGGGCGATAGCGCGATCGAGCGAGGCTAGGAAGGCGCGGCGGTTTGCGAGACCGGTGAGCGCGTCATGGGTGGCCATGCGCTCTTCCTCGTCCGCATGCTCCCGAAGCGCGAGCTCGAGGCGCTTCGAGTCGGTGACGTCTCGCGACACCCCCAACACGAGCCCCGGCGCAACGTCGGAGAGTGATACGAGGGACATCTTCAAGCACACCTCAGACTCGCCGGCGGTGAAGCACTCCTCGGACTCGAAAGGTCGGCCGGTCGCAGCCACCTGGGACAGATGGCCTTCAAGCCGCCCCCCGATCGACCCGAACAACTCGCCGACACGCGCTCCCTTGAGCTGCTCGCATGTATCGCCCAGGAAGCGTGCAGCCGCCGAGTTCGCGAGTGCGATACGCATGTCTGCGTCGACGACGAAGACGGGGTCGGGTGTCAGTTCCGTCAGGGCGCGATAGAGGCCTTCGCTCTCCAGAACCCTCTCGGCCTCCTTGACCCCAGTGACGTCCGTGAAGACACCGACGGCGTACCGCTCGTCCCCTCGGTCGTCCTTTGCCACAGAGACAGACATCCATGATGGGAATTCGGTGCCATCGGCCCTCGTGTGCCAAAGCTCCCCCCTCCACTCCCCCGTGGCGGAGAGCGCTTGCTCAATAGCCCGGAAGTACTCGGGCAAGTGTCTGCCGGATTGGATACAGCTCATGTCCTTGCCTACCAAGTCCTCCTTCGAACGCCCGGTCATGCGGCATAGCGAGTCATTGACGTCGAGGATCCGACGGACCGGGCCTGGCGGTGTGACCACCAGGATCCCCTCGCTCATGGTGTCGAAGACCGCGGCGGCCAGTTCGAGCCGCTCGTTCGCCCGCTTCTCTTCAGTAACGTCACGAAGCTTGACGAGCCGCGCCGGCGCCCTGCCTGGACCGACGACCAGCGGCGTGATCCTGACTTCGATGTCACGAGAGTCGCCATCCGAATCCACCGCCAGCACCGCGGGCTTGGGGCCGCTACCCCCAAGAACGGCGGTCGCGCCCTCTGCACTGCCGGGCATCGCCCTGGCGGGCTTGCCGAGCACCTCCGCCGAAGACTGGTGCATCATGGTCAGCGCAGCAGGATTCGCGTCCACGATGCGGTCTTCCGCATCAACCACGAGTACTCCGTCGATCATCTGCTCTACGAGCGCGTCGCGGGCGACCAGGACGATCTCGAGCAGCGTGCCGCGGAGAATGGCAGCCCCCCAGAGGGCGCCGGTGGCCAGGAACGCGAGCGGCGCGAGGTCGAGGCCGCTCAGAGGAACGAGCCGGGATTCGGTGACGGCGGCCGAGATGAGTGGCACCAGCCCGCCCATGAATACGACCCCTGCCTGGGTTCGCTCGGCCCCGGACGAACGAACCCAGGCCCTGAACACGATGGCGAGACCGGCGATGATCGTCGTAAACGCGAACACGTTGTACGCGATATAGAGGGGGCCCGGTGTGGGCTCGTAGTGTGTGTACGGTCCGATCGCCGTAGCGACGAACGCCGCGTCATACAGATGGCCGGGATTCAGCCAGGCGACGCTGACGGACGCGAGCGCCACGGTCACCATGAGAGCGTGGATCGGGGTCCGCCATCGCCGCGCGCCAGCCACGTCGAACGCCAGGCCGACGACCGCGATCGGAACCAAACACACCCCGAGGAACGTCGCTCTGAGCCAGAAGACCTGTTCGCCCAGGGTGGGCACGTACCACATCGCGGCGCTGGCACCTGACCAGACGGCGATACCGAGCATCAGTACCGTGAGCGAGAGCGCACCGCGTGCTGCACGGCGCCGCAACGCGAGCACGAGCACCGCCACGGACAGAGCGGCCGTGATTGCATACAGGAGCACGAAGACGTGGTGCAGCTCTACCACAAAGCCACCTCCTCGACTGCCCCGTCGGTAGTGCCAGAGACTAGATACCCTGCCGCTCGGACTCTGACCACGGCGAGAACGCGAAGTCGCCCTCACGCAGGAGAGTGACGCACGCCCTCGATACCGCGGCGTCGTAGAGATGCCCGGCGCCCTGCTCGATCTCGTCCAGCGCCGCCTCGACCCCGAGCGCCGGCCGGTAAGGGCGGTGCGACATCATCGCCTCGACCACGTCGGCCACGGCGAGCACCTTGGCCCCCCGAAGGATCTGGGCGCCGAGAAGCCCACGCGGATATCCGGAGCCGTCGCAGCGCTCGTGATGCTGGTAGATCAGTTCGGGGATCGGTTCTTCCAGGTTCGCGGAGACGGCGATCCGGTACCCCGCCTCAGCGTGGGCCTTGATGAGCTCGAGTTCGACCGCCGATATCGATCCTGGTTTGCCGAGGATCTCCGCCGGAACCCCCGCCTTGCCCACGTCGTGCAGCAGCCCGGCCACGCGGATGTCGGCGACCTCGGTATCCGACATGCCGAGGTCCTGCGCCATCCTCACCGCGAGTTCGGCGACACGCCTCTGATGACCGGCGGTGTACGGATCGCGCACTTCGACGATGTTGCCGGCAATGTCGATCACCGAGCTGAGCGTCCGCTCGATGCGCTCCCTCTGCCGGGCCACTAGTTCCTCAGCCGCTTTGTCCGCCGTGATATCCCGGGTCATGCAGACGTGCTGCGGATGCGCCTCGTCTCCGACCAGCACCGGCGCAATGGTCATGTCGACCCAGACCGTAGTGCCGTCAGGACGGAGGTAGCGCTTCTTCATCTGATAGCCATTCGTTTCTCCGGCGTTCATCAGTGCCGTGCTATCCAGGTCGGCCTGCAAGTCATCCGGGTGTGTGATGCTCATCCAATCGAGCCCGCAGATCTCCTCGATCGTCCGGCCCGCGATCCTCGCGTAGGCAGGATTCGCTTCGCATATACGTCCCGTCAGCGCATCTATCAAAGCGATGCCTGACGGAGCATGGTCGAACATGGCCTTGAGGCGGGATTCGCTTGAGGCGAGCGCGTTCTCTGACCGCTTGCGCGCGGTGATGTCGCGGACGACGAACACCAGATTGGTGAGCTGCCCATCGGCATCCCGAATGAACCCATCGCTCACCTCAAGATCAAAGGTGCTTCCGTCCGGACGCAGTGCACGGTACGCGTTCGGCCCCGGTATGGTGCCTTGGAGCAAGAGAGCGATATTGGCCGCTGCGCGACCCCGGTCCTCGGGGACGATGAGATCGGTGACCGGACGGCCCAGCAGTTCCTCTTCCCGTTCGCAACCGCACATCGTCAAGGCCGCGGCTGAGACCATGAGCATGCGACCCTCGAGATCGACGAGCGTGATGCCGTCGGGTGAGGCGTTGAGGATGGATTGATACCGCTCTTCGCTCTCCCGCAGGATCTCTTCCGCCTGCTTGCGCTCGGTGATGTCGTGCACGACGTTGAGCAACGCCTGCTCGCCGTCGACGATGACGGGGGCCGACCACACTCGGACAAAGAACAGGGTGCCATCACGGCGACGGTGCAGCGTCTCGAACGGAACTCCGTGCCCGGTGGCTTCGCACGCCAGGATGCCTGCGTCGCCTGGGCCCTGTGACGCTTGGATATCGCGAATGTTCAGAGCGAGCATCTCTGTGTGGGAGTGGCCGTAGCACCTCAGGGCCGCAGAGTTGGCATCGAGGATGGACCCGTCGAGTCCGACCAGCAGCAGAGCATCGCCGAGACGGTCGATGGCCTCCTGTGACATGACGAACTGGTCGATTCGCACTGGTTCCTCCGCTCAGCACATTCGGCAGATGCCGAACCGCCGCCCTCGGCCT
>DATCIG010000077.1:0-2497 GCA_036507895.1 Coriobacteriia bacterium
CAGGCCGGCTCGGGGCGAAGCCACCTGCAGTGACAGGGACATGTCCCCCGACCTCCGCTCAGGTCAGGGGGCATGTCCCGTACTGGCGGCGACTAGGGTGGAAACCGCTGGGGCTCCCTCATAACCCGAAGGTCGAGCAACCCGGATTCCGATGCGAGCTCCTGCAGCTGAGGTCCTCGCGAATGCGTAGCGATTGGCGTTTGGTGACTCGTTGCGGGAGCGGCTTCGGCGAATACGTAGCTTCCTTGCCGTATCGGGGCTGTGCATTCACCTCTGGAACGAATGCGTAGCGTGTGTGCCGTAGAAAGGCTACATGCTGTGTTCGATTGGAGTTGGAGTTGGAGTTGCTCGGGATGGTCGAAGTCGAACTGATCAAGCAGATGAAGAAGCATCATTCGATCCGGGAGACAGCCCGGATGACTGGCTGGTCGCGCTAGACGGTGCGTAAGCACCTCGAAGCGCCAGCTGAACCACCGACTTATAGGGCGGCGGGTCCGCGCCGGTGCCCTGTGATGGATCCGTCCTCGATGTCGTCAAATGGTGGCTCGAGGATGACGAGGACGCGCCACGCAAGCAGCGCCACACAGCCAAGCGGGTCTATGACCGTCTGGTCGACGAGTACGGTTTCGGCGGTGCCGAGATCACGGTGCGCCAGGCCGTCGCAAAATTGCGTGGCAAGCGCACAGAAGCCTACATTCCGCTCGAGGCGCCGTGGGGCGGCATCGCCCAGGCCGACTTCGGCGGCGCGGTGGTCACGATCGCAGGTCAGCGTACTGAGGTCTCGCTGTTCTGCATGCGGGCCAAAGCCTCCAAGGTGCCGTTCGTGATCGCGGTGCTCTCCGAACAGCACGACGAGTGGCAGGTCTCCAGGCGCTACATGTCTGCAGAGTCGATCGCCGTCGCCATGCGCCCGCCGCTCACCGCACTCGAGACCGAGACCGAGGAGGAGGTGCCCGCGCTCATGGCCGGCTGAATGCTATGCTCAAAAGGACGGGGCAGAGAGCTTCATACACCACTCCCCGGCGCGCGGCTGCGGACCGGGATGCCGGTTCGGCGCGAGTAGAGTCCGCTGAGGGGCGGGATCAGTGAGAATCAATCAGGACATCACCGAGCGCAAGCAGGCCGAGCAGGGACTGCGGGAGAGCGAAGCCCGCTTCCGAACGCTGGCCGAGAGCTCGCCTCTGGCCATCTTCGTCAACCGCGAGGACAAGGTCGTGCTCGCGAACCCGGCGGCAGCGAAGCTGTTCGGGGCCTCGTCGCCCGAGGACCTGATCGGCAGGTCGGCCATGGACCTGTTCCACCCCGACTCCCAAGCACGCGTTCGCGAGCGCATCCGCGAAGCCGGTGAGACGGTCCCGCTCGTCGAAGTGCAGATCGTCCGGCTCGATGGCACCGTCGTGGACGTGGAAGTCACAGCCTCGCCCTTGCTGGACCAAGGCATCGCCGCCATCCAGGTGGTACTGCGCGACATCACCGAGCGCAAGCGGGCCGAGACGGAGCTGCGACAGTCCGAGAAGAAGTACGCCACCGTCTTTCATGCGTCTCCGGACTCGATCACCATCACCCGGTTGAGCGACGGCGAGATCCTGGAGGCCAACGAGGGGTTCGAGCGGTTGCTGGGATACACCCGCGCCGAGAGCGTCGGAAAGACCACCGCCGATCTCTCGGTATACGCCGATCCCGGCGCCCGCGATGGACTCGTCACCGGCTTGCGAGAGACCGGCGAGTTGAGCGACTTCGACGCGACTCTCCGGCGCAAGGACGGCACGTTGGCCGAGGTCATCCTCAGCGCCCGGGTCATCGAGTTCCAGGGCGAGGAATGCTTTCTCGCGGTCGTCCGCGACATCACCGAACGCAAGCAAGCGGAAGCGGACCGGCTTCACGCGGAGAAGTTCTTCCGAGATACATTCGAACACGCAGATGTCGGGATCGCGCACGTCGACAGTGCCGACGGTACCTGGCTTAGGGTCAACCAGTGCATGTGCGACCTGCTCGGATACACCCGCGAGGAGCTGTTGGCCACCACGTTCGCCGCCATCACCCATCCCGATGATGTCGAGCAGAACGTGAGGCATCTCCGCAGGATGCTCGCGGGTGACGAGGAAACCTACGCGGCTGACAAGCGCTATCTTCGCAAGGACGGTTCGATCATCTGGGTACACCTGAACGTTGCTCCGATTCGCAATGAGGACGGGACTCCCGACTACAACATCACCGTCATGGCCGACATCACCGAGCGCAAGAAAGCCGAGGAGACGCTGCGTCGCAGTGAGCAGAACCTCAACCTCTCGGTCGGCCGGGTCGGCACCTGGAACTGGGACCTGGTCACCGGCACGCTGGAGTGGTCGCCGCGCGCCAAGGCGATGTTCGGACTTCCCACCGACGCCGAGGTCACCCACGAGAGCTTCCTGGCGGCGATGCACCCCGAGGACCGCGAGGGTGCCGATGCCGCGATCAAGGAGGCGCTGAGTGGCAAGACCGACTGCGACATGGAATA
>DATCIG010000078.1:0-3174 GCA_036507895.1 Coriobacteriia bacterium
TGACGAGCTTGTCGTCGGCGACGGTGTAGCCGTTAATGCCCTGAGCGACCTTGGTGATGTCGGGCTTGCCGTCGGTCTCGTACGGCCAGTGCAGCTTCGTGAGCTGCTCCGGGTTCGCACCGCCGTCGGTCTCGTACATCGTCTTGAGCTTCTGGAACAGCTCGTCCATGATCTCGAAGTCGCCCTTCGCCTCACCGGGAGCCTGGAGGGCCTTGTACCGCCACTGGATCCAGCGGCCGGAGTTCGCGATGGAGCCCTGCTTCTCGAAGTGAGCTGCTGCCGGGAGCATGTAGACCTCGGTCTGGATGCTCGCGGAATCGACGCCGGGCGCCTTCCAGAAGCCTGCCGTCTCGGTCTCCCACAGGTCGACTGCGACGAGCCAGTCGAGCTTGCCGAGCATGTCCCGCTCGAAGGTCGCGTTCGGCCCGCCGACTGCCGGGTTCTGGCCCCAGCACAGCATGCCCTTGATGATGCCCGTGTTGATCGACTCGAAGATGCCGATGTGCGTGTGGTTGATCGCGTTGAGCTTCGGGAGCATGTCGTACGCGTAGTCGTTCGCGAGGGTGGCGTAGGGGCCGTAGATCTCCTTCAGCGCGCTGACGAGGAACTTCGGCTTGTTGCTCCAGTAGCCGTTCGCGACGGTCTCCACCTGAAGCCAATCGGCAAGCGTCATGTGCTTCGCGTCGGTCGGCATGTTCATGTAGGCCGGCAGCGAGTTGGAGAGCACGCCCATATCGGTCGAGCCCTGCACGTTCGCCTCGCCGCGCAGCGCGTTGATGCCGCCGCCGGCGATCCCGATGTTGCCCAGCATGAGCTGCACGACCGCCATGGCGCGCACGTTCTGCGAGCCGTTGGTGTGCTGCGTCTGACCCATCGCGTACAGGATGGTGCCCGCCTTCCCGGGCGCGCCGGTCGCGGCGAAGACCGCGTAGACCTCTTTCAGCTTGTCCTGGGGCGTGCCCGTGACGCTCGACACCAGTTCGGGCGTGTAGCGTGCGTAGTGCTTCTGCATGAGCTGCCAGACGCAGTTGGGGTCCTGCAGCGTCATGTCCTTCTTGGCGATCTTGTTGACGAGCGGCGCGAACTTCGGCACGCCCGGTGCCTGGGTCCACGCGTACGGCCCCGTCGCCGAGGTGTCCCACGGGACCTGCGAGTCGATCTGGTAGGCCCAGGTGTCGGTGCCGTAGGAGCGGGTAGCTTCGTCCCAGCCGGAGAACAGTCCGCTGGCGTCATCGAACTTGAAGCCGGGGTTCACGAGGAACGCGGCGTTCGTGTAGTTGGTGACGTACTCCTTCTGCCACAGGTCGTTGTCCATGATGTACTTCATCAGGCCGCCGTAGAAGGCGAGGTCGGTACCCGAGCGGAGAGGAGCGTAGATGTCCGCCAGCGCGGCGGAACGGGTGAAGCGGGGGTCGACGACGATGTACTTGCCGCCCTTCGCCCTGGCTTCCTGCACCCACGCCATGGTGACGGGGTGGTTCTCGGCGTTGTTGGAGCCGATGGCGAGAATGACATCAGCGTTCTTGAAGTCGCAGAAGTGGTTCGTCATCGCTCCGCGACCGAATGAGGCGCCCAGACCGGACACCGTCGAGCTGTGTCATATACGGGCCTGATGCTCGATGTATGTCATACCGAGCCCGCGAGCCAGCTTCTGGGCGATGTAGCCCTCTTCATTGTCGAGGGCGGCGGCGCCGAAGTGCGCGATCGCCTCGCACCGGTTGACCGTTACGCCGTTGGCGACGGTCTCGTAGTTCGCGTCACGCGTCGTCTTCACGTGTGTGGCGATCTCCTCGATCGCCTTCTCCCAAGACAGCGGCTCCCACTCCGTCTTGCCGGCCCTGCGAACCATCGGCTTGGTGAGCCTCTGGGGGTTGATGATCTTCTCGCCGGTCTTGTCGTCGTAGAGGGAGTTCACGGCGAACTGCGACGAGCCCTTCGAGCACATGCCCCCGCGGTTGATGGGATGGTCGGGGTCTCCATCGATGTTGATGAGCTTGCCGTCGCGTACCGAGACGATCGTCCCGCAACCACCTGAGCAGTAACAGCAGATGGTCGACGTCTCCTTCACGTCAACCAACTTCCACCCTTGCACAGGCCCCAGCGCCATCGCGGGTGACTGCGCTGTGAACTCATAGATCACGCTCGTCATGAGCGCCGCGCCGGTCAGTTTGAAGAAGCCACGCCGAGTCATGCCCATTCGAGATCCCTTCCTCGTTGTTAAGAACTCGTGGGACGAACGCGCCCCGTCCGATAGAGCCACCCGGAGCCTGCGAAGCTCCCCATTTCGAAACGCCTCCCCGTCCTCCGCGGAACGACGCTGGACAAAGAAAGAGGCCGGCACAGTGCGCCTGGAGTACGGCGGCTATGTTCCGGCCTTACCAACCATGCTCACCCGAGCCTCCTCGCCTCGACCATCACAGCAGCGACAGCTCCGATTGCTCGGGCTGTCTCACCGTGATCTCCTTTGCAAGGTAGGCAGGCGCCACCGTTTCCCGTGACACCCCGTCGGCCAGACGACCGTGGCGCCGTGCGCCATACGGTTCGCGAGGCTCGGAGACCCTCGATAGATGTGCGCTGGACCGCGCGGAAAAGGCAACCTCGGCCTGCCGGAGCCCAGTTGCAGTTGTAACAGAGCGTTACATATGCGTGCCGAGTGTAGCCCGCTCGGCAGGCGCGGTCAAGCGCTCCGGACCCGGCTGCGGCTGACGCGGAGGCTTCTTCGGGAAGACGGTCTCCCAGTCGACCTTCGCGGTCTTGGCCATGAAGAACGCGAGCGTCAGGACTGCACCGACGGTGACGGCCAGTCCGGTGATCCCGCTGAAGAAGAAGCTGTAGCTGAACAGCACGAGGAACACGAACTGGCTCACGGCGATCTCGACGAGCGCGCGGTTCTTCCCGACCACCACCATCAGGTAGCCGACCACCAAGGCCACCGAGGTGACCGCCGCGATCGCGAACGCGACGTTGATGTCGACCTGGTCGGCCAGGTAGGCCAGCAGCAGGTCGAAGGCGAAGAACGCTGCGGCGAGGAAGCCGTAGTGGACCGGGTGCAGGCTGACGCCGCTGGTAGCGGTCAGGAGGATCAGCGCCGCGAAGAAGAAGAGCAGCGAGACCGGCGCGAACGCCGTGATGCGCGCGACGAGCGGACCGGGGTTGGGCGGCACCGGCATCACG
>DATCIG010000079.1:0-51622 GCA_036507895.1 Coriobacteriia bacterium
CGCCCCCGTCGCTTGGAGACCGTGTGCCCTCAGCCGAAGCCCGCCGCGCCCGGATCTTGCCGCTCGTGCTCCTCACTGGGGCCGTCGTCTTCTGGGGCACCAGCTTCGCGGCGACCAAGACGGCGCTCGATTCCTTCGCGCCGATGACCGTGATCTGGCTGCGCATGTGCGTGGCCGCGATCGTGATCGCTCCGTTCTTGGCGAGGATCCCCCGGCCCCGTTATCGTGCCGGCGACTGGAAGCTGCTCGCCGTGTCCGGCCTGTTCATCCCGTGCTTCTACTACCTTCTCGAGGGCTACGCGATCCGGTTCACGACCTCGAGTCAGGCGGGGGTCGTCTCGGCGGTCGTGCCGTTGCTCGTCGCCGCGGGGGCGTGGGTGTTCCTCAAGGAACGGCTCACGGCCAGGTCCGTCATCGCCATCGCGGCCTCGCTCGCGGGCGTCGCCATGCTGTCACTGGGGGCCACGGGACAGGCCTCGGCGAGCAATCCGCTGCTGGGGAACACCCTCGAGCTGCTCGCGATGGTCGCCGCCGCGGGATCGATGATCTCGATCAAGCGCCTCACCGAGCACTACGACGCGTGGTTCCTGACAGGCATGCAAGCCATGGTGGGCACCGTCTTCTTCCTGCCCTTCGCGTTGGCCGATGGCCTGTCGCGCGTGACGGCGGCGCCGCCGGCCGCCTGGGCCTGCGTCGCCTATCTCGGGGTGTTCGCGAGCCTCGGTGCGTTCGGTATGTACAACTCGGCCGTCAAGCTCATGCCCGCGTCGCGCGCGTCGCTAGCGATCAACCTGGTCCCCGCCGTGGCGCTGATCACCGGTTGGTTGGCACTCGGAGAATCGCTGGCCCCCATCCAGTTCGTTGCCTGCGCGGTCATCGTGGGCGCCGTCGTGTTCGCCGAGTGGGGCGTCGACGACTCACGGATGCGTCTCCAGACGGAGAAGCCGTAACAGGAGTCCCCGGACGACGTTGACGATGGTCACCCGGCGGTCGCGCGGGTATTGTGGGACACACGAGGCGGTGACGATGAGGAGCGGGGATGCCTTACAGACCGAAGCGGGTGAAGACGGCCGCCGGGCACATCGCGTCGACGGCGCCGTCGTGGAAGCGCGAGACCGCACCCGAGTCCCGTTGGCCCGCCTTCGCCGCCGCTCTCGTTGTGATAGCCGGCCAGGCATGGGTGTCGAGCGCGCTCGAGTTGCGGTCGGCGTGGCTGTTCCCGCTGGTCTCCGCGGTGCTCTTGGGCGCCTCGGTCGCGGTCTATCTCCCCGAGAGGGAGGAACCGTCCCGGCTGGCCCGCAACCTTTCGATCGGACTCGTTGGCGTGCTCGTCGCAGCCAACATCGTGGGTCTCGCTCTCCTCGTCAGGGGCGTCTTCATGGGCTCGGCGCTCCAGCCGGGCGGACTCCTGCTCGCCGGCCTGGCGTTGTGGGTGACGAACGTGGCAGTGTTCGCGCTCGTGTACTGGGAGCTCGACGGCGACGGGCCGGAGGCCCGTTCTGACGGCTACGCCGACTACCCCGACCTGGTGTTCCCCCAGCAGCAGGCCGACCAGCAGGGCCTTGCCCCGGCGGACTGGAAGCCGATGTTCCCCGACTACCTCTACGTTTCGCTCACGAGCGCGACGGCGTTCTCGCCGACTGACGCCATGCCCTACACGCTGCGGGCGAAGATCATCATGGGGCTCGAGAGTTCGATCTGCTTCGGGGTGCTCGCGATGGTCGTCGCGCGCGCGATCAACATCGCGAAGGGGTGAACGCGTCGTAGTCCGCTGAGGAACTGATCGTGTCCCGGCGGGTGTCGCGGCATCGGATCGATATGGGGGAAGTGGACCGTGCCCAACGTCTTTGCGTTCCTGTCCTACGTGACCGTGACCACGTTCACGCCCGGTCCCAACAACATCATGTCGATGTCGAACGCCAGCCGCTTCGGCCTGCGACGCAGCATGCGGTTCACGGCGGGAGTCTGTGCCGGCTTCTTCGTGATCGTCGGCCTCGCGATCGCCTTCACCATCGCGCTCTATCGGATGATACCGACGGTGAAGCCCGTGATGACCGTCATCGGCGCCGCCTACATCCTGTGGCTGGCGTACAAGACCGTCACAAACTCACCGCACGGACCGGACTCGGGCGGTCAGAGCACGGTCCTGTCGGGCATGCTGCTGCAGTTCGTCAACCCGAAGGCGATCCTGTTCGGCGTCACCGTGGCATCGACGTTCATCGTCCCGTACTACGACTCCGTGCCGGTGTTCGTCGGGTTCGCAGCGGCACTCGCGCTGGCGAGCCTCGCGTCGACGAGCCTCTGGGCGCTGTTCGGCTCCGTGTTCCAGCGCTTCATGGCCGAGAACCACCGGGTCGTGGGCTGGGTCATGGGCGCGCTTCTCGTCTACTGCGCGGTGTCGCTGTTCTTGTAGCGCGATGGGAGTCCTCAACGAAAGTAGGGGCCCCGCGACGATGCGGGACCCCTACTGGTTGCCGTGTCGGATGCTACTTGACCGTCAGCTTCGTGTAGGCGCCCCATGTCGGCAGGTGGTCGGCGTCCGAGTGGTAGGCGCGCATCCGCCAGGTGCCTTTCTTCGGGAACTTGTACTTGATCGAGTAGGCTGCGGCCGGGGACGGACCAGAGGCTTTGGCGGTCCGGTATCCCGCGGCCTTCCAGTGACCTCCCACGTAGCGCCACAGATAGACGCGGACGGTCGCCGCGGCGCTGCCGTCGCCCAGGCCTGGGCGCAACGAGCCCGAAAGGGCGTAGGAGCGCGTCGCGTAGCGCTTGGCCGTCACCCCTGAGAGGAGCGCTGTGGTCCCGATCGTCGCCTTGTCGCCGCTCGGGTTGTACGCGGAGGAACCCAGGTACTGCACCTTGTAGTACCACTTCTGATACGGATGCAGATCGCTGAACGCGAAGGCGCCGCCGACGAGCGCCCGGCTTGCCAAGGGGCTGTAGTCCACTCCGTTGGGGGAGTAGGAGAGCACGACGTCTCCGGTCAGAGGCTCTCCCACCAGCGCGCCCGTCACACGTCCCGTGATATTGACCGTGGTTCCGAAGGTGATGTTCCCCACAGGATCGATGATCAAGTCCGAGGGGACGCGTTGGGACAAGTTGAGCGCGTAGTTGTCGCTGGTTCCCACAGGAGACGTGTACGAGTCGACATAGTACAGGCCGCTGTAGGGTGCCACGAATACGAGTGCGCGCGGGGCGGATCCGGTCCCCGTGGTGAAGAGCGGCACGCCGCCGATGACGCTCGCGGACCCCTCCGAGAACACGTTGATGCCGCGCTGCGTACCCCCGACCAGCGTGAGGTTGATGGTCGATCCCGCCAAGAAGAGGAACTTGTGCACGGCGTGATCGCTTGTCGATTTCAGGCCGACAAGCAGCTCACCCTGGAATTCCATTACTCGTGACGTGTTCTCCGGGTTGGGTGGCAACGCAGGAATATCGACGAACGCGAACGCCTCCGAAGTCGCGCACAGAACGGCTGCGACCACTGCGCCGACCGCAAACACACGAAGCCGCGCAAACAGACGATCCCCCATTGGATTCCCCCCTGAGAAGTGTTGGTCTTCGCGAGTGTACTCGCAGATGGATGCTTACGCGCGCGCGTTCGTGAACCATCGCGCGGTGAGGATCGTGGCGCCGTATTGGAAGGCGAGCAGGCCCGCCCCGCCGCCGACGATGATGGCGTAGATAGTCGGACGGCTCACATCGAAGGGCAGGCCGAACATGCCCCGGAGTTGTGCCCCGAGCGTCGGTTCGCCAAGAGCCAGGTACGCGGTCGCGCAGCACAGTGCGCCGAGGATGAGCGTGGACACCGTAGCGACGCGACGCGCGTCGCGTCGTGCACGCTCGCGCGACCAGTCCATATATGCGGCGCGCCGGGCGATCACGTAGCCGCCGACGATCCCGACGAGCACGTTGAACACCGGGAGGCCCATGAAGAACCCGTAGATCCCGACGGAGTAGAAGAGGGCGACCGCCAAGAGCCGCCGGTCGCCGATCGAGAACAGCGAGTCGAGCCCCCGGCGAAGCACGGTGGCGTCCAGGGCCATTCCAAGGACGAGTCCGCTGAATGCCATCGCCGCGATGGACCGGTCGGTCCCACCGGCAAGGAAGGTCCCCCACCAGCCGGTGAGCATCAGTGCCACGGGGGCGATGAACCCGAGTACACTTCTCGAGACGAACTGGTCCGTCCTGTTCATGGTCACCTCCGCGTCCGTGAAGCGTATCCGGCACCGGCCATGCTAGCACCGGCGTAGCCGGCCACAGATGTCGGCGGGTCAGCAGGAGAGCAACACTTCGCCGCACCGCGGCGGGAGGGAAGCGACGTGGCCATCGATGGTAGGACCATCGGCAAGGAGCCGGAGAAGACCGACGCGTACGAGAGCGTCTGGGTGCGTCTGGTCTCCCACGCGCTCATCTGGATCCCCGTGGCGCTGCTCGTCTGGGTCGCCTACGTCACGGGGTCCTGGCTCGGTGGGTCATGGGCGGGTGTGGCTTCGGTGGCCAGCACCGTGGCGACCGTGGCCGGTGTCTGGGTCTATCGCCGCTACTTCAGGCGCCATCGCAGCACCTGAGGCCGAAGTGCGACGGTCATGCGCCGCGCGCCGCTGCCGATAACCTTCCAGAGAGACTTCGCAGGGCGCCGGCATCCCGGCGCTCGCCTTCGGCAAGGACGTACCCGTGCGAACGGCCATCTTGGACGGACAGACGCAGGTCCACGGCAAGTGTCTCTACTGGCGCGAGCACGTGGATGAGTACGACCGCTGGGACCCCGACGTCAAGCCGGCCGCCAAACGCGTGGCGTGCTCCTGCTTCATCGAAGGCCGGCTGTGGCAGGTGACCGTCGGCACCGTCCCGGACGACTGCCCGGATCGTTATCACTGCCGCTACCACATCGTCGGATACTGATTCCGGGTCAGACCCCGCGCAGAACGAGCCCGCGAGTGCCGTCACCCGGTCGCGCCTCAGGCGTCGTGGCCCCTGTGCATGATGTCCGTGATCGCGCGCAGCTTGTTGGTCTTCGCATGCGCGTCGCGGGCGGTCTGGTTGCTCTTGGTCGGATCGAGGAAGGCCTCGACGCGGTCCGCGAGATCGCCGGGCTTGATGGGCTTGGTGATGTAGTCCGCCGAGCCGCTCTGCATCGCTTCCAGCTGCTTGTCGAAGTCGCCGATCGCCGAGAGGTGGATGATCGGGATGCTCTTGGTGCGCTCGTCCTTCTGAAGACGGGCCGCGACCTCGTGACCGTCCAGGTCGGGCATGACGACGTCGAGGAGGATCAGGTCCGGGTGGAGTTCGCGTGCTGCGATGAGGCCCTCATAGCCGTTCGGTGCGGAATAGACGGTGAATCCGCGTCCGGTCAGTGCGTCGGTCGCCATCTTGATGACCATCGGCTCGTCGTCGATGACGAGGATCTTCTTCGGCACCTCGGTCTCCTTCAAACGGCTCTGCTCCTGCAAACCTGTTATTCGTGTAGTTCGACGCCCTCGGAGGTGTTCCTGCCCACTCCGAATGTGCTCGTCACCGCGCAGCCGTTCGTCCGTATACTCGGCTCATGAACCCACGGTACCCCCTGGCGCTCCCACCCGTATGCGGCCTCTCGACGTTCCGTGACGAGGTCCTGGCGCACTATCGCGACAATCGGAGGGACATGCCGTGGAGGGAGACGCACGACCCCTACGCGGTGCTCGTGAGTGAGGTGATGCTGCAGCAGACGCAGGTCGCACGCGTGCTGACGCGGTATCCCGAGTGGCTCGCGGCCTTTCCGACGATCGATGCGTTGGCGACGGCGAGTTTGGCTGCAGTGCTCGAAAAGTGGCAGGGGCTCGGCTACAACCGCCGGGCCGTAGCGCTCAAGCGGTCCGCCGAGATGTGTTCCGAGCGCTTCGCGGGCGAGTTGCCGCGCGCGCTTGCGGATCTCCGGGAGTTGCCCGGTATCGGGCCCGCCACGGCCGCTGCGATCGCCAACTACGCGTTCGGCATTCCCGTCCCGTTCATCGAGACCAACGTGCGGGCGGTCGTGCTGCACCACTTCTTCGAGGATGCCACCGACGTTCCCGACAGTGTGCTGATGCCCATCGTCGAGGCGACATGGGACCCGGATTCGCCGCGCGAGTGGGGATACGCGCTGATGGACTACGGCGCTCACCTCAAGCGCACGCTGCCGAACCCGTCCAGGCGCAGCAGACA
Source organism: Coriobacteriia bacterium (assembly GCA_036507895.1). Classification (GTDB taxonomy): domain Bacteria; phylum Actinomycetota; class Coriobacteriia; order Anaerosomatales; family PALSA-660; genus PALSA-660. The sequence goes on from DATCIG010000079.1 coordinate 6,184, forward strand.
CCACGTCAGGCAGTCGCCCTTCGAGGGTTCACGTCGACAGCGGCGGGCGCGGCTGTTGCGTGCGGTGCTGTCGCAGCCGGGGCTCGAGGCGGGGGAGTACGCGGCACTCACCGGTGCGGACGACGCCGACGCCCTCGGCATCCTGGAGGAGCTTGCGTCGGAGGGGTTCCTCGAGCGCGCTGGAGACGCTTGGGCGGTCCCGGGCTAGGAACCGCCGTCCGCCCGTTGGCGGAGCACGGCTTCGGCCTGCTCCGTCAGTGTTCGCGCGACGCGGTCGAGCGGCAGGCCGGTGGACCTTGCGATCGCGACGACGTCATCGTTCTCGGGGCGTATCCGCAGCGACGGGCCGGACCCCTGGACCTTCACGCGCACGGTGCCGAGCGTGGTGGGGACGGTCTCGATGTGGCGCGGTTGTGTCTCGCGCCAGGTCATGGTGCGGCGGACGCCCAGTGTGCCGGTGTGGAACATGAGCAGCTGCGTGAGCCGGGCGGCGTCTTCCGGTCGCGCCAGTACCGTGATCTCGGTGCCGATGCGGCCCTTCTTCATGTTGACCGCTTCGGACCACGCATCGAGCGCGCCTTCCGCGAGTGCGATATCGATGGTCGCCGCGAGCAACTCAGGGGTCGTGTGGTCGATGGCGCTCTCAAGCACGGCGACCTCGGTGAGCCCGCCGCCCCCGAGTTCGAGACGGCCCAAGGTGAGCCGCAGCAGGTTCGGCACGGGCAACTCTCGCGAGCCGGCGCCCCAACCCTCTCTCTCGACGGAGATCGGCGGCATCGGTGCCCAGCGCGTGACGAGCGCGCACAGGAGGGCCGCGCCGGTGGGCGTGGTCATCTCGCCCTCGAGTTCGCCGGCGTAGACGGGGATGCCTCGCAGCAACTCCGCTGTTGCGGGCGCCGGCACCGGGAGCATCCCGTGCGAGGTCATCACGCTTCCGTGGCCCAGTCGCACAGGCGTCGACCAGACTTCGTCGATGCCGAGCTCGACGATGCCGATCGCGGAGCCGACGATGTCGACGATCGAATCGACCGCACCGACCTCGTGGAAGTGCACGTCGTCGGCGGCGACGCCGTGTGCCTTGGCTTCAGCGATGGCGAGCCGACCGAACGCGTCGAGCGCTATGCGCTTGGTGGCGTCGTCCAGCCGCGACGACTCGATGAGTCCGCGGATCGCACGCCAGTCACGCGAGCGCTGCCCGTCCTCGACGAGGACGTCGACCTTGGTGCCCGCGAGGCCGGCGCGGCGCACCTCCGAGACCTCGATCGAGTAGCCGCCGACGTCGAGGAGCGCGAGGCGTTCGCGCAGGACGTCCGGGTCGAGGCCGGCGCCGACGAGCGCTCCGAGGAACTTGTCGCCCGAGGCGCCCGAGAAGCAGTCGAGGAACGCGAACATCGGAGTCACTCCGCCACGGTCTCGCCGGTGCCCGCGGAGGCCGCCCGGTTGATCCTTGAGGCGAGTGCGGCGGCGCCGTAGCCGTTGTCGATGTTGACGACGCCGATGCCCGGCGCACACGAGTTGAGCATCGTCAGCAACGGGGCGATCCCGCCGAAGTGGGTGCCGTAGCCGACGCTCGTCGGTACCGCCACCACCGGTACTTTCACGAGGCCCGCGATGAGTGAGGGAAGTGCGCCCTCCATGCCGGCGACGGCGATGATCACGTTCGCCTCCGCCAGCTCGCCGCGAACCGACAGTAGCCTGTGGATGCCGGCGACGCCGATGTCGAAGAGTCGCGTGACGCGGTCACCCATGACCTCGGCACAGATCGCGGCTTCTTCCGCGACCCGGATGTCCGCGGTGCCCGCGCTCGCCACAACGATGTGACCGATGGACGGCCGCTCCGTTCTGCGGTCGACGAGCAGGATCTGTGCGTCCTCGAAGTAGCGGGCGTCAGGAGCGACCTGGGCGACGGATTGGTACTGCGCGGCTGACGCGCGTGTGCCGAGCAGGACGTCACCGTGTCCCAGGATGTTGCGGGCGATGGCCTTGACCTGCTGCGGCGTCTTGCCCTGACAGAACACGACCTCCGGGTAGCCGGTGCGCAGCTCGCGGTGATGGTCGACCCGTGCGACCGGCGATCCGCCCGATTCGACTTCGGAGAAGGGCAGGTCGGCGAGCCGCTCGGCGGCCTCCTGCATGCTGATGGTGCCGTCGGCCACGCCGGCGAGGAGCAGGTGCAGCGCTGTGGTGTCCATGGATCCTCCGTGGCGTGGTGTGTGTGTGTTCGTCGTATACTCCTTTGAAGTGTAGCGGGGAGGGTCGCTCAAGTGCAGGTAGAGCTCGTCGTAGCCATCGTTGCGTTGGTCGTGGCCGTACTTGCGGTCGCGTGGACCTTCGCGCTCGCGCAGCGCGTACGCGCGCTGACCACCGCACGTGGCGAACTCGGTCGCATGGCTTCCGCCGGGGACTTCGCCGGCATCGCCCAGGCCGTGCAGGCGCGGCTCGACATCCTCGATGCGGCCGACGACCGGCTTCGGGCCGACGACGAGGCGCTCGCTCAGCTCATCGGACGGGCGATCCGCCATCTGGGGCTCGTGCGTTTCGATGCCCTTCCCGGCGACGTCGGTGAGAACTCCTTCACGCTCGCGCTTTTCGACGATGCCGCGAACGGGTTCGTACTCACCTCGATGTACGGTCGCGGGGCCTACCGCCTCTACGCCAAGCCGATCACCGAAGGCCTTGCCGAGCTGGTCCTGACCGATGAAGAGGCGCAGGCGTGCACGCGAGCGCTGCGCGGCACCGGACTGAGCGTCGCTTCCGAAGGGAGACGCCGTCATGGTCGCGATGGCTAGGACCGCGGCTCGCGAAGGCGTGGCTGCGGCGAGTGCGGTCAGCTCCTCTGCGGCCACACTTCGAGACCATTCGCCTGCCCCGCGCATCTCCGACTACATAGCCATCTCGGCGCGTGTCGTTCTGGCGACGTTGCTCATAGCGATGCGTGCGACCGGGATGCTCGAGCCGCGGCACGGAGGGGACGTGTACCTGCTCGCGGCCCTCGGGCTGCTGGTCGCCGCCGGAGCCTTCGGCACCTTGGCGCTCGTGGTGTGGCACCAGCATCCGCGGCGCGTGCTCTATGAGTTGCTCGTTCCTGATCTGATCTGCTCGGCGCTTCTGATCTGGGTGCTCGCGGGCTATCCGGACCCGCTCTACCCGTGGATGTTGTGCCTGGCGATCATGTTGGGCTCCGGGCTCGCCCAGCGCGATGCCGCCGTGGCCACCGGCCTCGTCGCGGTGACCTACATGAGCGCCTACCTCTTCGGTCAGAGCGTCGCGGCCCCCGGCGTCGTGCTCTTGGTACTGGTCAAGGCGGTGGCTCTCTTGGGCACGGCGATGATCGTGGCGACCGTGCAGCGCACCCAGGAGGAGCGCGAGACGCACCTGCGTCGAAGCCAGCGCGAGTATCATGACCTCAACGACCATCTGCGGCGGCGTCTCACCGAGTTGCGCGCCATCTCCGAGATCACGGAACTTATCCATTCGACGCTCGATTTCGAGCAGGTGGGGCAGTTGGTGCTCGAGATCCTCTCCAAGGTCATCGATCTGCCGGGCAGCGCGCTGTTCATCATCGACAAAGAGCGCGACGAGACCGTGTTCAACGCGTCGTTCGGGATCGCCCCGGGACTTGCGAAGCGCACGCCGACCGCCTATGGACCCGATGCACAGATCCATGGCGAGGAGATGTTCGCGTGTACGACCCTGCTGGACCGTGCCGGTCTCATGGTCGTCTTCTGCGCCTCGGGGGAGCGGCTCGAGCGGCTCGGCAGCGAGGACCGGCTCGTCCTGACCTCCGTGGCCAACGAGCTGTCCGTGGCGGTCGAGAACTCGGAACTCTATAAGCTGACCCGTCGTCTCGCGGTCACCGACGAGCTCACCGGGCTGTTCAACTACCGGTACCTGCTGGAGCGCGCGGAGGACGAGGTCGGACGCGCGCGCAGGTTCGGCCGGAGCCTGTCGTTGCTGATGCTCGATGCCGACGAGTTCAAGCGTTACAACGACACCCACGGCCACGTTGCGGGAGACGACGCGTTGGCGGATCTCGCCTCGGTCATGCGCACCGCGGTCCGCGATATCGACGTCGTATGCCGGTACGGGGGCGAGGAGTTCGCGATCCTGCTCCCGGAGACGGACGCGGAGGGCGCTTTCGTCGTGGCCGAGAAGGTCCGCGAGGCCGTTGCAGCGCACGCCTTCAAGAACGCCGATGGCAAGCGGACCGAGCGGATCACGGTGTCGATCGGCCTGTCGACCTATCCCGCCACCGCGACCGATCGCGAGAGTCTCCTTCGTAGGGCGGACGACGCTCTGTACGTCGTCAAGCGCTCGGGGCGCAACCGCGTCAGCGCGACCCCTCTCGGGGTCGACGAGTTGCGGGCCCGCGATCTGGAGATCGAACGTCAGGCGCCGCGTGATGCGGTCGCCGAGGGGAGCGCGTGATGCCCCGCCGGGCGTTTCTGGGCCCCGCCGGGACCTTCACCGAGGAAGCACTGTTGTCGCTGGGCATCGAGGGCATCGAGCCGGTGCCGTGCGCCAGGATCGCCGACGTGTTCGCGGCGGTGGCGTCGGGAGACTGTGACTCCGGTGTGGTTCCCATCGAGAACTCCGTCGAGGGCTCGGTCAACGAGACGCTCGACGCGCTCGCGTTCGACCACGAACTTCACATCACGGCCGAGCTCGTTCGCGACATCCACCACGCGCTCGTCGTGGCGCCCGGCATCCGTCTTGAGGACGTGACCGCGATCGTCAGCAAGCCCGAGGCTACCGCGCAGTGTCGCGCCTGGCTCTCGGCGAACCTGCCTGGCCGCCCCACGATCGCCGCCAACTCCACGGCCGAGGCCGTACAGCGAGCGCTCGCGGAGCCGGGGCTCGCCGCGATCGGGACCGTGCTGGCGGCCGGGCTCTATGGCGGGGCGGTCCTCCACGAGTCGATCGAGGACTTCGAGGGCAATCAGACGCGCTTCGTGGTCATCGGCCGGGGCCTTCACGAGCGGACCGGGCACGACAAGACCTCACTCGCCCTCTTCATGCAGCGCAACCGTCCCGGTGCTCTGCTGATGATCCTCAGCGAATTCGCCTACGGGCAGATCGACCTCACCAAGATCCAGAGCCGTCCCACGAAGAGGCAACTCGGCCAGTACATGTTCTTCGTGGATCTGGAGGGCCATGTCGACGATCCTCACGTCGCTCTGGCGCTCGAGTGCCTGCGACTGAAGCTGCGCGAAGTGAAGGTGCTCGGGTCGTACCCGCGGGTGAGCTGACCTGTCACGGTACTTATCAGACGCATCGGACGGGCTTATACTTTGCGAGTATCGCGCCGCAGTGGCACCGCGACCCCGCCGGAGAGCGCCGGATGACCGCCTACTCGATCGATCTCCACAACCACATGCCGGTCGAGCCGACCGACTATCGCGGCCCGCTCGATACGAACGGGCATGACGTGGCCCGTGCGGCGCTGGATGCTGGCATCGACGTGCTCGCGGTGACCGACCACTTCTCCCTCGGGTTCTTTCGCAAGGTCCACGATGCCGCCGTCGGCCTCCCGCTGCTCGTGCTTCCCGGCGTGGAGGTCCGTTTGTCGTGGGGCACTGACGAGGCGCATCTGATCGCCATCTTCCCGCCCGATGCCGCCGAGGCCGGTTTCTCGGCGCTGATGTCGGCGCTCGGCCCGCAGGCCGCGTCGCCTGCCGGTCCGCTCCACCGCCTCGTGATCGAGCACGACCCCGTCGCTGCGGCGCGCACGATAGAGCGCCTCGGCGGGATGTGCCACATCGCTCACGTGGACCGCTGGTTCGGGGACTACCGGCTGTCGGACAGCCCGCTGCTCCGCAGGATCGTCGATGAGGCGTCGAAGGTGGTGCTGGAGTTCCTTGATCTCGCAAGCGCGGAGCAGCTCGAATGGCTCGGCGGCGGTGTCCGCTGCATCCGCAGCTCAGACTCGCACCACTGTGATGAGATCGGGCGCCGCCGCAGTATCGTCGAGGCCGACGAGTGCTCCTTCGAGGGTATCCGCCGTGCACTGGTCTGCTCCCGCGCAACGGCCCTCTAGCAGCAGGTGTCGTTCTCCGGCCCGTAGGCGACCTCGCCGCGACGGAAGTACGACGCGATGATGGCGGCGGCGCATCCCACTCCCGATTCCACGGCGATGGCGTCGAACGCGCAGTTGAGCGCGCAGGCCCCGCATTCCATGCATGCGCCGCGGTCCACGACCGTGGCGCGGGTGCCGTCCATCGCGAACACGCCATGAGGACATACCTGGACGCACAGTCCGCACCCGGTGCAGCGGTCGGCATCGAACTCCAGAGTGACGACCTCTTCGATATATCTGAGCGGCGACATCTCAGTACCACCCTCCCGCGATCCACAGTGCGGCTGCGGCGAGTGCTCCGGCGGCCTGCCACGGCATGACGAGATGCATCTCCTTCTCCACCCCGTGCAGAGAGGTGAAGGTGGAGGTGCCGGTGAAGTTCATCGCCGCGAAGGACGCTCCAACGATCGCTACCACTCCCGTTGCTGCCAACGGCAGTGGGGTCCCCGCGGATGCGAACGCCACATCGAGGAGCATGGCCGCGAAGAGCCCCACGATCGCTCCCTTGACCGCGAAGAGCCGGCACGGGATCCACGGAAGAAGCAGCGGCGTGACGACGGTGCCGGCGACCATCGCGGCGACGGCTCCGGCAGCGGCGAGAGGAGCGCGGTCGAGCGCGCGGGCGATCGAGTACCAGCCCGGCCCGATCCCGCCCGCCACGGCACCGCCGACGGCTACGAGCAGCGTGAGCTTTGCGACGTTGACCGCTTCGACCGGCACCAGCACGGCCCGCTCGCGCAGGCCGAAGGTGACCGTGCGCATGGTGGGAGTGGCACGCATGCCGGCCTTGAGGAAGGCGGGCAGGTCCGCCGCGCGCACCGGCCCGTAGGCGACCCGGAAGCGCGTGCGCCGACGTACCTCGGGAGCGTTGACGCCGGGCGCACCGAGCTGCGGTACGACCACGATGTTGTGGGACACGACAGGGGAGAGGTCGGCGGCCTCGATCCGACGGACCAACTCGTCGGTGCCGAAGGTGCCTTTACCGGCGGCGCACCACACGTTGATGCCGCGGGTGTCGAGGACGAGGATCCACGCATCGATTCCGGTCAGCTCTCGGCGCAGGGCATCGAACGACAGTTTGTAGTTCGCGCTCACCAGCACCGGGGAGCGGTCGTCGGGGGAGCCGACGGCGTAGAGCCCCGGGTCGACGGTGTAGGTGTAGCGCCCGATCCCCCAGCGGACCGTGTAGCCGCCGATCCGGTCGCGCCAAGTCAGGGCAACCGGGACGACAGGAACGGCTCCCGATATCGTGCCGATCTCGCCGGTGACGAACGGTTGGTCGAGCCGAGGACGGGAGACTCTGCTACCCGGCAGAGTGCGGGGCCCTCAACAGGGCGCCTCGGCTGGAGGTGCGACGGCCGGTGTGGTGCTCACGGAGTCAGACACGGGGCTCTCCACGTTCGCGGGATGCGTACTCGCGGAGTGTATCAACTAGTTCGATGTTTGTCGAAATAGTTGATGGCCCACCGTCATTCCGGCCGGAACGGTTCCGTCGTTCGCGGCCAGAAGATGCCTTCGGCCGTGGTGAGTCTCGCGTTCATGTACTTGATCCTACCGATACGGTTGAGCGCTTCCGGCATCAGGTCGCTTCCGGCGAGGTGGCCGAGCGACCCTGCGGCGCACGAGCGTTCGTCGAAGGCCTCCACGTCGTCGGTGTACGTCGCGGCGCCAACCATCGCGATCGGCACGGCGTCGCCCGAGTGCACCAGGTCCGTGCCCGACGGCGTCCCGTGGTCACCCGTGACGATGACCAGGTTCCCGGGCGTCATGAGACCTTCTTCCCACAGTGCCGGGATCGCCGCGTCCAGCGCTTCGATCACGTCGCGTTTGCGGATCGGGTCCTTGGTGTGTCCGGCTTCGTCCGGGGCTTTGGTGTGTATGTGGACGAATTCGCAACCGTCGCGTACCGCCTGTGCGCCGAGGGTGATCCGGGCGCGAAGGTCGTCGGTCCAGTCGGGCAGGTACCGGCATCCGTACCAGCGCATCCCGAGCGCATGCGCGATGCCCTTGAACGTGACACCGCTGCTGACGCTGGCGCCGACGAGCCCGGTCCGGTCTTCGAACCTCGGGAACGGCTCGAAGCGTGCCGCCCACTTCACCAGCAGGAAGTTCGCGGGCGCATCGCCACGGGCCCGGCGCACCGCATTGACCGGGTGCGCGTCGAGGACGGTGTAGACGTGTTTCAGCCAGGCGTCGAGCGCGGCCGCGGTGTGTCGCGCCCCGAACGGGTCGCGAGCGTCGTCCAGCGCCTGCGGGCGGACCACATGGTCGCCCGGGACATAGGGGTCGGAGTCGGTGATATCGGAGGAAGGGGAGACCCCCGCCGCGCCGCGGATGAACACGATCCCCTGGTGGATCGAGTTGTAGACGAAGTCGATCGTGATCCCACCCCAGGTGAACGGGGCGATCGCCGCGGCGAGTTCCCGGCACGAATCGTCGTCGATATCGGTCCGGCGCTCCAGGACCCGCAGAGAGCCGTCGCCGGCGCGCTCGACGGTCGCGAAGAGTCCGCGGCATACGACCTCGTCGCCGGTCAGCGGCAGGTCCTCGCCGATCGCCTCGAAGACGGCTCGCCCGGGATAGAGCTCCTTCGGGTAGCCGAAGAGCACGAAGTGCGAGAGCTCGCTGCCGGGCGCCATCCCGCGCCCGAGCGGGTGCAGCACGCCGGTCTGCCCCGAAGCGGCGAGCCGGTCGAGATTGGGAGTCCGCGCGGCTTGGAGCGGCGTGAGCCCGTCGAGCACGGGCCACGGCCGGTCGGCAATGCCGTCGAGGATCAGAAGGATGATCGCCATGCGTCCACGGTACCCCACCTTGTGACGCAGCGGGTCGCTACAGCGAAAGGCCCGATGACGCACGAAGGCGCGGACAGCCGGGGGGATGCTCCGCGCCAACGCGCCCACCCGTCATGTGGAAGCCCGCGGATGGAAGATCGTCTACACAGTCAGCACCTACCCGACACGCTCTTCGTCCATAACGGGCAAGTAGGGACGTTATGACGAACGGATGTCGGAAAGGGACGTGCGGTCACTCGGGGGGTCCGGTCGGCGAATGATTGGCCGAGGAGCATACGGCGTACGGACTCAGGCCGCGTCAGGCCCTCGAAGAATAGCTTGCACGAGGGCCTCGTAGTCGGGCTCCGCGGTGCTGCGCCAGGCTTCGACGACGGCTGTGCCGACCGGCTCGAGGAACCCATGGACGTACCGGGCGTACGCGAGTTCGTCGAAGGAGACCTCGCCATCGAGGCCGGCGTAGTTGGACGAGTGGACGCAACACAGCTGGCGTTCACCCGCGGCCCAGCCCGGGCCGACGAGGGATGCCACCGCATCACCATCGTGCAGGCGGCGGATCGGCTGGAGCAACTCCACGCCTGCGCGAGCGAGCATCCGGGCGCATGCGTCGATGCCCGCGGGGGTCTGAGACAGCTTCGCTCGACCGCCGTGGCTGTCGCGTTCTCCGGCGATGATGGGAGCGTCGCCCAAGGCACGGGCGAGTGGCAGGCGCGCGAGATGCATGTACAGGTGGCACGCGAGGCACGGAGACGAGATCTGGTACCGCTCGGCGATGACCTGGGCGAAGCGGCCGTTGAGCGCGGCCCAGAGCCGGGGGGAACCGAGACGCAGCGATGGCAGCATCTCGACCTCGTCGCCGAGGACCGTCGCGAGGTACTCGGCCGCCCTGTCGGGAGCATGTTCGTCGCCGTATTCGGTGCCGGTGGCGACCGATGTCGGTAGCAGCGTCGTCAGTCCGCGCTCGCGGACGGCAGCGATGGCGGCGGCGACACTGTCCCGTCCCGCCACCTCGAGGATGGCGAGACCGGGGATCCGGGCCAGCGCTGCGGCATCGAGGCCGATGGCCGCGAGCGCGTCGATGGGGTGTTCGGCGGCTGAATACATGACCGCAGTGTAGCGTGAGCTCTGTCTGCGGTGCGCAGGTGTGGGAACATGGCTTTTCCGAGACCCGATGTGATGAGGGGACGCCATGTTCAAGGAGTTCAGGGAGTTCGCGATCAAGGGCGACGCCATCGACCTGGCTGTCGGCGTCGTCATCGGTGCCGCGTTCGGGGCCATCGTGAAGTCGTTGGTGGACGACATGATCATGCCGCTCGTGGGGCTGCTCACGGGCCGGGTCGACTTCGTCAACTTGTTCGCGGTGCTCGGCGACGGCAAGACGCCCGGGCCGTACGCGACGCTCGCCGCGGCCAAGGCCGCCGGCGCAGCCACGCTCAACTACGGCCAGTTCATCAACGCGATCGTGACCTTCCTGATCATCGCGATGGCCGTGTTCCTGATGGTGCGGGCGATCAACCGCTTCCGCCGCACGCCCGCCGAGCCCGAGTCGACCACGCGTCCCTGTCCTTACTGCCTGACCGAGGTGCCGAGGGCCGCAACGAAGTGCTCAGCGTGCACGTCCGAGCTGGAGGCATGAGGCCGGTTTCCGGCGTTTTGTGAGGAAGGCGCGTCGCCTGCAGGGCGGTATACTTCTCGCAGCAGGCACCGTACCGCTTCGAAGGAGAACCCGATGCTCGACGCACGCTTCGTACGCGAGAACATCGAGGCCGTCCGGACAGCGATGAGTCTCCGCGGGGCGCCGTGGCCCGTGGACGCCTTCATCGAGCTGGATGAGGAGCGCCGCCGGCTGATCGCGAGGACCGAGCTCCGCCAGGCACGCCGCAACGAGCTCTCCAAGGCGGTCGGCGAACTCATGAAGGCCGGCCGGACCGCCGAGGCCGCGGCGATAAAGGACGAGGCGCGTCTCGTCAACGACGAGATCGCCGCCGACGCGGCAGTGCTCGAACAGGTCGAAGCCGACGTGCGTGATCTGCTCATGACCGCTCCGAACCTCCCCCACGAGTCGGTGCCGGTGGGCGCCGATGAGTCCGAGAACGTCGAGGTCCGGAAGTGGGGAACGCCGCGTGTCTTCGATTTCGAGGCGCAGGCCCACTGGGACCTCGGCCCCGCGCTCGGCATCATCGATTTCGAGCGGGCGGTGAAGCTGGCGAAGTCCCGGTTCGTGCTCATGGGAGGGCTTGGCGCCCGCCTCGAGCGCTCCGTGATCAACCTCTTCCTCGATAACCACACGGCACGCGGCTACAAGGAATGGTGGGTGCCGCTGCTCGGCAACACGGCGACCCTGACCGGGACCGGCCAGCTCCCCAAGTTCGAGGACGACCTGTTCAAGACGCAGAGCGAGGGGCTCTACCTCATCCCGACGGCCGAGGTCATGCTCACCAATATCCACCGTGACGAGGTCCTCGACGCGGCCGATCTACCGCTGCGCTACACCGCTTACACTCCCTGCTTCCGCGAGGAGGCGGGGTCGGCCGGGCGCGACACCCGCGGCATGATCCGTGTGCACCAGTTCGATAAGGTCGAGCTGGTGAAGTTCGCTACGCCCGAGACTTCGCTCGAGGAGCTCGAGAGCATGGTCGTCGACGCGTCGAGCATGCTCGAGTTGCTGGGGCTGCCGTACCGGGTGATCACGCTCTGCACCGGGGACACGGGATTCAGCGCGGCCAAGACCTACGACATCGAGGTCTGGATGCCCTCCTACGACAACTACAAGGAGATCTCGTCCTGCAGCGACTGCTGGGATTTCCAGGCGCGTCGCGCATCGATCAAGTACCGGGACCCTTCGACCTTCAAGGGCTCACGCTTCGTGCACACCCTCAACGGCAGCGGACTGGCCGTCGGTCGTTGCGTGGCAGCGATCATCGAGAATTATCAGAACGCCGACGGCACCGTCACCGTGCCCGAAGCGCTTCGGCCGTATATGGGCTGCGACGTCATCGGCGCATAGCCGGACTGCCGCTTGCCGCGTGATCTAGCCGTGCGCGAGGAACCGCTCCGCGTTGCCGCCGAGGATGGCCGTCAGTTCGGCCGGTTTGAACGGCAGCGACCTGAGGTGCGCGATCTCGGTTTTCGCATCGGTCCACGGCCCATCGGACCCGAACATGACGCGGTCCGTGCCGAGCGCGCGGACGAGCTCGACGAACGCCTCATCCGCCAGATGTCCGAGGGTGTACGCGGTGTCGAACCACGCGCTGCTGCCGGCAAGACGGCCGGGGACGGCCTGCCACTGGCGGAATCCGCCGAGGTGGGCGAGCACCACATTGAGTTCCGGCCACACCTCGAGCACCTCGGCGAACGCCCGCGGCGTGCCGCGAACACTCGTGAAGGCCACATCGCCGCCCGAATGGAAGTACACCGTCATGTCGTTGCGGATGGCCGCTTCGTAGATCCGCTCCATGCGCGGCTCGTGCGGTTCGAACTGCTGGTACTCCGGGTGCATCTTGAAGCCCGTGAGCCCTTGCTTGCGCATCCGGGCGATCTCCTTGGCGGGATCCGGGCAGTCGGGGTGCATGGCCCCGAGGGGGATCAGGCGTTCATGCCCGACGAGGCCGGCGGCCCAGTCGTTGATCGTGCGGACCTGGCTCTGCTTCGTGGCGACGGGCAGGATGATGCTCGCGTCGATGCCGGCCCGGTCCATCGCTTCGATCAGGCCTGCGACGGTCCCGTCGTAGTGGGCGCCAATGTGGCCCTGCGCGCCTACGGCCGAGACTGCTGCCGCAGCGAGTCGATCGGTCCATACGTGTGTGTGTACATCGATGATCCTCATGCGACAAGGATACTCCACGCTCGAAGCATTCGAGCGTGTCGACCTGCCCGGGTATCGGTGCGGGTACATACTCGTGCGAAGACATCCCTCGGCGGAGGCGGTTCGCATGGCTGCTCTCACCCCCGGTGCACCGACGATCCTCGTGGTATTCGGCGCCACCGGCGATCTGATGGAGCGCAAGATAGCGCCCGCGCTGTTCTACCTGCGCGAGAAGGGGCGATTGCCGCAACGCTTTCGTGTGGTGGGCTTCGCGCGCCGGGACATCCCGGACGAGGCGTTCCGCGACCGCGTCTGCGAGACGATCGGCCGCCATCACGGGGGTGAACCCGATACGACCATGATGCGGGCGTTCGCCGGGGACTTCAGCTACCTGCAGGGTCATTTCGACGAGGTGGAGGCCTACGGTCGGCTCGCCGACGCGCTCAACGTCATCGACGACGAGTGGGACACCTGCGCCAACAAGCTCTTCTACCTGGCCGTCCCTCCCGGCAACTATCGGACGATCCTCGAACACCTGGCCGCAAGTGGGCTGACTGCTGCGTGTGGCGTCACGGGGGAGGGCTGGACGAGGGTCATCGTGGAGAAGCCGTTCGGCCACGACACAGCCACAGCGCGTGAACTCGACGAGCTGCTCGGGTCGCTGTTCGAGGAGCAGCAGATCTACCGGATCGACCACTACCTCGCCAAAGAGATGCTCCAGGGGATGATGTCGTTCCGCTTCTCGAACAGCATCTTCGAACCGTCGTGGAACAACCGTGCGATCGAGCGGATCGAGATCAACCTGCTCGAGACCCTCGGCGCAGAGTCGCGCGGGGGGTTCTACGACCAAGTGGGCGCGCTGCGCGACGTGGGGCAGAACCACCTGCTGCAGATGCTCGCGCTCATCACGATGGCCCAGCCCGTGAGCATGGACGCGGATGCCATCCGAGCCGCGCGCGTCGAGGCGCTGCGCGCGCTGCGGCCCCTCGGCCCGGAGCAGATCGGGGATTCGACGTTCCGGGCGCAATACGACGGCTACCGGGATATCCCCGGCGTGGCGCCCGAGTCGCAGACAGAGACGTTCTTCCGGGTCGTGGCGCGGCTCGACTCCGAGACGTGGCGCGGGGTCCCCGTGGTCATGCAGGGTGGGAAGAGACTCGGCCGGGCCCGCAAGGACATCGTCGTGAGCTTCCGCCATCCCGAGCCATGCATGTGCGGGGAAGCCGACGGCGTGCAGAACAGGGTCACCTTCCGGCTTGAACCCGCCGACTCGATCACGATCTCCTTCTGGACGAAGAAGCCCGGGTTCGGCACGGACCTCGAGGAGCGGGACTTCAACTTCTTCCTCTACGAGAAGGAGGAGAAGGCCCAGTACGTCGAGGAGTACGCGAAGTTGCTCGCCGATGCCATCGAGGGCGACCAGACGCTGTTCGTCTCGACGCGCGAGGTTCGCGCGATGTGGGAGTTCATCGATCCGATCGTCGAGGCGTGGGCGGCGGGCGCGGTGCCCCTGGCGCGCTACGAACCGGACTCGGACGCGGTGCTCGCCGCGGCCGCTGACGCAGCGATCGCGGCACCCGCCAGGGATGTGCTCCGGCGCGAGGCGGGAGTCATCGGCCTGGGGAAGATGGGGGCGGGCATCGCGCGCAACCTGGTCGACCATGGGTGGCGCACCGTCGGATTCAACCGCACGACGGAGGTCGCGCTGCGGCTCGCGGCCGACGGCGTCGTTCCCGCTCGCACGGTCGCCGAACTCGTCGAGGCCCTCGAGGCCCCGCGTGCGGTGTGGCTGATGCTCCCGGCGGGTGCGGCTGTCGACGAGATGCTCTTCGGCGGAGGAGGGCTTGCGTCCGCTCTCTCTCCGGGCGACACCGTGATCGACGGTGGGAACTCGCGCTACACCGACGACCCCGCGCGCGCCGCGCGGCTCGCCGAGGCGGGCATCCGCTTCGTCGACGTCGGGGTCTCCGGTGGACCGGCCGGAGCCCGGGACGGAGCCTGCCTACTCGTCGGCGGTGCGAGGGAGGATTTCGAGCGTCTGCGGCCGCTGTGGGCCGATCTCTCCGTGGCGGACGGCTATCGGCACTTCCCCGGGATCGGCGCGGGCCACTTCGTGAAGATGGTCCACAACGGCATCGAGTACGGCATGATGCAGGCCATCGCCGAGGGGTTCACCGTGTTGAAGGCGAGCGACTACTCGCTGGACCTGACCGACGTCGCGACCGTCTACAACCGGGGCAGCGTGATCGAGTCCCGTCTGATCGGTTGGCTCGAGGCCGCGTTCAGGGTGCACGGCGAGGGTCTCGGCGGGGTCAGCGGCGTCGTGTCGCACACCGGCGAGGGGGAGTGGACCGTGGAGGCCGCGCGCGGCCTCGGGATCCGGGCGCGGGTCATCGAGGACGCCCTGCGCTTCCGCGTCGAGTCCGAGCGCGATCCCGACTGGACCGGGAAGGTGCTCTCCGCGCTGCGCGAACAGTTCGGGCGGCATCCGGTCAGCGAGTAGGGCGGCTAGGGTCTGGACTTCTTCAGGTCCGCAAAGTGGGTCGCGAAGCGTCCTTCCGCGCCGCTCAAGAGCGTCGCATATCCCGGTATGTCGTAGACGCGGAGACGATCGTCCAGGAAGTCCGAGAACACCAGGGTGTGCCCGTCGGCCGAGACGTCGAGGGCGGTGCACTGGTTCCCGCCGACGATGGCGTCCAGCGGTGCCCCGGTGTCGGTCGACATCAGCAGGATCGTGCCCCACTCGTACCCCTTGAGGTAGTACGACTTCGGGTTGTTCTCGCCGCGGTTGGAGATGAACAGGACCATGCCGTCGGGTGAGAGCTCGATCGTGTTGGGCTTCTCATCGGTGTCGCAGAACTTCTTCGTCTTCAACGTGTTCATGTCGAGCACCCACACGACGTCCTTGGACATGTCGGAGGCGTAGAGCTTGCCGGTGTTCTCGTCCGCGACCAGATGTCGAAGTGCGCCGCCGCTCTTGAACAGCGTCTTCACCACTCCGGACTTCAGGTCGATCCTCTGTAGCTCGCCTTTGTCGAACCCGGCCACGTAGAGATAGAGGCCGTCCTTTGTTGGCCACAGCCCCCGCGGCGTCTTCGCGGTCGGGATGCGACGCAGCAGCTTGCCCGTCGTCAGGTCGATGAGGCTGATGTCGTTGCCCGACCAGTTGGCCGCGTACAGCGTCTTTTCGTCCGGGGACAGGGCGACGACCTTGGTCCACGCTGACCCGGTCGCGAACGAGCGGGTGACCTTGCGCGTGGCGGTGTCGATCTCGAAGACCTTGGCGGTCTCCATCTGGCTCGCGTAGGCGCGGGTCCCGTCGGCGTTGAAGATGATCTCGACGGAGCCGTATCTGCCGATGTCGATGCCACCGGTCTTTGCCATGGTCTTGAGGTCGTAGATCTCGATCGACGGCGGGCCGTTGAGGATGGACGCCCACGCTTCCCGTCCGTCGGGTGTCACCGCGACGCCCTTGGGAGCGCCCTTGGCGGCCAAGGAGCCAAGAGCGTGGACGACCTGCCCCTTCGGGTCTAGCAGGACGTCGAAGGTGCGCGCCGCGTCGAGGAACAGGCGCTGTGTGAAGGTGTTCGAGCCGCTTCGCGAGATGACCACGGTGATCGGCCCGGCCGAGGTGACGAGCGAGCACGGAGTGAGGCCGGTGAGCACCGCACCCCGGGCGTCGGTCACCTGCACCGTTGCGCCGGAGGGCCGCGTCGTGAAGTCCATCCGGCAGGGGAGCGGTCGCAATGTGACGGCACGGACCGTCCGGATGCCGCGGGAAACCTCGATCGTCACCGTCGCGGTCACGAATCCCGAGCGGGCGACCGTGGCCGTGAGCATCCCCGGCTCGAGCTCGTCGAGCGTGACCGTGCCCGTGCGGGTCCCGTGACCGGCGATGGTGATCGCGGAATCTGTGGGCGACGGCGTCAGCGCCAGCGCGGCGGGACGGGTGAACAACCACCACGCCACTACGGCGACAATGACAAGCGTGGCGATCAGTGCCGCGGTAACGACAGCGCCGCGTGTTGCGTGAAGGTGCTTGTCGACCGGGGCGGCGGCCCGTGGAACGAGTGATTCCGCGCTGGTACTCTGCGATGGCGGGCGCGGCACCTTGACGGGCTTCGTGCGCGGCAGGCGAGGCAGCTTCGGGCTCGGTTGTTTGTCGCGGCCCGCGTTCTTGGCCGCGTGCCGGGAGTGGCGGGGGGTGTGCGAGCGCGCGCGTGCGGCATCGGTTTCCGGTCGGGGATGGAGAGGCTCGCGAACGGGCCCCTCTGAGCACTCCTCGGCCCCATCCCGCGGGTCCTCTGCATCCCCCTCGTTCTGCACGCGGAGCCCCCTACATCGGTTTCATGCGGCCCGAGATCCGAGCTCTGAGCAGACGGAAGCCGCCGAGGGCCTGACGCATCCCGCCGGAGACGCGACGCACTGTGCCCGTCTCGGAACCCGGACGCATCGCCACCGCATCAGCGAGAGCGGGGCCGACGAGTTCAAGCGGAGTGCCGATGGCATCGAGTACGACGCGGATATTGCTCACGAGGTCCGTCAGCTCGGGGCTGACCTGCATGTCGGGTCCGTAGAAATCGGTATCGACCATCCCGGGCATGAACACCACGATCGAGACCGGCTCCGTCTTGTGTTCTGCTGCCAGACTCTTTGTGAAGGCCATGATGCCCGCCTTGGTCGCCGCGTAGGCGGCCGTGTAGGCAGCGGTGTCGCCACGTCCCCCGCGGCCGGACACGTTGACGAGCGTCCCGCCGCCGCGCGCGATCAGGTGGGGGACGACGATCCGGGACGCGAGCATCGTGCCGACAAGGTTGATGTCGACGATCGAGCGGATCTCCCCGGGCGAGGTATCGATGTGGCGGCGCATCCCGAGCGAGATACCCGCGTTGTTCACCCATACGTCCACCCCGCCATGCTTGGCGATCGCATGGGCGAGCAGCGCCTCAAGGTCCGCTTCGCGTGAGACGTCGCAGGAGATGCCCGAGGCGGTGGCGCCTGCGGCGCGCAGCGCTGCGACGGTCGAGGTGACAGCGGACTCCGTTCGGGATGACACGACCACCGTCGCGCCCGCCGCCGCGCACGCCTCTGCCATACAGCGGCCGATGCCGCGCGTCGAGCCGGTGATGACGACCACTTTCCCCGAAAGCTTCCCGTCGGCCATGCAGATCCCCCCTTGGTGCTCGCGCCGCATCCGATGGCCAGTATGCGCGTGCGCCCGCGCGCGCGTCCACGCGCGAGGGCCGAGGCCGGGCTGGCACATAGGGTGCTCATGCAGCGGTTCAGAACGTCCGATAACATCACCAAGGACTCAAGGGCCCCTGCCGGATCGTGCGCGGGTCATCCGGCTCTCGATTTCCGCATCGTGCGATCGGTTCGCAGTCCCGGGCGAGATCATCGCTGCGATGAAGACGACAGGATCCATGCAATGAGGACACGATCGACCCGGATGCGAAGAGCGGTCAGCGCGGTCCTCGCCGCCGCACTCGTCCTCTCGGCCGTCCCCTCCCTTGCGTTTGCCGGGATGAATGCGACCCCAGGGGTTCCGACGCAGGCCGCAACGGGACGAGGAGCTTACGTCCGGGACAGCGTGATCGTCGGGTTCAAGGACCCCGTCACGACGAGCAGCACCGGTCGATTCACCAAGGCCTATGGCGTCACCGCTCAGGGCATGGGCAAGAGCGCTGACAACAGGCAGATGTCCGTGAAAGTCCCGCGCGGTCAGACCGTCGACGGACTGATCGGTGAGTTGAAGCAGGATCCGACGGTGGCCTTCGCCGAGCCGAACTACATCCGCCAGGTGACCGCCTACGCGGTCCCCCCGAGCGATCCTGCGTATGCCGATTCCGGAGCGTGGTCCTCGGGTGGCGTCACCTACGCGTACGCCAAGAGCTGGTGGCTGCGGGGCAACGGTAGCAATGCCGTCGGCCTCTGGCCCAACTACAACAATCCCAATACCCAGAACGGGTTCCCGGCGCGCGCATCGGGCAGCGCCTTCAAGGTCGGCGTCATCGACACGGGTTTCTACATGGACCACCCCGACAAGGGCGCGAACATCGTTGCGGGCAAGGACGAGTTCCAGACCTACACCAACGGCGTCCTGACCAAGGACTTCGACGTGACCCCGGCCTCGGATTCGGCGCCCAGGAATACCCTCGAAACGGCCGCCCATGGTACCTGCGTGGCCGGGGAGATCGCCGCCGCGACCAATAACGGCGTCGGGGTCGCGAGCGTCGGCTACGACCTGCAAGTCCGGGTCTACAAGGTCCTCGGGATCTGGACCGAGGGCGACCCCGCCGGTGGCTATCCCGCGGGCAGTGCCGTCATCCTGGACAGCGCCATCACCGACGCGATCTACAGCGCCACGAATGACGGGTGCAAGGTCATCAACATGAGTCTCGGCGGCCCGGGCTATTCCAGCGCCATGCAGACCGCCATCAACTACGCCTACAACCACGGCGTCGTGGTCGTCGCGGCAACCGGCAACAGTGGCGTTTCGACCAACTTCTATCCCGCCGCCTGCGCCAACGTGGTCGGGGTCGGATCCTACGGACTCGACCCCTCCGCGGCCAGGGTCAGGAGTAGCTTCACCAACTACGGCAGCCAGCTCGACGTCCTCGCCCCCGGCCAGATGATCTACGGCCTCACGAAGCCAACCTACGATGTCGACGGTGCCGGCACTGCCTATCCTCCGGGCTACGAATACTGGCAGGGGACCAGCATGGCTTCCCCGGCGTTCGCCGGGATGCTGGCGATGGTATGGCGGTTCGCCCCGGCGCTCACCAACGCCGAGATCACGAGCTATATGCTGACCAACGCGACTCCTGCGGGGAGCGGCCAGCCCAACACGGATTACGGGTACGGGTACGTGAACGTGGCCGCGGCCTATGCCAAGTTGAAGACGGACTTCCCGTACCTCGCGAGTGCATCGATCTCCACCACCAAGACCGCATATGGGCCTGAGACGGTCAACCTGACATGGGCCGCCGTCGCCGGCCGCAGCGTGCAGTACCAGATGACCATCGACGGTTCGGTCATCACCACACAGGCCGCGCTGACGAAGGCTTACTCCGGGCTCGGCGAAGGCACCCACACCTTCAGTGTCGTCCCGACGAGTTCTTACAACTGGAGTGTCGGCACCAACGGGGCCACGTACGTCTTCACTGTCGACAGGACGGCTCCGGTCGTATCCGGTATCTCCTTCGCCTCGGATCAGCTCACGTGGTCGGACACCGAGGGTTCGAACACGCATACGACCCGGGTACGCATCGATTCCTCCGTCACGCAGACCGTCACCGGTAATGCGCTGACGATCCCCAACGGGACGCTTGCCGGCGGTAGCCATACCGCCTACATCGCCGAGACCGATGCGGTCGGCAATGTCAGTCCCACTTACTCCTACGGGTTCGAGTACGTGAATCCGCCCGCTGCGCCGACACTGAGCGCGAGCTACACCGCCTACTCCACCCCGTTCATCCTCACGTGGTCCGCGGATCCCGCCGCGACCTACGAGTACGTTTTGAACGGCGCAGCGGTCACGACGGCCCCGGGAGGGTTCGCGACCCTGGGGCTGAACGCAGGCACCAACACGCTGAGACTTCGCATCGTCAAGAATGCGGTCCGGAGTGGGTGGGTCGACACCACGATCACGTACACCCCGCCGCTTCCCGCGGTCGTATCCGTCAACGCGGTCGCCGATGTGACGGTCCCGAGCGCGTCCCTTTCATGGGCCGCGGTGGCCTTCGCCAGCAGCTACGATTACCGCCTCAATGGCGGGACGACCTTCAGCGTCACGGATCCCTCTGTGACCCTCGCGGGTCTCACCTTGGGCTCGAACACCGTCGAGGTGCGCAGTCGCAACGACAGCGGCACGAGCGCTTGGGCCGCGAAGTCGTTCAGCTACGTTCCGCCGGCGGTCTTGCCCTTCTACGACGTCGTCACCGCGACATCACGCACCTCCGTCACCTATGGCGGCCCGGCGGCTCTTGTCACGATCGATGTGAGGGACGGAAGCGGCGCGGGCATTCCCAACGAGCAGGTCGTTTATCAGTACTCCTCCGACAACTCGACGTGGCTCGATCTCCAGATGCTGCTCACCGATGCGTCCGGGCGGGCGACCTATGCGTACCAGCCGTCGATCGGCGGCTGGGTCCGGGCCGTCGTTCTGGCCGATGCCGGCCACAGCAGCACCGCCGGCGCAGCGGTCCTGGTCCTTGCGACCCCGCACGTGGGGACTCCTGTAGCCCCCGCGAAGATGTCGCATTCGAAGTACTACGCGGTCTATGGCTACCTCAAGGCGCGGCGCGCGGCCGGCACGTACCCCGTGCGCATCTACAAGTGGCGCTACGTTTCGGGCAGGTGGAAGAGCTATGGCTATGTGAACGCCAAGGCCTCCGACTATTACGGCTACAGCAGGTACGCGCGCTCGATCCGCCTGTCGCTGAAGGGCAAGTGGCGGGTGCGGGCCTACGCGCCGGCCGATAGCGGCCACGTGGCGGCATGGTCGAGCGGCTACGACTACGTGACGGTGAGGTAGGGTCCCGCCGGCGGGTGGTCGTGCTCGGCCGGACGTGCCGGACACTCCGTGTGTGGCCATACGAAAAAGCCCCCGCGAACATTCGCAGGGGCTTCTTCGTATGATTCGTGTGGTGCGCCCAGCAGGATTCGAACCTGCGACCTCCCGGTTCGTAGCCGGACGCTCTATCCGCTGAGCTATGGGCGCGTCTCTCGTCCACAAGGCGTGGTCGAAGAGCGTAGGTATCCTGCCATCGATGCAGGTGAGATGTCAAATGGCGGAGAGTGAGGGATTCGAACCCTCGAAGGGGCTTTCAGCCCCTTACTCGCTTAGCAGGCGAGCGCCTTCAACCGACTCGGCCAACTCTCCGTACGCGCGCCGATGCGCGGCGCGCAAGGCGACAGTATAGCGAGGCGCCCGTCGAGCCGCTACTGCTCGCCAACCAGCGGAACGGAGAAGCCGACGATCGCGCCTCCGCCCTCGGCATTCCGGGCGAACACCGTGCCGCCGTGGTCCTCGATGATCCTGCGGGACACGGCGAGTCCGATGCCGCTGCCTCCCGTGTCGCGAGCCCGCGCGGCATCCGCTCGGTAGAAGCGTTCGAACACGTAGGGGAGGTCGGCGGCCGGGATGCCCTCGCCTGTGTCGACGACTTCGACGCGGGCCATGTGGTCGGAGGTCGAGCAGCGCACGCGGATCGCCCCGCTGTCGGTGTGCCGCAGCGCGTTGTCGAGCAGGTTCCGGAGCACCTGCGCAAGGCGGCCCTCGTCGCCCACGACGGGCACCGGGCCGGTGCATTCGCACATGAGTCCCACTCCCGCCCGTGCTCGCACGGTGGCGCGGGCCACCTCCGCTCGCACCACCTCCGCCAGGTCCGTGGACTCCATCCGGTAACTGAGATGGCCCGCATCGGCGGCAGAGAGCTCCTGCAGGTCGTCGACGAGCCGCGAGAGCTGTCGCGTGTCGTCCGCGAGCGATGCGAGACGCTCCGGATCGGCTTCGAGAACGCCCTCTGCGATCCCCTCGGCCTGCGCTCGCAAGGACGTCAGAGGCGTCCGCAACTCGTGCGCCACGTCCGCCACCAGCCGGCGACGCAACACCTCGGATTCGGCCAGCGAGGCGGCCATCTCGTTGAAGGCCTCGCCGAGTCGCTGCACCTCGATCGGACCGCCGGTGTCGACGCGATGGCTGAGATCGCCGTCGGCGACAGTGCGGGCCGCGAGGGTCAGTCGTTTCAGTGGCCGGGTCAGGTAGTAGGCGATCCCGAAAGCGGCGAACGCGGCGAGCGCGATCGCGATCAACGCGCCGAACAGGATCCCGCGGTCCACGCTGCCGAGGAACGTCTGCTCGGCTCCGCCCATCATCATCTGACGCCCGGTGCCCATCATCCTGCGGCCGGCCAAGGTCTGCGGCAGCGACTGGAAGTAACTGTCGAAGGCGCTGGAGGCCTCGGTCCGCATGATCAGGCCTGACAGGCCGACCGAGGCGAGTGAGACCGCAAGGATCGCGAGGAAGGCGTAGAGCAGCAGCGACCTTCTCATGGTCGCGCCTCCAGCTTATAGCCCACGCCGAAGACCGTCTGGATGTAGCGCGGTTCCTTGGGGTCCTCGCCGAGCTTCCGCCTCAGGTTCTTGACGTGGGCATCGATGGTTCGTTCGTAGCCCTCGTAGGCCACACCCTGGCCGGCCTCCATGAGCTGCATGCGGGAGTAGACGTGTCCGGGGTGTGCGGCCATGACCGTGAGCAGATCGAACTCGGTACGGGTCAGGACGATCGGAGCGCCGTCGATCTCTACGCTGCGGCTGCCGGGATCGACCACGAGGCCGCTGATCCTCAGGATGTGCGCGGGCTCGTCGCCGGTGGATCGGTCGAGCCGGCGGAGCACGGCCTTCACGCGCGCGACGACCTCGCGGGGGCTGAACGGTTTGCCTATGTAATCGTCGGCGCCGATCTCCAGCCCGATCAGACGGTCGATCTCGTCGACCCTGGCGGTGATCAGGATGATCGGCAGGTCGTAGTCGCGCTGCAGACGCTTGGTGAGCTCCAGCCCGTCGATGCTGGGCATCATGATGTCCAGGAGCGCCAGATCGGGACGGCGGGCCTGGACCGCCGCCAGCGCGGAAGGTCCGTCCGCCGCGGTCACGACGTCGAAGCCTTCGGCGCGCAAATACGCGTCGAGGACCTCGACGATCTTCGGGCTGTCGTCTGCGACGAGGATCAGGCGGGACATGAGGCTGCTCCGTTCAAAGCATCGATCACATTGTGCGCCAACGTGCGGTCCGAAGCGGGACAGGGCCGCACATGACGGTCCTGTCCCGTGTATCGGTCCCGAATCCGGGCTACGGCTGGGTCACGGCCGCGCCGCCGCAAGCTCCTGTGCCGGTTCCCATCATCCCGCGTCCGCCGCCCTGACCCCGGTTCTGGCCAGCCGCGCCGGTTCCCGGCCCGGTCCCGGTGCAGGTGCCCGGTGCATTTGAGGTGATCTGCGTCGAGACGCGGGTCTTCATATTGGCCAGCGCCGCGTCGGCCTGGGACCGGGTGATCGTCTTGGCCTGTACTTCCGCGTCGAGCGCTGACTTGCGGGCGGCGATGACGTCGTCGGTGAGCACCGTGGCGGAGACACCCTTGTTCGCGGCGATGGCCGAGAACGATTCGCCCTTGGCGCGAGCGGCGTAGACGTCGCTGGTCGACTGCCCCGTGACCTTCGCCACGATGTCGGCGATCGTCCCGCCGGCCTGCCGGCAGATCGCGCTCACGCCGGCTCCGAAGCCCGCGGTCCCGGTCGCGGTGCGCGACGGAGCCGCGAAGGCGATCCCAACCGTGCCGAGCGCCATTCCGGCGACGAGAGCGCCGCTCACAAGTGCGATGGTGGTCCCTCTCTTCATCGTGCTACCTCCGTTATCCGTCGGCGCACCTGCTGTGCGCCGGGTGCTTTGAAGTATCGAGGCGCGGTATGAATGACCCGTGAATGCCGTGCGCCCGGTTGGTGAAGGTGACGGCGGGCGGACGCGCACGAGATATACCCGCTGGGGTATACACTGGACGAAGCAGCCGATGAGATGAGCAGCCGATGGCCCATGAGAAGTTCGACATCTCGAAGATCGCGCGCCTCGATGACGAGGGACGCCTCACCGAACTCGACCCCGAACTGATGTGGGACGCACTCGGTCGTCCGTCTCCCGAGGTGATCGTCGATGTCGGGGCGGGGACCGGCCTGTTCGCACGCCGCTTCGCTTCGCTGGCGCCGGCGGCGACCGTCTTCGCCGTCGATACCGAGCCTGCGATGATCCGGTGGATGGACGAGCACGAGGACCCGGCGATCGGTTCACGGCTCGTCCCGGTGCTTGCCGAGGAGACCCACGTCCCTTTGCCGGATGCAGCAGCCGACCTCGTCGTGATGATCAACCTGCATCACGAACTCGCGTCGCCCCGTGACAGCTACGCGGAGGCCTTCCGTCTGCTGCGATCGGAAGGGCAGTTGCTCGTCGCGGATTGGGCTTTGGGGGACACGGTCGGCGGTCCTCCCCAGGAGATCCGCGCGACGTCCGCCCAGATCGCGGACATGCTTCGCGGGGTCGGATTCGAACGCGTCACGCACCATGAGGGATTGCCTCGGCACACCCTCGTCACGGCGTACAAGGGCTAGGGACGATCCACGCATCGATCGCTAAGGGGTGTTTCGCATGAAGCTCAATGAGGGAACGGCCGACCGGGTCATCCGGGTCGCGCTCGGCGTAGCGCTGTTCTATATCGGCTACTTCGTGGTCGGTGGGACCTGGGGCATCGTGCTCGACGTCCTCGGTGTAGTTGCGCTGGTCACCGGGCTGACGGGGTTCTGCCTGCTCTATCGTCTCTTCGGGAACTTCAGCACCAAGAAGTAGCAGCCGGTCCATTCGTCCAGATCAAGAGGGGCCCGAGCGACGCGCGGGCCCCTCTTGTGACGCCCCGAGCGCTTCGCCCTACAGCTTGTTCTTGATGTAGGCGATCATCTTGGGCGTGATGTACGGGATCAGCAACGGGAGCATGTTCGGCATCAGCGCGTCCATGGTCTTCGGGAGCAGACCCGGCATCAACGCCTCCATGTCCTCGGGAAGCGGACCGACGCGCCGGGAGACCTCGGCAAGCATGGCCGGCATGACCTTCGGCATGAGCGCGGGCATGAGCATCGGCATCATCGCCGGCATCATCTTCGACATGAGCGCCAGCCCGCCGGGTATCGCACGGGCCGCCTTCATCATCGGGACCATCCCTGCAGGCATCGCGGCCATCATCTCCGGCAGCAGCGCCGCCATCAGGTCAGCCATGGCCTCGGGCTTCATCAGGTAGATGAACTTCTCGAAGTAGCCCCACATCTTCAGCGACTCGGGAGAGCTCGACTCGATGTGCAGTCCGAGGCCCTCCATCACGATGCGCGCCAGGTCGTCTACCGGCAGGTCGATCTCGTTCTTCTCGGCCGAGTCCCTCAGCTGCACCTCGCAGCAGGGGCAGAGTGCGACCATGGCGTCGGCACCGACGGCGACTGCCTCGTCGAGCCGCAACTTGCCGAGGATCGGTGCGACCTCGGGCTCGCCGATGAGCGTGAGGACGGATCCGCAGCACAGGCCTTCCTCGCGGTTGTGCTCCATCTCGACGAGCTTCACCCCCGGGATGGCCTTGAGCAGGTCGCGCGGCGGCTCGTAGTTGCCCTGTGCGCGGCCCATGTGGCAGCTGTCGTGGAACGCCAGGGTCTTGTTGACCTCGTGATCGAACGTCAGGCTGCCGTCGGCGATCTTCTCGGCCGCGATCTCGGAGTAGTGCTTGACCTCGAACTCGTACTCCTCGCCCCGCTGGCGCGCGAGATCTGCGTACATCTCCTTCCACACGAGTCCGCATGCCGGGCACGACGTTACGATCGTCTTCGCGCCGCGCTTCCGGGCCTCGGTGACGTTGTGCTCGTAGATCCGCTCGAACTCGTCCCACTTGCCCGACACCTTTGCCGGAATACCGCAGCAGGCCTCGTCGGTCCCCATGTAGGCGAACTCGACACCCGCCTTGTCCAGCAGGCGGACGGACGCCTCGGCGACGTCGGTGTTCACGTAGCTGGCGGTGCAGCCGGCGAAGTACAGGATGTCGGCCTTCTCCTTGATCTTCGGCCTGATGTCCTCGGGCACCCAATCGGCGCGCTTATCGCGTTTGCCGGCCCAGATGTTGTTCTCGCCCTGAAGTGACGCAACGATCATCTCGAACGGGGGGAACGTCATGCGCCCCTCCTCGTGGATGAGCTTGCCGCGCATCTCCATCCAAGAGTGCTCGACGGGCAGCTGCAGCTGGCAGCGGGTGTTACAGACCTCACAGGTGGTGCACACGAGGAACGTGTCGACCATCTTCTGGTCGAACTTCTCGCGACCCTCCATGACATCACGCAGGTAGAGGTACTTGCCGCGCGGTGAGTGGCTCATCCAGCCACGGCCCGAGTACTCCTCGCAGGTGTGGACGCAATAGCCACACTGGGCGCATGCGTAGGCGTAGTAGGCGACGTCCGCCGGGATGCCCCGACGCTCCTTGAGCGTCACGACCGCGGGGGGCTTCATGAGGTTGGCGACAGGACGGATCAGCGGCTCGAAGGCCTGCGCCGCTCCCATGATCACGTCGATGAGGCCGCTGCCGAGCACCTTGTTGGGGTTCATCAGACCGGTCGGGTCCACGGTGCGCTTGTAGTGCTCGAGCCGGCGCACGCGCTCAGCTCCGAGCACGGTGGCGGCTTCTCCGCGGAAGTAGAGCCCCGTTGAGTAAGCGGCGCCGCCGTGGCGCTTGGCGATCTTGATGACCGACAGCGACAGCGCGAACGCCGCATTGAAGGCGAAGGTGCGGCTGTCGTGCGGGATGAAGCCGAGCAGGACGACCTTGTCGCCCTTGCCGACCATGCCTTCGAGCACGAACGGCTGGCGGATCTTGCGACCGATCTCGCCGAGGACCGGGGCGAGTTCACTCAGCGGCACGACGACCTCGGTCGGGATGATCGAAGGCCCCACGCGCTTCAGGCGCATCGGAGCGAATCGCTGCTCCCACTCGTGCTCCGCAGCCTCCGCGGGGAGTTCCGCGCCGCCGCGGGCGGCCGTGATCTCGCTCAGCGGGCCGACGATCCGCGCATCACGCGAGGTCGGGTAGGCGATGACTGCCAGATAGGCCTCGGGGAGCTTCGGTTCGTAGTGCTCGTGGGCCTCCTCGTACGGATGGCCGTGGCGGTGCGGGAGCGTCTTCTTGAGGCGCGTGGATTCCGGGTTGAGGAACGTGATCGACCAGATCGGCAGCTTGCGGGCCGAGATGTCGTTCAGTGCGGTGTGCAGTTCCGCGGCCGTCTCGAAGGCGATCAGGCGGTGGGTCTCCGGCTCCAGGTCTCGCAGGGACACGGTGACCTCGGTGATGATGCCGGTGATGCCTTCAGCATCGGCGACGAGCGTCGCGAGCTCCTCGCCGGTGAACGTGCGGACCTCGCCGGTAGGGAGCACGACCCGGGCCGAGACGACATTGTCCTTGAACATACCGAACTCGTACGAGCCGAACCCGGCGCCGCCCTGGGCCAGCCAGCCCGCAACGGACGATGAGGGCGTCGACGACGGATAGAGGCGCAGCGCGAGGTCGTGGGACACGAGCTTGCGCGCGAGCTCCTCCCAGATGAGGCCGGGCTGGACCCTCACCGTCTTGGCCGCGGCGTCGACCTCGAGGATGTCGTGCATCCCCGATACGTCGATGACGACAGCGCCCTCGACCGGCAGAACGCCGCCGTAGCCGGAGGTCGATGCGCCACGCGGTACCAGCTTGAGCCCCTCCGCGCGCGCGAGTCCGACGAGGCCGACGATCTCGGCCTCGGACATCGGGCGTACGACGGCGCCGGCCAGACCTGCAGGGACGAAGGGCTTCACCAGACGGGGCATTTCGCCGATGTCGGCCGAGTAGAGCCGGCGTTCGACCCTGTCGGTCCTGACGCGGTCGCCCACGATACCGCGCAACGCGGTCTCAACACGGTCGTTCACAACTGCCATCTTGGAAGGATCCTCTCGCACGCGTTGTAGGAATCCGTTCGCCACCTGGCGTTCGAGATACCCCGGTAGGTATAGGCCAAAGATACCTGCGGGGGTATACAGCGTCAACGAGGCTGCGCCAAGCGGTAGCGCCCACCACTTGTTCGCGGGGCGTTCACACCTCCTTCACCCCGATCCGCGACGCTGGCGGTGCAAGGTCACGCAATCCAAGGAGGAACACCGTGTCCGATCCGATCGACATCGCCAGCACGGACTCGACAGAGGGCCGGCCGCCGGGCCGGCATGAACGCGCTGACGGAGTCGCACAGCGACGCAGCAGGCTGGTCAGACTCGTCGTGCTCGTGTCGGGGCTCATCGCCGTCACTGCGCTCGGGTTGGTGCACCAGCTCGGAGGCACCAAGATCGTCGGGGTCGACGCACTCTGCCCGTTCGGCGGCATCGAGACGTTGTGGGCGCTCGTGACGAGCGCCACGTTCGTCAAGCAGATCGCGGCGTCCAGTGTTGTCCTGCTCGGCGCGATCCTGGTTCTGGCGGTGTTGTTCCGGAGGTCCTTCTGTGGCCAGCTCTGTCCGCTCGGCGCGCTGCAGGAGCTGTTCGGTAAGGTCGGGAAGGTCGTCTGGAGGCGTGCTCGGCCACAGGTCCCAGCTGCGATCGATCGCCCCGCGCGGTTCCTCAAGTACGTCGTCCTTGTCGTGATCGCCGTTTGGTCGTGGCAGGCGGCCGAGCTCGTGATCCGGCCGTACGACCCCTGGGTGGCATGGATGCACCTGTCGAGCGCGGAGGTCCTTGCCGAGTTCTCGATCGGGCTCGCCGTCCTCGGTGCCTCGCTTGTGGGATCGATCGTCTACGAGCGCTTCTTCTGCAAGTACCTGTGCCCGACCGGTGCGCTGCTCGGCGCGATCTCCCGGTTCTCGTTGTTCAAGGTGCGCAGGAACGTCGACACCTGCATCGACTGCCGGCTGTGCGACAAGGCGTGCCCGTCGAACATCAAGGTCTCCGAAGTCGCGGTCGTCGAGTCGCCCGAGTGCATCAACTGCAACGAGTGTGTGAACGTGTGCCCGGTCAAGGACACCCTCGAGGTCTCGACGAAGGCGTCACCGAGCGGCAAGCGCACGGTGCTCACCGCGCTCCAGATGACCGTAGCGGTCGTGGCTATCGTGGCCGCGCTCGTCGGGGTCGCGACAGCGGTCGGGACCTTCTCCTGGACGCTGCCATCGCTGGAGCAGTCGGCGGCTACGAACGGCGGCACGGTCAACGCCGACGACATCCGCGGGTCGATGAGCTTCGCGGAAGTCGCCGTCGCCACTGGCCTGCCCGCGGCGGAGTTCATGAGCCGGTTCGGCGTGTCGGAGGCCGATATGGCGCTGCCGATGAAGGACATCGCCGAGCGGTACGGGTTCGATGTCCACACCGACGTGCGCGAGTTCGTGAGCGAGCGACTGGCTGCGGGGAGGTGAACCGGCGGCCCGTGCCTGCCCGCTTCCGGCTCGGGGAATAGAATGTCCGAGACCGCACCGACCCACGTCGAAGGAAGCGCACATGGCCGACAAGAAGATCGGACTCGTGGTCACCCATGCTGCGGACGATCCGGAGATGGCGACGCTCCCGTTCATCATCGCCAACGGGGCGCTCGTGATGAATGTCGAGCCTGTGATCATCCTTCAGGGCGAGGGCGTCCGCCTGGCGGTGCGCGGAGGCGCCGACGCCGTGCGTGCGGAGGGCCTTGCTCCTCTCGGCGACCTCATGGACGCCGTGCTCGGGTCGGAGTTGCGGATCATGGTGTGTTCGCCGTGCTTGGCGACCCGGGGTATCGCGGAGAGCGACCTGCGGGACGGGTGCTACGTCGGCGGGGCCGGCGTCATCGTCCAAGCGATGCTCGATTGCGAGAACTTCCTGCGCTACTGAGCGACGCTGACGGGGCTGGCGCGTGGGGCACGGGTGGTACGATGGCGAACCTTTTCGCCATCCTCCGGAGGATCCGTGCCCTCGTCACCGCCCCGCGTCGCCAGTGGCTCGCTGCTGCTCATCTTCGTCATCGCGTTCATGAACACCGCCGGTGCCACGATCGTCATGCCCGTACTTCCGTTCATCACGATGCGCTACGTGCACGATCCCGCCGCCATCGCGCTCTGGGTCGGCATACTGGCTTCCGCGTACTCCTTGTGCGCCCTGCTCGCTGCGCCGGCGCTGGGGGCACTCTCCGACCGCCTCGGTCGCAAGCCTGTGCTCGTGGTGAGCCTTCTCGGTTCCGCGATCGGGTTCGTGATCTTCGGTATCGGCGGCGCGATCTGGGTCCTGCTGCTCGCCCGCGTCATCGACGGGCTGACCGGGGGCAACATCTCCACGATCTTCGCCTACCTCGCCGACGTCACGGCCCCCGAGGACCGCGCCAAGCGCTTCGGTATGGTGGGCGCAATCATGGGAGCCGGGTTCATGTTCGGCCCCGCGCTCGGAGGCCTGCTCGCGGTCTGGGGGCTGTCGATGCCGGTCTACTTCGCGGCCGGCATCACGTTCGTCACCGCGCTGCTCTCCGCGTTCGTGCTGCCCGAGAGCCTCGACATCGGGCATCGCAGCGCCCGCTTCTCCTTCGCGGACGTGCACCCCTTCAAGAGCATCGGTGACGCGCTGACGCGTCCCGCGCTTCGCCCCCTCCTGCTCGGTGTGCTGCTGCTGAGCATCCCGATGGCGGGCTTCCAGACCAACATCGGAGTGTTGTCGAAGGACACCGTCGGATGGGGCCCGGCACAGGTCGGCCTGTTCCTGTTCTGCGTGGGGATCTGCGACATCGTGGTCCAAGGCGGCCTACTCCGCATCCTGCTTCCCCGGATCGGCGAGCGAGGCGTGGTGCTGGTCGGACTCATCGGGCAAGGGGTCGGCTACCTGCTCGTAGCCGTGGTCGCCTCGTTCATCGCGCTGCCGTGGCTGTTCGTGGTCGGCGGGCTGTTGTTCGCCGCCAGCGAGGGCGGGACGGGGCCCGCGCTGTCCGGGCTCATCTCCAAGTCAGTCTCGCACCGGGAGCAGGGCTGGGTGATGGGAGCGCTGCAGTCCATGAGCTCAGGCGCGCGCGTCATCGGTCCGCTGCTGGCAGGTGCGCTCTACGCGAGTATCGGCCACGCGTCCCCGTACTGGTTCGGCGTTATCGTGGTCGCGGTGCTGATGGTCCTGGCGCTCCCGTACCTGCGCACCTCGGACGTCGAGGCTGCGGAGGCCTTCTAGATCGTTCGCGTCGACTCAACGAGAAGACCCTCCCACCGGCGACGGCGGGAGGGTCTTCTTTGCGTCCGGTGATGGCCTGCGCGGCGGCTATGCCGTGGGCTTGGAAGCGCCCTCGACGATCAGGGCCTCGGCCACCAACTCCATCACCGGCACGATGCGCAGTCCGAGGTCATGGACCTCGTTGAGCTCGGCGATCTGCAGGCGGCAGTTCTCGCACGGGCAGGCGAGCAGCGTGGCGCCCGTCGCCTTGATCTGCTCGACCTTCTTGGCGCCCGACTTGAGCCGGACGTCGTTGAACTCCTCCATCGCGACGATGCCGCCGCCTCCGCCGCAGCACCACTGCTTCTCGCGGTTGGGCGTCATGTCCACGAAGTCCGGCGCGATCGCGGTCACGATGTCGCGCGGCTGCTCGTAGATGCCGCCGTTGCGGCCGATCTGGCACGGGTCGTGGTAGGTGACGCGTTCGCCGATGGCCTTGGGATCGACCCTGATGCGGCCGTCCTTGATGTACTCGTCGAAGACCTCGAGTACGTGGCGCACCTTGAACGGCATCTTCTCCTTGGCCCAGGCCTCGTAGAACATCTCCGCGACGCGGTACGCGTGACCGCACTCGGTGATGACGACCTCCTTCACGCCGAGGGTCTTCGCCTCGTTCATGAAGCGGTCCGCGATGAGCTTGGCCTTGGCAGGATCGCCGAAGAAGAACCCGTAGTTCGCGGCCTCGAACTTCGACAGCGTCCAGTTCGCGCCCGCTGCGTCGAAGACGATCGCCGCCGGTTTGATCGAGTGCGAACCGGCGAGCGCGACGTAGAGGATGTCCGCGCCCTGCTTGTCGACCGGGATCGCGATATCGCGTCCGGTCTCCTCGCGGAGCTCCTTCTCGATGTCCGCGAAGCCGTCCACGATGATGTCGTGGAACATGTCCATGTTCTCGCTCTTGAACAGCGCCGCGTCGGCCAGCTGGCCGAGCATGTCGTTGCCCCGGCCTGCAGCGATCAGGACGCCCTTCGCCACGGCGGTGATCCAACCCGTGTCGATCGAGAACGGACAGTAGTACGTGCAGCGGCGGCATCCCGTGCAGGCGTACGTGGATTCGTAGAGTTCGTCGATCAGGTTCTCATCGGGCTCGCGCGCCTCGTAGAGGGCCGGCAGGAACTGGCCCGCCTTCGTGAAGTACTTGCGGTAGATCTGCCGCAAGAGCTCGGCGCGCCGGGCCGGGAGGTACTTGTCGTCGCCGGTGCCGACGTACTGGTGGCACGCGTCCTTGCAGATCGCGCAACGGACACAGATGTCCATGTACTGCTTGAGCTGGCGGTTCATTCGAGCGTCGAGCACGCCCACCATCGAATCGATCGTCTGCTTCTCCATGGCTACTCACCGCTCCGCACGAGGTTGGTGGCGAAGGCGCCGATGGCGTGCGTCATCTTGCTGAACGGGAAGTAGATCAGGAATGCGTCGACGAACAGCATGTGCCAGTTCAGCGCCAAGCGTGTCGCGGAGTCCGCCAGTTCCGGCGGGAACGCGGGCTTGAACGCCATGAGCGAGGCGAACCAGACCTGGTAGGTCGAGGCGTGCAAGTGTCCGACGAAGCGCAGGTGGTCGCCCATGACCACGATCCCGAGCAGCAGCGCGAGCAGCAGGTAGTCCTCGGGGGTCGAGAGCTTGCGGTACGCCCCGTAGGTGCGCCGCGCGATCCAGTAGAGCACTACCACGAGCATGATGATGCCCGCGGCGCCGCCCGACAGGCCGGCGAACTGGTTCATTCCCTCGACGCCGAGGAGAGCGACCAGCGGAGTGAACTCGTGCACCAGGCGCAGGTGCCCGACGAACGCGGCGAGGGCTGCGAGATGGAACGCCATCGCGAACGCCATGAGCGTGCCGGCGGTCTCCCACGACTGCGGAGCGATGAGCGTGTCCTTGAGCAGCTTGCCGAGTCTCCCGAGTGATGTCTGCGGCTTTGGGTAGAGCGCGAGGCGTACGGGAGAGCGGGGCGTGCGCATCCACTGCCACACCCGCCAGCCCATCCCGAGGGTGAAGACGACGAGGCCGACGTATACGCCGATCCCCGACGCCAGATAGGAGAACAGATCCATTGAGGCTTCAGGCCTTCCGGGCTACTTGACGCGCTTGACGAGGAACACGAACTCGCCATCGGTCTTCTCGGCGGACAGGACCTCGTTGCCGGTCGACTTCGCCCAGGCGGGGATGTCGGCCATCGCGCCGGCGTCGGTGGCCACGGCGCGCACGATGCCGCCAACCGGCACCTTCGAGATGTTCTGGGACACCTTGACCATGGGCATCGGGCACAGCAGGCCGCGCAGGTCGAGATCGAGATCCGGGGTGATGTCGCTCATCGGTGACTCCTTCGGGTCGTGGGTATCCGGTCGACATCGGGCCGGCCGGTCTTCGATCATGACGGCTAGATGAACAGGGTGACCTGGGACTCCTGGGCCTCGCCGATGAAGAAGCCGACGCCGACCGGGTCCTGAACGCCCTTGACGAACGACTCCTGCGGGATCTCCATGACGTCCATCGACATCTGGCAGCCGTACATCTTGATGCCCAGATCGATGGCGAGGTCACGCAACTGCGGCAGCGTCTGCACGTTGTGTGCCCCCATCATCTTCCCGAACATCCAGCGGCCCATGCCGCCGAACGAGAAGTGCGAGGGGTTGGCCTTCTCGATGCCGCCGCCGTACATCATCCCGAGCATCTTGCCGAACAGGGTCTTGCCGGTCATCTTCGCGTCGGCGCGCTTCAGGGCGCGCAGCCCCCAGAACGTGAAGAACATGGTGACTTCCATGCCCATCGCCGCCGCGCCCGTGCCGATGATGAAGGCGCCGAAGAGCTTGTCCATGTCGCCGCTCATGACGACCATCGAGATCTTCTTGACCTCGTCCTTCTGTTCGAGCGCGCGCAGCCGTTCGAGCGCCATTTCGAGTTCCGTGCCCATAGCCGTGCCTCCTTGCGAGTGGCGTGCAGGACCGGGGCTCCGGCGGCCCCTTTCTCTCCGGACCGGGGTGGTACTAGGCCTGTGATGTGTCCGCCACGCGCGCGCGGGCATCCATCGACTCCTGCATCACCTCGGTGATGAGGTCGAAGGCCTGGATGAGCTTGGGGTTGGCGATGGAGTAGTAGATGTGTGAGCCCTCGCGGCGCGCGAGCACGACGTCGTGGGCTCGCATCGTGGCGAGGTGCTGGGAGAGGTTCGACTGGGCGATGCCGGTGCGCTCGGAGAGGGCGGTCACGGAGAGTTCGCCGTCGCGGAGTGCGCCCAGGATCATCTGGCGCTTGTCGTTCGCGAGTGTCTTGCACAGCTCGGAATGCATGCAGAAGAAGTCAGCGTCCATGTGGGACCTCCGGCAAGGTTCTCGTGGGCGACCATCGTGCGACATGAGCATATGCGAATGTGTGCATACGAACGCTATGCAAAGCGACGAACGGCGGCGACCGCCGGATGCGGCCGCCCGCCGATGACGGAGGAGCGTGGATGATGCCGGTCGAAGGGCGCTACGGGCCGACCGGGGTGGGGGCCGGGTCGGAGCGGCCCAGATAGAAGGCGACACCCTTGTTCCAATAGCTGGCGCGTTTCCCGGTGGTCAGTTTCTTCACGCTCGACGCGTACTGCGTGTACAGGATGGCGCGCGTCTTCTTGTTCTCCATGCGGTAGACCGGAGTGCCGCCGGTGGCGGTGGTGGAGACGTAGCCCACCGTTCCTGCCGACCTCCAGTAGTGGGGATGTGCTCTCAGAATGGCGTCGCGAGTGCTCTTGTACGCCGTGTACGTGTACCTGTGCGTCTTGATGTTGCTCAGCCGGTAGAGGGGCTGGGTGTTGGCCGTCGAACTCGTGTCGATCGTGAACGACACCCCACCGTAGACCCACGTGCGCGACGACTTGGCGATGAGGCTGTAGCGGGTCCCTTCGGAGGAGGTGTAGTAGTAGGCGCCCGTTGACCGGTTGCGGAAACGGTAGACCGGCTGGAGGCGTGCCGGCGCGTGAGGGTCGCCGAAGTAGCGGACGTAGATGTCCCAGACGTTTCGCTGCGGGTAGTACGGCGTGTAGGTGTACAAGGCGAACGTCGATGCGTTCGCCGGGACGATCGTCTTGTCATACGGAACGGTATTGTCGTAGTGCACGATCTGGCCGCTGACCGTCTTGGTCGCATCGACGGTCATGTAGGCGGTCACGGTCTTCGTCTTGCCCGGGAACCAGTTGTAGGTGATCTCGTAGGTCGAGAGCTTGTTGGCGCCATCCCATATCTGGTGTCCGAAGCCCGGGGAACGGTTGGTCGTCAGTCCGGTCTTCGGATCGATCGCGCCCCAGACGCCGCATCCCATGGCCTTGACCAGCCGAGCCGCGTTGCTCGAGTTGCTGACGGTCAGCAAGCTCTGTTCCTTCTGCAAGGTCGCGAGGATGATCTTGGGGTTGAGGTTCTGCGCGTGCGCCGCATCCCAGATGATCTGCGAGGCTGGCTTGACCACTCCGGCATAGTCGGCGATCACGAGTGACTTCAGCGGTCCCGGAAGCGCAGCGAGGAAGGTCTGGATGTCGGCCGCGGTCATCGACGAGGAAGCACGCCACGTGTCGTAGGGGATGACGTCCAGGGGATCGTAGGTGGCTGCGAACGCGGGCGCGGCAAGCGCCAGCATCGCGCACGTCGTCACGGCGACCGCGATCAGAGTGGCGCGCAGGCGGAAGGTCGGAACAGAGTCCGCGGGTGTCTTCAGGGGTATCGCCTCGATTCTCAGCGCCTTGTCGTACCGGTCGCCGCCAGGGTGCAGTTGCTCGACAATAGTACCGCGCGCGACGTGCTTCGACAGCGACCGACGGTCGGTGGCGATGGGGGTATCGGAGTCGCTCGAAGCCTCGCGACGACGACCGATTCCTGTCGTTGCCTTTGACGCGGATTACTCGACCGTCTAGTTTCTAAGGAACCAGACATGGACGGGGGACGAGATGGCTGAAGAGAAGATAGCGATCCTGGTCGATTCCGGTTCGGATGTTCCGAAGGAATACCGCGACAAGTACAACATGTACGTGGCGCCACTCACGATCATCTACAAGGACGCTGAGTACCGTGACGGGATCGACATCCAGCCCGAGGACGTGTTCGCTCGGTTCTCGACGGAGATCCCCTCGACATCGCTGCCGAGCCCCGCGACGATCGCGGACCTCTTCAAGCGGATCAAGGCCGACGGCTACGCCAAGGTTCTGGTCATCACCATCTCGAGCGGGCTCAGCGGCACATTCGAGGCGATCAGGAGCTTCGGCGTCGCCCCCGAGGGTCTCGAGACCTGCTACATCGACACCAAGAACATCGGCATCGGCAGCGGCATGACCGCCATACGCGCCGGCGAGCTGGTCGAGCAGGGGCTGCCGTTCGCGGAGTTGTGCCGCCGGGTCGAGGATGTCGCGCAGAACACGAAGCTCTTCTTCTGCGTCTCGACGCTCGAGTACCTCATCAAGGGCGGCCGCATCGGCCTCGTAGCGGGGATGCTGGGAACGCTGCTCGACCTGAAGCCGGTCATCGCGTGCAACAAGGACGGGATCTACTACACCGTGGCGAAGGCGAGGGGACGTAAGAAGTCGCTCACCCTTGCGCTTGAGAAGGCCGTCGAATTCGCGGCCGGTGCCAAGGAGTACAACATCACGGTGATGCATGGGGCCGCGAAGGAAGAGGCCGACACGCTGCTCGCAGCGATGAAGGAGCGGTTGCCGCACTACCGTATAGCGGTCGAGGGCCAGATAACCCCGGCGCTCGTCGTCCACACGGGTCCGGGCCTCATCGGTATCGGCGTTCAGCGCCTGGCGTAGGGTGTCCGCCCCGAGCGCGACTTCCTGTCACGGCGTCGTCGACCGTCGTCCTCGTCAAACTGACAAAGGAGATCGAATGTCAAAGTCGGCAATCGGGAGCGCAGCAGCAGCGGCTCTCCTCGCAGGCGTGCTCGTCCTGACCGGGTGTTCGGTGGCGGGCACGGACCAGTCCGCAACGCCCGCGAAGCCGGCCGGGTCGGTGGCCCCCGCAGCCGTCAAGATCGGCACCATGGCAACGCAGGACACTCTGCCGTTCTGGGTCGCAGAGGAGAAGGGCTACTTCTCCGCGGCCGGCATCAAGGACGTTGAGATCGTCACGTTCCAGAGTGCCATCGAGCTTCAGGCG
This sequence comes from Coriobacteriia bacterium, assembly GCA_036507895.1. Classification (GTDB taxonomy): domain Bacteria; phylum Actinomycetota; class Coriobacteriia; order Anaerosomatales; family PALSA-660; genus PALSA-660. Next base: position 43,768 of record DATCIG010000079.1, read on the forward strand.
GCGTTCTCGGTCGGGTCGGTCAACGCGATGATGACCGACATCATGGTCGCCGCGAACATGCAGGCCTCCGGGATCAAAGTGGTACTCCCGACCATTATGCTCGGGGCTACGACGGGCCAGGGCCGCTTCGCCATCGTCTCGGCCCCCGGACAGAAGTTCGCCTCGATGGCGGACCTCAAGGGCGTTCCGGTCGGGACCGCCTCTCACACGATCACCGAGTACGTTCTCGACAAGCTCATGGATGAGGCCGGCGTGGGCGCTGCCGACATCAAGAAGGAAGAAGTCGACAAGATGCCCGTGCGCTTCCAGCTGCTGATGTCGGGCAAGCTGAAGGCGGCATCGCTCCCGGAGCCGTTCGTCTCGCTCGCCGTGAAGCAGGGCGCACAGATCGTTCCCGGCGGCGACGATGCGAAGGCGAAGAACAACATCTCCCAGTCCGTCTTGTGCGTGAACCGCGCATTCGCCGAGACTGGTGGTGGCGCGGCCACGGTCGCCGCGTTGCTCAAGGCGTGGGACCGGGCCGTTACCGACATCAACGCGAACCCGGACTCGTTCCGTACGACGCTCGTCAGCAAGGCCCGCCTGCCCGAGCCTCTGGCCACGAGCTATGCCGTGAGCACCTATCCCATGGCCCAGGCCCCTACTCCGGCACAGATCCAGCCGGTGCTCGACTGGATGAGGGCAAAGGGGTACTTGAAGGCTGACGTCACGCCCGCGGACTTGCTTCCGTAGCGAGCCCTGCTCGACCCGGCGAGACCGACGAAGGCCCGGCCCCCCGTGGTCAGGCCAGCGCCAGTCCGAGCGCGAAGAGTACGGAGAAGAGGAGCGTCGTCTGCCCCGTCATGGCGAGCGCGCGGTTGAGGGGCCGGCCCGCCTGCGTCGCGACGATCCGCCAGGTCGCCGCGGCGAGCGGCATGGAGAGCCAGCCGGCCATCGCGTAGACCGGCAGGATCCGCAGGAAGACGCCGAGGGCCACGCAGGCGTACGCGCCCAGCACGCACAGGCCGTACTCGAGCCGTGTGGCCCGGACGCCGATGCGGACGGAGACCGTCCGCTTCCCCGCGACCCGGTCCTGTTCGATGTCGCGCAGGTTGTTGACCACGATGATCGCGGTGATGAGCAGCCCGAGCGGTACCGACATCAGCCACGCGGACGCCGGCGCGGTTCCTGTCTGGACCCAGTAGGTGCCGACCACGGCGGTCACGCCGAAGAAGAGGAAGACGAACACCTCACCCAGGCCGTGGTAGCCCAAGGGCCACGGTCCACCGGTGTAGGTGATCGCTGCGACGATCGCCATCACGCCGATGACGAGCACCATCCACCCACGGACCCACGTGAGGTAGAAGCCGAGTGTGAGCGCGGTGACGAAGACCACCTTCATGCCGGACTTCACCTGCTTCCGGCCCAGGAGGCCGGACTGCGTGACGCGCAGGGGGCCGAGCCGATCTTGCGTGTCGGCGCCACGTTCGTCGTCGTAGACGTCGTTTGCGAGGTTGCTGCCGATCTGCAAGAGCAAGGCGATCAAGAGAGCGGCGGCGGCCGGGCCGGCCGAGAAGACCCCGTCGTGCCACGCCAGCGCGGAGCCGACGATCACGCTCGCGGCGGCGGCAGGGAGGGTCTTCGGCCGTATGGCCAGCCACCAGACCCTGATGCGGCCGGGGTCGGACGGTAGGGGCGTTGCGGGCGAGGTATCGGCATCCGTCAAAGGCATGCGGTGTCCTGTTCGTCTCCGGCAGGGTGGGTGCATGGACGATGATACTTCGGCTGGCGCGCGATGCGGTCGAGTCGAACGCCCGCTCCTCACCGTCGGGTGCGGGTGCCGGTGAGTGCGTTTCTGGCGGAGGGGGAGGGATTCGAACCCTCGAAGCCTTACGGCTTGCTGGTTTTCAAGACCAGTGCATTCAACCACTCTGCCACCCCTCCGGATGGCGCCTGAGCGCGCCAGAAGTCTAGCATCCGAGCGCTACAGGGCGAACCTTCCGGGCTGGTGTTATCGGTCTCCGCGCCCCGCGTCGTAGAGCCCGAGGAAGACGCGGTGCGGTCCCGGCGTGCCATAGGGCACGAAGGCCACGCGATCCCCCGGCATCACCGGGTGGTTGATCCCGTAGACGGTGCGATTCACGAACACGCCCTCGATCTGCTCGCACGGGAGTCCGAGAGAAGCGGCAAGGTCTCGGCCTGTGGTCCCCTGTTCGGGGACCTGCACCTCGACGGTCGACGGAAGTCCGCGCTCGCTGCAGTACATGTGCAGCAGCCCGAACATGCGCACGGTAACCGGCGGACCTGCCATCGGATGCGCCCCCTCTGCCTCGTTCACCATGGCCAAGCCTACACCCGCACGGGCTCGGCGCTACACTGCACCCATGCCTGATCCCACCACCATAGACACCGCCGCCGACGAGCGCTTCATGCGACTCGCGTTGATCGAGGCCGCCGCCGCCGAACTTCTGGGCGAGGTGCCGATCGGCGCCGTCGTCGTGTGCGACGGGCACGTCGTCGCAAGCGGCTTCAACCGGCGCGAGATCGACGCGGACCCGACCGCGCATGCGGAGGTGATCGCCGTACGCGAGGCGGCGCGCGTTCTGGGTCGGTGGCGCCTCGAGGGCTGCACCGTCTACGTCACCCTCGAGCCGTGCCCGATGTGTGCCGGAGCCTTGCATGCCGCGCGCGTCGACCGCTGCGTCTATGGTGCGGTCGATCCGAAGGCGGGAGCACTGGGAACGCTCTACGACATCGCGTCGGATGAGCGGCTCAACCACCGCTACGAGGTCACCTCCGGAGTGCTCGCGAAGGAGTCCGCGGCGCTGCTCAAGGCCTTCTTCGTCGCGCTGCGTTCGCGCGGGCGCGCCGAGGAGCCGCTCGAGGGCTGAGCCGGTATGCCGTGCGGCGTTGCCCGTGTTCCCCAAAGCGGGATATACTCCCGCATGCCTTCGCGCCTTCCACGCGGAGGTGCACGAACTCACGGAGAGTTGTCCGAGTGGCTGAAGGAGCACGACTGGAAATCGTGTATGCGGCCTTAAACCGTATCCAGGGTTCGAATCCCTGACTCTCCGCCAGAAGCAAGCAAAGGAAGACCCGCCCCGGTCCCGGGGCGGGTCTTCGTGCGTGCGGGGGAGCGCGTACTCCAAAGCCGCTGCGGCTAACCCCTCCCTTTGAAAGGTGCATAGATCCGTGGCGGACCTGGCGGCAAGATCCTACGCGCACCGTCGAAGTTCACAGGACATTCATGATCGGTTCGTCACGGCTTCACTTCCGGGCCCGACACTGGGTACACGGAACTTGGACGATACGGACATGACCGATCTGATCGGTTATCGGCTATCTGAAGGAGTTGGACAGACCATGATGGGTGGATACGGGAACTACGGCTACGGTGGGAATTCGCTGATGGGCGGCGGAGGGTTCGGTTTCCTCCTCATGCTCCTGTTCGGCGCGCTGGTCATCGCAGGGATCGTGATGCTCGTGATGTGGGCCGTGCGATCCGCTTCCAGGCACGGCCATGTGGTCGGCGGCACGATGCCGCCCACGAGTGCGGCAGGACATGACGAGGCGATCGCCATCGCCAAGAGGCGCTTGGCCTCGGGCGAGATCGACAAGGACAAGTACGACGAGATCAGGCGCGCGCTCGACAGCTAGGTCTGGTCGGAACGGTACGAAGGAAGGTCCGCCTCCGTCTGGGGCGGGCCTTCCTGTTCCGGGTGCCGATCGTGCCGTCGTAGGTTCTGTGGCGGGTACTAGTTGACCCGCATGAACCACCGATCCGTTGCCGTCGTGGTCCCGTTCACCGTGACGTATGTCGTGGTGAACGCCTGCTGCAGGAACGGCAGGGAGCTGATGGTCTGGTAGCGATATGCGTAGCCGTTCGCGTCGGTGAACGTCAGCCAAGTCACGGTGCCGGTCGGCAGCCGCCACTCGAACTTGACGCCCACGGCGTTGATCGGCGCTCCGTTGGCGTCGGTGATCGTGACGAGTGTGCCGAGCCTCTGGGTCGGCCGGGGATTCGTGGCGGAGAGGCTCATATCGACTGCAGCAGGGGCGGTGGCCTCGCCGACGCCCGACGGGATGGAGCTGATGATGTCCGCCAGGTCGTTCACGGCGCGGCTCATCACGAGCCTCGTGACCTTGTTCGTCGTTCCCTTGGTCACAGAGCGCGAGCGCTTGTAGCTCGCCAGCAGGCGCGGGAAGAGCGAGCGGGCGTAGAGCGCGGCGTCGACGGTCTTGGAGCGGATGTCGGTCACCGGTACGGTCGGGCGAGCGGTGACCCAGGAGCGGGATTTCGCGGGCGTGTTCTGGTGATCGTCGACCGCGTACTCGTATCTGTTGTGCAGGGCTCCGTACGGGAGTGCCTTGCTCGTCGTGTGGAACGGTTGCGTGATGTCGTCGTAGTAGTGGGACAGCGTGCCGAGGTACCTGCTGGCGGCGACCCTGTCCCCGGCCTGATACGCGACGATCGCCTGGTGGTAGAGCTCGCTCACCATCTGCGGTGCGCCGCGGAGGGAGCCGGAGTCGCTGTACCAGTGGTAGGTCGAAGGAGTGCGCTGGGAGTCGGGGTCGTCGGTGGCGAGCAGCGCCGTGGTGCGGATGACCCATGTGCCGTTGGCGCCCGCCAGTTTGATCGCGCGGTCCAGGATCCAGTCATGGGTGCCGTAGCCGTCGCCGGCATGTCCCTTCTTGGCAGGACCGTTCGACCACGCGAGAGCCGTTGCCGGTATCGCGCCGAGAAGCATGGCTCCTGCGATGGCGATGGCGACAAGTGCGTTTCTGCGCATTGCGGTAGCTCCGTACTTCCGACGGCTGTCGCTTTTGGTATCGGCATCGGGGTGCCGCGGCATGAGGAAGAGACCGCTTCGGTCGTTGCACGCATTGCCCGACCAGCGACCCCTCGCTATACTCGCGTTCGCGCCCCACGGGTGCGCCACCGCGGAGAGGTGGCAGAGTGGTTGAATGCGGCAGTCTCGAAAACTGTTTAGGAGGTATCCCCTCCTACGGGGGTTCGAATCCCCCCCTCTCCGCCAGAAGAACTGACGAAGGCCCGCTTCCCGAGTAGGGAGGTGGGCCTTCTGTCTCTGGAGGCCGCCCATAACCCATCCGTGCGGACGATCCCTCCGTCGCGATTCTCCAACTTCAACCCTGGGTCGAAGCCGAGTCGCCGCGCGTGTTCGGTGTGGCCACGTTCGGAGAAGTCCCGGTCGCCGGCGTCTCGGTCTCGGTGTCCGGCCACTCTTCCGTGCTGACCACGGCCGATGGCTCCTACAGCGTGCCCGAGACGAACCCCGGCACCTACAGCGCGACCTACTCCAAGGCGCGTCAAGTAGCGCTTACCCGAACCACTTCAGCGACAACTTGATGAGCCACATCGGGAGCCGGTAGGGGGGCCATCGCACGCCGAGCAGACGCGGGAAGCCGCGCCTGCGCAGGACGGCTTTGCGGTGCGAGAAGGTCTCGAACGTGTGGCGCCCGTGGTAGGCGCCCATCCCGCTGCCCCCGACACCGCCGAACGGCAGGCTGGGGTTCGTGAAATGGATGAGCGTGTCGTTGATCACGACAGCTCCGGCGGGGATCGCCTCGGCGGTCCGCTTCTCCGACGCATCGCGCGAGAACAGGTAGACCGTCAAGGGCTTGGGGCGCGTCGCGAGTCGTTCGAGTTCCGCCGCCAGGTCGTCGTAGTCGAGGACCGGGAGGACCGGGCCGAAGATCTCCTCGCGCATGAGCGGGCTGTCCCATCGCACGCCATCGACGACCGTCGGCGCGAGGTAGAGCGTCGCGGGATCGGACCCGCCGCCGATGGCGACGTGCTCACCTTCCAGCATCGCGGTCAGCCGGTCGAGGTGCGCGCGGTTCACGATCCGCCCGTAGTCGGGACTTCTCGCCGGGTCGGGACCGTAGAAGGCCTCGATCGCCGCGCCCAGCTCCTCGACCAGTCGCGCCCGCACGCTGCGGTGAGCGAGGACGAAGTCGGGTGCCACGCACGTCTGCCCCGCGTTGAAGCACTTGCCCCAAGCGATGCGCTTCGCCGCCGCGCGGATGTCGGCGTTCTCCGTGACGACGCAGGGGTTCTTGCCGCCCAGTTCCAAGGTCACGGGCGTGAGGTTCCCAGAGGCGGCCGTCATGACGATCCGCCCGACGTTCGTGCTGCCCGTATAGAAGACGTAGTCCCACCGCTGCCCCAGCAGCTCCTGCGTCTCGGGAACCGCGCCGAGAACGGCGCATACGTGGTCCGGCTCGAAGCACTCGCCGAGAAGCGTCTGGATGACGCGCGCCGTGGCGGGGGCGTGTTCCGAGGGCTTGACGACGACGTGGTTGCCCGCCGCGATAGCCCCTACCGCAGGGATCAGTGCGAGCTGCAGGGGATAGTTCCAAGGTGCGATGACGAGCGCGACGCCGTACGGCTCCGGCCGGACGTAGCTCGTGCCCGGAGTCAGCAGCGGCGTGCCGACGAGCCGGGGCCGCGCCCAGCGGCGGACGTGCCCGATGGCGGTGTCGAGCTCGGCGAGCAGCGGCGCGATCTCGCTGCCGTATGCCTCGAACTCGCACTTGCCGAGGTCGGCCTTGAGCGCCGTGGAAATCTCGGGCTCGCGGGCAAGGACGGCCGAGCGCAGGCGCCTCAGGCCCTCGATCCTTCGTCCCAAGTCGAGCGAGGCGCCGGCGCGGAACGCCGTGCGCTGTCGTTCCGCCAAGCCCTCGATCCGTGGTGATGTCCCGGGCATGTGTGGTACCCCCTTCCGCGCACATGGTAGCGTGCGAGTCGTGAGCGGTGACCTCCGGACCCGGGGGATCGTCGCCGGCTGAGGCGGATGAAGGAGCGCGAGACGCATGAGCGATACGCATCCCAAAGACCCGCTCCACGGCGTCACGCTCGAGGCGATCCTACGCAAGCTGGTCGACAAGTACGGCTGGGACGGGCTCGCCAAGCGGATCAACATCAACTGCTTCAAGAGCGACCCGAGCATCCCTTCGTCGCTGACGTTCCTGCGCAAGACACCTTGGGCGCGCAAGGAGGTCGAGGACCTGTTCGTGAGCTCGAGGTTCTGGACGCGCGACTAGGGTAGCCGGCGCGGTAGACTGGGTCTGCCGGGGTGCGCACCGAGCGAGATCGGTCACGATCGAACCGAAGGGCGTGCGGCATGCGTGTAGCGCTTGTGCATGGCTATTACCTGCACGACTCAGGCAGTGGGATCTATGTCCGCGAACTCGCTCAGGCGTTCGTTCGCCTCGGTCACGAGGTCATCCTCGTCTGCCAGGAACGCGAGCCCGAGCGCTGCGACTTCATCGACTCGGCCTACGTGCTCGACGCGGACAACGCGGAGCTGCAGCGGGTCTACAGCGCCCCGCGTCGCTACGCCGGCAGCTGTCGATTGGTGCGGCCGCACCTCGCCGGCAAGCTTCTCGTCTATGTGGAAGGTCCCTTTCCCGGGTTTGCACCACAGGACGTCACGGCGTTCCAGAATGCAACGGCCGAGGATCGCGACCGCTACATCGCCTCGAACGTCGCCGCTCTGCGCACGGTCTTCGCCCAGTGGCCGCCCGAGCTGGTCCTGTCTCAGCACCTGATCATGCAGCCGTTCGTGGTGCGCACCGCACTTGCGGGTTCGGCGCCCTACATCGTCACCGAGCACGGTTCGGCGCTGAACTTCAGCGTGCGCACCTGCCGGGACCTTGTACCGTTCGCGATCGAGGGGCTTGTCGGGGCCGCTGTGGTGGCCACGGTCTCCACAGGCGCGCGCGACGACCTCGTCGCGTGGTCGGCGCAACAGGGCCTCGACATCGCGGGGAAGACCGTCGCGCTGCCGCCGGGGATCGACGCCGGGCGGTTCGCGCCCGTCGGCGATCGCCGGGCCGCCATCGACTCGATGCT
>DATCIG010000080.1:0-2200 GCA_036507895.1 Coriobacteriia bacterium
GGCGACGCTGAGCAGCACCACGGGGGTGGGCAGTAGCGCGGTCGACGGCTTGCGCTCGATCTTCACGCGGCTCCTCCTGGGCTGTGGCGCACGGGTTGCCCGCTATCGTACCGCATCGTGAGCATCGCAAACCGCTGGCGCCTCCATGCGTCGTCGAGCAGGACCGCAGGCACGCCGCAACCGGCGCTGTCCGCCGTCACGGCAGGAGCGCCGTCACGGGCAGAGCCGCTCCGGTCTCGATCGAGTGCCTGTCCCCGCCGCCGAAGAGCAGCTCGCGCTCCTCCTGCGTCAGCGCGGCCAGCGCCTGATCGCGGAAGTGGTTCACCCCCACGAAGAACTCGCGCATCATCACCACCAGAAGATAGCGCCCCTTGGGCGAAAGCGTGAGCGCCTCGTCATCATCACGCTCGAACGCGCGCGCGACGCGCAGGAAAGCCATCTCCCGGGCCAGTCTCCGGTCCACCGGGGCGCCGAAGTCGCGTTCGAAATCGCTTTTGTCCAGCCGCAACCCGAAGAGCTGCATGAGCATCCTGTACCGCATCCGTTCGCGCCGGTCGAACCGTCGGAACGCCGAAACGGACAACCTCCCCTCCGCCGTCATCCGTTCGTAGCCCCGAAGGGAGAACGTGTTGGCATACAGTGTCCCGTCGAGGTAGGAGAAAGCGCCCGACCCGATCCCCAGGTACTCGTCATAGTCGACGATGTACTCGTCGATCATCTTCCCGCTCGTGCGAGAGAACGTCCATGCTGTCGCGTGCTCGAAGACGCCGTCGGAAGTGAGATCCCGTGAGATCTGCTCGTAGAGCGATGCCTCACGAGCGTAGTGGACCCTGCCTACGGTCGAGGCCATCTGACGACCGACGGCCGGCGAGACCATGAGCGGGTAGAACGTCGTCTGACTGCAGCCCGAATCCTCGAGCAGCCGCACGTCACGGCGCAACATCTCCGAGGTCTGACTCGGGAAGTTGAAGATCATGTCGACGTTGAGCGACTGGAAACGTCCGGCGATCGACTGGAGCCTCTCGATTATCTCGGCGCCCGAACCATACCTGTCGTAGCGGTCCATCTGCTTGAGCAGCGAGTCGTCGAAGCTCTGCACTCCTACGCTGAACCGCTGGACCCGCGCAGCGAGTTCGTCCACGAACTCGGGCAGAAGATGGTTCGGATTCGTCTCCAAGGATACCTCGCGTATCGAGAAGAGTTCGCGCGCGAGGTCGATGGTCGCGCAAAGCTCGTCGAGCATGATCGTCGGCGTCCCTCCGCCTACGTACATCGACTCGAAGTCGTAGCCGAGGTCGGCCACCCTGCGCATCTCTTCCCTTAGGCGCCTGAAGTAGGGAACGGCCCGCTCCTCGGAAAACAGGAACCGGTTGAACGAGCAGTACGGGCACAGCTGCTGACAGAACGGCACGTGAGCATACAGAAGGTAGCGATGCCCGGGGCTGGGCTCGGGCAGCGTCGCTCCCCCGAAATGGTCGAGCGTGAGAAAGCGTCCGCTCAGCGTTCGGAGTATGGCTGTCAGTACCCGCTCGGCGAGCACGAGGCTACAGCATCCCGGCGTCGGCGGAGGCAAGGGCGCGCCTGTGATCCTGCGCGGGGACCATCGGCGCGACCGTCGTCCCGTCCGTGAACGCCAGAAGCGAACACTCTGGCCCCGTGAGGTACTCCTCGATCAGGACCGTGGAGCCTGCCGCGCCGAAAGGTCCCGAGAAGCACTCGCTGACCGCGGCTTCGGCCTCCTCCAGCGACATGGCCACCGCGACGCTGAGCATCGGCGGCGAGGAGCACACCGTGCCCACCCAGGCGAGGGTGATCATGTTGGGCTTCTGCTTGCCGTGGCCGGCCACGCTGAGCAGCACGACGGGCGTCGGAAGCAGTGCGGTGGATGGTTTGCGCTCGATCTTCATGCCGGCCTCCTTGGAGTTCCTCGTCATGGTCCCTCACGTTGAAAACCGTAAGCCGCTGGCACTTGGTCCACGACATTCGTACAATGGACCCGTCGAAGGGAGCGGCATGCGCAAGCAGTCACTGGACAAGACCGACATCGCCATCATCGGCCGCCTGCAGGTGGACGGCCGTCGGGCGTACACCGCGATCGCCAAGGACCTCGGCATCAGCGAGGCCAGCGTGCGCCAACGCGTCGCGCGCCTGCGGCGAACCAACGTCATCCAGATCGTCGCCGTGAGCAGCCCGCTCGACC
>DATCIG010000081.1:0-24722 GCA_036507895.1 Coriobacteriia bacterium
AAGGCCGGGTTCAGGCCCGGCAAGCCGTTCGTGCTCGACGCATCTACCCCCGGCGCCGAGCTTGCGGACGCGGTGCGGGCCGCCGCGCCCGCTCCGGTCGCAGCTTCCGTGCCTGCACCGGCTGAAGCTCCTGCGCCGACCGCATGCCCCATCGTGCCCGATGACATCGAGACTGAGCCCACGTCCGTCGCGACAGCGACGCCTCCGGTGGTCGAGCCGCCGGTGGCGCCCGTGGCCGCCCCGGAGCTGCGTGACGCAACCTTCGCGGTCACCGGCATGACGTGCGCGTCGTGCTCCGCCGTTATCGAGAAGGTCGTCGGGAAGCTGGCCGGCGTCCGGTCGGTCTCCGTCAACCTGGCAACCGAGAAGATGACGACCCGTATCGATCCGTCGGTCATCGACGAGGCCGCGGTGGCGGCCGCGGTCAAGAAGGCCGGGTACGGCGCCATTCCGCTCGACAGCGCGCCCGTGGCGTCCGCGGCTCCGGTCGCGCAGGTCGTGGCAGCGACCCCCGTTGCAGTGGCGCCCGCCAAGAGCGCCTCGACGAGCACGGTCACGCTCGGCATCATCGGTATGACCTGTTCCTCGTGCTCCACCGTGATAGAGAAGACCCTCAACAAGGTCACCGGTGTGCAGTCCGCTGCCGTCAACCTCGCAGCGGAAACGGCGACCGTCGTGTTCGACCCCGCGGTGGTCGGCCTCGACACGCTGATGGGTGCGGTGAAGGGTGCCGGCTACGAAGCGATCCTTCGCGTCGAGACCGGAACGTCCGCGGACGCGCCGGTGGAAGACGCCCAGCGCGTCGCTCAGGCCAAGCACACCAAGCACCAGCAGGGACTCCTGTGGTTCTCTTTGCTGCTGTCGGTGCCGGCGTTCCTCATCTCGATGGTCCCGCCGTTCATGACGGTGGTTCCCGCCGGTGTGGCGACCTGGCTCGCCAACACCATCGGCGGCGCCTGGGACCCGATGATGGTCCTCAAGTACATGGCGTTCATCCTCATCACTCCGGTGCAGTTCTACGCCGGCGCCCAGTTCTACAAGGGCTTCTGGCATGCGCTGAAGCGTCGCAGCGGCAACATGGACACGCTCATCGCCATCGGCACCTCGGCGGCGTACTTCTACAGCGTGGCGGCGACCTTCGTGCCGTCGCTCCAGGGTGAGCCGGTCTTCTACGAGACCGCCGGCCTGCTGATCACCTTCGTGATCCTCGGCAAACTGCTCGAGGCCCGCGCAAAGGGCAAGACCTCCGACGCCATCAAGAAGCTCATGGGGCTGGCCGCCAAAACGGCGCGTGTGGTTCGCGGTGGCGAAGAACTCGACATCCCGGTCGAGCAGGTCGTCGCTGGCGACGTCGTCGTCGTCCGCCCGGGCGAGAAGGTCCCGGTCGACGGCCTCGTGATCGAGGGTCGCAGCAGTGTGGACGAGTCCATGCTCACCGGCGAGTCCATCCCGGTGGAGAAGAACGCCGGCGACTCCGTGATCGGCGCCACCATGAACAAGCTCGGTTCGCTGCGGTTCCGTGCCACCAAGGTCGGCAAGGATACCGCGCTCGCCCAGATCGTGAAGCTGGTGGAGGACGCGCAGGGGAGCAAGGCCCCGGTCCAGCGCTTCGCCGACAGGATCTCAGCCGTGTTCGTCCCGACCGTTGTGGGGCTCGCGGTCCTCACGTTCCTCGTATGGCTCTTCGCCGTGCCGAACTTCGTCGGGCCCGACTTCTACCTCTACGCAACCCCGTTCGTGAAGGCGTTGCTCGCCGGCACCGCGGTCATCGTCATCGCCTGCCCGTGCGCGCTGGGGCTCGCCACGCCGACCGCCATCATGGTCGGGACGGGCAAGGGCGCGGAGAACGGCATCCTCATAAAGAGCGGTGATGCTCTCGAGACCGCCTATAAGATCAAGGCCATCGTGTTCGACAAGACCGGCACGCTCACTCACGGCAAGCCCGTGGTGACCGACATCGAACTCGCCGACGGTCATGACACCACGCGCGTCTTCACCTTCGCGGCCGCGCTCGAGCGCAACTCGGAGCATCCGCTGGCCGAGGCCATCATGGCCCGCGCGAAGGCGGACGGTATCGATGTTCCTGCGGTCGAGGACTTCTCCGCGGTCCCCGGGCATGGCGTCGAGGGCACCGTCGGAGGCACGCGCGTCGCCTTCGGCAACCGCAAGCTCATGGCGCGTGAAGGCATCGACATCTCAGCGTTCGAGAGTCGCATCAGCACGCTTGAGGACCAGGGCAAGACGGTCATGCTCGTCGGCGTGAACGGCGCCAAGCTGGCCGGCCTGATCGCAGTGGCCGACACGCTCAAGCCCAACTCCAAGGAAGCCGTGGAGCGCCTCACCAAGATGGGCGTCGCCGTCTACATGATCACCGGCGACAACCGGCGCACCGCGTCGGCCATCGCCTCGCAGGCCGGCATCACGCCTGAGAACGTTCTCGCCGAAGTGCTTCCTGAGAACAAGGCACAGGAGGTCGGCAAGTTGCAGGCCAAGGGCCTGGTCGTCGCCATGGTCGGTGACGGCATCAACGACACGCCGGCGCTCGCGAAGGCAGACGTCGGCATCGCCATGGGCGGCGGCACGGACGTTGCCATGGAGACCGGCGGCATCGTGCTCATCAAGAACGACCTGCGCGACGTCGTCACCGCCATCGAACTCTCTCGCGCCACCATGCGCAAGATCCACCAGAACTTCTTCTGGGCGCTGGGCTACAACACTCTCGGCATCCCGATCGCGGCGCTCGGCCTGCTGAGGCCGGAACTCGCCGGTGCGGCGATGGCGCTCTCGAGCGTCAGTGTCGTCAGCAGCTCCCTGCTGCTGCGCCGCTTCAGGCCCAGTCTCTCGAAGTCCGCATAGCGGCCGGTAAAGGAAACCTCTGATGAAACGATTCCTCAGTATCATCGCCGTTCTGGCGGGCGTCTCGCTCACCCTCGGCATGGTCGTGTACGGTTTTGCGAACAACTCCAAGAGCGGCAAGATGATCGGCATCGTCGCCACGAAGGCCATAGCCTCGGTCGAGGTCATGGACCAGCCGGGCGCCAAGGGCAGCATCAGGGTGGCGTCCGTCAACGTTCCGGGTCCCTCGTGGATCGCGGTGCACCTCGACGACAACGGCATGCCCGGGAAGCGGATCGGGCTTCAAAGGGTTCCCGCCGGTCGCAGCACGGACGTCTCGATCAAGATCGACGGCGTGACCTTGACGGACAAGCTGATCGTGGCCGTGCATGCGGACCGCGGCATCGCCGGGGTCTTCGAGTTCTCGCCGGGCAACTTCGACGCCAGCCCCGATAAGCCGTACTTCGTCGACGGCATGGAGCTGGCCATGGAGTCCAAGGTCGTGGCCCCTCCGTTCGGTGTGAAGGCCGGTGTGGGCGAAGCGTCGATCACGGCCACCGACCAGCCCGGCGCAAAGGGTGCGATCATCGTCGCCCAGGCGGTGGCGCCGACCGGCGCCTGGCTCGTCGTGCATCTCGATGATAACGGCGCACCGGGCAAGCGCGTCGGCTTCCAGCAGATCGCGGCGGGTACCAGCGCGAACGTGTCCGTTGCGCTGGATCCGGCCATCGCCCTGACCGACAAGCTGCTCGTTGCGGTGCACGCGGACCGTGGCGTCGCCGGTACGCTCGAATTCGACATGATGGACAAGTACAACAGCCCCGACCAGCCGTTCTTCGTGGACGGCAAGGAGGTCGCGACCGCCATCTCGGTCAAGTAGCGGCCATACGGCGGCACTTCAGGTCAGCGGGCACCCGGGAGCATCTCCGGGTGCCCGCTGACCGTCAGCACCGTCCGCCACACAGCTTCTCCACCGGTCGGCGACACCACGGTCACCGCGCACCGATAGCGTCTTTGCCGGAGGCCGCTCTCGGACGGCCGAAGGGGGGAAGGACACGACACCGATGAAGATCGCTCACCTGCAGGTCAGCAAGCCGAAGACCGGTGAACGGGTCGGCGCCATCGCCGCCATCGCCGCGCGCATAGAGCGTCTGCGTGGAGTGGCGGGAGTGGTCGTGGTCCGCTCGATGGGGCTTCTGTCCGTCCTGTACGACGAGCGTCGGACCGACCCCGTCGTGCTCGCCGACGCGGTGGTCGTTGCCGCGGAGGAGCCGGGCGTCCGGGTGGACGCCCCTGCCGATGCTAGACTCGACGCGAGTACGGTCGGGCAGTGAGGGAGCAGCGGATGTTCGAGGAGTTCTCGTGGGTCGGTAGCGACCTGTACGCGTCCGGAGCGGTCTCGAGCCACGGCGGCAACCTCTCGGTGCGTCTCGGCGACGACCGCATGTTGATCACGCGCACCGGGTCTATGATCGGGCACCTCACGGAGGCCGACATCATCGAGACGACGTTGGCCGCCTGCGGGGACCCGCGCGACGCGGACTGTTCGGTCGAGCTGGTCGTGCACCGCGCCATCTACGCCGCCACGGATGCGCGCGCGATCGTGCACGCGCACGCCATCCACACCGTCGTGCGGTCGCTGGTCGACGGTGTGATCGTGCCGGCGGACTCCGAGTCGGCCCTGCGTCTCATCGATGTTCCCGTGGTCACCTCGGAGAAGCTTATCGGCTCTCCTGAGGCTGCACAGAAGCTCTCAGCGGCGCTCGTCGAGCGCAGAGTCGCGGTGCTGCGCGCCCACGGCCCGTTCGCGCGCGGTGAGAGCCTCGAGGACGCCTACATGGCGATCTCGTGTCTCGAGGCCAGCTGTCAGGTGCTCAACGTCCTGGAGTCGCTCAGACGCGATTAACGACGTCCCGCAGTTCCGCCCGCAGCTCCGCCTTGCGCTCGCTGCTCGCGAACGATCCGTCGATCGCGTTCGCCGAGAGCGTCACCAACTGCGCGTCGCTCAGGTCGAGGGCGTCGGCCACCCCGCGGAAGTTGTCACCGATGTAGCCGCCGAAGTACGCGGGGTCGTCCGAGTTCACCGTCACCCGCAGCCCGGCGTCCAGCATCCGCCGCAGCGGGTGGTCCTCCATCCGCTCGACGACGCGCAGCGCCACGTTGCTGTTGGGGCACACCGTCAAGCACACTTTGTCGCGCACGAGACGTGCGACCAGCGCAGGATCCTCGAGGCAGCGCACCCCGTGGTCGATCCGCTCCGCATGCAGCAGGTCCAGCGAGTCCGTGATGTAGGAGGGCGGTCCCTCCTCGCCGGCATGGGCGACCGCGTGCAGCCCCGCGGCGCGCGCCCGATCGAAGGCCGCTGCGAACTTCGAGGGCGGGTTGCCGGTCTCCGAGGAGTCGAGCCCGAGGCCCTGGACCTGATACGGCGAGAAGATCGCCTCCTCGAGCATCTTCATCGCGCCGTCGGCGGTCGCGTGACGCAGCGCGCAGGCGATCAGGCACGAGGTGATCCCGGATCCGCTGCGCGCGTCATCCAGTGCCCGTGTGATCCCGCCGACCACCACTGCGTAGGGGACGCCGCGGTCCGTGTGCGTCTGCGGGTCGAAGAACGGCTCGACGTGGCGCACGTTGTCGGCGGCGGCGCGCTCCAGGTATGCGCGGGTGAGGTCGTAGAAGTCCTGTTCGCGGCGCAACACCGAACATGAGGCGTAGTAGATGTCGAGGAACGATTGCAGGTCGGTGAACCGATAGGCGGCACGCATCTCGGACGCTGACGCGTAGGGGAGGACGACGCCGTTGCGCTGCGCGAGCGAGAAAGCGAGCTCCGGTTCGAGGGTGCCTTCGAGGTGAAGGTGCAACTCGACCTTCGGGATCGCGCCGATCAGGGCGTCACGGTTCATGAGTGGTTCCTTGTCGGTCGGTACCGTCATGCCCAGCGTATCCCACGCGGAGTCCCCGCACTACATCTGCGGTGCTTCGCGGACCGCTCGCGCCCGGCCTACGACGGCAACGTGTCGGACGATCCGGACGCCACGGGCGCAGCAGCGGATGCGCTCCGGCGCCTCGGTGACGCACGTGCGACCCGGGCGCTCGCCGAACTCGGCTTCGGCGACCCGGTCGGGGGCGTGCGGGGTGTGGCTTTGGACGCCCTCTCGCGACTGGCGGCCGCCCGGCCCTGAAAGATTCACACATTACTTGGTAATTGATCACTCCTGTCTCGGCTTTGACCTGCCGATACATCTCTTGAGCGCGACATGAACCGTCGCGCGACATGCCTCAAGAGATGCGATGGCGATGACGAGACTGGGTGCGGGTCGGGGGATCTGGGAGGGGTGCGTCGGCGTTGCCGGCGTTGCGCTCTCCCTGTGCCTCGTGTTCGCGGCACCGCTCTCCGCCAGCGCGACGGTCCTGCAGCGGCTCGACACGGCGACCATCTCGCGCGCCGCGACCGTCATCGTCGTCGGCACCGTGGTGTCGACCGCATCCGAGCTCGAAGGGTCCGGCGTGCGGACCGCCGTTCGCATGAGCGTGACCGACCCGATCAAGGGTTCCGGGCCCGGCACGGTCACCTTCTACGTCCCGGGCGGGATGTATCCGGACGGTCGCCGCGTGATCGTCGAGGGAATGGCGACCTTCACGGCAGGCGAGTCGGCATGCGTTTTCGTCGACGACCGCGGCTGGGTCTACGGTGGCTCGCAGGGCAAGGTCGACATCTCGGGTGGTCGCGTCACGACGACCGGCCAGCTCCTCGCGGTGCTCACCAAGGCGGTCAGGTCGGCCATCTCCGACTCTTCGGCTGTCGCGCCGCTGGGCTTCGTCGATCCGCTGGCCGACCGGCCGCAGGCCGTGACCATCGCCTCTGCGGACGGTCCGACCGTGACCTCGATCTCGCCGGGCGAGGTCGCCGCCGGTGTCGGCGACCGCATCACCATCACGGGCAGCGGATTCGGCCCCTCCCGTGGTGCCGTCAGCTTCTTCTACCAGATCGGCGAGCCTCGCATCAGCGCCAAGGCGATCGTCTCCTGGAGCGACACCGAGATCGTGTGCGAGGTCCCGGTCGACACCGTGAACGGCTACTCGGCTTCGCCCGGCTCCGGCCCCATCGTCGTGACGACCGCTACGGGTGTCTCGACGACCTCGAGCCAGCGCCTGGCGATCTCGTTCGGCTACGGCCGGTACCGCTGGGCAGCCGATCCCTCCACCCATTCGACGCGCGCCACCTATCGCGTCAACCCCGGTGGCATCGCGGGTTCCGAAGCGGCCATCGACTCGGCGGCTGCCGTCTGGAACGCCGCCGGCGCGAACTTCCTGTTCGTCGACGGTGGCACCACGAACGTCGGATCCGGCATGACGTCACTGGACGGGCACAACGATATCGGCTGGGCGAGCGGCCTTCCGTCCGGCGTCATCGCGCAGGCCATGTATGCCTACAACTGGAACGGCGAGCTCGTCGAGTGCCACGTGACGTTCAGCACCGACTTCGCGTGGGGCGACGGTTCCGGGTACACGATGGACATCCAGTCGATCGCCACGCACGAGATCGGCCACTGGCTCAGCCTGCGTGACCTCTACGGCCCCGCCGACTCGAGCAAGGTCATGTACGGGTACTCGGACTTCGGTGATGTCCGGCGGACGCTCAGCTCCGGAGACCGGGCCGGTATCATCTGGATCTACGGAGCCGGTTCCGCCGTGAACGATGTCACCACGCCGGCGACCCCCTCGGGCGCCACGGTCACCGCTCAGGCGACCCTGCTCCTCACGACTCCTTCAGCCCCGTCCTCGGTCCGTCGCCGCGCCAAGTTCAGCGTGTCGGGATACCTCAAGCCCGGCGTGGTGGCCGGAACGAACGTGACGCTGAGGCTCTACCGCTACGAGTCGGGACACTGGAAGCTGCGCAAGACGGTCACCACCCACGCGTACGGCTACTCCACCTTCTCGAAGTACTCGGTGAAGACATCGGTCCCGTCCGCGGGCAAGTGGCGCGTGCGCGCGTACTGCAGCGCAGCGTCCGTCAGCGGGTACAGCGCGTATCGGAAGCTCAGCGCGCGCTAAGAGGGGCGTCCCC
This sequence comes from Coriobacteriia bacterium, assembly GCA_036507895.1. GTDB lineage: Bacteria > Actinomycetota > Coriobacteriia > Anaerosomatales > PALSA-660 > PALSA-660. Next base: position 7,904 of record DATCIG010000081.1, read on the forward strand.
TGGGGGCAAGAGCGATCTTCGTGCGGGGATGGTCGCATGGTGCCCGGGGAGGGATTCGAACCCTCACATGGTTTCCCATAAAGGCTTTTGAGGCCTCCGCGTCTGCCGTTCCGCCACCCGGGCGAGGGTGATGCGGGCTGAAGCACCCGCCGCGACCGCCAGATTATAGGGGAAGCGAAGGCGCGACGGCCACGTCGGGCAGTTTTTGATCCCTGGGGTGTCGTGTACCCGCTCGTCCCAGCCGCAGGGAGTTGCCGACGACGAGCAGGCTGCTGCCCGCCATGGTGGCGGCGGCGACCCCGGGACTGATGACGCCGAATGCAGCCAGCGGCACGGCTATCACGTTGTACGTGAAGGCCCAGCCGAGGTTCTGTCGAGTGATGCGCCTCGTCGCCGCCGACAGCGCCAGGAAGCCCGGTACGAGATCGAGGTCGGCGCGCGAGAGCACCACGTCCGACGTTTCGCCGGCGACGTCGCTGCCACCCCATACCGTGATGCCCAGGTCAGCCTGCGCGAGAGCGGGTGCGTCGTTCACGCCGTCGCCCACCATGGCCACACGCGCACCGGCGGCCTGACGCTCGGCTATCACCGCCGCCTTGTCCTCCGGAGAGAGGCGGCTGCGGTGGTGGGACACGCCGAGCTTTCCGGCGACCGCGGCCGTCGTCGATTCGCTGTCACCGGAGAGCAGCAGTGTCGTCCGGCCGAGGCGCTTCAGCTCTGCGACCGCTTCGACGGCGCCCGGCAGCGTGTCGTCCCGCAGGGCGACGAATGCGACCACGCGGTCGTCCACGGCCACCCATACGACGCTCTGCGCATCCGCGGCGCTGCGCTCGGCCGACGGGGTCAACTGCGGCGGCAACGATGCGGGCATGAACGCGTCCGAGCCGACACGCACCACGTGGCCATCGAGCGTGGATCCCTCGACGCCGCGCCCGGATACCGATCGTGTTCCTGACACGGCCGTGGGAGTCGCGCACGCGCTCGCGATCGCGCGGCCCAGTGGGTGTTCCGAATACTGCTCCACACCCGATGCGAGTCGGAGGATCTCGTCCGAGTCCTCGCCGTCGATCGTCTCGAACGCAGTGACGGCGAGCGCACCCAGCGTCAGCGTGCCGGTCTTGTCGAAGGCCACCTCAGTGATGGTCGCGGCGGTCTCGAGCGCCGCCGGCACTCGCACGAGGATGCCCGTGCGGGTCGCGCGGCCCAGCGAGACGCTGATCGCGAGGGGAGTGGCGAGTCCGAGCGCGCACGGGCAGGCCACCACGAGCACCGCGACGGCTGCGATGAGCGCGCTTGCGGGCGCGGTGCCGGCGAGCGTCCATCCCACGAACGTCACCACCGCGATCGCCAGCACGCCGAAGGTCAGGTACGCGGATGCGATGTCGGCGAGCCGCTGCACCGGGGCCTGTTGCGACAGGGTGCGCTCGACGAGCGCCCGGATCGCCGCCAGGCGCGAACCCTCCAGCGGGCGGTCGACGGTCGCCGTCACGGGCCCCTCGGCCAGCACCGTTCCGGCCCACAGTCGGTCGCCTGCGCGCTTGGGGGCGAGCGCCGACTCGCCGGTCAGCAGGGCCTCGTTCGCCGCACCGACGCCGTCCGAGACGACCGAGTCCGCGGGGACCCGCTCACCCTGTTTCACGACGATGGAGTCTCCCGGCTTCAGCTCCGCGGCCTGGATCTCCGCGGGCGAGCCGCCCGTGAGCAGCCATGCGCGCTCCGGCTGCAACTCGAGCAGCGCCCGCACGTCCTTGCGCGCCCGCGCTCCGCCGACCGTCTCGATGTAGCGCCCGATCATGATGAAGACCGTGATCATCGTGACCGAGTCGAAGTAGGCGGGCCGTCCCGTCAGCACCGCGAAGACGCTGTAGCAGTAGGCGGACAGGGTGCCGAGACTCACGAGCGTGTCCATGTTCACCGAGCGGCTTCGCAGCCCGTTCCACGCACCGAGCAGGAAGGACTGCCCGCCGTAGAACAGCACCGGTGTCGCCGCAGCCCACATGAACAGGCCGATGTTGCGCGCCTGTGGCGTTCCGGCCAGCCCAGCCGCATAGAGCCCGTAGAGCTGCGCCAGATAGAACATGTCGACCTGCATGCCGAACGCGAGCGCGACGAGCAGCTGGATCAGCGTGCGCTCCTCGGCGCGCTCCTCCTTCGGGCGGGCGCTGCCGCCGACCACGCGTGCCCGGTAGCCCGCCCGCTCGATGAGGTGCGCTATCTCGCCGGTGTCGGTGAGGGTGGGGTCGTAGTCGATCCGCGCCTTGCCGAGTGCGAAGTTGATGTCGGAGGAGTGCACGCCCGGGTGCCGCGCGACGCATCTCGCGACGACCTCCGCGCACGACGGGCACGTCATACCGTCCACGGTGATGAAGGCCGTGGCGCGACGCGAGGGCCGCCGGGGCGGCGCTTCGGTCATGTGGGCGTGATCCACCCGGCGTCAGGCCTTCGGTCCGACTTCGGCGAAGATCCGGGTCGTGAGGTCTCCGGGCAGCATGTGCGGTTCGAACTCGCACAGGGCCTTGGTCTCGAGGAGGGCGGACGCCCGGTGCTTCTCGAGCGCCTCCCAGCTGCCCCACTCGCTCAGGAACACGACGCGTGTATGCGAGGGGTCATCGATCGAGTACAGGGCGCGAGAGGTCATGAAGCCGTGCTGGTTGGGCAGCAGCGTCCGCAGATAGCCGAGCACCCGCTCGAGGGAGTGGCCGATCTCGAGCTCGTCCATGCGCTCGGGGAGGATGTCGAAGGAGACCTCGTAGATGTATGGCACTTCGGTCCCTTTCTACCGGGGCTGCCAGAACAGGATCAGGTAGCCGGCGTACGCGGTCATCGTCACCGCGATGGTGATCCAGACCATGACCGGCACGCTCCCGCCCGCCTCTTCGACGGCGTTGGCGAAGCTGTCGATGTAGCCGTCCGGCCCGATGGACTCGGACTCACCCTCTTCTTCCTCCGGACGGTGCCCCCGGCTGCCGGGGCTCACGCGAGCCCTGTGGCGCACCGCGAACGTCAGCGCGATCGCGAACAGGACGAGCGCTCCCACGACCACGGAGAAGATCTCGGGGCCGACCTGCAGCACGTTGTCAGGCATGCTTCGCGCCTCCTTCGGGCCGGGCGCGCTTCGGCCACGCTTCCGGCTCGTGATCCTCGAGCATCCAGTACTTCGAGTCCTCGATGTCGTCGAACTGGTGCGACTTCAGGCCCCAGGCGATGAGGGCGAGACCGGAGAGCGTCACGAGGGCCATCCATCCGACGACCACCCATAGTCCGAAGAGCATGGTGATCAGCCTCCCCACGTGCCACCGGTGAGCCCGGTGACGTAGGCGGCCAGGTCCCACACTTCGGTCTCGGTCAGCTGGTTCCGGAAGCCGTACATCATCGTGTTCGGTGCGCCTTCACGGATCCGGTAGAACAGGTAGGCGTTCGACATCCCCTTGGGAAGGGCTGCCGGGGATCCCGAGGCGAGGTTCCCGGTCCCGGGGCCCTTGCCTGAACCGTCAGCGCCGTGGCAGGTCGTGCACCAGGTCTCGTACAGGGGTTTGCCGGCTGCAGGGTCGATCGTGGCGATCTCGTTCTGGAAGATGCCCGGGTCGGTACGCACGTACTGGGACGGCACCTTGCCGTCGCCCATGACGCTGCCCATGGCCTTCGCGCTGTCGTTCGATTTCACGAACGAGTCGAGCACGAACCTGACGTCGCGCCACCGCTCGCGCTCCGTGAGCAGTTCGCCCCACGATGGCATCGCGGTGGCTTTCACGCCGAAGGTGATGCGCGCGAGAAGTGCGCCGTCAGAGTTCGGTCCGAAGACGCCCTCCTGGATCTCCTTCGGCAGCAGGTGCAGGTTCGCCGGCTTCGGGTCGAGGTAGGCGCCCTCAGGTCCGGTACCGTCTCCGGCCAGGCCGTGGCACGGCACGCACTGCTCCAGGAACTGGGCCTTGCCGTCGTCGTACGACGCCGAAGTGGGCACCTTCATCGTCTTCATGATCGCCGGGAAGTCGAAGTCCTTCCCGAGCGCCGGTTGCTTGGGGGCGGTCTCCGTCTGGGTGAAGAGCGAGCGGATGTAGTGGACGAGTTGCCAGCGCTCGGTCTCGTTGAACTGTACCTTCCAGGTCGGCATCGCCGTCCAGGGCACGCCCTCCGAGATGCGCCAGAAGTAGTCGCCGTCCTTATAGGGGACGTAGTTGGCGTGCGCGGAGAAGTCGGGCGGCACGGGCTCGATGCCTGCGCGGAACGGACCCTTGCCGGTGGCTGCGTCCCCGTGGCACACGAGGCAGTCGCGCGTCCACATGTGCTTGCCGGCGTCGAGGTTCTCGAGCGTGTTCGGCAACGGGTTGGTTTTGTCGTACGCGGGCGGAACGTCGCCTTCGTTCGGGTCGCGCTCGATGGGATGCGCGTAGACCTCTTGGACGTATCGGATGATGGCCCAGCGCTGAGCGGCGGTGAGGCTCTCTTTCCACGGCGGCATGACGCTGCCCTGGACGCCTTCGGAGACGTGCCAGAACCACTGTTCGTCGGGCATCGTCCTGAACGGGTCCACCTTGAAGTTGGCCGGCGTGATGATGAGGGTGCCGCCGTAGTGCCCGAGGCCGTTGCCCGCGCAGCCGTGGCATGTCAGGCAGCGCGACGTGTACAGCAGCTTGCCCTCGTAGTAGCCGGACTCCTTGAAGGTCGGCCACCCCTGAGCGGCGGCGTTCGGGTCGGTGTTGGGGACCGCCTGCGACGCGACGGGCGCTTTGATCGACTGGTACTCGGTCGGGGCGATGATCATGCGTTCGGCAGCGGCGCGATCACCGAGGTAGAACAGGTACTCGGCGATGTCGCGAAGCTCGGTCTCGGGCAGGAACGAGTAGCTCGCCATGATCGACAGGGGGGAGTACTCGCGCGGCTTGCGGAGGTGGTCGATCTCCCACTGCATGCTGCGCTTGCGGCCGATGTAGGAGAGGTCGGGCCCGGTGCGCTCGGAGCCGAGGATCATCGGATTGTCGAAGACGTAGTCGCCACCGGAGGACACGGGTCCCATCCCGGTGTCGACGTCGCGAACGTACTGCGTGTGGCAGTAGTTGCAGCCGTTCGAGTAGAACAGGACGCGTCCCCGCGATTGCTCGACCGTGCGCGTCTCGGCGACGGTCGTCTGCGGCGGGTCCCACAGCGCCGTCGGGGCGAACACGACCACCGACACCACCGCGAAGAACACGAGCAGCCCGCCGACCAGGATGATCTTGAACGTCATCTTCATCTCAGTTCGAGCCCCCCTCGGCCGTGGCGGGAGGGATCAGGGCCGACTGTGTGGTCATGGGGGAGGCGATGGTCGGGGCGCCGATCGGGCGTTTGACGATGGCGGTCGCGAACAGGTTGTACGCGAACATCGTGAAGCTGGTGACGAGCAGCGATCCGCCCATGATGCGCAGCGCCATGAACGGGCGCATCCCGGGCAGTACCGCCCACACCGGCAGGCCCATGTGCACCCACGACGTGCCCTGCTCGAGACCGGTCACCGTGAAACCGATGAAGAAGGCCGCAAAGCCGATGACGTAGAGGCCGTACTGGGCCTTCGCCAGGCGGGTGCTGTACAGCTCGCAGCCGTAGATGCGGGGCAACGCGTAGTACAGAGCGCCGATCAGGGTCGATGCCGCGAAGAACATGAGGGCGAAGTGGGCGTGCGCCGGGACGTACTGCGAGAAGTGGGTGAGTTCGTTGACGCCGCGCAGCGCCTCGTTGGACCCCTGGATGGACACGAGGATGTAGGCCGCCCACCCGGTGATCACGTAGAGAAGCGGCACGCTCGATCTGAGTCGTCCCCAGTTGCCGCGCATCGTCAGCCAGATGTTGAAGAAGAAGGCGAGGACCGGGATGACCATCGCGAAACTCTCCGCCACGGCGATCGTCTTGAGCCAGTAGGGGATGGGCGCCCACAGCAGATGGTGTGCGCCGACGCCGGTGTAGAAGAACGCGATCCCCCAGAACGCGATCAGGCCGAGGAAATGGCTGTAGATCGGCGTCGCGGTCTCGCGCGGGACGATGAAGTAGATGATCGCGAGCAGGCCGGTCGTGAACCACAGGCCGAGCACGTTGTGGCCGTAGAACCAGTTGAAGATGGTGTCGTTGATGCCCGTGAGCGAACCTGTGGGCGGGTTCCACATCACGTTGCCGATGAAGTACAGAAGCGGGAACCAGACCACGGTGCCGATGATGTACCACAGGCTGACGTAGAGCTTCGGCTCCACCCGGTGCCGGATGGTCATGTAGATGTTGATCATGTTGAGCACGAGCACCAGCATCACGGCGATGTCGATGGGCCAGATGAGTTCGGCGTACTCGCGACTCTGCGTGTAGGCCATCAGGATCCCGACGATGCCCCCCGCGAGGGAGAGGTTCCACAGCAGCGAGCAGAGGTTCCCCAAGCGCTCGCTCCACAGCTTGCGGCCGGTGAGCTTGGGCACCATGTAGAGCCACATGCCCATCATCGCGCCCGAGAGCCAAGCGAACATGACCGTGTTGACGTGCGCCTGACGGAGGCGTCCGAACACGAGCCACGGGATGCCGTGGGCGAAGTCCGGGAACACGAACTCGATCGCCAGGGTCAGCCCCATTGAGACTCCGATGAGCAACCACACCGCCGCCGACATCATGAAGTTCGCGGCAGCGCTGTTGTCGCGCTTCCAGCTCAGCACCGGACCACCCCCGTGTCATCGACCGCGGCGGCCCCTTTATGCCGCGATCCTCGCCCAGAGGATACCCGTTGGCGTGGAGGGTGCGACTTATGCTTCGGTCAGCGTGGCCCGCAGCGCGATGAAGCGCTCGACGAGGTCGGCATCGTAGTGGGTGCCGGCGCTGGCCCGCAGGGCTTCGAGCGCCTCCGGCACTGACACCTTCGCTCGATGCGGGCGGTCTGAGATGAGCGCGACGAACGCGTCGCACACGTTCAGGATGCGTCCGGCGAGCGGGATATCGTCGCCCTTGAGGCCGGCCGGATAGCCCATCCCGTCGACGCGCTCGTGGTGCGAGCGGATCGCCTCCTGCACATGGAGGGGGAAGTTGGCGGCGCGAGTCAGCTCGGCCCCGTGCTCCGGGTGCCCGCGCAGCTCGACCATCTCTTCGGGGGTGAGGCGCCGCGGCGAGTTGAGCACGGACTCCGGGACGGTGAGCATGCCGACGTCGTGCAGCAGCCCCGCCATCCGCAGGTCCTCGACCTCGGTTTCGCCGAGGCCCACGCTGCGGCCGAGCGCGGACGCATAGCGCGACACGCGTTCGGAGTGGGTCGCGTAGCCGGGAAGGCGTTCCTCGACGAGGTCGATCATCAGGTGCAGCGTGCCGGAGAGCTGGTCGCGCACTTCGTCGACGAGCACGGCGTTCTCCATGGAGAGCTCGACGATGCGCGCCACCAGGCTCAGCCCGTCCAGGTCGTCGACCCGGAAGGCGTGGCCGCGCCTCCATAGGACCAGCACGTCGTTGAGTTCGCCGCGGATGCGCACGGGCGCCGTGAGCGCGGCTGCGCCGGGCTCGGTGTCGGTCGCGGGATCGCCGTGCGTGACGGACCGCCCGGCCTTCATCGTCTCGAGCGCGAGGTCCCGGACGGCGGCCACCGCTTCGTCTTCGTCGGTGTCGTCGGCGGTCACGATGATGGAGTTCTCGTCCCCGATGATGGCCGCGGCCTCGGCGGCGAACCGCGACAGTGACTCGGACAGTACGGCGCGCACCCCTTCGCCATGAGGCAGTTCGGCCATGAGCGCCGCTGCGTGCCTGGCGAACGACACCCTGTCACGGGCGGCCACCTCGTCGCCGCGGGCCATCGCGATCTCGTTCGTCACTTCTTTGGCGCGACGGACCGCCCGCATGTGACGCAGCGCGGCGAAGCCGTCCGCAATGACGAGCAGTGCCGCCGCTCCTCCCACGAGAGGGAGCTCCGTCGGGATGATGGCGGTCACCGCGATGATGGCGAGGCCGATGGCCGCCACCGTCGTGACCGTCACCACGGCCCAGGCGCTGACATCGAGCAGGGGATAGTACGCGCGCCCGGGGATGCGTTCTCGCTTGTGTGGCTCTCCAGATCGCGCGACGGAGGGACCGCTGGTGATGCGGCCTGTCTATCTGACATCGGAAACCACTCTACCCTTGCTGAAGGTTTGGCGACGAACGGGCGCCACGTTGGCGCCCGTCAGCAGGGGTCGGCAGGTAGCGAGCCGCAGCGCCGCGCTCTACGCGATCGTCTTGACTTGGTAGTACGAACCATACTACTGTGCAATAGTACGATTCGTACTAGCATTCGATAGGAGCGACTCATATGGACAAGGCGAGCGCGAAAGAGCTGTTCATCCTGGGACGCGTCTCCCTGCGGCCGACGCACGGTCACGAGATCATGCGCACGCTGCGCGAGTCCCACGCCGACCTGTGGATCGAGCTGTCCGAGAAGCACGTCTACTACGTACTCCGGAAGCTCGATTCGGAGGGCTTCGTCACCGCGACCGAGCAGCGCTCCGGCAACCTTCCGGCCCGCAGGGTCTACGCGATCACCGACGCGGGCCGCGCCGTTCTCGCGGAGATGATGTCCGCACAGAGCCTCGTACAGGCGATGCCGTACTCGCAGTTCGACGTTGTGCTCGGCATGTTGTGCTACACCGACGCGCTCGACGAGAGCGCGAAGAGCGCAGTCCTGCTGGCGCGCCAAGGCGCGCTTGAGTCGATGCTCGCAGATCTGGTCCGTACGGCCGACGGTCCGACGGTCGGCGGCTTCCCGGAGTTGATCCTGGCGAGGGTCACGAGCAGGGTCTTGGGCGAGCTCGAGTGGCTGCGGGCTGTCGCCGCCGAGGTCGAACGCACCGGCTGGGCCGCGATGAGGCCGACCTTCCAAGGAGTCACCTTATGACGCCTACTCTGATCCTCGCGATCGTCTCGATGGTCCTCGCGGCGACTCTCTACACGGTCGCAGTCTTCGGCGAACGCGCTGCGCACGTCCTCAGGCCCTGGCATCTGGGGCTGTTCTGGCTCGGGCTGGTCTTCGACACGACCGGGACGACGCTGATGGCTCGGATAGCCGGGGGCTGGAAATGGGACGTGCATGGGGTCGTGGGGCTGACTGCCGTCGCGCTCATGCTGGTCCACTCGGCGTGGGCGACGGTCGTGCTGGTGCTCAAGAAGGAGCGTGCGCTCCGCGACTTCCACCGGTTCAGCATCCACGTGTGGGCGCTGTGGATGGCCGCGCTCGTCAGCGGCATCGTCCTGGTGGCGATGCGCGCGGCGTAGCGGCAGGGCCGAGTGCGCGGCCGCCGTGGGGCGGTAGGCTAGAATCGCCTCATGGAAGACATCCTCGCAGCGCTACCCACCGGGATCTCCGACGGGCTTCGCGTCCACCTCGAGAACGTCGCACGCAACCTCCAGTTCGTGGCCGATCTGGGCTACGGGGATGTGGCGCTCGCGGTCCGTGCGTCCGACGGCGCCCTGGCGGTCGTCGCCGATGCCCGGCCGATGACCGCGGTGGCCGCGGTCGCGACCACGCGTGTCGGCAAGCGCCTCTCGGCCCACGACGAGCCCGAGGCGTATGGCGTTCTGGAGACGGGCGCCGTCGTCGCCGGCGAGCGGCGCCGCAGCACGCGCGGCATCCAGTACGTGACGTCGGCGCACCCCATCGGCGATCCGGTCTACGCCGTCGTCCTCCGGGACCTCACCCAGCAGGTCGTCGACGCTCCCGGCACCATGGAGCGGCAGTTCATGGCGCTCGCAGAGGACCTGCTCGAGGTGCTGCGCGTCGGCCCGCTGGTGACCGTCGGCACGCGGGAGCCGTTCTCGACCACGCGCCGTGCCGGCGACGGCGTCATGCGCATCGGCGAGGAGGGGCGCGTCGTGTACGCGAGCCCCAACGCGGTCAACATCCTGCGCCTCGCCGGCGTCGAGGGTGCGCTCACCGGCATGCAGGCGGTGGCGATGCCCGGCGGCGTCGAGGCGGTCGGCCCTGTCCTCGCTTCGCACGGCGCCCTGCAGCGCGAGGTGCCGGTCGCCGGCCGCGTGCTCCTGTATCGCACCATCGCGCTGCGAACGGGCGCGGCGGTGCTCGTCGAGGACATCACCGATGCGCGGCGTCGCGACGCGGAACTCAAGGTCAAAGAGGCCACGATCCGCGAGGTCCACCACCGCGTGAAGAACAACCTGCAGACGATCTCGAGTCTGCTGAGGATCCAGGCGAGGCGCTCCACCTCGATAGAGACGCAGCGCTCGCTCGAGGAGGCGGTCGAGCGGGTCGGCTCGATGGCGGTCGTTCACGAGATGCTGTCGACCTCCACCGACGAGACCGTCGAGTTCGGCGCGGCCGCGCGCACGGTGGTCGACATGGTGCGCCAGGGTCTCTCCGGCCGGAGCGGTGACGTGACGGTGGGGGTGGAAGGCACGCTCGGCGAGGTGCCGGCATCCGTGGCCACCTCGCTCGCGCTGGTGACGGCGGAACTCGTGCACAACGCCATCGAGCACGGGCTCGGAGAGCGCGGGGCGGGGCACGTCATGGTCTCGCTGCGAAGGTTCCCCGACGAACTGCACCTGTCCGTGCGCGACGACGGCAGGGGCCTGCCCGATGGTTTCGATCTCGCGACGTCGGCGCAGCTCGGGCTCGCCATCGTCCGCACGATTGTGGAGGACGACCTGTGCGGGACACTCACGTTCCGCAGCGGCCGGGGGACCACCGTCGCCATCATCGTGCCGATCGCCGAGTAGGCGCCGTTCCTAGTCCGGGATACGCGCCACACCGATCGTCCCGTCGCTCCGCCCTATGAGCACCAGTCCCTCTCCGATCCCGAAGCCGATCGCGGTGACGTCTGCCGGAAGACTCCTGACGCGGCTCGGTGCGTCGAGGTCGATGACGAGGGGTGCCTCGCTGTTGCGCGGGTCTCTCGGGACCAGTGCGAACTCACGGCACAGGAGGTGCGTGATAGTCTTTCCGCTTGAAGGGCACACTCCGCTGCCGGGCTCACGAGGGATGCTGAAGAAGATGCGGGTTCTGATCGCAGAGGACGAAGCCCTCATTCGCATGGACATGCGGGAGATGCTCGTCGAGGAGGGGCACGACGTCGTCGGCGAGGCGCGTGACGGCTCCGAGGCGATAGAACTCGCGCGCGAGCTGCGCCCTGACGTCATCTTCATGGACGTGAAGATGCCGGGGCTCGACGGTATCGCCGCCGCCGCCATCATCGCCGCCGATCGCATCGCGCCCGTCGTGATGGTCACCGCCTTCTCCCAGTCCCGCTACGTCGAAGAGGCGTCGACCGCCGGTGCGATGGGGTATCTGGTCAAGCCGTTCGCCAAGAAGGACATCCTGCCCGCCATGCAGATCGCAGTCGCGCGGTTCGCGGAGGCGCGCGTGCTTGAAGACGAGGTCTCCGACCTCGAGGAGCGGCTCGAGACGCGCAAGCTCGTCGAGCGGGCCAAGGGCGTGTTGATGACCGCCGGTATCGCTGAACCGGAGGCGTTCCGGCGGCTCCAGAAGCTGGCCATGGACAAGCGCAAGAGTCTTCGCGAGGTGGCCGAGGCCGTGTTACTCGCCGCCGACGCACAGAAGTGACCGAGAGAAGGGCCCGCATGCTCGATCGTCTCGACCGTATCTCCGACCGCACCGCGTATCTGCTCGTCGCCCTGGGCGTCGGAGTGTCGTTGCTGGCCGCGTTCCTCGCTCCACAGGACGTCGAGCTCGGTGCGTGGGTACGGCTCGTCATCTGGCACGGGATGCTCAAGTGGGCGTGTATCGTCGGCATCTTCGGGATGGGCGCGATCGCGATCGCGTACTTGATCACCGGTCGCGAACGCCTCTATGAATGGGCGCGCGCGTTGCAGGTGGCGCTGCTGCCTCTGTGGGTGTTCGCGGTGTTGATCGGTGTGGCGGCCGCGCGGCTCGTATGGAATGCGTGGAACCTCGCCGAGCGGCGCATGGTCATGAGCGTCGCCTACACCGTGGTCGCCGCCGTCGCTTTGATGCTCGCGCTGTTCTGGGACAAGCGGCGCGTCGGCGCGATCGCGCAGATCGTCACGTCGCTCGCGATGGCGGTCGGGCTCGCCTGGATCGAACTCGGGCCGGTGGGAGAGGACGTGCATCCGTCGGCTGCCGTGTTGAACTCACCCAACGTCGCGTTCAGGATAAGCGCGCTCGTGATGATGGTCGGATGCCTGCTGGCGGTGCTGGCGCTGAGCGTGCCGCTGCGCCGGTGGCTGCTGAAGGCGGAAGTCGGGGCGTAGACTCGCCCGAGTGGGCACCGTGGGGGTCGGCCGGAGGTCGGGAGAGCGGGCGGTCGCATGAGAGTCAAGTGGCTGGTCCGGGGTGTTGTCGCTGCCGGTGTCGTGGCGGTCCTTGCAGCCATGGGCCCGTCGCCGATGCCTCCTCCCGGACCGCTGGGCGCGAGCGTCGTGACCCCGCCGGCGAAGCGCGCGGGGGTCGTGAGGGCCACCAGTGACTGGCTGGCGAGCGAGGCCCGCGGCCGGGCGGTCCAGTTCTACAACATCTCGTGGGACGGCGGTCAGTCCGCGACGGGTCCCTTCGTGTCCGGGACCGCGCTCTACACCGGGTTCAAGGGCGTCATCGTCGTCGGCCGCTGGCCGTTCGTGCTCCCGTACGGCGGCTCCGTGGAGGAGAATCCCCTTGTCGGATACCGGTTGCGGGCGCACATCGATGGCCTTGCGGCGTCGGACCAGTCGCTCGCGTCCGTGTCGGCAGCCGAGCGGGCGAGGATCCTGGGGACGGTGAAGCCACTGTTGGCCGCTTCCGGCGTCGGCGTCGCCTACGACTTCACCGACATGGCGAGCTGGGCCTCGATCGCCCAAGAGGCGAGCGCCTCCGTGACGGTCAAGGCCGCGCTGCCGCCGAGGACCGCTCTCGCGCCACCGGGCACGTTGGCGATCGGATTCTCGCGCGGCCTGGTTCCCATCTCGGTGAGCATCGACCTTCCCCTGAAGTGACGGGACGGGTGAAGGTGCTCAGGGGTGCCCGTTCGGGGACGAACGGTCAGTAGGCCTGGATCGACGTCGGAGTGCCGGCCTGCAACGTGCCGACCGCGAAGTGGGGTCGCTTCTTCGGGTCCAGGAGCCTGCAGACCCGGATCATGTCCGCGCGGGAGATCGCGACGCAGCCAGCGGTGAGGCCCGGCCTGCGGACGTGGAGGAATATCCCGGTCCCTCGTCCGAAGACGCACGGATTGGGACGCGCGTTGTAGCCCATCGAGACGGCGAACTCGTACGCCTTGGGGCTGAGCCCGATGTGCTCGCCCTTCCAGCGTCGCGCCTCGACCCAGGTGTTGTAGGTCCTGCCGCGCTTGTTACTCCACCACGAGCGTCGGGTCAGGCGTCGGTACCTCATCTTGGTGCCCGAGGGAGCATGGGCGTGGGTCCCGAAGACGTAGGTCGGCATGGCCCATATGCCGGTGGGTGTCGTCAGGCTGCCGGCCCGTCGCTTCGTTCCGTCGATGAGGCCGCGCTTCCCGAAGCGGGCCGGCGTGGAGAGGCGCTGGACCCACGTCCCGTTCACCAGTTCGAACACCTGGAGGGTCCCGGTCGTGTCGCTTAGGAGAGGGGCGGTCGCGATCAGCAACTGCTCGCAGCCGCGGGTGTCCGCCATCTGAAGAGGCAGCGGCAGCGCCGGTGTTGCGGTCGGTTCCTCCGCCGCGGTCGCGGGGATCGTCGCCCAGGCAACGGCGGTGAGGGCCCACGGCGCGAGAACGGTGGCCGCCGTGACGAGGGTCGTGATCGATACCGCGGCGACCAGCCGTCCGATGTTGCGCATGGCGAGCGGGTTCCCGGCGATTCTCATGAGGTCCATCCGGTCGTGCGAAGGCTGTCCCGATGCTGTCGAGTCTACTCCGCGGAGCAAGCACCGAGTCGCGCGGCGCAGTCGGGATCCCGAGGGGGGGGCGGTTGCCGGCCCGGGAATCCGCAGGGCGAGTGGTACGCTCGGATCCGGGGGATACGCGCGGAACACGGACGAGGAGGCGCGACGATGGAGCACGCAGGCTGGCCCGCACTCCCGTACGAGGAGTGGGCGCCCACCAAGAAGACGCTGCAGATGTGCACGCAGATGCTGGGGAAGGTGCGGCTCGCCCTGACGCCGCCTCAGCCCGAGTGGCTGCACTCGTGCCTCTACGTCGACACGCGCGGGTTCACCACGGGCCCGATGCCGTGCGGAGACCGCATCGTGTCGATGGGGATCGACCTGTTCCAGGGCATGCTGTGGATGGAGGCGAGCGACGGGCGCGACACCGCGATCGAGTTCGGCGAGGACCGCTGCGTGGCCGACATATGGGCGGACGTCCTCGAGGGGCTCGTGGACCTCGATATCCGCGTGGACATGTGGCAGAAGCCGCAGGAGATCACCGATGTGACGCCGTTCTCCGAGAACCGGCACGACTGCACGTTCGTCCCTGAGCATGCGCTGGCCTACCACCGGCTGCTGTGCACTCTCGACGGCGTGTTCGAGGAGTTCCGGTCGCAGTTCTTCGGGCGCAGCTCCGTCCAGTTCTGGTGGGGAGCGTTCGACTTCGCGGTGTTGCTGTTCAACGGCCGCCACGCGCAGGCGCCCGACGACCGCGGCTACATCATGCGGTACGACCTCGATGCCGAGCACTTCAACGCGGGTTTCTGGCCGGGCGACGACAGCGCGCCGCATCCCGGCTTCTACGGCTACCTGGTCCCGCGTCCCGACGGTTGCGAAGCGGCGCCGATGGAGCCCGCGCACGCCGGGTGGGTCGAGTCGATGGGCGAGTGGATGATGCCGTACGAGGTCGTGCGCACGTGCGACGACCCGCGGAAGGCCGTGCTCGACTTCCTGGGAAGCGTGTACCGCGTGGCCGTGACCCAGGGCGGTTGGGACCGTGAAGCGTACGAGTACGTCCATCCCGCGACGCCGAAGCGCGGCTGAGGCGCGAGAGGAGCCACTTGTGGTGTGATCCGCTCCTTCGAGCCCGGCGAGGAGTGGCGTTTCTGCTACTTGGACGAGACCTACGTCGAGTAGGAGTACTGGGCGTATTCGCTTATGAACCGATGGTAGATTGACGAGAGTTGTTTTGAATCGTAGGTTGTTGAGATGAAAAACCGCTGATTCGGAGGACTTGCGCCATGGACGCCATCGAACACAAGATCTTGACCGTGCTGATGGAGGACGGCCGCGCCTCGTGGGCGGACCTCGCCGAGGTGGCGGGCCTCTCGGCGCCGGCGGTCGCGGAGCGCGTGCACCGCCTCGAGGAGCGTGGCGTCATCGGCGGGTACGCCGCGCTGGTGAACGGCTCGCAGGTGGGCGCGCACCTCACGGCGTTCGTCGCCGTCACGCTCAGCGGCCCGGCCGCGCGCGACGGGTTCCTGCGCATGGTCCACGAGACGGTCGAGATCCAGGAGTGCCACCACATCGCGGGGGAAGACGACTACCTGCTCAAGGTGCGCTGCGGGGGCGCCGCTGAGCTCGAGCACATCCTGAGCTTCGTCCTCAAGGGCAGTCCCGGTGTGGCGCGCACGCGCACGACGGTGGCGCTGTCGAGGGTGAAGGATACGGTCATCGTTCCGTTGCCGGATGTGCGCTCGTGATACGGAAGCGCCAGACCACAGGAGAGGAGTGCGCCGTGACGCTCGCGGAGGCACAGCGTGACATGCGGTTCGGGCTCATGGGCGGGTTCATGGGGCAGATGGTGTCCGGCGTGCTGTGGGCTGTCTCGGCCGCACTCGCCACCTGGGCCAGCCACAGCGCGGCGATCACCTGGCTCGTCGTGGTCGGCTTCTTCATCTTCCCGCTGACGAAGCTGGGACTGTGGGCGATGCGGCACCGGTACAAGGTGTCGAAGGCGAACCCGCTCAACGGCCTCGGGATGCAGGCGGCGTTCGTGCTGCCGCTGTGCCTGCCGCTCGTGGGGGCCGCCGCGCTCTACCGCCCCGAGTGGTTCTACCCGGCGTTCATGATCCTGCTGGGCGCGCACTACCTGCCCTTCGTCACCCTTTACGGGATGCGCATCTTCTACGCGCTGGCCGCGGTCCTGTTCACTGCCGGCCTGATGCTCGGGCTGTACCTGAGGATGCCGTTCGCCACGGGCGCGTGGTTCACAGCCGCTGCGCTGATGGTCTTCGCGGTGTGGGGCGGGTACCTCGTGCACCGGGAAGCCGAGCGGTTCGAGGCCGGCGCGTGAGCATCGGCTCGGGCTTCCTGCGGGCTCTCGGGATCGGGTTCCTCGTCGCCGCTCCGGTCGGCGCGATGGCGCTGTTGTGCATCGAGCGCACGCTGGCGCGCGGGCGGGCGAGCGGGTACGCGACCGGCGCCGGTATCGCGACCGCCGACGCGCTCTACGCCTCGATCGCCGCATTCGGTCTCACCGCTCTCACGGGGGCGCTCACCGGAGCGCAGGGGTGGGTGCGGCTTGTCGGCGGGGCGTTCCTCGTGTACCTGGGCATCCGCGCGATGCTGTCGCGGCCCGGCCGGTGCGCCGAGGACGTCGGCGCCGTGCCGCTGCTCGGCGTCTACGGCTCGGCGCTGGGGCTGACGCTCGCGAACCCGCAGACGATCCTGTCGTTCGTCGGCATCTTCGCGGGCGCGGGGCTCGTCGTCTCCGGTGGAGGATGGGCGACGCCGGCGGTCATCGTGGCGGGCGTGTTCGCCGGCTCGCTCGGGTGGTGGGTGCTGCTGGTGACGGTCACCGGCGCTCTGCGCGAGCGCGTGGGGGAGCGCGTACTGCTGTGGGTCACGCGGGTGTCGGGCGCCGCGATCGCGGTGCTGGGCGTGGCGGCGATCTGGGCGGGCGCGCAGAAGCTGATCGGCTAGACGTCCCCAGTCCTCCGGGGCCAGCGACCTGGTGCTTATGGCGATCGCCGGCCCGGTCGTGGCGGG
>DATCIG010000082.1:0-2121 GCA_036507895.1 Coriobacteriia bacterium
CGCGGGCAACGCGCGCATCGCGGAGCTCAAGACCGCGGGCTTCGACAAGGCTGAGCTCTACGGCGTGACCCAGATGGGCGGCATGCACTCGCTGTTCGTCGCGAAGTACGGGTTCGAGGCACACGGCCTCATCCGCGACCCGAAGAAGCCGGACATCGTCACGCTGATGTCGATCATCAAGCCGCTCACCGGCCTCGGTGTCGCCGCGATCGTCGGCGGACTCGGCATCTCGTTCCTGTCGAGCATTGGCTACACGCGGGACGGACTGACCGAGGAACTTGAGACCGCGGACGCTGCCGCGAAGGAGGAGAAGTAACCGTGACTCGCTACATACAGCGTCACAGCCTGCTCAAGCGGTGGATCCACGGCATCCATATGGTCGCGACCCTTGGACTCATCGTCGGCGGAACTATCATCTTCATCCCGGCGGTCGGCCGGGCGGTCGGCCCCGACGTCGTCCAGTTCGTTCGCATCGCGCACAGGGTCCTGGCGGTCATATTCATCGGCGGTCCGCTCGTGGGCCTCATCGCGGCCCCCAAGGGGTTCGTGCACATCATGAAGAACCTGTTCGCGAAGTGGGACGACGACGACAAGCTGTTCATGAAGAAGTTCGCCAAGTACATGTTCGCGCCGAAGACCACGCACATGCCTCCGCAGCACGAGGTCAAGTCGGGTCAGCGTCTCTCCGACGGCCTCCTGCTCTTCGCGGCTGCGCTCATCGCGGTCACGGGAGTCGTCCTCTGGGCAGGTCAGTTCGTCTCTCCCGAGGTGTTCCGGGTAGCGCTCCTGCTGCACGACGTGGCCTTCGCACTTGTCGTGCTCATCATGTGCGCGCACATCTACCTCGGTGCGGGCATATTCCAGCCGTACCGTGGTCTGGCCAGGCTCATGCTCGGCAACGGTCGCGTGACCGAGGAGGAGGCCCGCTACCACTGGGGCCACTGGGCCGAAGAAGAGCTGGCGAGCGGGAAGAACGTGATCGAGGAGTAGCGGGCCGGGCGTCCGGTCCTGCAATGCACGACACGCACCGGGGGCCGGGCCGACATGGGCCGGCCCCCGGTACCGCGAAGAGGAGTGGGGTACGTGAACATGGATCTTGTGACCGAGGTGACCGATGCCTATCTGCGGACGACCACCGGTTCGGAGGCCGCACGTCTGCGCTTCCTCCAGGGGATATGGGACATCCAAGCGAGCATCGAAGGTGTCGGCAGGCCCTACGACGCGCCCTCTGAGAACGCCGCGCGTGAAGCCTTCGCTGCCGGGAGGCCGCTCTTTCTCGTGAGCGCGCCTGAAGTGCCGGTCGTCGAGTATCTGGAGGCCGTCTCCAGGCTGGCGGGCTACACAAGCAGCATGGCCGGCCTCGCTCCGGAGCAGGCCGATGCGCTGCGAGGCGCGGACTTCGCCTCGGCCATCGACGCGGATAGCTTGGCCGGCGCCGTGCGATCGCCCGAAGCGTTCGCCGCCGAGGTGGCGGGCAGTCTGGGAGCGCAACCGGGCGGTCCGCTGACGCCGGCAACGCTCGCCTTCGTGCTCATGTCGGCGCTCGTACCGTTCCTTACCGGCCCGTCCGTGAGGGCGCGCCAGGCACTCGGCGATCTTGGACGAGGCGCTCACGGAACGGGCCGCTGCCCGGTGTGCGGCGCAGACGCGTCGATGGGCCGCATGGGCGAGAGTTCGCAGCTCCAGGGCGCCGAGCGCACGTTGTGGTGCGGCGTCTGTCACGCGGAGTGGGGCTACGAGCGCCTCCGGTGCGTGCGGTGCGGATGCCGCAACCCCGACAAGCTCCACTACACCCATGTCGAGGGCGACCCGGCGCATCGGGTGCACCTGTGCGACGAATGCCACGGCTACGCGAGGTTCGTGTTCGAGGACGATCTCGGGAAGCCGCTGTCGATGGTCGTCGAGGACGCCGTGACGGCGAAGCTCGACGCAGTCGCTCTGGAGAGCGGCTACGCTGTGACCGGAGATGGCGGCTCGGGCAGCTGCTGATGGTCCGAACGGATCGCCGGTTCGCCGGCGGAATGTGGTCGAAGGCCCGCTCCTCGCGGCGAGGAGCGGGCCTTCGGTCCCGGTAGAGTCCATGGCGAGTCTCGATGACGCCCTCGACGCTACTCGTGTACC
>DATCIG010000083.1:0-17676 GCA_036507895.1 Coriobacteriia bacterium
TGGGGGCCGCGGTCGCGGCGTCCGCGCCGAGCCGCACGTCCCAGTCGAAGGACATCAGCGCTTCCGGGCTGTCGTCGACGATGTCGAGCAACCGTCGCGCCTCCCCGTTGGCGAACGTGATCCGCCCGGCGTCGTTGAGCACGACGATCCCGGCCGGAGCGGTCTCCATCACGCTCTCGAGCATCTCGCCCGCCTTCTTCACCGCATGCCGCGACGAGATGGCGTCGTTGAGCTGCTGGTGCGAGTGCAGCGAGTACACGCCGAAGAGGATGAACGGCACCCACAGCAACTCGATCGAGACGATCGCAGGGTCGAGGTACGCGGGGAACAACCCGAAGCGCCCGAGGATGCTCGCCGATGTGGAGATGAGATAGCACAGGATGGACGCCGTGAAGAACCCCTTGGCGACGCGGCTGAACATCCCGCCGGGCCGCACGGGTATGCGAAGAACGACGATCAGCGCGGTCGCGAAAGCAAGGAGCGGAGCGATGTCCTCAGCGATGCTCCAGGTCATCGGCGCACCTCCGCCAGCGCGAGTTCGTGTTCGCGCGCTTTCCACGCCGCCCACGCGAACCCGAATCCCGAGACCGCCACCATGGCGTGCCGGACATACCTGAGCCACGGCACGTACCGGGCGAACTGTTGGTCGACACAGACAAGTCCGAAGCTCATCACGAGCGCGAGGAGCGCGACAAGGAACGCCGTTTGTGCCTCCCGCATCCGGATGCGTCTCCCGATGGAGAAGATCCCCGGCAGGAACGCGAGTGCGACAAAGAACCGGAACAGATTGCTGACGACGTCGTGATTGACAACCATCTTGAGAACCCCCCGGCCTCGTCACCTGCCGCACGACCAGCTTGTGGCACAGATGATAGACCGCACGCTCCGCTCGGCGCCACCGCAACCGGTTCGGGGGCGGGCGCCGGCTACTTCCCGGCGCTGAAGGAGTAGCGGATGGCGCACTGCGGGCACGCATCGACACAGCTGCCGCACAGCGTGCACTCCACGTGCTCCATGGAGTCCGAGTGCACGAGCCCCTGCGCGTCGAGGCCCATCGGGCAGGCGTTCGTGCATGAACCGCAGGAGCGGCAGGCGCCCACGTCGGCGACCAGACGCAGGGAGGGCCAGCCGAAGTGGTTGCGGATGGCGCGGCCGGTGATCATGAATGGCGCCATCCAGCACACCGAGTGGCAGGCGGCGCGGCGGCCCGCGGCGACGGCGACGGCGAGCATGAGAGCGATCACGCCGAAGTAGATGATGTAGGCGATCATGATCGGCCGATCGGGAGAGCCCGCGACCGAGATGCCGCCCTCGGTACCGTAGAAGAAGTCGATGGCGCGGTAGCCGCCCACGCTCAGCGCTCCGAACGCGATCGCGAACATCCACGGCACCCAGATGAACCACTTCACGTATTTGGCGCGGGGGCCGGGGGCACGGTCGTTCACCGGGATGGCGAACTCCTGAAGGCCCGCCACGGGACAGGCCCACCCGCACCACAGGCGACCGAACACGAGCGAGCCCAGGAACATCGTGCCGAATGTCACGAAGCTGCCGGTGACGACGCCGTTGAAGGCGCCGTCCACGATGAGATAGGGCGAGAAGTAGTTGATCGTGACGGGAAAGACGATGAAGGACAGCAAGAGAAGTGCCCTGCGCCACCGCTGCCGTGAAGGGATGGTCCGTGCCATGTCGAGCCTCTCTTTCGGTTACCGGACCGACGATGCGTCGACCGGTGCGGGCGGGAGCATGAGCGCCGGATCGATCCCGGCGAACATCGCGCGGAGGACGCTGTCCGCGAACGGGGCCAGACCGCCTGCGGCCTGCGGGTGCGCGGATAGCGGGCCGGTGCGCCACAGTTGCGCAAGCCCCTGCACGAGCGCCCACAGACCGATCGCGGCGAGGGTGGGATCGCCCGGGGGCATCCGGCCGGCCGACTGGCAGGCGATCGCCGCACGCACGAGGCGCTCCCACGTCTCGCCGTGCTCCTCTTGCTGCTCGGGCGCGTGTGGCCCGGTCATGTCGGGCGAGCCCATCGCCTCGAAGTGGGCGGGAGACTCGGCGGCGAAGAGCACGTAGGCCGTCCCGATGGCCAGCAGGCGCTCGCCCGCATCGTCGCCGGCCTCGGCCTCGGCTGCGGCCATCCTCGCGTCGAGGAGCCGCAACCCTTCGTAGCCGAGCGCGCGTACGAGCGCGGACTTGTCGGCGAAGTGATGGTAGGGAGCGGCGTGGCTCACGCCCGCGGCGGCTGCGACCCCTCGCAGCGACAGGTCGGCGAGGCCTTTGTCGTCGATGACCCGTAGCGCGCCGTCCATGAGCGTGCGGCGCAGGTCTCCGTGGTGATACGTGTCCTTCGGTGTCACTTCGGACTCTCCCTCCGGGGCGTACACGCTTTCGAAGGGTATCTTGCCATCGTAAAGTTTCCACTGTCAAGATTATAGCGAAGAGCTCGCCGTCCGACACGACAGCCCGGCCCGTCGGCTACGACGTCGGAAGGATCCGGGACTGCCGCGTGACGCGGTCCGACGAACATCGAGAGCAGGCAGCGAGTCGGGTGCCCACTCCTTTGCCCGGCCCTGCGCCGGTCCGATCCTGTGTAGAGCACATGTGCTTCCGCTGAGAGTCCTCTCACGCGGCCGGAAACGGCATGCGCGGTGCTCTTCTGCCCGCAACCCCTCCCGAAAGGACTGGTTCATGAAGAGACTCGTAACAGCACTGGTAGCATCCGCGTTCACGCTGACGGCCGGCATCGCCCTCCTGTCGGGCCCCGCCGTCGCAGTCGCCCATCCGGGCAACACGTGCAACCCGCCGGCCGGCCACGGCCGCAGCGGGTGCCATCAGGTGACCGCGTCGCCCTCGGCGGCAAGTCAGGCGAAGGCCAAGGCCGCTGCCCAGGCGAAGGTGAAGGCGCAGGCCGCTCAGAGGCAGGCGATGGCAAAGCGCGCAGTTGCGGCTTCCGCAGCGAAGGCCGCAACGGCTTCGAAGAAGGCAGCCGCAACCGCGGCGGCGGTTGCAGTCGCACCGGTGACCCCACCCGTCCCGGCGGCCACTCCGCCGCAGCCCGCCCCGGTCGCCGTGCCCACGGTCGCGAAGGCCCCCGTGAGCGTGCCGTGGTGGATCGCCCTCTGGCACTTCCTCGTGGGCTAGAGAGAACGCTCGCCACGCCTCGATGGAGGCGTGGCCCGGAGTCCTGCGAACAAAAAGAAGCCGTCCCCGCCGGGGACGGCTTCTTCGCGACAGGCGGCCATCCGACGTCAGGCGGTGGTTCTTTCGGCGGCGATGGCACGCTCGACATCGGCTAGCGTGGAGCCGGGCAACCGAAGGCCGATCGCCCACACGGCTCCCGCGTAATCCTGCGCCTGCATGCCGAACAGGTGCGCGACCACCTCGTGCGGCGTCGTCACGGTGCCACCCTCGATGAGTTGGGCGCAGAGGCGGACGCGCAGGATGTCAGCGGTGTTCATGGAGATGATTCCAGCGTCCGAAGACACTCCTCCCGGCACACCGGGAATCGCGATCCGTTTCTACGAGAGACCCTGAGCGACCTCCTACTTCGATTTCGCGAGGACCGCCTTCAGGAACTCCCATGTGTTGGCTACCGAGCCGATGCTGAGACGCTCGTCGGGAGTGTGAACGCCGTGGAGGTTGGGTCCGAAGCTGATCATGTCCGTCTGCGGCAACTTCTCCTTCAGAAGCCCGCACTCGAGCCCCGCATGGATCGCCCGGATCTGCGCGTCATGGCCGGTGAGCTCACGGTACACGTCGGCGCACAGGTCCCGCACCTTCGAGTTCGGCTCGTACTCCCACGCGGGATAGCCGCTGGTTCGGACGCTCTTGGCGTCGGCGAGCTTGGCCAGCGTCTCGACCCGGCGGGCGATCTCCTCCCGGATGGAAGCGATCGAGCTCCTGACCGAGATCGTCATCGTGATGGACCGACCTGACTGCGCCAGGATGCCGAGGTTCAGACTGCTCTCCACAAGGCCCTCGAGCTCCCGGCTCATCGACTGCACGCCGTTGGGAACCACCACGAGGAAGTCGATGAGTTTATCGGTGGATCCGGCGCCAAGCTGCCGCGTCACCACGTCCGCCGGAGAGGTCGTCACCGTCAGACCAGGATCGCTGACCGCGAATTCGCGCTGCATCTCCTCGGACAGGCGCTTCACGATCGACTTGATCTTCTTGCGCACCAAGGCGTCCGCCGTGACGGTCACCTGCGCTTCTCTCGCGATGGCGTTGGACTTCGAACCGCCCGATATCTCGGCGATGTTGAACTTGCCGGCCGCCCTGGTGGCGTCCAGGAGCCTACCCAGAAGCTTGATGGCGTTCGCGCGCTGCTGGACGATCTCCATCCCGGAATGCCCGCCCTTGAGGCCGGACACCTCGATGACGAGCGCGTCGCTGCGCGACTTCTCCCACTGGGTGTCGAACTCGCTCACCACGTCCACACCACCGGCACAGCTCACGAACAACACGCCTTCATCCTCGGCATCGATGTTGAGTAGCGTCGTCCCCGAAAGATGGTCCGCCTTGAGCGCGACGGCGCCGTTCATGCCCGTCTCTTCACCCGTTGTGATGAGGAGCTCGATGGGTGGGTGGGGAATGTCGGCGGAGTCGAGAAGAGCCAGCCCGTAGGCGACGGCGATGCCGTTGTCGGCGCCAAGCGTCGTGCCGTCGGTGCGCACGAAGTCCCCGTCGACCTTCAGCGGGATCGGGTCCTTGGCGAAATCGTGACGAGAGTCCGTGGCCTTCTCGCACACCATGTCCATGTGCCCTTGGAGGATGACCGCGGGGGACTTCTCGTACCCGGTGGTCCCCGGCTTCTTGATGATGACGTTGAGCGCCTTGTCCTGGAAAACCTCGAGCTTCCTCGCTTTCGCGAACTCGACCAGATAGTCGCTCGCCCGCTTCTCATGCCCCGAACATCTCGGGATCCGGGTCAGCTCCTCGAAGAAGCGGAATACCGGCTGTGGTTCCAAGTGTTCGAGCATCGGAAGTGCCCCCAGTCATCGCGCGGTGCATGTGGCGCATATCTATACGGATACGTGCAGCTATGCCGACTATAGCGCCCCGGCTAAGGGCATCCTCACGCACCGACGTGTGCGGCGGAGTATCGTCTATCCCGGGCCTGACGAAACGGCAGATTGGTGAGTTGCGATGAAGGAAACGATGAGGGCGCTGGTCAAGACCTCCGCCGCTCCCGGAGTCTCGCTCCTCGAGGTTCCCGTGCCAAAGATCGGCCCCGGCGACCTCCTGATCAAGATCGAGAAGGTCGCCATCTGCGGCACCGACGTCCACATCTACGAATGGAACGCGTGGGCGCAGAAGACCATCGCGCCGCCGCAGATCCTCGGACACGAATTCGTGGGGCACGTCGCGCAGGTCGGCGATGGCGTCACCGGCTTCAGCGTCGGCCAGCGCGTATCCGGCGAGGGGCACATCGTCTGCGGCGTGTGCCGCAGTTGCCGCGCCGGCCGGCGCCACCTGTGCACCAACACCGTCGGTGTGGGCGTGAACCGCGACGGCTGCTTCGCCGAGTACCTCTCGCTGCCGGCCTCCAACGCCTGGCACGTCGCGGATTCCATCCCGTCGCGCGTCGCCGCGATCTTCGACCCCTTCGGCAATGCGACGCACGCCACCCTCTCGTTCGACCTCGTCGGCGAGGACGTACTCATCACCGGCGCCGGGCCGATCGGCATCATGGCCGTGGCCATCGCCAAGCACGTGGGCGCGCGCAACGTCGTGATCACCGACGTCAACGACTACCGCCTCGACCTCGCGCGGAGCATGGGCGCCACGCGGGCCGTGAACGTGACCCGCGACACGGTGGCGGACGTCATGAAGGACCTCGGCATGATCGGCTTCGACATCGGCCTGGAGATGAGTGGCAACGGTGCCGCCTTCGAGACGATGCTCGAATCCATGCACAACGGCGGGCGCATCGCGCTGCTCGGCATCGCCCCCGGTCCGGTCGCCATCGACTGGGACGAGGTCGTGTTCCGCGGGCTCACCATCAAGGGCATCTACGGCCGCGAGATCTGGGAGACCTGGTACAAGATGCAGACGATGCTGCAAAGCGGCCTCGATATCGCTCCGGTCATCACGCACGAACTGCCGTTCGCGGACTACGAAGAGGGATTCCGCGCGATGTCGAGCGGGAACAGTGGCAAGGTCGTTCTGGACCTGGGAGGCCTGTGATGTTCGGAAGCATGAGAGATGCGTTGCGCTCCGAGATCGAGCTGTTGCACACCGCCAGCCTCTACAAGACCGAACGCGTCATCGTCTCGCCGCAAGGCTCGACGATCCGCGTGGCCGTGCCGGGCGAGGACGAGCCACGCGAGGTCATCAACTTCTGCGCGAACAACTACCTCGGGCTCGCGAACGACCCGCGCGTAGTGGCGGCCGCCCACTCGGCGCTCGAGCGGTGGGGCTTCGGCACTTCGTCGGTCCGTTTCATCTGCGGGACGTATCAGGTGCACAAGGAGCTCGAGGCACACCTGAGCGCCTTCCTGGGCTGCGAGGACACGATCCTCTACTCGTCGGCATTCGACGCCAACGGCGGCTTCTTCGAGCCGCTGTTCGGCCCGGACGACGCCATCCTCGCCGACGCCCTCAACCACGCCTCCGTCATCGACGGCGTGCGCCTCACCAAGGCCAAGCGCTTCATCTACGCGCACTCCGACATGGACGACCTCCGCGCCCAACTCGCGGCCGCGCGTGACGCGCGCTACCGCGTGATCGCCACCGATGGCGTCTTCTCCATGGACGGCGACATCGCGCGGCTCGCCGAGATCTGCGACCTCGCCGACGAGTTCGACGCGCTTGTGATGGTCGACGACTCGCACGCCACCGGCTTCGTGGGCGCCACCGGCCGCGGTACGCCCGAGCTCTGTGGCGTCACCGACCGCGTCGACGTGGTCACCACCACGTTCGGCAAGGCGCTCGGTGGTGCGAACGGCGGCTGTTTGAGCGGCCGTGCCGAGATCGTCGAGTGGCTGCGACAGAAGAGCCGCCCGTACCTGTTCTCCAACACGGTGGCGCCCGTGGTCGCGGCCACCACGGTGGCGGTGCTGGACCTGCTCTCCGACACCACCGAGCTGCGCGATCGCCTGGAGAGGAGCGCGCTGTCGTTCCGCGAGCGCATGACGGCGCTCGGCTTCGACATCCGCCCGGGCACGCACCCCATCGTCCCCGTGATGCTGGGCGACGAGGCGATGGCGCACGAGATGGCCGACGCCCTGCTGGGCGAGGGCATCTACGTGATCGGGTTCAGCTACCCGGTGGTGCCCAAGGGCGCCGCGCGCATCCGCGTGCAGGTCTCGGCCGCCCACACCGACGAGCAACTCGACCTCGCGGTCGACGCGTTCGCGCGCGTGGGCAGACGGCTCGGCGTGATCGCGTAGCGACAGACCGCCGCAGCTACGTTCGCCATTAGTGCTCACCCCGCCGCGATCGCTTCGAGGAACACCTCGCCGTAGCGCTCCAGCTTGGCCGCGCCGACACCGAACACCTCGAGGAACGCCTCACGGTCGCGCGGGCTGCGCGCGGCCATGTCGGCAAGCGTGCGGTCGCTGAACACGACGTACGCGGGGACACCTTGCTCCTCGGCGATCTCCCGGCGCACCTCGCGCAGCCGCTCGAAGAGCTCCTCGTCGATCTCGGAGCCCATCAGCGCCACCGAGCGCGCCTTCGTCTTCTTCGGCGCCTTCACGTGGGCCTTCGGCCGCGCGAACCGCGGCTCGACCTCGCCACGCAGCACGCCCCTCGCGCTCGCCTTGAGCTTGAGCGCCGAGTACTCGGCGATGTCCTGGTACAGGTAGCCGTGGTGCACGAGCTGCCGGATGATGCTGGTCCACTCGTCGCGGCTCGTGTCGGCGCCTATGCCGAAGACGCTCAGCTGATCGTGCTCCCACTTGGTCACCTTGTCGGTGTGCGCGCCGACGAGCACGTCGATGACGTGCCCGGCCCCGAAGCGCTGTCCCACCCGGAAGACCGCCGACAGCGCCTTCTGGGCGTCGATCGTGGCGTCGTAGAGCTCGGGCGGGTCCAGGCACACGTCGCAGTTGCCGCAGTCACGGTCGAGCTGCTCACCGAGGTAACCGAGCAGCACGCGCCGCCGGCAGGTGGTCGCCTCCGCGAACCCCGTCATCGCCGCAAGCTTGTGCATCTCGATACGTACCTGCTCCGGGTTGCCGCCGCGCTCGATGAGCCCGCGCGCGACCACCACGTCCTGCATCCCGAAGAGCATGAACGCCTCGGCGGGCAGGCCATCGCGGCCGGCACGGCCCGTCTCCTGGTAGTAGCCCTCGATGTTCTTCGGCATGTCGTAGTGCACGACGAACCGGACGTCCGGCTTGTCGATGCCCATGCCGAACGCGACGGTGGCCACCACCACGTGCACGGTGTCGCGGGCGAATGCGTCCTGGACCTTGTTGCGCTTCTCGGCCGGCAGGCCCGCGTGGTAGGCGGCGGCCTTCACACCCGCCTTCTTGAGGCGCTTGGCCACCTCCTCGACGCGCTTGCGGCTGAGGCAGTAGACGATGCCCGAGTCGGTGGGGTGCTGTGCGATGAAGCGCTCGAGCTGCTGAGGCGCCGACCGCTTGTCCGCCACCGTGTACCGGATGTTGGGCCGGTCGAAGCCGGCGAGGAACACGGGCGCGTCGGCGATCTGCAGGCGCTGGCGGACGTCGGCGCGCGTCTGGTCGTCGGCCGTGGCCGTGAGCGCGAGCAGCGGCACCCCGGGGAACAGGCCGCGCAACTCGCCCAGCTTGATGTATTCGGGGCGGAAGTCGTGACCCCACTGGCTGACGCAGTGCGCCTCGTCGATCGCGAACAGTGAGATCTCGGTGGTGCGCAGCGTAGCGAGGAAGCTCGGCAGCATGAGGCGCTCGGGCGCGACGTAGAGCAGGTCGAGCGCTCCGGCGCGCAGGTCACTCAGCACCTGCGACGCTTCCTCGGCGGTGAGCGACGAGTTGAGGCACTCGGCGGCGACGCCGTTGGCGCGCAGCGCGTCGACCTGGTCCTTCATGAGCGAGATGAGCGGCGAGACCACGATCGCGGTGCCGCTCCGATGCAGCGCCGGCAGCTGATAGCACAGCGACTTGCCGCCACCGGTGGGCATGAGCACGAAGGCGTCACCGCCTGCGACGATGTGCTCGATGATCTCGCGCTGGTGCGGGCGGAACTCGTGGATCCCGAACACGGTGCGCAGGGTCTGCTCAAACGGGACGGGACTCTCGATGTCGCGCACGACTCCCCTATCCGGACCCCGCACGGGGTCCTCGGCCAATCGAACATACATTCGCCTACGACTATACGGCAGGAGGTGGCCCGCCGAGCGATTGCCCCCTCCGTCCATCGCTGCCGATACGGTTCGCGAGCGCGCGTATGCACCATTGGGCGCATGGCGGCGCCTTCTAACCAAAATGGCTTCGCCCATTGAGTACACTCGAACAGCGAGTCCCGTGCCCACGGCATACGTGCGCACGGTGCGATCGCGAGAACACCCGGCGTTCGACCGACGAGAGGAATCTCGATGGGTATGACTCGGCGTGGCTTCTTCAAGCTGACCGGCGCGGCGCTCATGACGAGCGTGATCTATGAGTTCACGGCCCAGTCCCCGGCGATGGCGCTGGGGCCTGTGCAGGGGTGGAAGTTGGTCGACGTGAAGGAGACGTCGACCATCTGCTGCTACTGCTCGGGTGGGTGCGGCACGATCGTATCGGTGCGCGACGGCAAGCTCGTCGACATCGAGGGCGACCCCGACCACCCCATCAACCGGGGCGGCATGTGCTCCAAGGGCTCATCGCAGTTCGGAGTGAACTCCATCTACGAGGACAAGACCGGCGAGAAGATCATCAACCCCAACCGCCTCACCAAGCCGATGGTTCGCCGCGCGGGCAAGTCGGAGTGGGAGCCGCTGTCGTGGGACCAGGCGATCGACGAGATCTCGACGCGCATCAAGAAGACCCGCGACGAGAACTACGAGACCGTTTCCGGCGGCGTCACCGTCAACCGCTGCGAGGCGATCGCGCACTTCGGCGCCGCCGCTCTCGACAACGAAGAGGGCTACATCGCTCAGAAGCTGGCGCGCGGGCTCGGCATGACGTACATCGAACATCAGGCCCGAATATGACATAGCTCGACGGTGTCCGGTCTGGGCGCCTCATTCGGTCGCGGTGCGATGACGAACCACTTCTGCGACTTCAAGAACGCTGATGTCATCCTTGCGATCGGTTCCAACAACGCAGAGAACCACCCCGTCACCATGGCTTGGGTAGAAGAAGCCAGGGCGAAGGGCGGCAAGTACATCGTCGTCGACCCCCGCTTCACCCGGTCCGCCGCACTGGCGGACATCTACGCTCCTCTCCGATCGGGTACGGACCTCGCCTTCTACGGCGGCCTGATGAAGTACATCATGGACAACGACCTGTGGCAGAAGGAGTACGTCACCAACTACACGAATGCCGCGTTCCTGGTGAACCCGGGCTTCAAGTTCGACGAGGCCGACGGACTGTTCTCCGGCTGGGACGAAGCGACCCGCTCGTACGGGACCGACACCTGGGCCTACCAGGTCGCTTCCGAAGTTCCGTGGGACACCTCCGCGACCGGCCCCTTTGCCTGGATGACGGCTCCCGGCGTGCCCGCGTTCACGCCGCTGGTCAACAAGATCGCCAAGAAGGACATGACGCTGCAGGACCCCAACTGCGTGTGGCAGCTCATGCAGAAGCACTACGCGCGCTACACCCCTGAGCTCGTGACCAGCGTCACGGGCTGCCCGCAGGACAAGTTGCTCGAGGTCTACGAGGCCTTCGCCGCGACCGGCGCGCCCGAGAAGTCGGGCACGATCCTGTACGCGATGGGTCAGACACAGCACACCAACGGCTCGCAGAACGTGCGTGCCATGGCTGTCGTGCAGCTCCTGCTCGGCAACATCGGCGTTGCCGGCGGCGGCATCAACGCGCTGCGCGGCGAGGCCAACGTCCAGGGTTCGACCGACATGGGCGTGCTTTCCAACTCTCTGCCCGCGTACATGAACGCTCCGACCGAAGCGAAGCACATGAAGCTTCGTGACTGGCTCCAGGTCGAGACGATCGCAGCCGGCTACTGGAGCAACAAGCCGAAGTTCTTCATCAGCGCGCTCAAGGAGATCTACGGGCCGTACGCCACGGCCGAGAACGACTACGCCTATGACATGCTCCCTAAGCTCAACAAGATCAACCACACGCACATCGGCATCTTCGAGTCGATCAGCAGCGGGATCATCAAGGGCATGCTGTGCTGGGGCCAGAACCCCGCAGTCGGCGGCCCGAACGCGGTATTCGAGCGCAAGATGCTCGGCAAGCTTGACTGGCTTGTCGCGGTCGACCTGTGGGAGACCGAGACCGCGGGCTTCTGGAAGGCGCCGGGCGTCGATTCCGCTAGCATCCAGACCGAGGTCTACATGCTTCCGGCTGCGGCTCACTTCGAGAAGCAGGGCTCCATCGCCAACTCCGGCCGCTGGATCCAGTGGCGGTACAAGGCGATCCAGGCTCCCGGCGAGGCCATGGACGACTTCGAGATCATGGACGCGCTGTTCCGGAAGCTGAAGGCGATGTACGAGGCCGACGGCGGACCGAACCCCGAGCAGCTCACGAAGCTGTACTGGCCGTACGAGACCGACGGCAAGCCGGACATCACAAAGGTCGCGATGGGCATAAACGGTTACACCGTCGCCGACGACAAACTCGTCAAGAACTTCACGCTCCTGAAGGCGGATGGTTCGACGGCGTGCGGAGTCTGGATCTACTCGGGCTACTACAACAACAACGACGCTCTCGCCGATCCGACCAAGCAGCCGACCGGCTCCCGCGTCAAGGAGGATCCCGGAGGACTCGGGCTCTATCCGAAGTGGTCGTTCTCGTGGCCGGTCAACCGTCGCGTCGTCTACAACCGTGCATCCGCCGACGTCGCGGGCAAGCCGTGGAACGCGGACAAGATGCTCGTTGCGTGGGACGGCACGAAGTGGAACCACAACGATGTACCGGACTTCGGTTTCCAGGTGGTAGCCCCCGACGGCACCATCACTCCCACCCCGCCGAACGCCACCGCATACATCATGAACGCCGAGGGCACGGCGAGGCTGTTCGCGGCCGGTATGAAGGACGGCCCCCTGACGGAGCACTACGAGCCGTTCGAGAGCCCGGCCAAGAACCTCATCAACGGCGGCCAGTCGACCCCGAACCTCACGTTCGGGTCTGCCAAGTCGGTCAAGCCGAGCGACCCCAAGAAGTACCCGATCGTGTGCACCACCTACCGCATGACGGAGCACTGGCAGACCGGCGGCATGACCCGCAACATCCCGTGGCTGGCAGAGGCCATGCCGAAGATGTTCGTCGAGATGTCGCTCGAGCTCGCCAAGGAGAAGGGCATCGCCAACGGCGATCAGGTCCGCGTCTTCAACGACCGCGGCGACATCGAGATGATGGCCATGGTCACACCACGCTTCAAGCCGTTCACGATCGACGGCAAGACCGTCCACCAGGTGGGCATGCCATGGCACTGGGGCTACGCCTCGGGCTATGCAACGGGCGCCATCGCCAACGACCTCACGCCGAATGTAGGGGACGCCAACTCGTCGATCCCCGAATACAAGGCGTACCTCGTCAACGTCGAGAAGGCTTAAGGAGGGTATGACCGATGACTGAATCCGCGATTCTCTACGACTCGTCGAAGTGCAGCGCGTGCAAGGGCTGCCAGGTGCAGTGCAAGCAATGGAACATGCTCCCCTCGAGCATGGTCAAGGATGGCTACGAGTCCACGGGCTCCTACCAGAGCATGGCCGACCTCAACGGCGACACACGCCTTCTCATCGAGTTCCGAGAGAAGGACACGCCCGCGGGCGTCGAGTGGGCGTTCTCACGCCGCGCGTGCTTCCACTGCACGGAGCCCGCATGCATGGACGTCTGCCCGGTCGGTGCCATCAGCCGGCTCGATGACGGCACCGTCAAGCTCGACAGCTCGAAGTGCGTGGGCTGCAAGTACTGCACCGCTGCCTGCCCCTTCAGCGTCCCCAAGTACCGCGAGAACTTCGGTGTCTCCAACAAGTGCACGCTGTGCGACGACCGCGTCGCCAAGGGCATCGAGCCCGCGTGCGTCAAGACCTGCCCGGCCGCCGCGATCTTCTACGGGCCGCGCACGGAGATGCTCACGAAGGGCAAGGCACGCGTCGCGGAGCTCAAGGTCGCGGGCTTCAACAAGGCCGAACTCTACGGCGAGACCCAGATGGGCGGCATGCACTCGCTGTTCGTCGCCAAGTTCGGCTTCGAGGCGCACGGTCTCATCCGTGACCCGAAGAAGCCGGACATCGTCACGCTGATGTCGATCATCAAGCCGCTCACCGGGCTCGGCATCGCCGCCATCGTCGGCGGCCTCGGCATCTCCTTCCTGTCGAGCATCGGCTACACGCGCGACGGATTGACCGAAGAGCTCGAGACCGCGGACGAAGCCGCGAAGGAGGAGAAGTAACGTGACACGCTACATCCAGCGTCACAGCCTGCTGAAGCGGTGGATCCACGGCATCCATATGGTCGCGACCCTCGTGCTCATCGCGAGCGGGGCGGTCGTCTTCATCCCCGTCGTCGGCCGAGCGGTCGGCTCCGACGTCGTCCAGATGGTCCGTATCGCGCACAGGGTCTTCGCAGTGGTGTTCATCGGCGGGCCGCTCGTCGGCCTGATCGTGGCCCCCAAGGGGTTCGTGCACATCATGAAGAACCTGTTCGCCAAGTGGGACGACGATGACAAGCTGTTCATGAAGAAGTTCCCGCGGTACATGTTCGCGCCGAAGACCACCCACATGCCCCCGCAGCACGAGGTCAAGTCAGGCCAGCGTCTGTCCGACGGCCTGCTGCTCTTCGCGGCCGCGCTCATCGCGGTCACGGGAGTCGTTCTCTGGGCGGGTCAGTTCGTCTCTCCCGAGGTCTTCCGGGTGGCGCTCCTGCTGCATGACGTGGCCTTCGCGCTCGTCGTGCTCATCATGTGCGCGCACATCTACCTCGGCGCCGGCATCTTCCAGCCCTACCGCGGGCTGGCCCGGCTCATGCTCGGCAACGGTCGCGTGACCGAAGAAGAGGCCCGATACCACTGGGGCCACTGGGCCGATGAAGAACTGGCCAGCGGCAAGAACGTGATCGAGGAGTAGAACGCAGGTCGTTTCGTACCGAGACACACGAGCACCGGGGGTCGGGCCGTCAGGCCCGGCCCCCAACGCCGCGAAAGGGAGTGAGCCTGCGTGGATATGGACCTCGTAAGCAAAGTGACCGAAGACTACCTCTCTGCAGCGACGGCCCCGGACGCAGCCAGGCTGCGGTTCCTGAAGGGACTCTGGGAGATACAGTCGCGCATCGAATCGGTCGAGCGCGCTTACGACGCGCCGGGCGCCGACGCCGCGCGTGAAGCGCTCGTCGCTGGCCAGCCGATCTTCCGCGTGAGCGCACCCGAGGTGCCGTTGGCCGAGTACGTGGAGGCCGTCGGCGAGATAGCGCTCTACGCGAGCCGGGCAGCCGGCCTTCCCGCCGACCAAGCCGCGGCGCTGCATGACGCCGACTTCGCCGCCGCTATCGACGGCGGCCGTCTGGCCCGCGCCGTTCGGGCACCGCAGGCCTTCTTCGCGGAGACGGCGGACACGATGGGTGCGCAGCCGAACGGCCCACTGACGACCGCCACGGTCGCGTTCGTGCTCTTCTCCGCACTCGTGCCGTTCCTCACCGGTCCATCGCGCAGCGCGCTCGAGACGCTCGGCGAGTTCGATCCGCACGCATGGGGCTCAGGGCGCTGCCCCGTGTGCGGCGCCGACGCCGCCATGGGCCGCATGGGCGAGAGCACCGCGCTCCGTGGCGCGGAACGCACCTTGTGGTGCGGCCTCTGCCACGCCGAGTGGGGCTACGAGCGCCTCCGGTGCGTCCGCTGCGGGACGATGGACCCCAATGGACTCCGCTACACGCACGTCGAGGGCGACCCCGCCCACCGGGTGCACCTATGCGACGAATGCCACGGCTACACGCGCTTCGTGTTCGTCGACGATCTCGACAAGCAGGCCGTCATGGTCGTGGAGGACGCAGTGATGACCACCCTCGACGCGGTCGCCATGCAGCAGGGCTACACGGCGACCGGCGACGGCGGCAAGAACCGCTGCTGAGTCGCGCATAGCCTGTACGCAGAAACGGCCGCCCGAGTCTCGGGCGGCCGTTCGCGTATCCGGGTGCAAGCGAGAGGGTTCGGCCTGCCGTCAGCCGACCGACCACGGCACGAAGCGCAGGAACCACGCGGTGATGACCGCGAGCTTGCCGGTCAACATGAGCACTCCCATGACGATGAGCAGCGTGCCCGCCGCCCGGTTGATCGTGAGCGAATGGCGGCCGAGGAACCGCATCGCACCGCGAAGCTTCCCGAACAGGAGGCCGACCGCCACGAACGGCACGCCCAGACCGGCGGAGTAGGTGAGCAGGAGCAGCATGCCGCGGCCGACGTCCGAGGAGCTCCCGGCGAGCGCGAGGATGCTCGCGAGGATCGGCCCCACGCACGGCGTCCAGCCGAAGGCGAACGCCATCCCCATGACCGGAGCGGCAGCGCGGCCCAGCGAACGCGTCCGCGACAGATCGAACCGCTTCTCCCCGTAGAGTCCCGGCAGCCTGATCACGCCGAGCATGAGTACGCCCATCGCGATGATGAGCACCGCGGCGGCCGTGGCCAGAGCACCGCGATACGGCGCGAGCAGCGAGCCGAGCAGCGACGCCGAGGCGCCGAGCGCGACGAACACGAACGTGAACCCCGCGACGAACAGCAGGCTCGGCATCAACACGGCCGAGAGCGTCTGCTTCTCGTCGGCCAGTTCGGCCGGGGTGAAGCCGGTGATGAACGACACGTAACCGGGGATCAGGGGCAGCACGCACGGCGACAGGAACGACACGAAGCCCGCGGCGAATGCTGCGCCGAACGTCAGCAGGGTCCCTGTCATCGCCCACCGTCCCGGGCCAGCGGTCGCCCGCTACTTGAGCGCATCGAGCCGCTGCCTGAGTACGGCCTCGGTAGCCTCGCCGACGATCTGCTGTCCCGAGACGCTCCCGTCGGCGTTCACGAACACGAACGTCGGCACGTACTGGATGTTGAATTGCTGGGCGAGCGCGTCCCCGATGGGGTCCCCACTGTCCAGGTAGGTCCGGAACTCGACCTTGCCGCTGTACTCGGTGCCGAGCCTCTCGACCAGAGGCTTCATCGCGATGCAGGTGGGTCAAGTGCTGGTCGAGAACTCGATGAACAGGCGCTTGCCGTTCGTCTTGACGGAGCCCGCGCCGCTCGGGGCCGCGGCCGCGGCCGCTCCCCCGACAAGCTCGCCCGTCCAGGCGGCTGCGCCCCCCGTGAGGTTGTAGACCTCGCGGAACCCGTGGCTCGCCAGGAACGCGGCGGCGTCCGCCGAACGCGCGCCGGTGGCGCAGTACACGACCACCGGCTTCTGCTTGTCCCACGTCGCTGAGACCTGCTCGAGCTGATCGAGCGGGACGTTGACGGAGGAGGCGATGTGGCCCGACTCGAACTCGGGCGGGGTGCGGACGTCTACGATCGACGCGCCGCCGGCAGCCTGCAACTTCAGCAGCTCGTCACTCCCGATGTCCTTCTGCACAGCAGGTGAGGGCACCGCCAGAGCAACGAGCGCGATGACGGCGATCACGGCCACCGAGAGCCAGATGATGAGTTTGTTCTTCAACGAACCCTCCCTCGAGGGATGCACTCGTATACAGCCATTGAACAGCAACCGAAACTATACCCCCACGGGTATGTGAGTCAAGCATCCGGACCATGCTAGAGCGAAACGCCCGCCAAACGGACGTCGACCGCCG
Organism: Coriobacteriia bacterium; assembly: GCA_036507895.1. Lineage (GTDB taxonomy): Bacteria > Actinomycetota > Coriobacteriia > Anaerosomatales > PALSA-660 > PALSA-660. The sequence continues at coordinate 16,869 of DATCIG010000083.1, forward strand.
ACCTGCCCGGGTCGTACCGATCCTGAACAGCGGACGCGTGTTCCATGCCGTGCGAAACCCCCTCGTCAGCCGTGCAGATCTGCCCCTTACCCTACAGGAGCCTCCGCAGCGCGGGTGCCGGGACGCGCACGGAGGCCGGAACCCGGCGCCACCCGACCTCCGCCCCCCCTGCTCGACGTGCTGTGTCACGCCGCGCCCGTGCGGCTCCTAGCCCCTCTTCGCCTCGCGGACGTACGCCATCTTCGCGTCTGCAAGCTCCTGCCCCTCGAGATCCGCCATCGCCTCGAATTCCGGAGAGAACATCACCGGCGACTGCGCCTCGGCGTAGCGGCGGTGTGCGCGCACGTTGCGGCTCACGCGCTGCATGGTCGCAGCGGTCTCCTCGGGCGTGGCGCTCCAGTCGACCATGCGGCCCGCCCGGATGCCCATCGCCTGACCGACGAGATAGCTGTCCTGGTTGGCGCCCAGGTAGATGAACTCGTAGCCGGCGCTGCGCTGGCGCTCCTCGATGAGGCCGAAGATGCGATCGCGGTCGAACTCGCGGCTCGAGTTCTCCTCGCCGTCGGTCATGATCACGAACAGCACCTGGTCGGGCTTGTGCTCGGCATAGAAGTCGTCGGCCATAGTCATCGTGTGGCCGATTGCATCGTAGAGGGCCGTCATGCCCCCAGGCTCGAAGGTGCTCACGTCCAGCGGGGCGATCTCGCGAATCGGGACCGCAGCGGCCAACGGGGTGAGATGCGTGTCAAACAGGGTCAGAGTCATGCGGGCGTCTCCGCCCTCGCGCTGCTGATCACCGAGGAACTCG
>DATCIG010000084.1:0-2140 GCA_036507895.1 Coriobacteriia bacterium
TCGACCGGCCGAGCCGCGCTACGAGCGACATTCCCCGTCCAGGGCTGCGGGAGTCAGCACATCCTGCGCCGAAGCGTGCGCGAGGTCGCTGATCGCCCCATCACCCTCGATGCCCCTGTCACGCGTGAAGGCCGCCGTCCACCAGGCCCTCGCCCACGATGGCCCCGCACGCAAGGCTGCTGGGACCAGCCCGCCGCAGGCGACGTTGTCCATGTAGGTCGCCGGGTTCATCCCGGCAAGGACTGGAGCTCGACGAGTTCGATACCGCGGTCCGCTGCGTGGTCGACTTCGCCGGCGGTCATTGGCGATGAGGCGCACGCATAGGGCTGCGAGCCCGGCGGTGTTAGAAGTGCCCGCGGTCCGCCCAGACCCCGGAGGTCGCCGCACGGCGGTCCAGCCGGTGACTCAGCGCGGAGCGGGAGCGTCATCGCCGCGAGCGCGAGCGGCCACCGGACAGCGCGCGGCGTGTACGTGACGGCGGTGTCATACCGTCGTCGGGTCTTCTCGATGATCAAGTTGATGGCCTCCGCTCCGCCGTTGCTCACGCCGCGAGTGCGAAGTAGGCCAGGGGCTGGGGGCGCCAGGCGCACAAGATGTGTCCCAGGCTCGATCTCGGGACCGGGTAGGTGTGAAACGTGGCGATGACCTGCTCGCGATCGCCCGTCCGGCCGCCGGTGCGGGCGCCTGATCGATCGAAGTACAGCCGCTGCTAGCAGTGCCAGGCCAGGGTCGTCTCCCGTTCGGATCGCCCGCGTCCAGCCCCGACCTCACCACTCCGTAGTGGAGAGCCACTTTGTGGTGGGAAGACGCCGTATCGGGCTCGGCGCCCGAAACGTCGCCTTCGCCCTGGAGCCGAGGGCGTCACATCCCGTCGATGCGCCGGACATGACGCCACGGCTTCTCGACCACCAGTTCGCACGACGGGCCCTTGGTGCCGCGCTGTTGCTCGCGGCACAGCGCGGATGCCACCGACGAATGCGCTGTGCACCTTCTCAAAGATTGGCTGACGTCCCTCAGGGAGCCCCCAGCCCCGCGGAAACTTCGGCACCCGCTTTCGCCACGAGCGGTCCAATCACGTCGACCGAAGCCGCTGCTGGATCACTACGCAACTGGGTCACGCTCACTGCTGCAGTCACGTGGCCTGTGTGGTCTCGCACTGCCGCACCGACGCAGAAGACGCCCTTCTCGTTCTCCTCGTCATCGATCGCCCAGCCCCTCTCTCGCACTTCGTCTAGATTTGCCAGAAGCGCCTCGATCGATGTCAGGGTGTTGGGCGTGCAGCGGGGCAATCCCGTACGTTCGGCGAGAGCTTCGACATAGTCCCGGGGCATAAGTGAAAGATAGGCCTTTCCGATCGACGTGCAATGAAGCGGGATGGCCGTACCGACTCTCGAGGCCATGCGGTAAGGCTTGCTCGGCTCTAGTTTGCGCACGTAGATCGCCTCGTCTCCGGACAACACAGCCAGATGCACTGTCGCGCCCGTTGATTGCTGAAGTCTACCGAGGGTCGCGTCCGCACCGACGAACGCGTCGAGTCGTCCGACAACGCGGCCGGCGAGCGCGATGAGCCGCGGGCCGGGCACGTAGTACCCCGAACCGTCGACCGTGGCGAAGACTTCCCGCACCATCGTCTGCAGAATACGGTGGACGGTCGACTTGGCTAGCCCACTCGAGGTCGCGATGTCGCTGAGGCGACGGTGCATGACAAGAGCATCGAGCACCGCGAGAACCTTCCCGCTTGCATTTCCGGATTGCGAGGATTTCACGAGACTCTTCCGCATCTGATCAGCACTGCGTTTCCTGAACAGTGATTCTGTCGTTCCTATACCGCTTGTTGTCATGGAGGTGTCGCGTACTTCGTCAGGTGCACAGTACACGATTGCGGGGGGGAGCGTTCGGGGTTGTACCTCGGTACGCCAGGGCCAGCGGCATCGCGAGCGGTTCACTGCTGAACGTTGGGCCGCGAGCTCCTTGTCCGAGTGGGACCTCACCAGCGTGGCGTCCAGGTCCACGATCAGTGGGTTGCCCGCGTCTGCGCCGTGATCGCGAGCATGGTCTCCGGCCAGCGGCCACGCCCGTCTGCGTACCGGCGCGCGGGCGGTGTTGATCCCCGTCAACGCAGCGGTCGCGTCCGCAGCCA
>DATCIG010000085.1:0-3843 GCA_036507895.1 Coriobacteriia bacterium
GGGTTCCAAGCAGGGCCGCGACTCCACGTCCTTGGTGGCCCCGTCCGCCACGCGATCAAGCGCAAGGAGTCGACTTTGTCGCTCCGGTTAGGTCTCAGTGCAGCGGACGGGGGCCGGTTACTGACCCCCACGGTACTGCTCCGACGGTCCGTCGACATCGTGAAAGGCCTCGGACTGACTTTGAATGTTATGCGCGACCGAGGTCCCAGTCGAACTCGATCTCGTCTTCAAGCGGGATCCCGTCGATACCCAGCACGGGAATTTCAGGTTTCAGCAGGCGCGAGAGCGCGATGGCACCCTCGTGTACAGCCACAAGACGCCAACCCAGGGCGAGATAGAAGGCCTGAGCGGCCGCGTTGTCGTTGGTGGTGACGAGCCACGCCCGTTTGCACCCAGCCGTCGAGGCGCGCTCACGCAACGCAGCCAGCAGCGCCGTGCCGATACCCTCGCGCGGTCGCTCGACGACGAGCGCGACGACCTCGCACTGGGGACCGTCGATGGAGTAGTGCAGCAGCCCGACCGGCGCGTCGTCGTCGACGACCACGAGCCCTGGAAGGTCGACCGCGTCATGCAGCCGACCGAGAGACACCACGCGCGTCGAGTCGAAGTTCTCGCAGAGCAAGGCGCCGGACCACGCGCGGTCCGAAGCAGCCAACTCCCGAATCTCCCTCACTGCGCACCCACTTCAGCCGATGCGTATAACAATCCTTCTACGGACTGGGTAAACCTCCCGAGTCCCTCGTCGCAGGATGGGGCTTTCCGTGTAAGAAGTCACTTGCAACGTTCGATCGCCTAGTGAGGGCGATAGGCGCGAGCCCTTAGGCGGCGCTCCCGGCCCCGTGGTGCGCCGAGGACCACGGAACGATCTTCGCGAGGTCCTTCGCTATCCGGCGCTCGGTGACTTCGGTGTCGTATGCGGCCTGAGCCCGCATCCAATAGCCTCTTGAGAGGCCGAAGTAGCGCCCCATCCGGAGGTCGGTGTCCGCGGTGATCGCCCGCCTGCCGGCGACTATCTCGCCGATGCGCTGCGCCGGTACGCCGATCTCCTTCGCCAATCGGTACTTCGTGATCCCCATGGGGACCAGGAATTCCTCGCGCAGCAGCTCACCCGGCGTGACAGGCGGTACCTGGTTCATCGCTGACACCTCTCAATGATAGTCGACGATCTCCACATCCTCGGCCCTGGCCTCTGTCCAGCGGAAGCAGACCCGGTACCGGTCATTCACCCTGATGCTGAACTGCCCGTTCCGACTCCCCCGGAGGGCCTCGAGCCGGTTCCCGGGAGGTATCCGCAGGTCGCTCAGGCTCTCGGCGATCTCCAGCTGCCTCAGCTTCCGCCGAGCCACCGACTCGATCGCGGCGAACCGAGCGACCCTCATCCCATGGGCCAGCATCTCGGTGTCGTGGTCGCGAAACGACCGGATCATGTCAGTATAGTAACGCGTCGCGTTAGTAACGCCGAGCGTGCATATCGCACCGGGCTCGTCACAGTCGGTCGAAGGGGCTGTTCACGCCCAGACCGCCCTTGTTGAGCACGTGGGTGTAGACCATCGTGGTCGACAGGTCCTTGTGGCCGAGCAGCTCCTGGATCGTCCGGATGTCGTAGCCGGCCTGCAGCAGGTGTGTGGCGAACGAGTGGCGGAACGTGTGGCATCCGACGTGTTTGGTCACGCCCGCGCGCCGTACCGCCTCCTTCACCGCCCGCTGCAGGATCGTCTCGTGGACGTGGTGCCGGCCCTGCTCCCCCGTCTCCTCGTTGCGCCACCGTCGTTGCTGCGGGAACACCCACTGCCAGCGCCACTCAGATGCCGCATGCGGGTACTTGCGGTCCAGCGCGTCGGGAAGTACCACCCGCCCCCATCCGTCGCTCAGGTCGCGCTGGTGCACCGCCTGCGCGCGGCGCATCTGGGCCTTCAGCGCGGGCACGAGCGACTGCGGCAGCATCGTGACGCGGTCCTTCGACCCCTTGCCGTCGCGCACGGCGATCTCGAACGACCCGAAGTCGACGTCGAGCACCCGCAGCCGCAGGCACTCCATCAGCCGCATGCCGGTGCCGTACATCAGCGACGCCATCAGGCGGGTCTCGCCGTCCATGGCCTCGAGCACCGCACGGACCTCGTCGCGCGTCATCACCACAGGGATGCGCGTGGGCTTGCGTGCGCGCACGACACCGCCCAGGTCGCCCACGTCACACCCGACCACGTTGCGGTACAGGAACAGCAGCCCCGCGAGCGCCTGGTTCTGCGTGGACGCGCTCACATGCTGCTCGACGGCGAGGTGGGTCAGGAACGCGTTGATCTCGCGCTCCCCCATCTCCGCGGGGTGCACTCCCTTGTGGAACACGATGTAGCGCCGCGCCCACAGCAGGTACGCCTGCTCCGTGCGGCGGCTGTAGTGGCGCGCGCGCAGTGCGTCGCGCATCCGGTCGAGTAGGCGGGGTTCGGGCATACCCCGATGCTGCGCCGCCCTCCTTTCCGAAGGCTTACCGGCGTCCTCTGGGTGTCGGACACGGCTGCTACACTTGCCGCGGAGGTCGCCCGTGATGCGGATCGGACTCAAAGAGCAGCCCAACCGGCGCGTCTACATGGAGGCGCTGCGGCGCATGACGCCCGAGCAGCGGCTCGCGAAGGCCTTCGAGCTGTCCGACATGACACACGAGGCGCTGCAGGCCGGCCTCGCCCAGCGCTACCCCGCCGCCTCCGACGCCGAGCTGCACACGATGTACCTGGAGAGGCTGGAGCGGTGTCGCAGACGCAACTCCTGACCGAAGCGGTCGCCGCCCTCGACGCTGCCGGAGTCGGGTACCTGATCACCGGCTCGCTCGCCTCGAGCCTCCAGGGAGAGCCGCGCGCCACCCACGACATCGACATCGTCATCGAGGTCGATGCCCGGGTCGTTGGAGCGCTCGCTGCGGCGTTCGGGACCGACCCCTACTTCTTCGACGAGGAAGCCGCACGCGATGCGCTGGGGCGGCGGGGCCTGTTCAACCTCATCGACAGCAGCAGCGGCGACAAGGTCGACTTCTGGCCGCTGACCGACGACCCCTTCGACGCGAGCCGTTTCGCCCGCCGGGTGAGAAGCCGCGCGTTCGGCCTGGATCTCAGCGTCTCGTCTCCCGAGGACACGATCCTGCAGAAGCTGCGGTGGTCGGCGGCTTCCGGCGGCAGCGAGCGCCAGCTGCGCGATGCCGCCGGCGTCTACGAGCTCCAGCGCGGAACCCTCGACGAGCGGTACCTCGACGGCTGGGCCGCGAGACTGGACGTCGCGGAGCAGCTCGCGCAGGTACGGAGCGCGGCACAGGGCTGAGCGCCGCCCCTACTTCGGCGGCAGCGACTCCGCGTGCGCCTTCGCGCGGCTCAGCCACAGCACCATATCGTCGTCGTCGATGCCGGCGAGCATGTTGCCGCCGAGGAAGTAGCCGGAGCCGCCGAACATCGCCTTGCGAGTCGTCTCCCAGGGCCCGACGGCCTCGGCCACGCGCGCGTCGAGTTCCTCGTCGTAGGCCACGGCTACAGCGCCCGCATCCGGTTGTTGCGCGGGTTGTGCTCCACCTCGGCGAGGCCCCACGCCTCGACCGTGCCCTCAGCCGCGGGCTTCTGCTCGTCGGCGCTCCCGAGCGGCACCCAGTCGGCGTGCTCCACGAGCATCGCGTGCAGATCCTCGATCGCGCGCAGCCGATACCCGAGCACGGTCTTGCCCACCACGCACACGATCGCCGGAGGGTCCGCGGCCTCGTCCCGGAACATCAGGTACTCCGACGACCCGCTCGGCGTGGTCAGCACCCAGGGATCGTCCTTCGTCCCGCTGCCCTTTGCGTGCGCGGTCATGTCCGGCCTCCCGTTG
>DATCIG010000086.1:0-34590 GCA_036507895.1 Coriobacteriia bacterium
ACGTGGCGGGTACGCTCTCGCAGGCTCCCGCCTACGCCACCCGCTTCGAGCAGACCGACGGCAAGCTCGCCTTCACGGGAGCCTGGTCTACAGCCACCGGCGCCTCGTATTCGGGCGGCACGATGAAGCTGGCGTCGAGTACGGGAGCCAATGTCGCCGTGGCATTCACCGGCACAGCGGTCCGCTTGATCGCGCTCAAGGGCCGCAACTACGGCATCGCGCGCGTGACCATCGACGGCGACGAGCCCCAGCTCGTGGACCTGTACGCACCGGCCTTCGCCTACAAGCAGACCGTGTTCGAGGCGAGTGGCCTTGCCGCGGGTCCCCACACGATGCTCATCGAGTGGACGGGCACAAAGAACACGTCCGCCACGGCCACCAACATCGACATCGACGCGATCGACGTCATCGGCACGCTGCTCTCCGCGCGTCCGCGCTTCGAGCAGACCGATGGCAGGATCGCGTACGTCGGCACGTGGTCCGTGGCCAATGGCGCCTCCTTCTCGGGCTCCTCCATCAAGTACGCGACGGTCTCAGGTTCCGAATTCACCGCAGCGTTCACCGGCACCTCGGTGCGCTGGATCGCACTTGTTGGCAAGAACTACGGCATCGCGCGGGTGACGGTGGACGGCGAGGCGCCGGTGCTGGTCGACCTATATGCGCCGGCCTACGCCTACCAGCAGGTCGTCTTCGACCGCAGCGGCCTTGCGGCGGGTCCGCACACGCTGCGCGTGGAGTGGACGGGCACCAAGAACGGCTCCGCCACCACGACCAACATCAACATCGACGCGATCGACGTCATAGGCACGCTGGTGACGGTGCCGTAGGGCACGAAGGCGAGCCGGTCCCACACACCGGAGACGCCCTCTAGCGGGAAGACCGCTCAGGAGTGCTTTCGAACACAGAGCGTGGAGGTCGATACGACCTCCACGCTCTGAGCCGTGCACCATGTACGACCTGGAACACCTGCCGTCTCCCCGGCCCGCGGGACTGAGCGGCCCGTTCGACGAGCCGCAGGTATTCCGGCTCGATAGCATGCATGGCCTCCGAGAACGCATCCGGGAGCAGCGCCCCCGGACGTTCGTATGCATAGCCCGCGAGGAACGCGTCGAAGAGCCCGGCAAGCGGAATCCGTCCGCACCTCGACGGCGGAGCGTACGAGCAGTGAGCGAAGAGCAGCGCGATGTCGAAGTAGGGACTCCCGTACGTCGCTTGTACGCCAAGGTGCGGAGCCACCGACCAGTCGAGGATCACCAGGCGCCCCGTCGTCTCCTGCACGCACACGTTGTGAGCAGTCAGATCTCCGTGGACGAACACGGGAACGGCAACACTCGCCGGGTCCCAGGGCCCCGGGAACGGGATGCGCATGTCTTCCGCAAGAACCAGGTCCCGATGTACCGCCGCAATACCGCGACCCATTTGCATGAAGAGCGAGGGCAGCCCTTCGGCGTGCATCTCGATGGCATTGCACAGTGTCGTCAGCCCGTCCATGCGCTCGAGCAGAAGCTCACCGGGCCTGGAACCCTCCACCACCTCGGGTACGCAGAAGAGTCCCGTCTCGCGACCTATTGCCCGTCCCGCCACCGTCTTGGCCGCTTCGACCGCGATGTCGCGAGCCGGTCCGGTCTTGCGGAAGGAGTCATCCCTGCTCACGCTCGCACCGCCACCACGACGAGATCCTCCGCGATGAGATGCGCTCCGGGCACTCTCCACAGAGCCCGGTCGAGCATCCTGTTCACCGCCCACGGCAACTTCACCTTCGGGATGCGAATGATGCCTGCCGGGAACACCCTTTCGACGCGGAGACCAGCGGCCGCCACCAACCGACGGATGTCCTTCAATGACATCGCGTTGTACACCTGGCCTCGCCTTGATTCGGACCATCGCACCAACCGAACATACGGAGATCCAAGGTGGTGATGTACGTTGAAGACGAGAATGCCATCGTCCCGCAGCCGACCTGCGAGCGCATGAATCGCGTCGTCGCGCAGCCGGGGCTCCGCATTGACGAAGAATCGGAATGCCACGATGAGATCGAACGTCGCGTCGCCCAGAACCGTCTCATCGCGAGTGATGTCAGCGCAGACGACCGTGGCATGATTGAGTTTCGCGCGCGCTTCGGCCAGCATCGATTCGGACACGTCGACGGCGGTCAGCGAGCTGACCTTCCCCTCGAAGAACGCGGACAACCGCCCCGTTCCGCAGCCGAAGTCGAGCGTCTCGCTGCTGCGGCCCTTGAACCATCTGTCGAGGATGCGCTGCAGAAGGTAGCGTTCGCGTTCCCACAGGAAGCCGTCCCACGGATCTGTGGCGTAGTGCATGTCATACTGGCGACCCTTGCCGGGGGCCGCGTGAGACTCCCGGTATCCGCTGCCTACGCCATTATCCACGAGACGCACGCCTCCCAAGAACGCCCATGCTGAAATCCCTGAACATACTCAGTGTACCGAACCACGCCCGAGCGCCGGGTGCGCCCGGGCGAGACCGCGAGGGAGCACCGCTCCCCACGCGATTCGGCGTGACAGGAGGGATGACGGCCTCGGCGCCGCCTCTGCTGTGAGGCGACCCGGGTGCTGTCGATACGGGCTCCCAACGCGCCTATGGGCGTGATTGCGGCTCATAGTCGGGAAGTAGGTCTGCCAGCGACTCGACGGCCCTCTCCCGCTCGCCCCGACGGGCCGATTCGACGAGTGCCTCAGCATCGGACCAATACGTAGGCGGCACGACCGGGAGAGCGCACACGCGCAGGGTCTTCTCCCTACCTGTGGGCGTGAGCGCGACCCCTTCGTGCACGAGGATCTCGTGCAGCTTCTCCCCTGGCCTGAGGCCGGTGAACTCGATCACCGCGTTCGAGTCCGACAGCGAGATCATCTTCTTCGCCACGTCGAGGATGTGGACCTGCTCACCCATCTCGAGCACGAAGATCTCCCCGCCTTCGGACATCGCCTGCGCCTGAAGGACGAGTCGAGCCGCCTCCGGGATCGTCATGAAGTACCGGGTAGCGTCTCGATGGGTGACCCGCAGAGGCCCCCCCTTCCGCAGCTGCTGCTCGAACAGCGGCACTACACTGCCCCGGCTACCGAGGACGTTGCCGAACCTCACGGTCGTCGCGCGCAGGCCTTCCCGCGCCGCGAACAGGCAGAGGCGCTCGGCGATCGCCTTGGTCGCTCCCATCACGTTCGCCGGAGCGACTGCTTTGTCGGTGGAGATGAGCACGAAGTGACCGACGTCGGCCAGCGCGCATGCGCGAAGGAGCGCCATGGTTCCGCCGACGTTCGCCTTGATGGCCTCGTCCGGGGCGAGTTCCATCAGAGGCACGTGCTTGTAGGCGGCGGCGTGGAAGACGACCTCCGCCTTGCCGGCGAGAAGGATCCCGGCGACCTTGCGCTCGTCTCGAATGTCGCAGATGTGCATCTCGGGTACCGCGGGATCGAGATCGCACAACTCGAGATAGAACTCGTAGAGTCTGGACTCGTCGATCTCCAGAAGCAGAAGCCTGCTGGGCTTCATCTTCATGATCTGGCGACACAACTCGGCCCCGATGGATCCTGCCGCCCCGGTGACGGCAACGACGCGATCGGTGAGCGTCGCGCTGATGAGGTCCTCGTCCACGCGCACCGTGTCACGGTCCAGCAGGTCCTCGATGCTGACGGCGCGAAGATCCGAGACACCCAGAGACGCCGAGTCCCGGGCGACCCCGGGTATCATGCGCGCCCTGACGTCGGCCTCGTTGCAGAGATCCAAGATGCGCCTGCGCTCGGCCACGTCCGCACTGGGGATCGCCACGAGCGCCTCGTCGATCCTGTTCGAAACCACGGCCTCGGGCAGACAGCCGATCTGCCCGATGACGGGAATCCCGCGGATCAAGCGACCCTGCTTGCCTCGCGCGTCATCGAGGAAGCCGAGGACCTTGATCCCCAAGGCGGGCTGGTTCTCGATGTCACGGAGCAGCAGGGAGCCAGCATCACCCGCACCGACGATCAGTACCCGGTGCAGTGTCTTCGCCGGACCGGATGTCGTGTAGATGAGCATCCTGCCGAGACTCCTGAACGCCGCAGACCCCACGAACACGAACACGCTGATCAGGATCGGGATGCTGATGGGTACGATGGCGAGCCCGCTGCTGTCACGAACCAGCCCGGCAGCCGTCGCAAGGCCGGCACCTCCCAGGAAGACGGCACCGGCCAGCCTGATGATCACTTCGACGCCAACGTACCTCCAGATGAAGTGGTAGAGACGGAACCACCAGAAGAGGCCAACGAACACGACGCACGCGATGGCGCCGGCTTCGGGAATACCCGCGACCAGAGAGGGAGGGATGAGCGCCTCGAAGCGGACCATGTAGGCAGCAAGCGTCGCGGCCCACACGATGGCGACATCGACGGCGATGTACGTGGCTATCTGTGCACGTGAGGACTCTCGCCAGGACCGGGCGAGAGTCGTCATCAAACCGTCCTGCTCCGACACGATCTCACCCCCTGGAGGGACCCTCTGCCGCCAGATCCGTATCACCTGAAGCCGCCGTCATCCTGCCGCGGATGATCGACACGAGTTCCCTGACGCCGGCGAAGCCCGGCACGAGAAACGCGACAGCGAGCGGGATGACAACCCCGAGCGCGACGGCCAAGACGGCGGAGACCAGGTGACCGGCCCCCAGAAGACCGAGCATCTCCCCTACCAGCCACGCCGAACCGGCGGCTGCGGCTCCCAGAACCATCGGACGCCCGACCCTGACGAACCCGACCGCCAGAGTCACACCGAGAAGATGCATCACGTCCCACAGCATCAGCGCGCTACAGAACATGGTAGCCACAGAGACACCGACGGCAACCCCGTTCACGCCGCTCGGGATTCCGAACCATGCGCCTGCCGCCACGCCTAGCAGGCCGGCTGCGGTCCACCAGAGCAGCCGCGCTCCCTTCCCGAGCCCCTTGAGCGCCACCTCCGCGAGTACCCCGAGCCCGCGCCCCAGACCGGCTACGCACAACAGCCGGAAGGGTATCACCGCAGCTGCCCACTTCGGACCGTAGAGTCCGAGCACGATGCTCTCAGAAGCGACCGCTGCGGCCATGAGCAGCGGAGTCACCACGGAAGCAGACATCTCGAGCGCCCGCACGAACGCCGCGGCGTACCGCGCATTGTCGCCCTGTATCCGCGAGAAAGCCGGCAGTGTGACCCCCGTCACGGTCGATGCGATGCGGCGCACCGGATACATGATGAGGTTGTATGCGAGAGCGTAGATACCGAGCGGGCCCGCACCGAGCACGCGACCGACGACCAAGTTGTCTACGTTCGCCGCCCCGTAGCCCGCGAATCCGGCGACTGTCAGCGCCCCCCCGAAGAGGACGAAGGGCCGCACCTCTCTCCATCTGAATCTCCGCGTGGGGACCCATCTCACAGTCGCAGCCACGATGCCCGCGAGCACAACTCCGGACACGATGCTGTTGATCACGAGCGCCCATACTCCCCAGCCGGCCCTGGCGGCGGCGATTGCCACTATCCCTCCGATCGCGACCCCGACGATGTTCGCGATCGCCGGCGTCCGGAAATCCATCCTCCTCCGCACCAAAGCGCCTTGGATCTGGACAAGCGACGTGACGATGAATCCCACGGAAAGGGCCGCCAAGACCGGCGCGACCGCCGGCTGATGGAAGAAGGCAGCCAACGGTTGGGAAGCGAGCACGCCGAGCACCGCGAACGCCACCCCGACGGACAGATTGAACCAGAACAACGAACTCAACTCATTCTGCGTCGTTTCTCTTCGTTGGATGATCGCCACCGGCAGCCCGAGATCGTTCCCGATCGCCGCAAGCCCGAGGAATACCGTGGCCATGCCCACGATCCCGAACTCCTGCGGTGTGAGCGCGCGAGCCAGCAACGCGGTCACCGTGATGCGAATAGGCTCGGCGATCGCCAGTCCGAGGAGAGTCCAGCCCACTCCCGTGGTCGTCCGGTGGGTGAGCCCCTGGTCCGATGCGGAAGCCGCAGCGCCCGCTTCAGCCGGCGTATCGCGCAGCTCAACGGGCGACGTACTCATCGCTCGCCTCCCGGCCGCGTGATCACGGCGCCGACGGTCGCGAACAGTACGCGCAGGTCCCGCGCGAACGTGGCGGTGTCGATGTACTCCAGGTACGCGGCGGTCTTCTGCGGCAGCAGGACTTCCCGGTAGAAGACGTCCGGATCCGGCGCGGCCCCGAGCAGCGCGGACTCGTTGCGGAAGCGGATCGCCGTGGGGTCGGTGATGCCGGGACGCACGCTCCACACCCGCTCCTGCTCGGGCAGCAGATGCGCGTACTCCGGCACTTCCGGACGGGGCCCCACCAGGCTCATCTCTCCGACCAGGACGTTGATCAACTGCGGCAGTTCGTCCAGCTTGAACCGGCGCAGGGCCCGGCCCACGCGCGTGATGCGCGCATCGTCCCCCAGCGTGAGCTTGCCGTCTTGTTCCGACTCCACCCTCATCGTGCGGAACTTCCAGATCCGGAAGTGCGTGCCAAGGCGCCCGACCCGCACCTGCCTGAAGAAGACCGGTCCGGGCGAGTCGGACTTGACGAGCGCCGCGATCACCAGCAAGGGAACTGCAAGGACGATCAGCCCCGCAAGGGACGCCACTATGTCGAAGGCCCGCTTCACCGTCTGGCCGGGTGCCGGCGGCAGACACCCTCGACCGCGTCGCACACCCGCTCCACCTCATCGTCGCTCAGGTCCGGATAGAGCGGCAGCGACACCAGGCGCAGGTACTCACGGGCGGCCACCGGGTAGTCCCCGGGCTCGAATCTGAACCTGTCCCGGTAGTACGGGTGCAGGTGCAGGGGGATGAAGTGCACGCTCGTCCCGATCCCCGCCGCCCTGAGCTCCTCGATGAACGCGTCGCGACCGATGTCCAGGGTGCCGAGGTGGAGGCGCAGAGGATAGAGGTGCCACGCGTGCACGCCGTCGACCACGGCCCGCGGCGCCTCGACCTGAGGCAGCTGGTCGAACCGCTCCCCATAGCGCGCGACGATCTCCGCGCGCCGTGCACCCATCTCTGCGATCCGCGCCAACTGGGCAAGGCCCAATGAAGCGGCGATGTCGGTCATGTTGTACTTGAAACCCGGCTCGATGACGTCGTAGCGCCATGTGCCTTCCGCGGTGTAGCGGCTCCACGCGTCGCCCGAGATCCCATGCAGGGTGAGGCGTCGCATATGATCGGCCAACTCGCCGTTCATCGTCGTGACCATCCCACCTTCGCCGGTCGCCAGGTTCTTCGTGGCGTAGAACGAGAAGGCCGTGGCCTCGCTGATCGATCCGATCTTACGATCTCCGTAGGTCGTCTCCACGGCGTGGGCGGCGTCCTCCACGACGGCGCAGCCCAGATCGCGGGCGACGCTCGCGATCCTGTCCATGTCGCACGCCTGGCCCGCGTAGTGCACCGGCACGATCGCCTTGAGCGCCGCGCCGGCCCCCGCTGACCGGATCCCCTTCGCCACTCCGGGAGGCACGAGCCTCGCGGACAACGCCTCCGCGAGCGCCGCATCACGCGACTCGTTGGAGAGCACGCGACCGAGCACCTCGAGCTGGCCGGCGTCCACGTTGAGGGTCACGGGATCGACGTCGAGGAGCAGGGGCACGGCCCCGACGTAGAGCGAGACCTCAGCCGAAGCCACGAACGTCATGGCGCTGGTCACCGTGAGGTCTCCGGGGCCCACACCGAGGGCGCCGAGAGCGACGTGCAGGCCGGCGGTGCACGAGTTGACCGCGACCGCGTGCGAGGCGCCCACGTAGTCCGCGAACGCCTCCTCGAACTCGCGCGCGCGCGGGCCGGTGGTCCACCAGCCCGAGCGGATCGTCGCCTCCACAGCTTCGGTCTCGGCCGCCGTGACGCTCGGCCGCGAGAACGGGACGAAGGACTCAGTCGTCATCAGGGCCTCCCGCCCCAGCATCCAGGACGCGAACGTAGTCCACGAGCACCCGGCCTTCGGGCGTCTTGCGACGACCGGTCTCGGTGAACCCCGTTGCCGCGTAGAAGCGGTTCACTCGCTCGTTCCCCTCGGCATCCGTCTCCAAGAAGACCTGCGTCGCGCCGCGGGCACGCGCCAGCGCGCAGAACCGGTCGACCAGCGCTCGCCCCACGCCGCTGCCCCATCGCAGCGGGTCCACAGCCAGAGAGTACACCCCGGCCACCCGGACGCCGGCGCGCGACTCGCTCGGGTGCCTGAGCGCCCTCGCCACCCGTCCGGCGACCGAGGGATGGCGCAGCACACCCGGCACGGCGGCCAGAGCGAACGCGTACCACCGTCGCCGCAGAAGGCGACCGTAGAAGCCCGCGGGGTCGACGCTCCCGACCACGAACCCCTCGAGGCCGGACGCATCCTCCGCGACGAGCGCGATGCTCCCGCCGTCGCGCAGGACGTTGCGATAGTAGACGCGCAGGAACGGCGCCCCAAGAGCGCTGAGGAAGAAGCCCGGGAACGCGCGCAGGTGCAGGTCCACCACGATCGGTACGTCTGCCGACGCCATCTCACGCAGGGCGGGAGTCATGAGCCGAACGCCCCCCGGAGCGCCTCCGCGTAGAACTCGCGCATACGCTCCTCGAACGCCGTCCGAGTGTATTCGCGCTCATACATCCGACGCCCCGCGGCGCCCATTCGAATCCGCGCCTCAGGGTCCTCCAGCAGGGCGCCGAGCGCTGAAGCCATGGTCGCCGCGTCATCGACCAGAGCGAGCGAACCGTTCACGCCGTCGAGCACGAGATCGAGATTCCCGGGTATGCGCGTCGCTACCACGGGAGTGCCGCATGCCATCGCTTCCATGATGGTCACCGACTGGCCCTCCCGGCGGCTCGGCGCAAGCGTGACGTCGAAGCCGGCATGCAGGGCGCCGGCGCGGGGCACGTGCCCGAGCAGATGGACCCTGTCGTCCAGACCCGCCGCGGCGACGCGCGACCGGAACATCGCCTCGTCCTCCCCCTTGCCTGCGATCACCCAGTGTGTGGTGGGACGGACGGCGGCCAGCTCGGCGAACGCCGCGAGACCCGTGTCGAGCCCCTTCGTCTCGATGTCGATCCGGCACACGGTACCGATCACCTCGGCGCCGGACGGCACGCCCCACGAGCCTCGCAGCGAGGAAGCCGTCGCGGCGGGATCCCTCGGATCGTCGATACCGTTCGGCACGAGCGCGGCGCGTCCGCTGGGCACGAGCCCGCTCGCGGTCGCGTCTCTCATCTCCCCCGAGTTGATGAAGATCTGGCGGTCGTCGAGACGGGCGAAGAAGCGCTCGAACGCGCGCATCGACCTGCGCCGGGCCCCCGGCCCGAGCCCGGTGTGATAGAAGCTGTGCGTGTGATGGATCACGAGGTCGCAGCCGGCCAGCCGAGCCGCGAGCCGGCCGACCATCCCGCCCTTCGAGGTATGCGTGTGCACGATGCGGACGCCCCGGCGCCGAAGCGCCCCGGCCAGGCGCAGGGCCACCACCAGATCGTGGAGCGGTCGCGGGTCGCGGTCGATACCCGGGAAGTCCCACACCTCGCGGCCCTCGGCGAGCGCCGCCGCCACCACGTCGGGGTGACTGGCCAGAAGCACCGGACGCATCCCGAGCGCGGCGGTGACGTCCATGATCGCGAAGATCACCGGAACGGCTCCGCCGTAGGCCGAACCACCCACGAGCTGGAGGGCCTCGAGGCCCTCCCACGGGGCGTCGCGCACTTCGCCGCTCTTACTCATCGCGCATACTCCCTCTGATCACGCGGTCCGTCGCTTCGGCACGCGCGTCCCACGAGTATCGGGCGACGACTGCCTGGCGGCCGCGGCGGCCCATCGCCGCCGCTGCCTCGGGATCGGCGACGACCTGTGCTATCGCCTCGGCGAGTGCCTCCGCGTCGCCGGGAGGCACGACCAGCCCGCAGTCCGCCTCGCGCACGATCTCCGCCTGCCCGGGGATGTCCGTCACCACGAGGGGCACGCCACTCGCCATGCCCTCGTAGAGCTTCACCGGGGACATGCTGTAGGCGGCTCCGCTGAACGGGGACCCGCGGCGTGGGCGGAGCGCCCGCTCCCGGTTGACGACCTGCGGAGACAGCGCGGCCCGGCTCTCTGCCAGGAACCGGGGGACCTCGTCGTAGGAGAGCAGTCCTACGTACTCTACGAGGGAGGATCCTTCATCCGCCGCCTCGACCAGCGGCTGCCGCAAACCCCTGCCCGCGATCCGTACGGTCAGGCCGGCGGGCCACCGATCGCTGCGCGTGGCCTCGAGCAAGACGTCGATCCCCTGCCAGACGGCGAGGACACCGGCGAACGCCACGTAGGACTCGGCTGCGCCGTAGGGGCCGAAGGGCCGGAACCGGATCGGGTCCGCTCCGTTGGGGATGGAGGTCACGCTCTTCATGGGCTGGAACGCGCGCACCCACTCCGCAAGCGGTTCGGTGTTCGTGATCACGGACGAGGCAGCACGGATCCGTGCGTCGGACGCCCATCTGACGAGCCACGACACGTGCCTGGTCCACGGGTACGAAAGCGGAAGCTCGTCGGGGGACCCGTTCATCTCAAGGATGACGGGGCGTCGCCACAGGCGCGCGGCGAGCATCGAGAGCAGGGCCGTCGGATGGTCCCGCACGTAGACCGCGTCGTACAGGCGGCTGCGGAGCCCGAACCGCACCTGAACGCCTAGGAACGCCGCCAGCCGGGCCACTTGAGGCGGCCTTCTACCGGTCCCGGCGTAGCGTGGCTCGTACAGCGTCACGTCCCAGCCACGACGCTGCAGCCCTGCGATGATCTCGTGGACGTGAGCGTGACTGGCTTGGCCCTGTTGTGTCGCTTGGAGGCACACGTAGGCGATCCTGCGGCGGGTCACGACGCTCGCCCCCACATGCCGTCGTAGAGGGTCAGCAGGCTCGCCGCGACATCGTCCCACGTCCGCAGCGCGGGATCGGAAGCGATGGCGCGCCGGTCCCATGTCCTCGCGGTGACCGCGACGAGCGCCTCGGCGAGCGCTGCCACATCGCCACTCGGCACCGTGAGGCCATTCTGCCCTTCACGGATCATCCGAGGCAGGTCACCGACCCTGGACGCGATGACCGGCACGCCGGAGGCGAGCGCCTCGATGGCGACGACGGGCATCCCTTCGCTCCGACTCGGCACGACCAGCGCGCTGGCTCCGGCATACATGGGGCGCAGCTGATCGTGCGGCACCGGCCCCGCGAAGGTGACTCGATCCGCCACTCCAAGCTCCGCAGCCAGGGAACGAAGCGCATCCCGCAAGGGTCCGTCACCCACGATGAGGAGCGGCAGGCCTGCGCGCTCGCCGGCCGCGGCGTAGGCGCGCAGCAGCACGTCGACGTTCTTCACGGGTATCAGGCTCCCCACGAACAACACGTGCGTGAGATCCGTCTCCTCCGCGAAGCCGATCTCAGCCGCGTTGTACCCGTTCGGAACGGTGACGGTCTTGTCCGCCAACGGCCCCCACACAGAAGCGAGCACGCGCTTCATCTCTTGACTCACACAGACGACGGCATCAGCCTGCGCGAGCTTCCTCGCAAGTATCCTGCCGACGACGGGCCGCTGCAGTTGGCGGTTCACGTCGGTGCCGTGCAGGGTGACGAGCACCGGCAGGCCCAATCGACGGCCGACGCGGATCGCCGCCACGCCGTCGGGGAAGCCGTAGTGCGCGTGTATGACATCGGGCATCCCCCGGCGAAGCGCGCGCTCCAGGGCGTCTTCATACGCGGATTCCGCCAGCGCTACCGACACAGACGACGGAAGCCGGCGATGCCAAGGCAGCGACGCGTACTCGGTCGGCAGTGCGAGATCGAGCGGCGGCGACAATCTGGCCGGCAGGAACTGAGGAGAGACCACGCGCACTTCGCACACCCGCGCCAACGCCTCCGCTTGCTCGCGGACGAACACACCCGTCAGCGGTCGGTCCGCCGTTGGGAACAGATGGCTCACGACTGCGACCTTCACTGCGGGTGACTGCCTCCCTCGGGGTCGCCGGGAGCGGGCTCAAGCGTCCGGGTCGGGATCGCTGCCACACATGTCAGCAGGCTCAGCGAGATCCAGAGCTCGTTGGACTTGAACCCGTGAAGGACGAGTCCCGTGAAGAGAACGACTGCGAGGGCAAGAACGGCGACACGCGCGCCATCGCTGAGGGCAGGGTGGCGCCGCAGGCGCACAGCCTGCAGCGCGGCGTGGCCGACGTATGCAGCGAACAGCGCCGATCCGACCAGCCCGACGGCGATCAGGACCTCCAGGTACATGTTATGGGCAGCGAAGCCGCCGATCGCCTCTACGACGTTGTCGGGACCCTGCCCGAAGAAGGGACTCCGCCAGAACGCGTCGAGGCCGATGCGCCAGATCGCCATCCGGTTGGGGTCTATCTGGAACTCGCCACTCGACCCGAAGAACCGCTGCATCAGGATCGTGAACAACGGCTGATACAGGGCCAGGACGACCCCCGCGCCGCAGACCACCGCCACCGTGCGCCTGACGCGGTTCCCGGACCCTCTCTCCCACAGGAGGTAGAGAGGCACGGTGGCAAGCACGGCCAGGAACCCGCTCCGAGAGAACGTGTTGACGAGGCAGAACACCTGGGCCACCGCGAGCACGAACAGCAGCGGCCTGAAGCGCCTCATCTCCGGGAACGAGGCTGCGCATATAGTGACGATGGCCGCGAAGGCGAGGTACCGCGCGAGCGCGTTCGGATCGTAGAACGTCGAGGTGATGCGGAAGATGCCCGCCGCTGCGGACGCGTAGACCTGGTTCGCGACGGTGCCGAGGAACGACCGCCTCGAGACGACGTCGAGCAGGCCGACAGCCACGACAGGCACACTGCCCGCGACTATCGCCAGCACCGCGCGGATGTAGGTCTCGCGAGTGCGCACCAGATTGAACATGAGGACGACGAGCACCAGCTGGCCGAACATCGCGACCATGCCCCAGAGACTCCCGTCGGAGGAGCCGAAGGCCAGCGAGCTGGCCAGGGCTATGGCGAAGACGCCGTAGAGGAGGCCCGCGAAGGGAGGCGTGGCAAGCCGGCGCCTCGCAAGGAGCATCTGGAGAACGAACGACAGGAACGTCACGAGCAGCACGGCTTTGGCCCAGGTGATCACGGACACTCCGGGGACGATCTGCCCCACTGCCTCCAGCGGCACGAGAAAGAGCGCGAGGTACAGTCCCCACGAGGGCTGCCTGAGGATCGCGAGAACCATCACGAGCGCCGCGAGGCCTGCGACGAACGCGAATTCGATCCCCAGGTGGACGGCAGCGCCGAAGGCCGCCGCGACAAGCAACGTCGCGAGCGCAGGCCACATTCGTGCCAAGAGATCCATTCCGCTGCGCGGCGCTGGCGCGGTGCTCATCTCGCGGGCCTCTGGGCGGCGATGCGGTCGAACAGCCTTGGGCTCACCATGATCAGGAGCAGACCCAGCATCCGCCTGACGGGATGTCTGTAGGCCGGCATCGCGACGATGTAGGCGCGGCGGGCCCCCGTATAGCGCCCGGATCGCAGGCGCTCCTCCAACTCCGCCCTGGCGATGGTGGCGCCGGATCGCCGGAGTGCCGCCTGCGCGACTCTCAGCTCGCGACCCGCGAGCACGCCTTCGTCGATCACCCGCCGCAGAACGTCCTCCACAGCCCGCGCCATCACGACTCGATCGGAGGACATCGCCGTGGCGGCCACTTCGTACACCCCGATCGCCTCCGGAACGAACCAGAACCGCGCGCCGTCAAGCAGCATGCGCAGCCATAAGTCGTAGTCCTCAACATAGACACCCGGTCGAGAACCTCCCACGCGTAGCGCGGCATCGCGCTCGTAGGCGCACATGCCGAACACGTGATTGTGAGCGAGCATCTCCAGACGTGTGATCTCCCGCTCCTGTGTCCACCCAGCGCCATCGTGTGTCGGCACACGTTGTCCCGGGCCGTAGCTTCTCCAACCCATCGCCGAGTAAACCTGGAATCCGGGATGACGCTCGATTGCGGATCGGATCACCCTCACGAACGAGGACTCGTATGCGTCGTCTGCGTCCAATCTACAGATGAATCGCCCGCGTGCCGCCTCCACGCCCCGGTTCCGCGCGGCCGCCGGACCAGCGTTCTCTTGCCGGAGCAGCCGGATGCGTGCGTCGACGGAGGCGTAGCGCTCGACAACGGCCGCAGTGCCGTCAGTGGAGCCATCGTCGACGACGACGATCTCCCAACCCCCCTCGTCCTGCGCCAGCACGCTCTCGATGGCCCCACCGAGCGACCCGGCGGCATTGTATGCGGGGATCACGACACTGAACATCGTCGCGTCGCTACACGCTGCCTGCGGTCGCGGGGGGTTCAAGGGTGTCGCCTCACAGCCCGCCCGCGCTCCCCAGCAGCCCCCACCCGAGCCACCCGTTCAGCAGCAGCACCGCCACCGACAGCACGATGACCACGGCGACGAACACCACGAGACCCAACCGCCAGCCGGAGAGCCGCTTCTCGGACTCAGTCGCACTGCCCCGACGCGCGGGCACCACGCTGAGCGTATGCCTCGCACCGGAGTCGGCCTGCTTCGAACCACCGTTCGACTCGCCGCCGTAGTACTCGGAGTAGTAGCCGCCATAGTACCCAGCGTAGTAGCCGCCGTACCCGTGACGCCCTCCGCGGGATTCGTCCAGTCCCCACACCACGACGCCGAGAATGCGCGCGCCGACCTTGTCCAGGATGTCGCGCGCGTTCTCAGCCGCCGGGTGGGTCGAGACACCGGCGCGGGTGACCACGAGCACGCCGTCGGTCCAACGAGCCGTTGCCGCGGCGTCCGCCACCGCGAGCAGCGGCGGTGAGTCGACGATGATCCAGTCAGCGTCGGCCTTGATCGTCTCGATCAGCGCAATCATCTTCTCGGAGCCGAGCAGCTCGGACGGGTTCGGCGGCATCTTGCCCGGGGTCAGTATGTGGAGGTTCTCGTCACCCGTCGCCTGCAGGGCGGACTCGAGCGAGATCCGTCCGGCCAGCACGTCGGAGAGTCCGAGCTGATTGTTCACCTCGAAGAACTCGTCCGTGGTGGGGCGGCGGAAGTCGCAGTTGATGAGTACGACCTTCGCGCCCGCCATCGCCAGACTGGCAGCCAGGTTCGCCGACACGGTCGACTTGCCTTCGCCCGGCGCGGCCGACGTCACGAGCAGCGTCTTGATGGCATTCTCGAAGTTCACATAGTCGATGCTGTTGCGCAGGCCACGATAGGCCTCGGCCCCGCGCGATCCCGGATCCTGCACGATGGTGAGCCGACGCGCCTCACCCTCCCTGAACTGCACGGTCGAGATGTTGCCGAGCACCGGCGCGCCGTAGATCTCCTGCGCCTCGTCAGCCGACTTGATGGTGTTGTCCAGATACTCGGCCAGGAACGCCATGCCGAGCCCGAACACGAGGCCGACCGCCAGACCGAGCGCCCCGTTGCGCGTGGGCTTCGGCGAAACGGCGACGATGTCGATCACCGCGGGCGACACGACGCTGCCCGACCCGACCTCCAACTGCTCGCTGACTTTCAGCGTCTCGTACTTCTCGGCGAGCGTGGTGTAGAGCCCCGTGGCGATCTGCAGTTCGGCCTGCACGTCGTAGTTCTTGCTCGCGTCGGCTGACGCGCCAAGGCGCGATCCCAGATCGATGATCTTGGCCTTCACGTCGGCAAGCTGGCGCTCCGTGCTCGCAATCTTCGATCTGATCGACGCGAGTTGCGCCGGACGGGTCTCGTTCTGCTCGTCGACGCGCAGGCCCACGAGTGTGTCGATCAGCGTCGCCTGGTCGGATGTAGCATCGCGCAGGTCCGCCTGCAGCGCGCTCGTGTTCCCGCCCTTGAGCTTGCCGCCGAGCGTGAGGATCTCGGTCTTCGCCTCGTCCAGGCGTGCCTGGACCTCGTCTGCGGCCGCCGTTATGCTCGCCCGCTTGAGCTCGCGCGACCATGCGACGTACTCGGCGGCGAACGCTTGGGCGGTGTCCGACGCGAGCTTGGGGATCGAGTCGGTGACCACGACGGTGACGAGGTTGGTCTGCCCCACGGCAGTGACCGTCACGCGGTCAAGCAACTTGTCGGGCGTCGTCCGCAGCCCCAACTTGCGGATCACACGCTCGGCAAGCGGGCGCAACTGCATGAGCTGCACCTGGGTCTGCAGGCCACGCTCGGGCTGCCCCGAGAGTTCGCTGAGCGAGCTGCCCAGCAGGGCCGAGCCGGCGTCCTGCGCCGTGACGAGCACCTTGGCCTCGCCCTGATACACGGACGGCTGCAGCATGCTCACCACGACGGCGGTGACCGTCACCACCAGCACGGCCGTGATGATGATCCACTTCCGCACCCAGATGACGTGCAGGTAGTCCTTGAGTTCCACGGCTTCGGTCGCCCCCCCCGGGTCAGGTAGTGAGCAGTGCCGCACCAACGAAGATGGCGGAGCGTCGCGATCGGCACTCCGCCATCGTAGCGAATCTCAACGAGTGGAGCCCGCTGACGCCTACTTGAGAGCGGCGAGGAACCAATACATGTTGCCGCTCGTCGCGGTCCTGCGGTAGGCGATGATCCGCCCGTACGTGGTGTGACGCGACCCGCGCGAGAGCTTGATGTTGGCCGTGCGGGTGCCGAAGTTGCCGCTGCGGCTGAGAACGGTCAGCTTCTTGTAGCCGTGGTTCAGGATGCCGGTGATCATCCACTGGTGGGCCTTCTGCTCGCTGATCGAGGTGCCGATCGCCGAGGTAGTGAGACCCGCCGGGATGGCGACGTCCGAGACGCGGCCCGCGCTGGTGCCACGCGTGATGGAGTAGAAGTACCAGTAGCCCGCCGACTTGCGCAACACCAAGGTGCCGGTGACCCTCGTCCCCGAGTGGAGGCCAACGTAGACCGGTATGACGGCCGTCCACGTATGTGCGTGGAAGTCGCCGAACCAGATCCAGTCGATGTACTGGCTGGAGGACCCGAGGTTGCCCGTCAGGGCGCGAATCATCTGCTGCGACGCGACCTGCTCCTTGAGCATCTCGGTGGCCGACGGAGCCGCCGTTGCGGTGAGCGGCGCGACGAACGTCAGCGCCAGAACGAGTGTGATAATCCCTACTGAGAGGCGATGCATAAGTGCCCCCAAGCCTCGAGACGAACATACCACGTCCTGCTCCGAGCCCCCCGGCGGATCAGCGGCGCTCGTGAACACACTTTCAATGTTCCCACCAGTACGGCGATCTACACCATTCGATCCGAGAATGGCGAAACCACCAACCACGCACGAATCACATCTTCCGAGGGCTATTCGACCTTCAGCGTCGTGACGAACGCATTCCACTGCTCGGCCGTGAGGTTCGTCTCGATCCCAGGGCCCGGTTTGGCGGCCGCGAGCGCCCTCAACGAGGCGACCGCCAGCCCTCGCGTCGGGACCGTGCGAGCCGTCTCCGCCAGGTAGGGCAGCCCGTTGACCAGTCCGGGCAGATCCTCCACCACCACGTGCTGCGGCCCGACCACGAACTCGGAGTAGCGGTCGACGGTCTCGTCGAACGTGTCGAACGCCTCGGTCATCGTCGCATCGAACCCGGCTGCCAGCAGTCGCTTCCACGCCGCCGGCGAGACGCCGACCCACGCGGCGCCAGCCTGAGCCGTTCCGTCGGTGAGTGCAGCGGCCACCGCCTCCGCGCCACCGAACGGGTAGGCGTCCCGCAGCTGCGAGTACGACGTGCCCGGGATCGACACCGTCTTGGTCGTGTCCACGAGTTCGTATCGCCCCGTGGCGTAGTCGACGATCGCCACGACCTGTGCGGTCACGGCGTTGTCCTCGCCGGCCAGCGCGAACGCCACCACGACCGTCGACGGCGCCGCCTGCGCGGTGCTGACTTTCGCGGCGGGCCGCAGGAGCAGTAGGCCTCCCACCACGGCCGCGACCACCACGACCGCCAGCGTCGCGCCGACCAGGACCGAACGTCTCGTCGAAGTCACGTCGCCCTCCGCCCCCAGCCCCGCCTTGCTTCGGTCGCATCCTACCACCGTGGCGCGCAAAGACGCCCCCGGGGATGTCCCCGAGGGCGTCTCAAGTCGTGCTATGGAGCCGACGAGGGGATTCGAACCCCTGACCCCCGCATTACGAGTGCGGTGCTCTGGCCAGCTGAGCTACGTCGGCACACAAGCAGGCAGTATACCTGCGGCATCACGGCACGAACAAGTGCGGATGACGAGGCGTTTCCGCCGCTACTCCCCGGCGCTCGGTGCGCCCTCGCCTGCCGCCCCGCCACCGCCGCCACGACGACGGCGACGACGACGCTTCGGCGCACCCTCCGCGGACGGTGCGGGTGCCTGCGCAGGTGCCTGCTTCGCAGCGGCCTTCGGCTGCCTGCCGCCGGATCGCCCGCCCGCGGACTTCTCAGCGGTGGGCGCCTGGCCTTCAGCCTTGCTGCCGCCACCACTGCCACCGCGGCGACGCCGACGACGGCTCGTTCCCGTCTTCTCCTCGGATGTGGACGGTGTGGCCTGCGGCGCGTCCGTTGCACTCGGCGCCTGCACCGGCTCGCGGCGGCCCGAGGACTCCGTCAGCTTGCGTTCGCGCGGCTGCACGATCGACGACAGGTCGATGCCCGACGAGGCGACCGAGCGCGCTATGGCGTCGGCCTTCACCGAACAAGGGCAGGTGCCGTTGCACTTGCACTCCATCTCGTCGAGCCCGAAGGTGACGCGGGTCCCGTCCTCCTTGCGCATGGTGATGCGCTCACGAGGCGTATCGAGCTCCACGACCTTCGCCATCGTACCGCCGACATCGACGATCGCGCCCTTCTTGGGAGCGCGGCCCTTGAAGTCCTTGTAGGCGTCGTACTCGTAGCGCAGGCAGCACATGAGCCGCCCGCAGAGTCCGGAGATCTTGAGAGGGTTGAGCGGAAGGTCCTGCTCCTTGGCCATGCGGATGGAGACGGGCTGGAACTCGCCACCGAAGCGGACGCAACACAGCTGCTCGCCGCAGTGGCCGAGGCCCCCGACCTTGCGGGCCTCGTCGCGGACGCCGATCTGGCGCATGTCGATGCGAACGTGGAACTCGGCCGCAAGGTCGCGGACGAGCTCGCGGAAGTCGATCCGGTCCTCGGCGACGAAGCAGAACACGGCGCGCTCACCGTCGTAGAGGAACTCGACGTCGGTGGGCTTCATGTCGAGCTTGTGCTTGGCCACGAGCCGGCGGTAGATCGGCATCGCGGCCTTCTCGCGCGCGTGGAACTCGGCAGCCTTCTCGAGGTCTTCCGCATCCGCCTTGCGCACCAGCTTGTTGGCGACGTCGGGCAGCTCACAGGCTTTGCGCTCGTGAGGGGCCTTGCTCACGCGTCCGAGCTCGGTACCGCGCTCGGTGGTGACGACAACGACGTCGTCGAGGGAAAGTTCAACGTCCGCAGGGTCGAACGGGACCGCGGACGCGGAGTTTCTCAGGGTGATTCCCACGATCGTGGGCATATACGTGCCTCCTGTATCTCGAACAGCATGGCCTCGACGGCCAGCTGGGGACCCACATTATACGAGACTCGCCGCCTGGCGCGCCGGACGGCCTCCAGCGCCTCCTCGACGGCCGCCGGACTCATGCACCCGCCGGCCACTGCGATATCGTCCGCAGCGTCGCGATTGGCGATCGAGGCCACCGCGCCGACCGACGAGGCGAGCGCGTCACGCAGCCAGCTCTCGGTGATGGCGAACAGTTCGGAGACCGACTCTCGCTCCCGTGCGGTGAGTTCACGCTTGTTGCGGACTTCCATGTCTTTGACCGACGCCTGCCGGCCCATGAACTCGACACGCTCCCGCATCTCCGTCTCCTGGCGCACCTTCATGTCCTCGAGCGGAGCACGCACGGCTTTGAGCATCTCCCGTGCCGAGACGAGCACATCACGTCCATCCATGACGGGCAGATCACGCATCACCGCCATCATGGCGTCCCGGGCGGCGACCCGCGACGGGGCGCGGAGGAACTCCAGAGCGCGCGGAACGACGCCTGAAGACGCGGCGAGCGCCGCCACGGCCGCGTCGGCGCCCACGCCCGTGCGCTCGGCGAGCAGCGCAACGGCCTGCGACGGGGTCACCGGAGCGAACCGGATGACCTGGCAGCGCGAAATGATCGTGGGGAGCACGGCGTCGTAGTCGTCGGTGAGCAGCACGATCCGCACCGAGGCGGGCGGCTCCTCGAGCGTCTTCAAGAAAGCGTTGGCCGCGGAGTCGCCGAGAGCGTCGGCCCGCTCGATGATGTAGACCTTGGTGTGGCCGGCGGCAGGCGCGAGCCACATGTCCGGAACGAGGTCATCGCGTACCTGCTCGACCAGGTACGTCGCGGCGCCCTCGGGCGCCACGACGTGTACATCCGGGTGAGCGCCGCGTCGGACCCTCACGCACGCGGGACAGGTGCCGCAGCCACCGTCGTCACAGATGAGCGCACAGGCCAGCAACGTCGCGGCGGTGCGCTTGCCCGAGCCGTGCGGCCCGACGAACAGGTAGGCGTGAGAAGTCGAACCGCTCTCGACCGCGGTACGCAGATAGGTGGCGACGCGCTCCTGACCCGGAAGGTCGTCGAAGACGCAGGCGGTCACGGCCGGTCCGGGTGAGCGCGACGGCTGGCCGGGTGCGCGGCGACGGCCGCCCACACACGGGCGGCGACCTCGTCCTCGCTCCCTGTCGCATCGACGGTCACGACCCGCTCGGGCTCGGCGGCGGCGATCGCCGCAAAGCCCTCGGCCACCGCCCGATGGAACGCCGAAGACTCCGCCTCGATGCGGTCGGCGCCGCCGCGCACCGCGCGCTTCAGCGCCGCGTCGGAGTCGAGCGTCAGCAGGACGGTGAGGTCGGGACGCAGGCCGCCGGTCGCGGCGAGGTTGAGCTCGCCGACAAGGCGTGCACCGAGTCCGCGGGCATACCCCTGGTAGGCGGTCGACGAGTCGAAGAAGCGGTCACACACGACGGCCTCGCCGCGCTCGAGCGCGGGCACGATCACATCGGCGGTCAGCTCGGCACGGGCGGCCTCGTAGAGCAGCAGCTCTGCACGAGGCGAGATCATGACCCCGGGATGGTCGAGCACGATGGCCCGGATGCGATCGCCGATGGGCGTGCCACCGGGCTCGCGCAACTCGAGCACGAACAGGTCGTGGGCTCGCAGGCGCTCGGCGAGCCGGCGAGCCTGAGTCGACTTGCCGACGCCCTCCCCGCCCTCGACCGTGATGAAGATGCCGCTCACGTCGTCCTCCAAGCCTCAGGTGCCTCAGCGTAGAGGTCGGCGCCGGTGGTGTCGATGGCGACGAACACCGGGAACCGCTCGAGGGTGACGCGCCGCAACGCCTCCGTGCCGAGCTCGGGCCAGGCGACGACCTCCGCCTGGGTCACGTGTCGAGCAAGCAGTGCCGCGGCGCCCCCGACGGCGGCGAAGTAGACCGACCCCGTCGCGACGCACGCGGCCGCTACGGCCGCCGAACGCGCGCCCTTGCCGATCGTGGCGACCACGCCCGCACGCAGAAGGTCCGGCGTCCAGGCATCCATCCGTTTCGCGGTCGTCGGACCGATGGCTCCCGCGGGACGGCCCGCCGCCGGCGGCGTGGGGCCGGCGTAGAAGATCGTCGCACCCGCAAGCTCATACGGCAGGTCAGCATCGCGCTCGAGCGCCTCGGCGATCAGTGCGTGCGCGGCGTCGCGTGCGGTGTAGGCCACGCCGGTGAGCGCGACCTCATCGCCGGCGCGCAGCGTGGCCAGCTCCTCGCGCGTGACGGGAAGGTTCAGCTCACGCAACGGGCTGCTCCCCCTTCGCGCTTCGGCGGCGCCAATCGATCGCTCGCGAAGCGTAAACGGCCGCGCCGAGCACGATCACCGACGCCAAGATGAGCGTGATCCGCGGGCCGGTGAGCGTGAGTGCCGCCGGGTCGCCGCCCGTGCCCACGACGAACCGGTGCACGAAGCCGCTCACGATATCGCCGATCGGCGCGACCACGACCATCGATGCGAGCAGCGAGACCCGCAGCACCGATTCGAGCGCGGTGAACACGCGGCCGCGCACCTCGTCGGCGACGGTCTCGGCGATGTAGGTGTTACCCGCCACCGTCACCTGCGCGATGAGGAACCCGCAGGCGGTACCGAAGAGAGCGGCCACCGCGTACATACCGGTCAGTGAGAAACCGAGCATCGAAAGGCCGAAGAGCCCGACGCCGGTGACGAACAGGGTCTGGAGCGGCACGCGGGCCGCGATCTTGGGGACGATGACCGCGCCGAGGAACATGCCGAGCGCGAGGAACGCCATCATGAACGTCTGCGGCGCCTGGCTCGCCATCCTCTGCAGCGGCGGGACGAGCTCGAGGAACGGGATGCCACCGACGAGGTTCTGCTGGACGTAGACGAGCCCGACCGAAACGATCGCGCCGCCGCCGACGAGCGCGAACCCGATGCTGACCAGGATGCCGCGCAGCTCCTCGTGCTCCTTGAGCACGACCCACGACTCGAGCACCTCGGCACCGAACATCTTGAGGCTGAGGCGCCCCTTGGCGAGCGCCGGGCGCGCCTTCACGCGGATCGACCAGATGAGCAGCGCGGAGAAGGCGAAGGTGATGCTGTCGAGCGCCACGCCGGCCAGCGAGCCGGTGAGGTAACCGTAGTACGGCGCGTTGGCGAGCGCCTGCGAGAACCACGGAAGGTCAGCACTCGCGAGGGCGCGCACCACCCACACGAAGGCCGAGACGATCGCGCCCGAGGCGAGGAGGCCTATGAGCATGCTCGCCTGCTGCGTGGTGTACGACAGCCCGTTGGCGGCGGCGAGGTCCTGCTCTTCCACCATCGCCGGGATCAGCGCGTTCTTGGCCGGCACCATGAGCAGGTTGCAGACCTCCATCAGCAGTGTGATCGAGTAGACGAGCACGAGGGCGACCGCCTGAGGGACGCTGAGGATCAGCAGCAGCCCCAGGCACAGGATGGCGTTGATGATGTCGCAGATGATCATGAGCCGACGCCGGTCGAACCGGTCGACGAGCACGCCGAGCACCGACCCGAACAGCAGCGACGGGATGATCTTGGCGATCATGATGCCGGCGACCGCCATCGACGAGCCGTTGGAAAGCTGCGTCACGAGCGGGATCAGCAGGCCGACGACCAGCCAGTCGCCCACTCCCGAGATCGTCTGCGCCACCCACAGCTTCGCGAAGTTGCGGTTGGCGAACAGGCGGCGGTAGCCGCCCGAGGTGGCGCGCCCCGCGGCCTCCATGACATCGGGTACGCCGACGGCGATCCCGTCGCGGGTGCTGTCAACCCGGCTCATGAGATCTCCCTATGGGCTGAACGCATCGCGCAGCACCCCAGGTTGACGGCAACGGGAAGCGCGGCGATGTGGCACGGAGCGGTCACGACGTGCACCGCCAACGCCGTGGTGCGCCCACCGAGGCCGGCCGGACCGATACCGGTGGCGTTGACGGCAGCCAGCAGCTCGGCCTCGAGCGCGCCGGCTTCCGACGTCGGCGCCGGTGACCCGACCTTGCGCAGAAGGGCCTTCTTGGCGAGTCCCGCCACGGTGTCGAACGTGCCACCGACGGCCACCCCGATCACCAGCGGCGGACACGCGCCGGTGGCCTTGGCCGCGACGGTCTCGAGCACGAA
Source organism: Coriobacteriia bacterium (assembly GCA_036507895.1). GTDB lineage: Bacteria > Actinomycetota > Coriobacteriia > Anaerosomatales > PALSA-660 > PALSA-660. Next base: position 23,545 of record DATCIG010000086.1, read on the forward strand.
GGCGCGCACGCCCTCCGGGCCGGCGGATGGTGACAGCATCGTCAACGCGCTCGCGTTGTCACTGCCGCCGCCCTTGAGCATCACGTCGATCTCCGCGCCCGTCCCGGGTCGCAGCGCCACTTCCAGGATCGCGGGCGTGTTGTCGCCGGTGTTGGTCCGGTCGAAGAGCGCATCGGCGACCATCGACATGCGGAGCCCGAAATCACGGTAGGCGCCGGCGACGGCATCGTTCACGACGGCTTGCAGGTTCGCGGGCTGGGGCTCATCGACGCCGAGGGTCAGGCGCACCCATGCGCTGCCCGTGTCCTGGCACAGCGGCACCCGGTCGGCCGCGGCGATCTCAGCGTTCTCGAGCAGTTGTTCGAGGACCGCACGGCCCCGCTCGGACTCCTCGGAGGAGGCGGCAAGCACCAGGGCGGCGTGGACGTCGGCGCGCAGGGTGACGGCGGCTTCACCGACCGCTTCCCGGATCGCTCGAGCGAGCTTCTTGCGGGCGACCATCAGGCCCGCGCCGACTCCAGGGCGGCGATCTGCTCGCTGATCTGCGCCGCCGAGGCCCGCAGTGCGGTCAGCTCCTCATCGGTGAGATCGAGTTCGGGCACTCCGACAACGCCGGACCGGCCGAGCACCGCGGGAACGGTCATGTGCACACCGGAGATCCCGTACTGGCCCTCGAGCCGCACGCACACCGGTAGGACCACGGGTGCGTCCGCGACGATCGCTTCGACCATTGCCGCGACCGACACGCCGGGAGCGTAGAAGGCGCTTCCCGTCTTGAGCAGCGCGACGACCTCGGCGCCTCCGAAGACCGTGCGGCGCACGACTTCGGCGACCTCCTCGGCGGGCAGCAGATCGGTGAATGGACGGCCGGCGACCGTCGACAGGCGCGGCAGCGGAACCATCGCGTCGCCGTGCGCACCGACGACCAGCGCCTCGACGTCCCCGATCGCCGCGCCGGTGGCCTGCGCGATGAAGTAGGCGAACCTGGCCGAGTCGAGCACGCCGCCCATGCCCATCACGCGAGCAGCCGGCAGGCCGCTTCTCTTCCACGCCAGATCGGTCATCACGTCGAGCGGATTGGTGACGCAGATGAAGATCGCCTCGGGAGAGGCCTCTACGGCCCGACCGATCACATCGCCGACGATCTTGGCGTTGATGGCGAGCAGCTCGTCGCGGGTCATGCCTGGCCTGCGGGGGATCCCCGCGGTCACGACGACGATGTCGGAGCCAGCGGTATCGGCGTAGTCGTTGGTGCCACTCACCACGGGCCCGAACCTGAGCACCGAACGCGAATGCATCATGTCGAGCGCCTTGCCCTGCGGCAGGCCCTCAGCCAGGTCGATGAGCGTGACATCGGCGATCCCGCGGGTGATGAGCGTGAACGCCGCGGTCGCACCCACCTGGCCGGCGCCGACGATGGTGACCTTGGGGTACGCCATTTGTTTGGCTCCTCGCGCCGGGAACGGGCAGGTACGGAAGTGTTCGCGCGCCCGCGCGCGACCTGAGGGATTCTAACATGCAGCCGCGGCGGCCCCCTGCGGGGCAGTCGACCGCGAGGCCCCTAGTAGGGCGGTTCGCCCTGGTCGCGGTCCGTGCACACGTCGTGTGCCCGGTGCGCCGCCAAGCGCTGCAGGAGGATCGGCGCAAGCTCGGGGAGCCGGCGCGGGCGCTCGACGAGGCCCGCCGGTGCCGGGACGCGGGCGGTGAGCAGTTCGTCGCCGGGGTCACCCTCCGAGACGATCTCGCCGAGGTACACGATCGCCCCGATCCCATGCCCCGAGAGCCCCCGCGCACGCCCGGTCACCGCGGCGACGATCACGAGGGGCGCGAGACGCAAACTCGCATCGAGCGCGAGCTCGAGCGCCGCTTCGGCCTGGAGCGGATCCTCCGCGTCGAAGAGCCACACGAGCGCGTCACATTCGAGTTGCTGGATCCGCTCGAACAGGTCCGGGTCGATGCAATCATCGCCGGCGAGGACGAGGGTCCGGCCGAGCCCGGTGAGATGCGATTCCAGCGGCCCACCTTCGCGGCGCCGCGTCGCCGGCGACACGCGCGCCATGCCCGGAGCACGCTCCTCGACGTTCCTGAAGAAGGCGTCGAGCAGGCCGACGTGCGCCGTGATCCCCGGGATGCGCGGATAGACCAGTACCTGGACCCCGTCTTCGGCAGCCCGCTCGGAAGCAGCGAGCATCGCCGCGAGATCCATCCGCTCGTGCGTCCTGAGCCGATGCTGGATGACCGCTATCTTCACTGTCCGCCTCCCCGGGTCCGATCTCCAGGCGCTCCGCACACCGATCATGTCAGTCGTCCGAAGGTTTCGGCTTGACGACCGTCTTCTTGGCGGCCGGTTTCTTCGCTGTCGGCTTCTTCACGGCGGGCTTCTTCGCTGCCGGCTTCTTCTTGGCCGCCGGCTTCGCTGCCGCCTTCTTCGCCACAGGTTTACCCCAGACCTTCTTCGGGGGGTTGCTGGGGCAATCGGGGCTGACGCAACGCGCCCACGGTCCCTTCTTGGTCACCGTCGTGATCCTGGGAGCGCCGCACTGCGGGCACAGGTCCTCGAGGAACTCGATGTCTCCGGATTGCGGCAGCGGGAACATGACGTCGCACTCCTTGGCGGGCACCTTCTCGCAACGAAGATACCGCTTCCCGAACTGGGAGTAGATCTGCCACAGGTCGCCGCCACACTTCGGGCAGACGCCGACGATCATCTCCGGGCCCTTCTTGGTGGGACAGTCGGCGCCGAGGCACATGTTCGCCGGCCTCTGCTTGAACTTGATGACCTTGACCTGAGGAGCGCCGCACTCGGGGCACAGCTCCTCCACCGCCTCGAACTTGGAGTTCTTGGGCAGCGGGTAGGTACGGCTGCAGTCCGGATAGCCCGAGCAACCGACGAACGAGCTCTTGTTCTTCGGCGAGTACTTGAACATCAGCATGCTGCCGCAGTCCGGGCACGGCCCGACCTTCGCATCGTCGTCGACCGCGCTCATCAGCTTCTCAGCGACATCCTCGACGTGCTCGAGCACAGCCCCGATCACATCGCCGAGCAGCTTCCGGGAGTGGTCAACGACCCGCTTGCGGGTGTCGCCGCCCTCGGCGATCGCGTCCATCTCGGCGTCGAGTTCGCTCGTCATGTCCGGCGTGGTGATACGGGCCGCGTGTTGGCTCAGCGCGACGATGACGCTGATGCCCTTGTTGGTCGGCTCGATGGGCTCGCTCTTGACGTACTTGCGATCCGCGAGCGTCTGGATGATGTCGTGGCGCGTGGACTTGGTCCCGAGCCCAAGGCGCTCCATCTCCTGGATGAGCTTGCCCGAGCTGTAGCGCGACGGCGGCTGCGTCTGCTTGGCGTCCATCTGCGCGCCGAGGAAGTCGATCGTGTCTCCTTCGACCATCGGCGGCAGATGCTCGTCCTTCTTGAGTCCGTAGGCGTAGACCGAACGGAAGCCCGGTGTGACGACGACGTCGCCCTTGACCACGAAGCGCTCGCCCGCGACGTCGACGTCCACGCGCGTAGCCTCGACGAACGCGGGACCCGACAGCGTCGCCATGAACCTTCGCGCGACGAGGTTGTAGATCTTCCACGCCTGCGCGTCGAGCTTGTCCGGATCGCCCGCGCCGGTCGGGTGGATCGGCGGATGGTCCGTCGTCTCCTTCGCGCCACGCGTCGGCGTCAGCTTGCCGCCGAGGATGCGCTTCGCGTGCTCGGAGTAGGCAGGTACCTCGGCCAGCGTGTGCAGGATCGCCTTGAGATCGAGGCTCGGCGGATAGACGGTGTTGTCCACGCGCGGGTACGACATGTAACCGCTCATATAGAGGGACTCGGCGACCTGCATCGTGCGGGCCGGCGACATGCCCTCGTTGGCCGCGGCGGCCATGAGCGACGTCGTGTTGAACGGCACCGGCGGATCGACCTTGCGCCGGGTGTTCTTCGTCTCGACGACCGTACCGCTCGTGGCGTCCTTGACCGCTTCGATGACGGCGAGCGCCGCGGCCTCGGACTTGAAGCGGTCGGTGGCGTGACCGCCTGTGATCGCGGTGCCGGCGGACTCGAACGCGCCCTTCACCGTCCAGTAGTCCTCGGGGACGAACGCGTCACGCTCTGCCTCACGGTCGACGATGAGCTTGAGCGTCGGCGTCTGCACGCGGCCGGCAGAGAGGACCACGCCGAACTGCTTGTTCTTCTTCTGCAGCGCCAGGGTCAGGAAGCGCGTCAGCGCAGCTCCCCAGACCAGGTCGATGTCCTGCCGCGCCTCGCCGGCCTGCGCTAGGCACTCCGATATCTCGCCCGGATCGGCGAAGGCACGCTCGATCTCATCCCGGGTGATGGCGGAGAAGCGGACACGCGATACCGGGACCGTCTTGTTGACGGTGCGCACGATGTCACGGGCGTCGGCGCCGATGAGCTCACCCTCGCGATCGAAGTCGGTCGCGATGATGACATCGTCCGCCTTCTTCGAGAGACTCTTCAGCGACTGGATGATGCCCTTCTCGGCGGGCAGCTTGAGGATCGGGGCGGCGACCAGCACCGGCAGCGTCTTGAGCGCCCACTTCTTCAGGTTGACCTCGTCGTACTCCTCGGGGAAGTCGTTGGCCATGATGTGGCCTTTGAGCCCGATCGAGACCCACTCCTCGCCGTCACGCCCCTTGAAGGTGTAGATCGGCGTCGTATAGACCTTGTCAGCCTTGGGCGAACCCACCGCGAGGATCTCGGCGATGCGCTTGGCGGCGATGTTCTTCTCTGAGATGACGAGCCGCAAAGGGGCCGTCCTTTCCGTGTTCTGCGAAGGTCGGGTGTCTAACCCAGGCCGATGTCGGAGGCCCTGGCCCGCATGGCGGCCAATGATAGCCCGAGGAACTCTTCTCTCGTCAAACCAAGATCCGCACAGGTGTCCATCTGCTCGCGGTTCGCACCGCGGGCGAACGCCTTCTCTTTCCAGCGCTTGAGCAGGCTGCGGACCTCGACCGCGGCGAGGTCCTTGTCGGGGCGGACGAGAGCCGCCGCGACGATGAATCCGGTCGTCGGGTCCGAAGCGTAGAGCGCACGGTCCATGACGCTTTCGCGCGGGGCCTTGTCCGCGTGCGCCAGGATCGCGTGGATGATCTCGTCGTCCACGGCACCGGAGAGCTCCTCGGCCGTGACGAGGGCATGCCGGTCGGGGTCGTCGCCGGTCTCCGCGTAGTCCAGGTCGTGGAGCAGCCCGGCCAGCGCCCAACGCTCGACATCGTCGTCGGCGAGTCCGAAGTGACGGGCGAGCGCCTCCATGATGCACTCGACCGCAACCGAGTGGTTCACCAGGTTGCGGGACGGGATGCGCGCGACGACAAGTGCGAGTGCCTCGGTCCGGTCCACGTCTTCGCTCCCTGTGACGGCAAGGGCTGCTGCGGCAAGATGCGTTCAATACTATTGCCCGTGTCAAGCAGGAGCCACCGTCGGCGAGTGGCGAGTGGCCGTATGCTAGGGAGCGCCGCCCTCGGTATCGGCGCACCGGTGCACCCGCGTAGCCACGACGGTGCGGTCCCTCCCCGCACTCTTCGCTTCGTAGAGCGCAGTGTCAGCGGCCGCCATGACCTCGTCCGGGCCGGTGCCGTGGTCCGGGAACCCCGCGACTCCCAAAGACAGAGTGGTCGGCTCGCTCCATTCCGTCGAGTAGACGCTCGACTCCTTGACGGCGGCCCGCCACTCCTCGGCGCGGACGAACGCATCGGCGACGGATGTGTTCGGCAACACCAACAACAGTTCGTCACCCCCGTAGCGGCACGCGATGTCACCGGCGCGGATCCCGGCGCGAAGCTGGGCGCCGAGGGATCGCAGGACCTGGTCGCCGGCCGCGTGACCGTGCTCGTCGTTGATACTCTTGAACCGGTCCACATCGATCATCACGATGCTGACCGGATAGCCCTCGCGCGCGGCACGGCCGAGCTCCCGGCGAAGCGTCTCGCTCAAGTACCTCCGGTTGAAGAGTCCGGTCAGCGGATCTCTGATCGCCTGCTCGCGCAGCTCCTCCTGCAGCTCCTCGACCTGGGCGATGCGGCGGTGCAGGTCCTCGTTGATCGACTGAAGGACCGCCTCCGCCTCCACCTGGCCTGTCGCATCGCGCAGCGTGATCAGGTTGCCGCCGAACGCGCCGCCCGGGTCTTCCAGGGAGACCACGCTCACATTGATGCTGTGACCGGCAGGCGAGATCAGCATCGAGTCGGTGTCGGTGTGCAGCGCGGTGGCGAGGTGGACGGCCAGGGCCGGCCAGGCCGACAAAGCCGTGCGGATGTCGGTACCCACCCAACCTTCGCGGGCGCCGCCGATGATCCGACCGGCCGCCGGGTTCGAATCCAAGACACGATGCCCGGTGTCGAGCACGAGCAGCCCGTCCTCCATACGTTCGATCAGCGCATGGCGCGCGACAGGTGCCAGATCGAGCAGCCGGAACCGGACGAGACTAAGCGACAGCAGCACCCCACTGATCGCGAACGTCGCTGCCGGGTCCACTCCGCGGAGGACGCCCGGAGCCACGTCGTAGACGATTCCCGCCACCCACGGTATCGCCACGGCGACGAGAACGGTCACTCCCTGCATCCTGTAGGCCGGCGTAGCGTGCAGAGCGAACCCTACGAGCGTCACAGTCGCGACCGCCGCGAGGGCGTAGTTGTACAGCGTCAGGACCCAGAAGAGCCATCCGCGCGAGTAGACGAGCAGGTTCATGCCGCCCGGAGCGACACTGAAGCCTGTCCAGACAAGGTGATGCAGCCCGTTGGTGGCGGCCGCGACCACTCCGATGGCGGGTACGATGAAGACGGCGAAGAGGACCCAACCCAGCACCCTGCGTCGCCCCGTGTACTCCAACGCGTAGAGCAGGAGGAACGTGCAGACGGTCATGCTCCCCACGTAGGAGACCTGGGCCCAGAACACGTGAGCGGGTATCCCTACCGAAGAGGTCTCCAGAGCGTCGAAGAAACACCACCAGGACGCCGCGGCCGACATCAGCGACAGCGGCAGGCCGCCCGGGGCGGAGCGCCCTCGCCACGAGAGGACTGCCGCAGCGGCGGCCACTGCGGCGGCTGCGAAGTAGATCACGGCATACGTGCCCGGCTGGAACGCCACTCGACCCTCCCCTCGTCAGCTCTATCCTTTGCCAGCGGTCCGTGCCGGGATGTGCCTACAGCGCCGCGGAGCCCTCGATACGGGTAGCCAGCCACTCGGCCCAGGCATCGACACCCTCGCCGGTCTTGGCGCTCATCCGAAAGATCGGCGCGTCGCCGTTGAGGCGCCGCACCGAATCGACGAACTCGGCCTCATCGAAGTCGAAGAAGCCCGCGGCGTCGACCTTGTTGAGCAGCACGGCGTCGGCGGCCGCGAAGATGCCCGGGTACTTGAGCGGCTTGTCGTGACCTTCCGGGACGGACAGGATCACGACCCGCGCACCCTGGCCCAGGTCGAACTCGGTCGGGCACACGAGGTTCCCGACGTTCTCGATGATGAGGAGGTCGAGGTCGTCCAGCGGCAGCGCATCGAGGGCGCGCGAGATCATGTCCGACTCGAGATGGCACGCCCCGCCGGTGTTGATCTGCACGGCCGGGATCCCGTGGGCCTTCACTTTCTCCGCGTCGACCTTGCTCGCGATGTCGCCCTCGATCACGGCGATGCGATAGCGGTCGCGCAGCGCGGTGATGGTGGCGAGGATCGTGGTGGTCTTGCCCGCGCCGGGAGATGCGAGGACATCGAGGGCGAATACCTTGGAGGTCGCGAACCGGCTGCGGTTGGCCTCAGCCAGCGCCTCGTTGCGGGCCAGGATCGGGCGGGACAGGTCGATCTCCATGAGTGCTGCTCCCTTAGGCTTCGACGTCGCCGTCCGGCACGTCGACGTCGATGTGATCGATCATCAGTTCGTCCCCCACCATGACCTGCGTCGCGAAGGACTCGCACGCCGTGCAGCGGCGGTCGAACCTGCCGTGGTCGAACTCCGCGCCGCACTGCAGGCAGACCGAGCGCCCGCCCGTCTCGCGGATGTTGAGGACCGCGCCCGCGGCGAGGGTACCGGGGGTGAGCGCCTCCCACGCGAACTGCAGCGCGTCCGGAACGATCTCCGTGAGCTCGCCGATCGTGATGCTGACGCTGTTGACGCGGGTGGCACCCGCCGCGGTACCCGCGTCGATGACAGCGCGCAGCACCTCCGTGGTAACGCCCATCTCGTGCACTAGGAGGCCGCCTCGTCGTCGTCATCGTCATCTTCGACGTCCGGCGCGTTCTGCGCCTTGATCCTGCGCGCGAGCACGACGCGACATGCCAGCATCGCTCCCTCGTACAGGATCACCATCGCGATGGCGAGCGCGCCCATGCTCACCGGCGACCAGTCGGGCGTGATCATCGCGGCGGCGATCGTTATCCCCACGTAGATGAAGCGCCAGTTATCCCGCAACTTGCGGTACGGGACGACCCCGAAGAACACGAGGTAGAAGACGATGATCGGCACCTGGAACGCGACGCCGAATCCGAGGAGGAAGAACTCCACCACCGCGAGCATGTCGCCGGCTGTGGGCGTGAACATCATGATGGCCCCGGCCTGACCGGCGAGCCACTCGAAGCTCGCGGGCAGGATCACCGTGTAGCACAGCGCCACTCCGGCCGCGAACAGCACCACCATCGCGAGGAAGGTCGGGATAACCCACTTGCGCTCCTTGGGCTTGAGCGCGGGCAGCAGGAACGCCATGAGCTCCCAGACGATGAGCGGACTGCACACGACGAGCGACGACCACAGCGAGAGCCCGAACTTGACCGTCATCGGGTCGAGCACCCCGATCGCGATCGGCTTGCCCCCCTTGAGGATCGGCCACACCGGCGCCAGGATGAAGCGGTAGATCGGGTCCGTGAAGAAGTAGAGTGCGATCACCGCGACCGAGAGCACGCCGAACAGGACGAAGAGTCGCTTGCGCAACTCGTCGAGGTGCTTGAGGAATGGCATCCGTGAGGGACCGATGGGCATGGGCGCGAGAGGAGCTTGAGGCCGCGGGCGGCCTACTCCTCGTCCTCCTCGTCGGCTTCGTAGGCTGACGGGGCGGCGGCCCGGAAATGGCTGACCGCTGCTGCAGGTGCGTTCGCTGAAGACTCGTCCACGGGGGCGTCCGCCGCGACTGTGGCCTTCTCCCCTTCGGGATCCGCCTCAGCGGCCTCGGCGATGGCGGCCTCCCGGCGCTCGGTGAGCGCGCCCGAAGCCGCGCCCGCCTTCGCGATGCGCTGCTCGATGGTCATCGTGTCCTGGGTCGGGCCCTCGGCACGATATATCTCTGCGCTCAAGGTCGACTCCATGATGCTCTTGTACTTGTTGAACTCGCGCGTGAAGCGCCCGATGGTACGGGCGAGCTGCGGGATCTTGTCGGGCCCGAACAGCAACACAGCGAGAACCACGATTATGAGGAATTCCGACCCGCCGAAGCTGAACACCGTTTCGCTACGCTCCCCGGGCTTCATCGAGCGTCGAATAAAGCGCAAAGACCCTGTCGAGGCCGGTGATGCGCAGGGTCTTCACGACCGTCTCATGGCCGGAGACCACGCGCAGGTCCCCGCCGGACTCGCGGACGCGCCTCAGCGCACCGACCAGCACGCCCAGGCCCGATGAGTCGATGAACGGCACTTCAGCGAGGTCGACGATGACCGTCCCGCAACCGTCGCCGGCCACGTCCGACAACGCGGTCCTGAGAGCGGGCGACGTGTAGATGTCCACCTCGCCTTTGACGTGGACGACGCAGACCTGACCTTCGCGGGAAGTGCTGAGCGCAAGCTCCACGGGTACCCACTCCTCAGAGTCCACCGGACCAACGACGTAGAGAGGATGACATTGTAGCGCGCCGGTGTCGCCTCCCGTAACCGAATGCTGCGAGTCCGAGATAAGCACGCGCTGGCCCACGGTCCATTGGGCATAAACAATGCGCAGACACCGAAGGCCGGAGGGGCGGAGGAGACCGGTGCCACTCGCAACCTCGATCGACGAGTTCCCGGACGCATGGGTGCTGTGCGCCCAAGGGGACCTCGACTACAGCGAATGCGTCACGTTCCGGATCGACATCGACCGGATCCTGCGAGCGGCCCCGCCGGCGGTGATCGTCGACTTCTCGCACATCGAGTTCCTCGACAGCTCCGGTCTCGGACTGCTGCTCAGCCTGTCACGTGAGTATGCCGAGACCGGCGGGCGGCTCGTCCTCATCAGCAGCGAGACGGTCGAGAGCGTCTTGGACATGACGCGGCTCAAGGGAGTGTTCACGATCGAGGCGGACGCGGTCAGCGCACTCGAGCATCTCAGAAACACGGAACCCCCGAAGGTCGGGGGTTCCGGATAGCGCGTATCGGCCGTGCGCGCCTCGCCTAGGGCTTTGCGAGCGCCGCGAGGTTGTCCTTGGCCGCCTGCGCCATGTCGCCGGTGGGGCTCACGGCAAGATATGCCTCGTAGGCCCCCTTGGCCTTGGCTGTGTCTCCGGCGGTCTGGTAGAAGATCCCGAGGTTGAACAGGTTCGGCCCGAACTTCGGATCGATGGTACGGGCCTGCTCGCCGGTCACGATGGCGGAGGTCGTGTCACTCGAGTAGAACTGCGAGACCGCGAGGTCTCCGACCACGGTGGCGTCGCCCGGCTTCACCGCGAGGGCGCGCGCGTAGTAGGTCGCGGCGGCCTTCCAGATCGGCTCGTCCTGGCCGGGATTGACGGTCTGGACCGCCTGGCGGATCTGCGCACCCCACTGGTAGTAGTTCTGGGCCTGCTTCACCAGCAGATCGTAGTTCTTCGGATCGGCGGTGATGGAAGCCTCGAGCGCCTGGATCACGGGGGTGTACTGCAGCCCGATCGCATCGATCGTCTGGGTCGACGAAGCTGAGGTCCCGGCGGGCGTCGTCGTCCCGGTGGGAGTCGTCGAAGTGCATGCGCCGATGGCGCCGGTGAATCCGATACCGATCACGAACGTCAGCGCGATGAAGATGATGACTGCCTTCATCCACGGTTTCGTGTGGCTCTTGTCGATTGCCATGGGTTCCTCCGGTCGTGGTGCGCGTCAACAACGGCCCGCGG
>DATCIG010000087.1:0-2061 GCA_036507895.1 Coriobacteriia bacterium
GTCTACCAGTTCGTGGTGCGTGCGGAGCTCGGCCAGGACGACGGGACGACGCCCGAGCTCGTCCCGGCAGCCGGCATCCCCGACCTCGACGACGTCCACACCGAGCGGGGCCGCATCGAGGCGCGGCTGCATCGCGGCACGGACGGCCGCGAGGACGTCGTCTCCGAGGTGCTCGAGACGAGGCACCGCATCCTGACGCTGCGGGACCACGCGATCGGTGCGGAGGCCGCCGTCGGCTCGGCTCGCCTCAGGGTAGAGAGCGCCCGCGCCGAGAGCGAACGGATTGTCGAGGAGCTGAAGAGCACGTCGACCTGGCGAGTCGGGACACGGCTCATCTCGCCCTTGGCGAGAGCCAAGAGGCTCATCCGGAGGGCTTCCAAGTAATGGTCCGGCCCTACTTCTCGGTTCTCACACCCGTCTACGAGCCCCCGATCGATGCCCTGCGCGCGGCGATCGCATCGGTCCGCGAACAGACCTACGGGGACTGGGAGCTCATCCTTGTCGATGACTGCTCGCCGTCTCCAGAGGTCCGGGATCTGTTGCGGGATGCCGCGGCAGATCCGCGGATAACAGTGATCGAGCGTGATTCCAACGGCGGGATCGTTGCCGCTTCGAACGACGCGATCGGCGCCGCGAGGGGCGAGTTCCTCGTCCTGCTCGACAACGACGACCTGTTGCACAATCGCGCCCTGGAGAAGGTCGCTGCCGCGCTGGCCGGTGACCCGTCGGTCGACTACGTCTACACGGACGAGGACAAGATCAACGCCGAGGGGCAGCACTACGACGAATTCCGCAAGCCGGCGTGGTCACCCGAGCGCTTGCGCGGCCAGATGTACACGTCTCACCTGTCTGTCCTTCGTGCGTCGCTGGTCCGCGAGGTCGGCGGCTTCCACGCGGGGTTCGACGGTTCGCAGGACCACGATCTGGTGCTGCGGGTCACCGAGCGTGCCCGGCGCGTCGCTCATGTCCCGGAGGTTCTCTACCACTGGCGCGTCGTTCCCGGCTCGGCGGCAGGGGACGCGTCGGCAAAGCCTTACGCCTGGGAGGCGGGGCGGCGCGCCGTCCAGGCCCACCTGGATCGAGTCGGAGTGCTCGGTGAGGTGCAGTTCGGGGAGGGCCGCGGAACGCTGAGGGTGATGCGCGAGGCTTCGGCCGACCATGTCGTGAGTGTCGTCATCCCGACCCGTGGCAGCTCAGGGATGGTGTGGGGCGAGGAGCGTGTGTTCGTCGTCGAGGCGGTGCGCTCCGTCATCGAGAACGCCGGCTTCCCCCACGTCGAGATCGTCGTCGTGTGCGACCTAGAGACTCCTCCCGAGGTGCTGACGACTCTCAGCGAGGTGGGCGGCGACCAGGTCGTGCTCGTCCCGTTCGCCGGGCCGTTCAACTTCAGCGCCAAGTGCAATGTCGGATTCCTTGCCGCGACCGGAGACGTCATCGTGCTGCTCAACGATGACGTCGAGGCCACCGAGCCGGGCTTCCTCGCCCAGCTGGTCGCGCCGCTGGACGAACCGGGTGTCGGGATGACCGGTGCTCACCTGCTCTTTGCCGACGGACGGCTGCAGCATGGCGGCCACCGCTACGCCGACGGTGAGCTGGTGCATGCGTTCTTGGGCGCGGCAAGCAATGACCCCGGTCCGTTCTCTGCGCTGCGCGTGAGTCGCGAGAGCTCCGGCCTGACAGCCGCGTGCGTGGCGATGACCCGCGAGACGTTCGAAGCCGTCGGGGGCCTCTGCGAGGTTCTGTCGGTGAACTTCAACGATGTGGACCTGTCGATGAAGGTGCGGTCGCTAGGACTGCGGCTGCTCTGGCTCGAGAACGTGGTCCTGTACCACTTCGAGTCGCAGACGCGTGACGCAGAAATCCACGGGGGGGAGTACGAGTTCATCAACGAGCGCTGGTTCTTCCCGGCCGAGGACGTCTACCTTCGCTCCTAGTCAGACCATGTCGAACGTGATCGGGACACTGAGCGGGCCCAGCGAGGAACCGTCGCCGCGGACCGAGAAGACGGCAGCCTCGGGGACGAGGTGCACGTCGGTCCCGTCGAGCAACTGGATGGACGCA
>DATCIG010000088.1:0-2792 GCA_036507895.1 Coriobacteriia bacterium
GCAGCTCATGCGCAGGGCTAGTGCTGAACCAGACGGCTGCACCGCAGTCACCAGTAATGACTGCGCCTGGCGCCACCCAGTACTCCCCGTCGGTAACCGCGCCCACAGTGCCAGCGGTGTTCAGCCCGTGCGACGGGCATCGCGGCACCGCCTTGATCACGGCGTTGGTGCCCGAGCCAAACAGCACGTTTGTGCCGCTTGCCGTAGTACCAAGCTTGCCCGCGGTGACCGTGATGGTGGTCAGGTTGGCCTGGGCCAGGTACGTCTGCAGCCCGCCGTTGAACGTGCGCTGGTTCGCCTGGCACGACTTGGCCGCGGCGTTGGCGCTGGCATTCAGGAACACAGGAACAGCGATTGCAACAAGGATACCGATAATGAGGACGACGACCATGAGCTCTACGAGGGTGAATCCCTCGTCCTTGCGGAACATCTTCATCAGATGTCCACCTCCCCTTCCCTTGTCTTCACGAGGCCGATGCCTCCAGCGGGCCCTTTACCCGGCATCAGGTGTATCGACCTTTGCCTACCGAACTTTAGCGAATCGGAGTCAGCGGTCAAGAACCACCACCGAAAACCCAGACGGGCGCGACGAACGACGCCGCTACTTGACGAGCGCGACAACCTCGAACATCGGCATATAGAGCGCGATGACGATGCCGCCGACCACGATACCGAGCGTCGCCATCATCAGCGGCTCGATGAGCGAGGTGAGCCCATCGACGCCGGCGGTGACCTCTTCGTCGTAGAACTCCGCGACCTTGCCGAGCATCGAGTCGAGCGCGCCTGTCTCCTCACCCACCGAGATCATCTGCACCACCATCGCGGGGAAGATCGGGTTCTCGGAAAGCGGCTTGGCAATCGTCTCGCCCTCCTTGACGGCTGCGCGCACCTTGCGCACGGCGCGATGGATGACCTCGTTGCCCGAGGTCGATCCGACGATGTCGAGCGCCGACAGGATAGGCACGCCGGCGGACACAAGGGTGCCGAAGGTGCGTGTGAAGCGCGACAGCGCCATCTTGCGGATCAGCTTGCCGAACACCGGCATGCGCAACTTGATGCTGTCCCACGCGTAGAGGCCGGCCTCCGTGCCCTTCCACCAGCGGAAGGCGACCACGGCGGCGATGCCGAAGATGACGGTCAGCAGTCCCGGAAGACCCCGGGCGCCCTCGGATATGTTGACGAGGATCTGGGTCGGCAACGGGAGCGTCCCGCCCATCGATGAGAACATCGTCTGGAAGGTGGGAACAACGAAGATGAGCATCGCGATCAGGACCAGGAGCACGAGAGAGCCCATCGCGATCGGGTAGGTCATCGCCGACTTGATGCGGCCCTTGATCATCTCCTCGCGCTCGAAGTGGTCCGCAACGCGGTTGAGGACCTCGTCGAGCACACCGCCCGTCTCTCCGCTGCGGACCATGTTCACGAAGATCGGCGGGAAGACCTTGGGGTGCTTGGACATCGCGTCGGACAGCGACTGGCCCGACTCAACGTCGCGGCCGATCTGGGTGATGATTACGCGCAGCGCCGGGCTCTCGGTCTGCTGACCGAGGATCGACAGGCACTTGGTGAGCGACAGGCCGGCGCCGATCATCGTCGCGAACTGGCGCGAGAAGATGGTGATGTCCTTGTTCTTGACGCCCGTGCCGAACGAGATGGCGTTCAGCGATGCGAGCAGGTTGCCCGACTGCTCCAGGCTGACGATCACATAGCCCATCGAGCGCAGCTTGGCGGATACGGCGTCCTTGTTCTCCCCGTCAAGCGTCCCCTCGACGGCCTTGCCGGCCTTGTCGCGGACCGCGTACTTGAAAGTCGCCATGCCCAACCCTTCCCTGCCCGTTGCCCCGGTCAGCGTTCAGCGGAGTCGATCAGGGTGCGCAGAACCCCCGGATCGTGCGCCTGCGCCAAAACCATCTCATAGCTTATCAAGCCCTGACGATACTTGTCGGCAAGCGATTCGTCCATCACACGACGACGCGGGCGACCTCTTCGACCGATGTGTAGCCGAGCCGCACCTTCTCGAGTCCGTCCTGTCGCAGCGTCAGCATCCCCTCGGCGATCGCCGCGCGCTTGATCACGTCGGAGGTGGCCCCGGCCACGCACAGGCGCGAGATCTCCTCGGAGACTTGAAGCACCTCGTGCAGACCCATGCGGCCCCGGTAGCCGGTCCCGCCGCAGCGGCGGCAGCCCACCGCACGGAACACGGTCTTTGGGAGATCGTCCGGCGGATACCCCGCATCGAGAAGGAGCTGACGCGGAGGCTCGTACTCCTCCTTGCACTCCTTGCACAACGTCCGCGCGAGACGCTGGGCAAGCACGCAGTCGACCGACGACGAGATCAGGAACGGCTCGACACCCATCTCGGTGAGCCGGGTGATCGCGCTGGCGGCGTCGTTGGTGTGCAGCGTCGAGAGCACGAGGTGGCCGGTCAGGGCCGACTCGATCGCGATGTTCGCGGTCTCCGTGTCGCGGATCTCGCCGACGAGGATCACGTCGGGAGAGCAGCGCAGGAACGAGCGCAGGGCCGCCGCGAAGGTCAGGCCGGCGCGGGGATTCATCTGCACCTGATTGACGCCTTCGAGCCGGTACTCGACCGGGTCCTCGGCGGTCAGGATGTGGCGGTGCACCTCGTTGAGCACGTTGACGGCCGCATAGAGCGTCGTGGACTTGCCGGACCCCGTCGGGCCGGTCACGAGGACCGCGCCATAGGGCTTCTTGAAGCTGGCCTCGAACCGCGCGAGCGAGCCGGGAAGGAACCCGAGGTCGGACAGGCGCAGCAGGATCGAGTCCTTGCG
>DATCIG010000089.1:0-13648 GCA_036507895.1 Coriobacteriia bacterium
AAGCAGGATCTGCTTCAACGCGTTCGGCATGGACTCCAGGCACCTTCCGGGCAATGGCCATCACGGTGAGGGTATCCCCGGCGTGGCCGACGGGCAACACAGGCAACACAGGAGGCCCCGACGCTTCGCCGGGGCCTCCGCTGATCTCGTTGGTGGACCCAGGGGGATTCGAACCCCCAACCTCCACCTTGCAAAGGTGGCACTCTCCCGTTGAGTTATGGGCCCGCATATGTGCGCGGCAGAGTATAGCGCGCATCCGCGTCAGCGGTCGACGTCCGCTTCGCTCGACACCCGATGTTCACCCCCGCGTGCGCGTCTCGAAACACGGCGTTCACGCACCACCCGTACGGTCTGTATGCGCCAAGGTCTCCCCTTGATCAGGGAACCGACCGGAAGCGCGATGGCGCCGTCCAACGACGTACGGCTCCCCCACCGCAGACCGGACGCTGTGACATCAGGGATCGCAGCGTCCACGGAAACGAAGGAGGAGGTGGCGTCGATGTCCTTCATCAACAGGGACTACGACTGGCGCGGCCAGCTGCCCAAGATCTTGAAGAGGGCTGCTGTCCGCACAACGATCATGGCGATCATCGCGCTCGTGGCTTTGGTAGGGCTCGCGTACGCGGCGGGGAGCGCCCCTGTGGGCGACCCGACGGGCGCAACGATCGGCGGTATCTCGGATGTGACCGCCGTGACGGCGGGTGCGCCGACGCTGACGGAGGTCGCCCAGGACCTGGGGCATCTCAAGATCGGTACCAACCTGTTCTTCGTCATGATGGGCGTCGCGCTCATCTTCTTCATGCAGGCGGGATTCATGCTCGTCGAGACCGGTTTCTGCCGCGCCAAGAACGCGGCGCACGTCGCGATGACCAACTTCGTGGTCTTCGCGATCGGCGCCCTCGCCTACTGGGCGGTCGGGTTCGCGCTCCAATTCGGTGGCATCGGAGGACTGGCCGCACTCGGCGGCTCCACCGGTGTCCTAGATGGGGTACTCAAGATCGGCTCGTGGGGCGTGCTCGGCACCAAGGGCTTCTTCCTGGGCGGCAACACCTACGACGTCGGCGTCTACGGGTTCTTCCTCTTCCAGATGGTGTTCATGGACACTGCGGCCACGATCGTCACCGGTGCCATGGCGGAGCGCTGGAAGTTCTCCGCGTTCGTCCCGATGGGCGTGTTCATGGCCATCGTCGTCTACCCCGTGTACGGCATGTGGGTCTGGGGCGGCGGCTGGCTGGCGCAGCTCGGGACGATGGCGGGCCTCGGCCACGGCGTTCTCGACTTCGCCGGCTCTTCAGTGGTCCACGCGATCGGTGGCTTCTCCGCTCTCGCGGGCGCTCTCGTCATCGGACCGCGCCTCGGCAAGTTCAAGGCTGACGGCACCCCCGTCGCCATCCCGGGTCACCACATCCCGATGGCCATCCTCGGCACGATCATCCTGGTGTTCGGCTGGATGGGCTTCAACGGCATGAGCACGCTGGCCGTCGGCGACCTTCGCTTCACGGTCATCATCGTCAACACGATCCTAGCCGGCGCCGCCGGCTGCATGACCGCGATGTTCACGGTGTGGAAGCTGTGGGGCAAGCCAGACCCGTCGATGTCGGCGAACGGCATGCTCGCCGGTCTCGTCGCCATCACCGCCCCGTGCGCGTTCGTGAACCCGGTCGGCGCGGTCATCATCGGCGCGATCGCCGGCGTACTGGTCGTCGGCTCGGTCATCTTCTGGGAGCGCGTCGTCAAGATCGACGACCCGGTCGGCGCCATCTCCGTGCACGGCGTGAACGGCCTATGGGGCATGATCGCCCTCGGCCTGTTCGCCGACGGCACCTACGGCGACGGCTTCAACGGCGTGAAGGGCGCGGTCACCGGCCTCTTCTACGGCGGCGGCGCGGGCCAGCTCACGGCCCAGCTCATCGCCTCCGTCGTGGTCGCTGCCTGGGCGTTCAGCCTCTTCTACATCTTCTTCACGATCCAGAAGAAGACGACCGGTCTGCGCTCCAGCGAGGCCGACGAGCTGGCCGGACTCGACGCGACCGAGATGGGCGTGCTCGCCTACCCGGACTTCACGGGCTCGACCGCCCAGGGAGCCTTCCTCGATGCCGCAGCCGGAAAGGAGCTCTAGCCACATGAAGCGTATCGAAGCCATCCTTCGTCCCGAGAAGCTCGACGAAGTGAAGCATGCATTGACGGCCGCCGGGCATGCCGGCCTGACGGTGACCGAGGTCAAGGGTCACGGCATCCAGAAGGGGATCACGCAGCACTGGCGCGGACAGGAGTACACGATCGACCTGCTGCCCAAGATCTCCATCGTCGCGGTCGTCAACGACCACGAGGTGACCGACGTCGTCGAAGCCATCGTCGCCGCGGCACGCACGGACCGTATTGGAGATGGCAAGATCTTCGTGACGCCGGTCGAGCAAGTAATCAGGATCCGAACAGGTGAGTTCGGGCCTGACGCGCTCTAGCGTCGGCGCATCACCGGGTTCGAGGGCGAGGTCTTCATGACGAAGACCTCGCCCTCTTCGGTCGCCCCCGTTTCGGGTATCTCCCCCTCGACACGGCACGTGAACGCAAGCAGCCCTTTCGCGATCTCCGCGCCTTTTCAATGGCGGGCAGGGAGTGCGAGTCCCCGTGGAAAAGACCGGCACCGGTCAATCTCGTTGGCGCGACGAAGACCTCCCGTTCCGCGGAGAGGTCCTCCCGCCCGAGCGCTTGGCCGCGCGCGCTCGCGAAGAGGCCCGGACAAAGATCGTTCCTCCCTCTCTGATCAACCTTCCCTCGCCTGTCGCCGCAGCCGTTTCCAGAACGCGCAGAGGGCTTGAGGCGACGAACCGCTTCCTGTCCACCGCGGTTCGCGACGGTACCACCGTCTCGGCTGCCGCTGAGTGGCTCCTCGACAACCACTATCTCGTCGAGGACCAGGTAAGGGTCGCAGCGGAAGACCTCCCCACAAGCTTCGCCGCCGAGTTACCTCGGCTCGCTGAAGGTCCCCAGGCGGGCTACCCGCGCATCTGGCGGATCGCGATGCTGCTGCTCACGCACACCGACTCCCGGCTCGACACGACGGATATCCAGCTGTTCCTCGACGCCTATCAGGAGATCGCTCCTCTCAAGATGAGCGAGGCATGGGCGCTGCCCATCGTCCTCCGGATCACGCTCGCTGATAACGTCAGACGCCTCGCGAAACGCGTCATCGTCGACCTATCGGCCGGACGCGCGGCCGAAGCATGGGCCGAGCGGATCATCGCGGCCCTCGACACGGGTCCCGCTGCAACGGATGCGGTGCTCTCCGAGCTGGAGTCCCGCATCGTCCGATCCGACGTGGGGATCCCCTTCTTCGTCCGGCTCTCATCCCGGCTCGCGGCCGCGGAACCGGATTTCGGCCCGACCATGCGGCGCATCGAGCGAGCGTTCGCCCGCGCAGGCGTGCGCCTCGAGCAGGTCGTCACAGACGAGCGTCACCAGGTCGCGTCCGACCAGGTATCCATCGCAAACGCGATCACATCCATCCGTTTCGTGGAAGCGACGGACTGGCACGCGTTCTTCGAGCGCACGAGCGTTGTCGAACGCACACTGCGAACCGACCCGGCGGGCGTCTACTCCCACATGGACTTCAAAAGCCGCGACGGCTACCGGCATGCGATAGAACGGCTGGCAAAGCACACATTCCGCCCGGAACACGATGTGGCGGGGGCTGCGATCGACGCGGCCGCCGCAGCGCTCGCCGCCGACGGCGACGACATGGTGCGCGGCCACGTCGGCTGGTACCTGATCGGGAAGGGGCGCACGGGACTCGAAGCGCTGCTGCGAGGCAAGGAACCCGCTTGGCCCGGCCTCGACGAGCATCGGTGGTGGCGCGGCGCGGCATACGCGGCGATGCTGTTGGGCCTCACGGGCACGCTCGCAGCTCTCATCGGCGTGTACGCGTGGCACGGCGGCTCGGCCCTCTGGGAGGCCACACTGTTCGCGCTACTCGGTATCACACCGCTGTCCCAGCTGGCCACCGACATCGTGAACCGCGTAGCAGCGATACTGTGGCACCCGGACCTGCTCCCGAGACTCGACACCGACCGCCCCGTCGGGGCGGGACGTCGCACGCTGGTAGCCGTGCCGGTACTGCTCACCTCGCCGGCGTCCGTCGCTGCGGTGCTCGACCATCTCGAGGCCGACCACCTCGCCAACCCGGATCCCGACATCGGATTCGCCTTGCTGGGCGAGCTGAAGGCCGCTCCGACCCGGCACGTGCCCGCGGATGACGCGATCATCGATGCGGCCGTCAGCGGGATCGCCGCTCTCAATGATCGATACGGACGCAATGGGCCCGGATCATTCCACCTGCTGCTTCGCGAGCGAAAGCACAACCAGGCAGAGGATGTCTGGATGGGCTGGGAGCACAAGCGAGGTGCGCTCGAAGAACTCAACCACTACCTGCGCGGGGCGACCGACACCTCGATCACCACCACAGCCGGAGATGAGGGATTCCTCGCGGGCGTGTCGTTCGTCATCACGCTGGACGCGGACACGGTCCTGCCCATGGGCGCGGCCCGCTCGCTCATCTGCACGATCGCCCATCCCTTGAATCGCGCATACGTCGACCCCGATCGCATGACCGTCACGCACGGCTATGGGGTGGTGCAGCCGCGGGTCGCGGCAACGCTCGACTCCGCGGTCGCGACCCGCTTCGCCGGCCTCAACGCCGGACCGACCGGCCTCGACCAGTACTCCGGAACGGTCTCCGAAACCTACCAGGACGTGTTCGGGGAGGGATCGTTCATCGGCAAGGGGATCTACGAGGTCGATGTCTACAACACCGTGCTTAAGGGCCGCATCCCCGATGAGACGCTCCTCTCCCACGACCTGCTTGAGGGGAACTTCCTCCGCACGGCGTTCGCGAGCGACATCGAGCTGTTCGACGAGTATCCGCCCGACTACGGCACCCAGTGCTCACGGCTCCACCGGTGGACGAGAGGGGACTGGCAGGCGGCTCAATGGCTGAGGCGCCACGTAAAAGGCAGCGATGGCGCGACTTACCGCAACCCCCTGTCGCCTCTCCACAAGTGGAAGCTCCTCGAGAACCTGCGCCGCAGCATCCTGCCGGCCAGCCTGGTGATCTGGGGACTGTCCGGTGGACTGCTGCTGCGCAGGCCGGGCATGTGGTGGGTGCCGGTACTCGCACTGGTCATCGGATACCCGCTGATGCTGCAGGTCGTTCACACGTTCTTCGGCCTTCTCGGCGGCGGCTCTCTGTCAGCTATCTGGCGACCGCTGCGGGAGGATGCGGCGGCGGATGCGAAACGCGCGCTGTTGGAACTCGCCTTCCTGCCGCATCAGGGGCTGCTGCTGCTCGACGCCACGACGCGCGCGCTGTGGCGGATGCTCGTGTCCCATCGCCGGATGCTCGAGTGGGTCACGGCCGCCGAGGCGCAGGCGTCCGCAACGAACAAGGTCGGCGCCTACGTGCACCTGATGGGCCCGTCCATGGCCATCGCTGTCGCTCTGGCAGCGGGAGTGGTGTTCCGCGCACCGCTCACGGCGTTGTTCCTCGTACCGATCGCCATGCTCTGGATCGCCTCCCCGGTGCTCGCCTGGTGGATATCGCGACCGCGACCGACGGACGCACAGGCGGACGCATCGCCTGCTGAGATCGCTCAGATGCGCATGCTCGCCCGGCGGACGTGGGGGTTCTTCGAAACCTTCGTCGGAGCGGGCGACTCGTGGCTCCCGCCGGACAACTTCCAGGAGGATCCGGAGGGCGTGGTGGCCCACCGCACTTCTCCGACGAACATCGGCCTTGCCCTGCTCTCCAACCTGACCGCGCACGACCTCGGCTACCAATGTCTCTCGGGGACCGTGGGCCGCACCGCCCACACGATGGAGACCCTGCAGGCGCTGGAGCGGTTCCGTGGCCATTTCTACAACTGGTACGACACGCTCACCCTCGCCCCGCTCAGGCCCACCTATGTCTCCACCGTCGACTCCGGCAATCTGGCGGGAGCACTCATCACCCTCCGAGAGGGACTGCACGGTCTCACGGATG
Organism: Coriobacteriia bacterium; assembly: GCA_036507895.1. GTDB lineage: Bacteria > Actinomycetota > Coriobacteriia > Anaerosomatales > PALSA-660 > PALSA-660. The sequence continues at coordinate 6,035 of DATCIG010000089.1, forward strand.
CACCGCTCATTGGACCGGCCGCGCTCGACGGTATCCTCGACAGTATTCTTCTCGCCATCGAGGACCTCGGTCGGCAGACCCAGAACGAGTTGATCTCCGAGCTGCGTGGAGACCTCGACGAACTCGCCAGGAAAGTGCGACTGACGGAGCGACCGGTCTCGCTTCCCGGGTGGCACCGGCTGATATCGTCCCTCGCCCGCTCAGCGGACGAAGCTCACGGCCGCGCTGTATCGGGATCGGGCGAGGACTCGCTCGCTTCCACGGTCACATCCGCGGCCGCGGCCGCGATCAGACCCCACCTGTCGGATATCGAGACGCTGGCGCCATGGGCAGGACCCGTGTCCCACCCGCCCATCGGCATCCTGAGCGGCCCGCTGGCCCTCCTGACCGAGCGCGTTCCGTCGCTCCGATCGCTGGCGGACGATCCCGGCACGCTGATCGCCTGCCTCGATGATCTCGCCGCAACAGGAACCGTGGAGACTGCGGCGTGGGCATCGGAGGTGTCATCCGGGCTCCGAGTGGGAGCAGACGCCTCGGCGGCGATGCTCGCGCACACGCTCTCGTTGGCCGACGCCGCGTCCGCGTTCTGGGACGGCATGGACTTCTCCCTGGTGTACGACCGATCGCGCGAGCTGTTCTCCATCGGATTCAACACCGAGCAGGGCAAGTGCGACGACTCCTACTACGACCTGCTCGCAAGTGAATGCCGCCTCACGTCATACCTCGCCGTGGCGCGTGGCGATGTACCCTTGGCGCACTGGTTCCGCCTGGGCCGCATGCTCACGCGCACGGGACATGAGTTCGCGCTTCTATCGTGGTCGGCGTCAATGTTCGAGTACCTCATGCCGCTGTTGCTCATGCGCACCTGGAAAGACACCCTGCTCGACCGCACCTACCGCGCGATCGTCCAACGCCAGATCGAATACGGCCGGGAGCGCGGAGTACCTTGGGGCGTGAGCGAATCGGCTTTCAATGCGCGCGACACCGCGCTCACCTATCAGTACCGGGCGTTCGGGGTCCCGGGGCTGGGCCTGAAGCGAGGCCTGTCGGACGACATCGTGGTCGCGCCCTACGCGACCGTGCTGGCCGCACAGGTGGATCGGCCCGCGGCTCTCGCGAACCTCCATGCGCTCGTAGCGGACGGGGCACTCGGCCGCTATGGGTTCTACGAGGCCATCGACTACACGCCCGGTCGTCTCGAGGCCGGGGCCCGACGCGCCGTCGTCATGACCTACATGGCGCACCACCAAGGAATGAGTCTTCTCGCGCTCGGGAACGAGATCACTTCCGAGGCGATGCAGCGCCGGTTCCACGCGGATCCCCTCGTCGCTTCGGCCGAGCTTCTGCTGCAGGAGAGCGTTCCGCGCATCGTCGAACCTGCGCATCCGCACTTCGACGAGGTCGAGTTCGTCCGGACCAGACGTGAGCCGCCGCCGCCGGTCGAGCGGTCCTACCCGACGCCGGACACGGCGACCCCGGCGACCCATTTCCTGTCCAATGGCCGCTATTCCGTCATGGTCACCAACGCAGGCGGTGGATACTCACGCTGGAGCGAACTGGCGGTCTCACGCTATCGCGAGGACATCACGCGCGACTGCTGGGGGCAGTTCATCTACCTGCGGGACGTAGCGACCGGGCGACTGTGGTCGGCGATGCACCAGCCGGTCTGCGCGCCGGCAGACGACTATCACTGCAGCATGGCCGCCGGGCGCGCCGAGTACCGTCGCCAAGACTCCGATATCGAGACACACACCGAGATTACGGTCTCCCCCGAGGACGACATCGAGGTGCGCCGCGTCTCGATCACGAACCATGGACGCATCAAGGTGACGCTGGAGGTCACGTCGTACTTCGAGGTGACCCTCGCCGTTCAGGGCGCGGATCAGGCACATCGCGCGTTCTCGAACCTGTTCGTCGAGACCGAGTGGTTGCCCGAGCTGCGCTCCATCCTGTTCACCCGGCGCCCACGCAGCAGCGACGAACCGCGGCGCTGGGGACTTCACACGCTCGCCACCGACGTCCCGGAGCAGGAGCCGTGCAGCGTCGAGACCGACCGGCAGCGCTTCCTCGGACGCGGAAGGCAGGCCCGTGACGCCGCCGCTGCGTACGCCGGCGGACCGTTGTCGGGCACCGTCGGCGCCGTGCTCGACCCGATCTGTTCCATCCGCCGTGTCGTCCGGATCGAACCCGGCCAGACCGTCCGCCTTGCGTTCTCCACCGGGGTGGCGACCACCCGGGAACAGGCGCTCTCTCTTGCGGAAGAGTACGGGGACGCCCGCGCAGTCCAGCGGGCGATCGACCTTGCTTGGGGCACCGGCGAGATCGAGCTGCGCGACTTCGGCATCAAGCCCGCCGATGCGATCACCTACCAGCGTCTGGCGTCACGCCTGCTGCTGACCGACCGCTACTCGCGCCTCAAGCTCAAACCGCGACGCGAGAACAGGCTTCCGATCTCCGGGCTCTGGGGCCTCGGGATCTCCGGAGACCACCCGATCCTACTGGTCCGCATCGAACGCCTGGAGGACACGCCCTTCGTTCGGCAGCTGCTTCTCGCCCATCGGTATTGGAGACACCAGGGATTCCGTGTGGACCTTGTCGTCCTCAACACGAAGCCGAGCGCCTATGTGTCCGAACTGGACGATCGATTGCAGACGCTCGTGCGCAGCGGTTCGGCCCTGCAGATGCTGGGCCAGCCGGGTGGGGTGTTCCTGCGGCAGGCCGATCAGATCGACCCGGCCATCCTCACGTTGCTCGAGTCGGTCGCGCGGGTGGCGCTCGACGCCGACGCTGGACCCGTCAAGCTACAGCTCGATCGTCGCGTGACCCGTCCATCGCCGCCCGCTCTCCTCGTGCCGACCCGTCCGGCCACCGGTGCGCCCACTCCCCAGCCCGAGCGACCCACGCTCCTGGCGGACTGCGGCTATGGAGGGATCGACCCGGATACCGGCGAGTACGTCATCGTCCTCGAACACGGCGAGAACACGCCGGCGCCGTGGATCAACGTCATCGCCATGCCTGAGTTCGGCACGATGGTGAGCGAGGCCGGTGTCGGGTGCACCTGGGCGCTCAACAGCCATGAGAACCGCCTGACGACCTGGAACAACGACGCGGTGAGCGACGGGACCGGCGAACTCTTCTACGTGCGTGATGAAGAATCCGGTGAGGTGTGGTCACCCACGCCGCTCCCGGTGCGCGACAACGACACCTACATCGTGCGGCATGGGCGTGGACAGACGACTTTCGAGCACGCGACCCACGGCATCGCCCACCGGCTGCGATGGTTCGTGCCCGTTGACGACCCGGTACGCGTCGCGGCCCTGACGCTCACGAACCTGGGCACCGAGCCGCGCCGTCTTTCGATAACGCATTTCGTCGAGTGGGTCCTCGGAGACTCCCGGAGCAAGGCCAGCCAGCGCGTGTCGACGTCATACGACACCGAAGGCCGCATGCTCGTGGCCAGGTCGTACTTCAATGAGGACTTCCCGGGGCGCGTCGCGTTCCTCGCGTGCGACCGCAGAGTCCACTCCTACACGGCCGACCGGACCGAGTTCCTCGGACGGAACGGCACCCCCGCCTCCCCCGCCGCGCTCAGGCGGATCGGCCTCGGTGGCCTCGCAGGTCGCTACCGCGACAACTGTGGTGCGCTCATGTCCTGTCTTACGATCGACCCCGGTGAATCCGCCGAGATCAGATTCTTCCTCGGTGAGTGCGATACGTTCGACCATGCACGTCAGGTCGTGGAGCGCTATCGTCGGCCGGACACGGTCGACCACGAATCGGCGCGGGTGAAGGAGTTTTGGGATGGGGTGCTGGATACGCTCGTCGTGTCGACGCCCGACCCGTTGTTCGATGCGATGGCCAACGGCCGCGCCCTCTACCAGGCCCTCGCGTGCCGCCTGTGGGGGCGTACGGCCCTCTATCAGAGCAGCGGGGCCTATGGCTTCCGGGACCAGCTGCAGGACGTCTCCGCGCTCACCCTCGCACGCCCCGATCTTGCACGCGCACACATCCTCGAAGCGTCCCGGCATCAGTTCGCGGAAGGCGATGCGCTGCACTGGTGGCAGCCCTATTCCGGACGTGGAGTACGCACCCGCTTCAAGGACGACCGTCTATGGTTGCCCTACACGGTCGCAGACTATGTCTTCTCCACCGGCGACACGAGCATCCTCGACGAGGAGGTGCCATTCATCATGGGCCCGCCGGTACCCGAGGATCGGGAGGACCTGTACCTCGTCCCCCAGGAGTCGAGTGAGACAGCCACGCTCTACGAGCATTGCCTTCGTGCCTTCGACGTGAGTCGCGACGTCGGCGAACACGGCCTCCCCCTCATCGGAGGGGGCGACTGGAACGACGGCATGAACCGCGTCGGACACGAGGGGCGCGGCGAGAGTGTCTGGCTCGCATGGTTCCTCGTCACGGGACTCCGGAGGTTCGCGCCGATCTGCGAGCAGCGGGGTGATGGCGGACGGGCAGAAGACCTGCGCGCCTGGGCCGATCGGCTCGTCGCTGCGGTCGAGCGCGAAGCATGGGACGGCGCGTGGTACCGCCGTGCGTACTTCGATGACGGAACGCCTCTCGGAACGCGCACTGCGGACGAGTGCCGGATCGACGCGGTCGCGCAGGCATGGGCGGTCATCTCGGGCGCCGGAGACCCACAGCGCGCGCGAACGGCACTCGACTCGGTCGAGGAGAAGCTCGTGCGACGCGAGGCCGGGCTCATCGCGCTGCTGACACCGCCCTTCGACCACATGGAGCACGACCCCGGCTACATCAAAGGCTACGTCCCGGGAGTCCGGGAGAACGGCGGGCAGTACACCCACGCGGCGCTGTGGGTCGTGATGGCCTACGCGCTCATGGGCGACGGCGACAAGGCCGTCGGCCTGCTCGACCTCCTCAACCCGTTCGCGCACGCGCGCACGCGTGGTGATGCGGACATCTACCGGGTGGAACCGTATACGGTCGTGGCCGATGTGTATGCCGTGCGCCCGCATGTCGGACGCGGCGGTTGGAGTTGGTACACGGGCTCCGCCGCGCTCTTCCACAACACGGCGATCCAATCGATCCTCGGCATCAGGACATCAGGCGGAGCCGGAGGCCGGATCCTCACCGTGGATCCGACGATCCCCAAAGCCTGGCCCGGCTTCGAAGCGACATTGCGGCTCGGATCGACCACCTGGCGCATCCGTGTCGACAATCCACGCGGAGCGAATCGCGGCGTGGAACGTACGACACTCGATGGGGCACCCGTGCCTGACGGCCACATCCCACTCACGGACGACGGGAGCGATCACAGCGTCGTCATCTACATGCTCGGCGGCTGATGGTACGCCGAGGAGCATCGTCATAGAGGGCGGGTCCCGGTATCGGGTCCCGCCCTCTATGACTCGGAATTGATGATGATGTGTGCCGGAGCCGCCTTCGCACCGCTCGAGGCGCCCTTACGACGGGCATGTCCTCAGTGGTTATCCGGCCGATCGCGAGCGACACCCGCGCGGCCTCACCAGCGACGTCCGCCAGGAGCTTATGCCCGGGTCTCCGCAAGGAGCCCTTCAGCTGCCACTCCGGCGCCCATCAGTCGAGATGCGTCTTCCGTATTGAAGTGGTTCACCTCACTCCCGTACCCGTTGGCTGCAGGACTCGCCGGCCGCCACGGTCACGCGACCGGTCTACCGACGGTATACCCGCGCGACGTCGGCGGCACAATGCCGGCCAATCGATGGCCCGCCGTGCGGTCGCGAAACGACGCGGAACGGCTCGCTGTGAGCGACAGGCGCGGAGCCTACTTGAGCCGCGCGAGTTCCTGCTCGAGACGGGCCGCGGGGACCGCCCCGACCACTGAAGCGCTGACAGATCCGTCAGATCCCACGAACACGAAGGTCGGAACGTACCTGATCCCGTACTTCTGAGCCAGGTTGCCTACTTTGGGGTCCCTGCTCGCGGTGTTCAAGGTCATGATCGCGTAGCGCCCTGCGTGCTTCTTGGCCAGCCCGTCGACCACGGGCTTCATCTGGATGCACGACGGTCAAGTGTCGCTGGAGAACTGATACATGACAGGGAGTGGGTTTACTGTTGATCCCATCGTTTTGACCTCCGGCCGGCGCAGTTCGGAATAAATACCCTCTGGGGTATCTATGAGCAACCTGCGTGCCAGCCGTGTCGAAGCGAAGCCGCCTACGGCGTCGGAGTCTCGACCAGGCTCTTCACGAACTCGGTATCGAGATTGAAGGGCTCCGTACGGGGGGTCAGTGCGAGCGCACGCCAGCCCGTCCCCACCGCAGTCATCTCGATGTCGTAGACCAGCTCACCGTCGATCCCGACCTCCGTCATGGTCACGACGTTTGGCTTCGTGGGGTTCTCGGCAAAGGTCATCGTGCCGGTCCCGCCGTCGATCGTGTAATCCACGGCTGCGGTGGTGTCACCCGACCACACCGTCGGCGCATAGGTCGCGGAGGCGACTTCGGACAGAGATGCGGCCTCCACCCATTGGGTATCCGTGATGGCCTTCTGTGCACCGTCCACAAGGTAGGGCCGCACCGCGGCGATATCGTTGATGCGCAGCGCCTTCATGACCCCGATCGCAGCTTCGATCCGCGGCTTCGTCGTCGCGTCGGAGACCACGGGGGCGTTCGTCTTGATCTGGGTCTGGCGGAAGCCAGGAACGAGCAGCATCGCGCCCGCGACGCCGGCTACGAGCAGGAGAAGGAGAGCGGCGACCACGACGACCAGGCCCATGCGCTTGGCCGGCGGAACGGAACCGATCTCCGGCGACGCTTCAGGGATGTTCGGAACAGGGGTCGTGGGTGTCGTTTCGAGGCCCTCGGCAGCGTTCGTATCGCCCGTGACCGTGTCGCCTTCGATGCCTGCATCCTTGCGGACCATCGTTCCCCCTCGTCACAGCGCCGCGTCGGTGCGGCACATTCGTCGTGAAGGCGATTATACCGTTTGAACCCCCGCCTTCCCGTGCGTGTCCGCCCCAGCCCGACAATGACCGGCGGACCATCGAGGCGGAAGATGACGCTGGGCGGCTATCCGGGTTCACCGCGGATTCAACCGCCACGACGCACAGCGCCGAGGTCCGGACCTTACCACTCGGTCCCAAGCGCTGTCGTGACCTGTGGATTCGACATATGACGACGATCTGGCCGGCTCCTCGGGGGGAGTCGTGGTTCGTCACCACTCCATGAGAGGAGCCCGTTGATGAAGAGGACTATATCTTGACGGCAATGGCGGCCGGTCTAGTGCTCGCCGTCTCAGGTTGTGCCGGACCACCTGCAGTTGAGAACGCGCCGCAGGGTACACCTGCCGCATCGCCGACCCCCAATCCTAAGTCCTCCTCGATGAGCGGCGGCTCAATGTCCGCTCCGGGCGAGGTGGCAAAGATCGCGGTCACCGGTTCTGCGCTGGTTGGTGAGGCGATCTTCCTAAGAGGGATGTCATCACCGAACGCGACCATCCAGTTCACTGGAGGCGACGACAATGTGGGCAACGGAGCGTGCGCGAATTGCCACGGTCAGGACGCTCGTGGCGGCGTCGGGCCGATGGTCGCATGGAACATGCTTACGCGCCACATGAGCATGGATAACATGCCGAAGTTCGTCTACTCGACGCCCGATC
>DATCIG010000090.1:0-4979 GCA_036507895.1 Coriobacteriia bacterium
GATCGTGCGTCCCGAGAAGAACCACTTCCGCATCGGGATCGACTCGCTGATCGTGCTGGCGCTGATCGTCATCGGCATGGTCGGGCTCGGGCGCATCCCGGGGTAGTCGCCGCGGCGAGCTGTGAAGAGGGCAGAACGGGGGAAGGAGGGTTTCTCATCACCCAGCGCCGGCACGGCAGGAGCGATGCCGCCCTGCCCTCTTCACAACTCCCGGACAAGGGCCGGGGTCAGCTCACGCTCTTCTGCAGCCCGAGGTCCCGCGCCATCTCCGAGATGATCGACTCGATCTCGGCTGCGCTCAGGTGCCGCGTCTCCATCACCACGTGCTTCGCGTCGTACTCGTCCCAGCGGTCGCTCAGGATGCGGAGGCCGAGCTCGTCCGCCTTGTCGTGAAAGACCGTCCCGGGGTACGGGCACGTGTAGGAGAGGAAGATGCGGCTGCCCGCGTCGCGCACCTCGCGCATGAACGCGTGGGACTCCGCCAGCGTCTCCCGCGTGTCCTCGGGGAACGGCACCATGAACGAGGAGACCGTGTCGATGCCGACGGCCACCGCCGACCGGATCGCCTCGAGCACCTCCGCCTTGTCGATGCCCTTCACCGAGTCGAGGATCTGTTGGGAACCCGACTCCACGCCGAACTGGATACCGTCGCAACCGGCATCCGCCATCACGCGCAGCAGCTCCGCGTCCACCTGGTCGACCCTGGTCGCGCAGCCCCATTCGACGGGGCGCTCCAGGTTGCCCAGTTCCTGCGCGAACTCGCGCACCCAGGCCTTGTCCATCGTGAACAGGTCGTCGGTGAAGAAGACGCGGTCGACGCCGTAGTCCGCGGACAGGTCCCGCAGCTCCGCGGCGATGCTGCCGGGACTGCGCATGCGCCTGCGGCCCTGCCACAACGAAGCGGCTGAACAGAAGGGACAGCGGAACGGACAGCTGCCGGTCGCCGTGAGCACGTTCCATTTGTCGCGGTAGAACTCGGTCGGGAAGAGATCGCGGGCGGGGCGCGGCAGTTCGTCGGGATCGGAGAGCGCGACCCGGGGGTTCGCGCGGACGGCGTCGCCGTCGCGCCATGCGAGTCCGGGGATGTCACCGGGAGATCCCTCGCCTTCGAGCACGAAGGCCGCGAGACGCGCGAGCCCTTGTTCGCCCGCACCCGCGATGACGTAGTCGACTCCGTCCTCCGCAACGACCGCCTGCGGCAGGATCGTCGGATGCGCGCCGCCGAGGACCACCACGGTCTTCGGTGCAAGCTCCTTGACCCGTCGGGCGATCGCAAGTGCGTTGGGATAGGTCTCCGTCATCGCCGAGATGCCGACGATCGCCGGCTTGTCGTAGGCGATGATCGAGTCGACGCGTCGCAGATTGAGGCCGCTGACGTTGAAGTCGACCGCGCTGACGGTGCGGCCGTCCGCCCGCAGGGCCGAAGCCAGGTAGGCCAGCCCGAGCGGCGGTGAGAGCCGCGCGTGCTCGTTGCGGACCGTGACCGGTGCGTTGAAGAGGACGACGTCCATTTCCGTGCTCCCTCGGGTGACCGCGCGGAGCCGGGCCTCGGGTGGCCACCGCTTCGAGGCGGTGGCCACCCGGTCGGCTCTGCTAGTCGTCCGCCGGTCGGTCCCGACCGGGTTCGGCAGGTGCGAGCACCTCGCGGCACTGCTGGATGCGCTCCAGGAGCAGTTCCTTGATCGGCATCGCAACAGAGCCGTAGTTGTCGCCCGCGGCTTGCCGCTCGAGGATCGCCATCGCGAGTTCCTCGTCCTTCAGGACCTCAGACACCCAGCGAGCGAGCGCCGAAGGGTCGATGTATCCCACGATCGCCGACTTGCTCATCAGCGCGGTCTCGTAGTCGTCTATGTGAATGAAGTCAGTGACTTCCTCCAGACTGAACAATGGGAGAGGATTGGCTCCACCCATGGCGCTCATCTTGGTGCCGACCAGGCGCTTCTCGAACACGACCTCACCGAGAAGCCTTGCCGCCGATTCCGGCGTCGGCTCGCCCAACGTGATTGTCATCGCGTGCGCCTCCACTAGCTTCCGAGCTTCTTGTTCGCTTCGAGCTCGTCTGCGACGTTGTCGAGACCGAGCTTGGACAGGGTCGTGCGCGTGGGCCAGCCCGTCTTGGTGTCCCAGCCTTCGAGCGTGAAGAACTTCGTCTTCCAGTCCTCGACCTTCTGGCGGTCGAGCTTGCGGCCCGCGACGCTCTTGTACTTCCACTCGCCGTTCTCGTGGACCGGCATCACGTACGGGACCTCGTAGGTCGAGAAGCCGGGCACGGCGCCAACGTCGTAGTTGTAGTCGGTGAACACCTCCATGTCGCGGGTCCTGCCCTGCAGGATCCAGATCGCACGGTCGAGGTTCCAGATCTTGCGACCGACTTCGATGCCCTCTTCGAAGGTCTGGTTCTTGCCGGTGACGGCGTTGAAGAACTTCGGCTCGCCCTCGCCGGTCATGCCGACGCCGTCCGGTCCGTACTGGTTGTATAGATCGAACCAGCTCCAGTCGCAGAACGCCAGCGACTGCTTGTAGTAACGGGTGTAGTGCCTGTGCCACGCCACGAGCTTCGCCATGGAGTCCGAGTAGATGCCCTCGTCGCTGTAGTCCACCATCATCGGGTCTTTGTACGGAGTGCACTTCATCGCCACGAGCTCCGAGAGCCTCTGGGCCGTGATCGCCGGCTGAGCGCCGGAGAGCGCGGCGACGCTCGGCGCCCAGAAGACGAGCAGGTTGAAGTCATGCTCGTTGATGTCGCGGTCGCCGATCAGCGAGCCGTAGCCCCACTCGGTCTCGGTGCGCGCGTCGTAGTGCTGAGGGTAGCCCCATTCCTGGAGCGGCAGGATGCCGGACTTCGTGTCCTCCTCATACCGTCCGAGCTTGACTGCGGCTCGCGCGAGGCCCTCATGAAGGTATGCGCCGATATCCTGCTTGTTCAGGATCTTGTCGATGAGCGCCTTGACGAAGGAGCTCTCACCGAGCTGGTCGAAGGGCAGGTCGGTGTCGATCTTCTTGCCCGGTCCCAAGATTCCGAGCTTGTTCAGATTGACGAGCCACAGGATCCCCGCTTCAAGCTGATACGCGTTGATACCGGCCCGCTGCATCAGCTCGGCCGCGTCCAAGACCGCCTGCGTCTGCTTGCCGCCATGCTTCGCCGCATCGTGCGAGTTGTAGAAGAGGTAGTCTACGCACGAAGAGCCGTTGCTGGCGCCTGACGCATAACGTATGCGGCAATTGTGCGAGCACCCCATGCAGCCCATCGGCACCATGCCCTGACCCACCGGTGCATACGCAGTCGCGCCCGAGCCCGGGTTGGACGCGAACATCGACCCCATGCCCGCTACGACATAGTCGTTCTCGTGACCGGCGACCGAGTATTTGTTCGACCACATGCGGGCGTCCATGAGCGCTTTCGGGTCGGCTATCTTCACGCCATTGCTGCCTATGACGCTGATGGCCTTCAGGTTCTTCGAACCGAACACACCGCCGAAACCGCCCTGACCGGCGCCGTTGCCTGAGTCATGTACGAGCGCGGCGGCGCGGCTCACGTTCTCGCCAGCCGGGCCTATCGTCAGAACGGCGGGACGTTGGGTCGTCCGTCCGCCGTCACGGCCGGAACCAAGGGAAGACCAGTCGCCGACGAGGTCGCCCTCGACGCGCCTCCAGATCTCCTCCTGCGACTCGGTCGTATCGAGGCCCCAAACACCGGTCGCGTCCTGGATGTTCACCTTGTCGTCGCGGATGTCGATCCAGACGTGCTTGTCCGCCTTGCCTTCGATCACGATGCCGTCCCAGCCGGCAAACTTGAGCTGGCCGGCGAAGCGGCCGCCGAAGTTGGAGCGGGTGAACCACTCGACCGGATAGCCGTGGGCGCCGATGCCCTGGACCTCCGTGCGGCCGGCGACCCCCGGCGCGAGCGTACCCGACAGCGGCGACGTCATGATCGTGATGACGTTGCCGGGATCGAAGGCCTGGATCGTCTTGTCCTTGCACAGGTCCCAGAAGATCGCCGAGCCCATGCCATGCCCACCGCCGTACTCTTCATACTTGGCGGTGTCTATCGTCGACACCGTACTCGCCGTCAGGTTGACCCTGAGGATCTTGCCTGTATATCCACCAGCCATTTGGAGTTCCTCCTGGATGTTCTCGTCTCAGATGTCCGTTCGTGGATCAGCGGTCCTAGGGACCTCCGGCCGACTGACCGGGCCCCTATATATACTCGCCGTTGTCCCCAGTCGGGAACCCAAGGGTCTTCCAGACCTTCGAGCCCTTGCGCAGGTTCACGTTGTAGCCCTCGTCGCCGTTCTGGAGCGGGATGTCCTTCGTGAACTTGATCGCGTGCATGGGGCAGACCTCGACGCACGCCTGCTTGCCACCGACGCCACCCTTCTGGCTCCAGTGCGGCGCGTTCGCGCACAGGTCGCACTTCTGCGCGTGCTTCTCTTCGGAGTTCCACTGGACGCGCGCCGGGCTGAACGGGCAGGCGCCTTCGCACCGCTCGCAGCCGATGCACTTGCTCGCGTCGACCGTGCGGACGTTGCCGTGAGCCGTGTCCACGTGGAGAGCCCCTGTCGGGCAGGCCTCCACGCACGCCGGGAACGGGCACTGCCGGCACTGCTCCTGGGTCACGCCGCCGGGGAACGCGACGAAGGGGTCGTTCACGATCTGGATACGCGAGAGCGAGAGGTTGGTCTCACCCGTGTGCACGAGCGAGCAGGCGAGCATGCAGCTCACGCACCCGGCGCACTTCTTCGTATCGACCAGGAGATAGCCCTTGGAAGCCGGGATAGCGAGCACCTGGTCGGGAAGGAAGTACCCCCGCAGGAGCCCTCCGCCCAGCACGGCGCCAACACCCAGTCCACCGACTCCGGTAACGAATTCACGCCTGCTCAGTCCACTGCCTTTCGTGCTCTCAGGAGCCGGAGCCTCTGGAGCCTTGTTCTCATCTGTCATGGTTGGAGCTTCCTCTCATCCGAAGAGATGGCGGTCGG
>DATCIG010000091.1:0-23538 GCA_036507895.1 Coriobacteriia bacterium
GTGGGTCCCGGTGTCATCAGGTACTTCTTCTGCATGTGTTTCATCCCGTTCCAGTGAGGTCGCTTACCGGCATTGGCGATCGTTTCGTACGGGGCCGTGCTCGCCGCGCCGACACATCCTGGACGCCGGCGCGGCGTCGGAACCGTGGTTGCCCTACTCCTTGCGAAGCCAGCTGAACATGCTGCGCAGCTCGCCGCCGACCTCTTCGATATAGGACTCGGCATGGATGCGCCGCATGGCCTTGAAGTGGGGCTGACCGGCCTTGTTCTCCAAGATCCAGTCACGGGCGAACTGGCCCGACTGGATGTTCCAGAGGCGCTCGGCCATGGCGTCCTTCACATCGTCCGTGATGATCTTCGGACCGGTCACGTAGTCGCCGTACTCGGCGGTGTTGGAGATCGAGTCGCGCATCTTGGCCAGACCGCCCTCGTACATCAGGTCGACGATGAGCTTGAGCTCGTGGAACGTCTCGAAGTAGGCGATCTCGGGCTGGTAGCCGGCCTCGACCAGTGTGTCGAACGCGGCTTCGACGAGGTGCGTCACGCCGCCACAGAGCACGACCTGCTCGCCGAACAGGTCGGTCTCGGTCTCCTCCTGGAAGGTGGTCTCGATGACGCCGGCGCGCGCGCCGCCGATGCCCGCGGCCCACGCCAGCGCGAGGGCCATGGCCTGACCGGTCGCGTCTTGGTGCACGGCGACGACGTTCGGCACGCCCGAGCCCTCGGTGAACACGCGACGGACCATGTGGCCCGGGCCCTTCGGGGCGACCATGAACACGTCGACATCGGCCGGGGGGACGACCTGATCGAAGTGGATGTTGAAGCCGTGCGCCCAGGCCAACGCCTTGCCGGCGGTCATCGACTCATGGATCTCGGAGTAGTAGATGTGCGCGGCGGTCTCGTCCGGCACGAGCATCATCACGATATCGGCTTCCTGTGCCGCCTCGCGCGGGGTCATGACGCGCAGGCCGGCCTCCTTGACCTTGTCCCAGCTCTTGGAACCGGTGCGTAGGCCGACGCGGACGTCGCAGCCCGAGTCGTGCAGGTTGAGCGCGTGCGCGTGCCCCTGGCTGCCGAAGCCGATGACCGCGATCTTGCGGCCCTTCAGAAGTTCGAGGTCGCAGTCCTTCTCGTAGTAGATCTGTGCCATCTCTGATCGCTCCCTTACTTGGTGTACCGACAGAACGGATCGTGCGCTTGCATGAAAGCTATGACTCGCGTTCGCGCGAGCCGCGGGATAGTGCGATCTTGCCGGTGCGTGCCAGCTCCTTGATTCCGTAGGCACGCAGCAGGTCCTCCATCGCCGACAGCTTGTCGCCGGCGCCGGTCGCCTCGATGGTGAGCGTGCTCTTGCCCACGTCGACGATCTTCGCCCGGAACACGTTGGCGATCTCGATGATCTCGTGACGCCGGTCTGCAGGCGCGTTGACCTTGTAGAGGACGAGTTCGCGATCGACCATCTCGCGAGGGTCGAGGTCCTGGATCTTGATCACGTTGATGAGCTTGTGGAGCTGCTTGGCCACCTGCTCGAGCGAGGTGTCCTCCCCGCCCACGACGATCGTGATGCGCGACAGGCGCGGGTCCTCGGTGACACCCACGGCGAGCGAATCGATGTTGAAGCCGCGCCGCGCGAACAGCGACGTGACGCGCGTCAGGACGCCGGGCTTGTTCTCGACGAGCACCGAGAGCGTGTGCTTGTTCTGCATGGCTACTCCCACACCTCCTCGAGCAGTTCGCCGTCGAGCATCTCGGACACCGGTCCGCCCGCGATCCCGCCGAGCATCTCGTCGATGGAACCGCCGGGGGCGACCATCGGGTAGACGCACTCTTCGCGAGCCACACGGAAGTCGATGAACGCGGGACCGTCGTGGTCGAACGCCGCCTGCAGCGCCGCGTCGACGTCGACCGGGTCGGTGACCCGGATGCCGAGCCAGCCGTAGGCGTCGGCGAGCTTCACGTAGTCGGGGCAGTCCTGCGCGAGCGTCGATGAGGAATAGCGGTGGTCGTAGAACAGCTCCTGCCACTGCCGGACCATCCCGAGATACCCGTTGTTGAGCAGCACGACCTTGACCGGTAGCTTCTCGATCGCCGCGGTCGCCATCTCCTGGCTGTTCATCTGGATCGAGCCGTCGCCGGCGATGTCGATCACGAGGTGCCCGGGGCGTCCGATCTGCGCACCGATCGCCGCAGGAAGCCCGAAGCCCATGGTGCCCAACCCCCCCGAGCTCACCCAGGTGCGCGGCTCGCGGATGTGCGTGTACTGGCAGGACCACATCTGGTTCTGGCCGACCTCCGTACAGATCACGGTGGGGCGACTCTTCGTGAGTTCGCGCACGCGCTCAACCACGTACTGCGGCATCACGACACCTTCATGCGAGTGGTAGTGGAACGGGAAGCGCGCACGCCAGTCGTCGACGACCCGCATCCATGCGTCGGTGCGCGGCTCGGCGTTGGCTTTGCGGAGTTCCGCGACCATCTCGGTGAGCACGCTCTTGGCGTCACCGACGATCGGCACGTCGACGGGCTTGTTCTTGCCGATCTCCGCCGGGTCGATGTCGATATGGATGACCTTGGCCTTGGAGGCGAACGCCGCGAGCTTGCCCGTGACGCGATCGTCGAAGCGCACGCCCACCGCGATCAGCAGGTCCGTCTCGGTGATGGCGTAGTTGGCGTACTTCGCGCCGTGCATGCCGGGCATCCCGAGTGCGAGGTGGTGGTCCTCAGGGAAGGAGCCCTTGCCCATCAAAGTCGCCACGACGGGGATCTGCATGAGCTCGGCGAGTTGCTTGAGCTCGACCCAGGCCTCGGAGGTGAGCACTCCCCCTCCGGCGTACAGCAGCGGCTTGCGCGCCTTGGTGATCAACTGCACGGCCTGCTTGATCTGCCGGGCGTGCCCGCGATAGGTCGGCTTGTAGCCGGGAAGGTTCACCGTCTCCGGCCACTTGTAGTCGATCTCGCGCTTGCTCACGTCGGCAGGAACATCGATGAGCACCGGTCCGGGTCGGCCGGTGGTGGCGATGTGGAAGGCCTCGGCGATGATCTCGGGGAGCTCGGAGGCGTCCTTGACCAGGTAGTTGTGCTTCGTGATCGGGAGTGTGATCCCGAACATGTCGGACTCCTGGAACGCATCGGTACCGATGACCGGCGTGGCCACCTGGGCGGTGAACACCACCATCGGGATCGAGTCCATATACGCGTTGGCGATGCCGGTGACGGTGTTGGTCGCCCCGGGCCCGCTCGTGACGATCACCGCCGCCGGCTTACCCGTGACACGGGCGTACCCGTCCGCCATGTGTACCGCGGCCTGCTCGTGCCGCGGCAGCACGCAGCGCAGGTCCTTGTCCTCGTAGAGCGCGTCGAAGATGGGGAGCGCGACGCCGCCGGGGTAGCCGAACACCACCTCGACCCCCGCGTCCTTCAACGCCTGGACCAGCGCGTATCCGCCGATCATCTTCATGCCTTCACCTCCCGGTGGTCGTCAGCTGGTCGTGCGTGCCTTCGGGCGTCCGCATGGATCACGACAGGATCGCCCCCTTGTCGGCGCTGGAGACCTGCGCGGCGTAGCGCGCCAGGTAGCCGATCGTCACGTTCGGAGCCGGCGCGACCCACGCGGCCCGGCGTGCGGCCAGCGCCTCTTCGCCGACCGCGAGCGTGATCGTGCCCGCGTCGATGTCGATCTCGATGGTGTCGCCCTCGGCGACGAGCCCGATCGTCCCCCCGACAGCGGCCTCGGGCGAGACGTGCCCGATCGCGGGGCCCTTGGTGGCGCCGGAGAAGCGCCCGTCGGTGATGAGCGCCACGCTGGTGGAGAGGCCCATACCCGAGATCGCGCTCGTGGGAGTCAGCATCTCGCGCATGCCGGGACCGCCGCGCGGTCCTTCGTAGCGGATGACGACGACGTCACCGGCGACGATCCGCGCGCCGAGGATCGCAGAGACCGCGTCCTCCTCCGAGTCGAAGACTCGCGCGGGACCGGAGTGCCGGCGCATCTCAGGCCCGACCGCCGACTGTTTGACGACGGCGCCGTCGGGGGCGAGGTTGCCGCGCATGACGCGCAGGCCACCGACCGCCGCGTACGGCGACGCGATGCCGTGGATCACGGCGGTGTCGCGATTGACGGCCCGGGCGAGCGTGACCGACAGCGTATCGCCGGTCACGGTGAGCGCGTCAGTGTCCACGAGACCGGCCGACGCAAGCTCGGCCATGATCGCCGGGATGCCGCCGGCGGCATGCAGGTCCTGCATGTGGAAATCGCTCGCGGGAGATATCCGCACGAGGTTCGGCGTCTTGGCGCTCACCGCCGCCCAGTCGTCGAGCGTGATGTCCGCGCCCGCCTCGTGAGCGATCGCAGTGAGGTGCAGCACGGTGTTCGACGAGCCGCCGAAGGCCATGTCGAGCGCCATCGCGTTGCGCACCGCAGCGGGCGTCATGATCTGCCTGGCGGTGATGCCGCGCTCGAGCAGTTCCATGATCTTCATGCCAGCGTGCTTGGCGAGCCGCAGGCGCTCGGAGTACACGGCGGGGATCGTCCCGTTGCCGGGGAGCCCCATTCCGATCGCCTCGGTGAGGCAGTTCATCGAGTTGGCGGTGAACAGTCCCGCGCACGACCCGCAGGTCGGGCACGCGTCGTTCTCGAGCTGGCACAACTCTTCGTCGCTGATCGTACCGGCGGCGTGCTTGCCCACGGCGGTGAACACCGTGTCGAGGTCGACATCCTTGCCGCCGTGGCGTCCGGCCAGCATCGGCCCGCCGGATACGACGATGGCGGGTATGTCGAGACGCGCCGCGGCCATAAGCATGCCGGGGACGACCTTGTCGCAGTTCGGGATCAACACCATCGCATCGAAGGCGTGTGCCTGCACCACCAGCTCGACGGAGTCGGCGATGACCTCGCGACTCGCGAGCGAGTAACGCATGCCGGCGTGGTTCATCGCGATGCCGTCGCAGACGCCGATCGTGGAGAACTCGAGAGGCGTACCGCCGGCCATGCGGATCCCGGCTTTGACCGCGTCGGCGATGTTGCGCAGGCCGAGGTGCCCAGGGATGACCTCGTTGGCGGAGTTGACGACCGCGATGAGCGGCCGCGAGATCTCCTCGTCGGTGAGGCCGTCAGCTTTGAGCAGGCTGCGGTGAGGGGCCTTCGAGGGCCCGGTCTTCATACGGTCGCTGCGCAGTTCCATCCCACAACCCTTCGCCATTGGCGTCAGGGTGTGACAGGTACGTCGCCACCGCACGAGAGCGTGGGAAAGAGCTCATATGAGTATCGGGGGTTCGGCCGGTGATCCGCAGCAGGTCCGGAAAACAAGAAGACCGCGGTAAGGGCGTGCTCCGCCCCCGGCCAGGGACGGAAGAAGCCTTCCGCGGTACCACCCCGATTGACGCGCTGTCACACCTCCGGCGCCGGCGAAGGCGTCGAAAGCGGGCTGCGCGCCCACTCGTGCGGCTGGTAACGGTGCCACACCGATCCGGCGTACTTGTCGCTGCCCCGGGCGGAGGTTGTCCGCCAAGTCGGGTCAGGTCCGTTATTCCGGATGGCTCAGGGGCCAGATTCGAAGCGTCCCGCACCGGGTTCCCACTATCCCCGGCTCTCTGCTGCTGGGATTGACCTCTACTACTCCCCGTCAAAGCCTGATGCACTCTTCGATTGGGCGAGATTATAGACGAGGCACACCCCCGGACACAACATGAACATCGTGAGGTCGTTCCGCGACGGACTCGGGTGACCTACACTGCGACAAGGCCGGGAATCCCCGGCGCCGCCGCGGCTGAAGCAGGACGCGATGAAGTCGGGCTTCAACGCAAGCACAGACATCGACGCGGTCATCGGGCCGCTCATGAAGCTGTTGTCCGGGCACCGCCGGTGGGTCCTCCTCGCCGCGGCGCTCACGACGGTCGGAGCGGCCTTTATCGACCGCGCGAGCGGTCCCGAACTCTCACTGGCGGCGCTGTATCTGGGGCCCGTCGCCGTGATCGCCTGGTTCCTGGGGCGCAACGCCGGACGCGGATGGGCGCTCCTGGTCTCGGTCGCGAGCCTGCTCGCAGAGATCACCGCCACGGGCGCAACAGTCGACCCACAGATCCTCGCGTGGAACACCGTCGCCGTCCTCATGCTCTCGCTGATCGTCGTCGAGGTGCTGACGCGCCTGCGTCATTCGCTGGACATGGAGCGCGACCTGGCCCGTACCGATGCGCTCACAGGCGTTGCCAACACCCGCCACTTCAAAGAGCTCGCCACGATCGAGCTCGAGCGCTCGCGCCGGTACGGACGCACGTTCACTCTCGCGTCGCTCGACCTCGACAACTTCAAGAACGTCAACGACACGATGGGCCACGCGGCCGGCGACCGGCTCATCCACGACGTCGGCCAAGCGGTCCGGCGACGCCTGCGTCGCGTCGACATCGTGGCCCGCATCGGCGGCGATGAGTTCGTCGTGCTGCTGCCGGAGACCAACGAGGCCGCGGCCACGGTGGCGCTCTCCCACGTGCGAGAGGCGCTGGAGACGCTCACGGACGGGTACGGCCCCGCAGTCAAGGCGTCGATCGGCGCGGTGACGTTCGTCTCGCCGCCGAGCTCCGTCGAGGAGATGCTCCAGCTCGCGGACGTGGCGATGTATCAGGCCAAGAACGCCGGCGGCGACAGAGTCGAGTCCCTGACGATCTCGCGCACGCCGAACCTCGACGCGGTCTAGAGTTCGGCGATCAGCGCGTCCGCGTAAGCCTGCGTCCCGACCGATCCCTCGGTGCTGCCCGTGACCGAACGCCTGATGTCGTAGGTGACCTTCTCGCCACGACCGATGACCGTGCGCACGGCCGCCAGGATGCGGTCGGCGGCCTCGGTCTCACCCAGATGGCGCAACATCAACGTGGCCGACAGGATCTCGGCTGTGGGGTTGGCCATGTCCTTGCCCGCGTACTTCGGCGCGGAGCCGTGCGTGGGCTCGAACACCGCGCAGTCGGCGCCGATGTTGGCGCCCGGAGCGATGCCGAGGCCGCCGATCAGGCCGGCCGCAAGGTCCGAGATGATGTCGCCGTACAGGTTCGGCAGCACGAGCACGTCCCACCACTCGGGATGCAGCACGAGCTGCATGCAGGTGGCGTCGACGATGTAGTCCTCGAACTCGATGCCGCTGTCGGCGTACTCGGCGGCGACCTCGCGTGCCACCTTCAGGAACAGCCCGTCCGACATCTTGAGGATGTTGGCCTTGTGCACCGCGGTGACCTTCTTGCGCCCGTTGGCGATGGCGTAGTCGAAGGCGTAGCGCACGATGCGCTGCGTGCCCGAGATCGAGATCGGCTTCAGCGAGATGCCCGAGTCCGGCTTGATGATGCCTGCGCCCGAGTCGGCCGCGAACTTGATCAGCTCGAGAGCCGCGTCGCTGCCCTCCGCGAACTCGATGCCCGCGTAGAGGTCCTCGGTGTTCTCGCGCACGATCACGATGTCGATGTTGTCGTAGCGCGCTCCGCTGCCCGCGATCGAGAAGGCCGGCCGCAGGCACGTGTAGAGGTCGAGCTCCTTGCGGATCGCGACGTTGACCGAGCGGAACCCCCCGCCGATCGGCGTGGTGATCGGACCCTTGATCGCGACCTTGTTGCGTCGGATCGACTCGAGCACGTGCGCGGGAAGAGGGGTGCCGTACTCCTCGACCACACCCGCACCGGCATCGACGGTCTCCCATGCGATGTCGACACCGGCGGCCTCGACCACGCGGCACATCGCGCTCGTGAGTTCGGGTCCGATACCGTCGCCGGGGATGAGGGTCACGGTGTGCTTGGCCATGTGCTTCGAGTCTCCTCGTATCGTTGTCTGCATCGACGCGCCCTTGAGAGGCGCGTGCGGAACAGTGTAGAGCACAAGCGGGTGGGCGCGCAGCGGACGTGCAGGACTCAGCCGGTGAACGGGACCCTGTGCTCGGTGTTCTGGATGTCCTGGCCGTCGAACTCCTCAAGGTATGCGCGGAAGCGAGCGAGCAGGTCGTCGAGCTCACGGTAGCTGGCGACCTCGTTGGCGCGACGCCGGACCAGCGCCGCGTCCGGCATGCCGGTGATGTACCAGGCCACGTGCTTGCGCATGCGGGTGAACGCGTGCTCTCCCCCGAACGCGACAAGAGCCGCCGCGTGCTCGCGGGCGACATCGATCCGCTCGAACGCCGAAGGCGGCTCGATCTCCACACCGGTATCAAGCAACGCGCGGACCTGCGTGAAGATCCAAGGGTTCCCTTGCGCGCCGCGGGCCACCATCACGGCGTCGACCCCACACTGCTCGAACATGGCCTTGGCATCGGCGGCGCAGAACACATCGCCGCTGCCGATCACCGGGATGTCCACCGCTTCCCTGACCGCCGCGATCACGTCCCAATCGGCCCGGCCGCGGTAGAACTGGTCGCGCGTACGCCCGTGGACCGTGACCGCGGACGCACCGGCCGCCTCCATGGCGCGCGCGAACTCAACGGCATTGACGTCGTCGGCGCACCAGCCCGATCTGAACTTCGCGGATACAGGGACTCCGGAGGCCTCGGCGACGCGTCGCACGATCTTGGCGGCGAGACCCGGTGTGCGCATGAGCGCACTCCCCTCTCCCTTCGAGACCACCTTGGTGACCGGGCACCCCATGTTGATGTCGATGAGCGCGACGTTCGCTCCGTGCAACTCCACGATGCGGCGGGCCTGCGCGGCCATCAACTCGGGCTCGGCGCCGAAGATCTGTACCGCGCACGGCACCTCCTCGGGCGCGAGGGTCAACAGCGCCTTGGAGATCTCGGCGTCCGGGTTGTAGTGCAGCCCCTTGGCGCTGACCATCTCGGTGAAGGTCAGGCCCGCGCCCATGCGCTTGCAGATCGCGCGGAACGGCGCCTCGGTGATCCCGGCCATCGGCCCCAGCACGACGTTGCCCGAGGCGAGCAGGGAGCGTATGTCGATCTGCGTCGTTTGCATGCGCCGATGATACTTCGGCGCCCGGCCGGGCGGGCCTCCCTTCGGACCGCGGCGCATATCTATTATCTTTACGAATGTGCGCTATTATTCGAATCGATACTGTCATCAGCACGCGACAGCGTGCACTTGGAGGGGAAACCGATGACCGACACCGCAGCACCCGACTACCACGAGATGTGGGCCGAGCTCGGCCTCGACCTGCCCATGCACGACGCGCTTCTCGAGGCTGTCGGCGGGATGTACGGCGGGACCTTCATGACGCAGAAGAACCGCCCCGAGGGCATGGGCTACCTCGACTTCGTCATGAGCGAGGTGCACGGCCTTCGCATCAAGGAGCTCCACGACTTCCGCAAGAGCGGTGGCAAGGTCGTCGGCACGTACTGCCTCTACGTCCCCGAGGAGCTCATCCGTGCCGCCGGTGCCTGGTCCGTCGGCATCTGCGCCGGCGCCGAGTGGGCCTACGACGAGGTCGAGCAGATCCTGCCGCGCAACACCTGCGCGCTGATCAAGTCGATGGTCGGCTTCAAGCTCGGGAAGGTGTGCCCGTACCTCGAGGAGTCCGACCTGCTCATCGGCGAGACCACGTGCGACGGCAAGAAGAAGGCGTACGAGGAGCTGGGCAAGATGCAGAACCTCTACACCATGGAACTGCCGCAGATGAAGCGCCCGAAGGACGTCGCATTCTGGCGCAGTGAGCTCGTCGATCTCATCGCCAAGCTCGAAGAACTGACCGGCAACAAGATCACTGCCGAGTCGCTCGCCGCCTCGATCAAGGAAGTCAACGACAAGCGCCGCGCCCTGCAGCGCGTCAACGCCGCCCGTGCGGCCGATCCCACGCCGATCTCGGGCCTCGACTCCCTGCTCGCCGTGCAGGTCGCCTTCTACGACGATGTGCCCCGTTTCACCCAGAGCATGAACGCGCTGGCCGACGAACTCGAGAAGCGCGTCGCTGACGGTGTCGGCGTGGCGCCTGCGGGCGCCCCGCGCATCCTGATCACCGGCACCCCGATGGCGCTCCCGAACTGGAAGCTGCACCAGATCGTGGAGAACGCCGGCGGGGTCGTCGTCGGCGAGGAGATGTGCACCGGCTCCCGCTACTACGAGAAGCTCGTGAACGAGGACTCAGCGACGCTCGACGAGATGCTCGACGACATCGCCGCCAAGTACCTCGACATCAACTGCGCGTGTTTCACTCCCAACACGGGTCGCATCGACGACGTCATCCGCATGGCCAAGGACCTCAAGGCCGACGGCGTCATCGACTACGCGCTGAGCTTCTGCGGCACCTACCAGATCGAGTCCGCGGGCGTCGCCAAGACGGTCCAAGAAGCGGGCATCCCGGTGCTGCGCATCGAGACGGACTACTCGGCCGAGGATGTCGGCCAGCTGTCCACGCGTGTCGAGGCCTTCCTCGAGATGGTCAAGTAGGCACACGATGGCCCGCGTCCTCGGCATAGACATCGGCTCGCGCAGCATCGACGCCGTGTGGCTCGACGGGGGCACGCTCATCGATTCGGTCGTGCTCGATACCGGGTACGACCCCCAGTCGGTATGCGAACGACTCGTAGCCCGTGGCGATCACGACATCGTGGTCGCCACGGGCTACGGCCGTCACGTTGCGCGCGAGGCGTTCTCCGCGGAGGTCATCACGGAGATCAAGGCGTATGCGCTCGGAGTGGGCGCGCTCTTCCCGCAGGCCGCCGCCGTACTCGACATCGGGGGCCAGGACACCAAGGTCATCGCTCTCAACGCCGCGGGCGCGGTGTCCGACTTCGAGATGAACGACAAGTGCGCGGCCGGCACCGGCAAATTCCTCGAGATCATGGCCCGCGCGCTCGGCTACTCGCTCGAGGAGCTGGGCGCAGCCGCGCTGGAAGCCGAGGACGGGATCAAGATCTCGTCGATGTGCACCGTCTTCGCCGAGAGCGAGGTCACCGGGCTCGTGCATCGCGGCGAGGACCGCACCCGCATCGCACTGGGGCTGCATCAGTCGATCGCCACCAGGACGCTCGGCTCTCTGCGGCGGATCGGCGCCAAAGGCCCGCTCGTGTTCGCCGGCGGAGTCGCCAAGAACCACGCGATGGTCCGCCTGATCAGCGACGGGTTCGCGGGAGACGTGCTCGTGCCATTCGAGGCCCAGACCGTGGGCGCCCTCGGCGCGGCCCTTCACGGCACGACCTTGGCTGCTTCGCGAGGCAACTGAATACCGCGATGCGAACGATGCGGTCCAACGACCTTCGTCCGCGCAGTACAGCTAGCGGCGAGCAGCCAGCCAGACCCCTCCCTCGAGGTTCACCTCTCCGCCGACGGCATGGAGCGGGACCTCGCCGAGCAGATCGCCGAACCGGTGGTGCTCGGTGAACCTCTGCGTCAGCCTGCCGCGGCGCAGCAGCTCGAGGTTACGCTCGGTCGATGCGCCCCCGATGACGACGGCGGCGCACGGGAGGAACGCCAGCGCGAGCGTCTGCGCGAAGCGGCCGAGGACGCGATAGAAGACGTTCGAGGCCGCCAGCGCCTGCGCGTCCGTCCCCGCTCGTGCCGCGTCCGCGATCCCGCCCGCTCTCTTGGCGTCGTCGCCCGTGATGACGAGCGGCTCCGCCGCCGCGATCGCACACAGCGCGTAGTAGGTGCGGACGAGGCCCCGGCCGGACACGAGGTCTTCCCAGTCCGGCGCGCGGCCCAAGGCGACGGCAAGGGCATCAACGACGCGGCCCGTCTCGCCCTCGAAACACGGGATCTGCGTGTGCTGGAACTCGCCGGCCACGACCGTGGCATCGTGCGGCCCCAGCCCGTGCCGGACGAGGACCGCCTCGCCAAGACCGGTACCCGGCGCCACGTAGACGATGTTGCCTTCTCGCAGCGCGGCAGCGCCACCCGGAACCGTGTTCAGGGGGTGCGTGCCCCCGGCCGGTCCGGCGGAACTCAGTCGCGCGCCCGCGCCCCAAGCGCCGGCCACGGCGTCATTGATCAGCTGCGTGCGACCCGACGGAAGTCCGGCAGCCTCGAGTTCGTCGAGCGTGATGGCGGTGTCGGACGGCCAGTTCGTGAGACGGATCCGCTCACCGACGACCGGACCGGCGACAGCGACCACGGCCGCCGTGACCGTGCCAAGGCGTCCAGCCGTCGCAGCGACCTGCGAGACGAACTCGCGCAGCTCCCGGGCGGACGCCACGCACCTCGTGATGTCGGGGACCGCGAGCAGCGGCTCCCCCACGCCCGCCACGACGGCGACGCGCGCGCGGGTGTTTGTGCCTCCGACATCGAACGCGATCACGAGCTCGCTCACGCGACCTCCCTCCGAGGGTCCTATGAGAGAGGATACCGCTGACCGCGCCTCTCCCGCTCCACCCTACGGCTCACAAAGGAGTACCTTCAAGAGTATGAGAATCGAAGACTACGGGTTCCTCTCGGACTGCCAGTCTGCTGCGCTCGTCAGCATCGACGGATCGGTCGATTGGCTGTGCTTCCCCCGCTTCGATTCGCCCTCCGTCTTCGCCCGACTACTGGATCCCGACGCGGGGTCATGGACGCTGTCACCGATCGGCACGGTCCGTTCGTCTCGAGACTACCTGCCTGATTCGCTCGTGCTCCGGACCGAGCACGAGACTTCCACCGGATCCGTCGAGGTCCTCGACGCGCTCGTCTTCGAGCAGGGCGCCCGCGGCAGCTACATCGGCATGAGGGTGCCCCACTCTCTGGTGCGCCTCGTCCGCGGCCTGTCCGGCGAGGTGGAGATGGCGACCACTATCACGCCGCGACTCGAGTACGGCCTCACCAAGCCGCTCGTGACGCCCACGGAGTCCGGCTTTCTCGCCCGCGGAGGCCCGGTCGAGCTCCAGCTCGTTGCCGATGTCGCGATCGAGTGCTCCCCACACGGCGGGTCGGCCCGCTTCACTGTGACGGCTGGCCAGGAGGTCGCCTTTCGGCTGTCGTTCAGGGACCCTTACGACGCCGGGAGCTTCGAAGTCTTCGACAGCGGCCTTGCCCTCGAAAACACCACGGCGGCATGGCGGTCTTGGGTCGATGTGCACTGCCGCTACGAAGGTCCTTTCGCGCAACAGGTGCTGCGCAGCGCTCTGGTGCTGCAGGGATTGACGTACCAACCGGCGGGCTCGATGGTCGCGGCGGCGACGACCTCGCTCCCCGAGCGTGTGGGTGGCGGCTGGAATTGGGACTATCGCTACACGTGGCTGCGCGACACCAGCCTCACCATGACCGCGTATCGTGTGGCCACAGGCCCTCGCGAGCCCTGGCGGTTCTTCGAGTGGATCGAGAACGTGGGGGTGCGCGCCCACGGCAGCCCGCTCCAGATCATGTACGACGTCGAGGGACGCGCCGACCTCACCGAACACACGCTCAGCCACCTGCGCGGCTTCCGAGACAGTCGCCCGGTGCGCGTCGGGAACGACGCATGGGTGCAATCGCAACTCGACGTGAACGGAGAGATCCTCGACGCCGCGTACCTGCTGCGCGACCAATTGACCGATCTTCCCGAAGCGACACGCACCATGCTCGTCCGAATGGCCGACGAAGCGGCCACGAGATGGCACGAACCCGACGCCGGCATGTGGGAGTTCCGCGAAACACCGCGCCACTACGTCGCGACCAAGGTGATGAACTGGGTGGCGCTCGATCGCGCCGTCAAGATGGCCGATCTCCTCGGCGCATCGGACAGGGTCGGGAAGTGGGAGGCGGAACGCGACGCCGTCCGCTCGGCTGTGCTGCGGGAAGGGTGGAACGCGAAGGCCGGGGCATTCACCGGCGCGTTCGGCTCGAACCTGCTCGACGCGTCGGTGCTGCTCCTGCCCCTGATGGGATTCCTGCCCGCGAACGACAAGCGGATGCTCGCGACCATCCACACCATCGACGAGCGCCTCGGCGAGGGCGGGCTCGTGCGCCGTTGGGCCGAAGAACCGAACGCCTTCCTCCTGTGCAGCTTCTGGTTGATACAGTGCCTCGCGCTCGCGGGAGAGCGCGAACGCGCGATGGAGTACTTCGAGACGGTGACCGCTCACGCCAACGATCTGGGGCTGATGGCCGAGATGGTGGAGTTGTCGACGGGCGACCTTCTCGGCAATACGCCGCAGGCGTTCTCCCACATCGGACTCATCAACGCGGCGTGGGCGCTGTCACGCTAGCCAGCGCAGCGACTCACTCCGTGTCGGCGTCCGCGACGCGCGCAAGTAGTTCGTGCACCTCCGAGACTCCCTGTACGGAGAAGCGGGCACGGGTGGATCCACGGCCCACCTTGATCGTCCACACCGAGTCGGGCGCCATCTCGAACATGTCCTCATCGGTCCGGTCATCACCGATGGCGAGCATGAAACCGAAGTCCTCGCGGCACATCCAGCGATGCGCCGCAGTGCCCTTGTTGGCGCTGGCCGACTTGATCTCGACGACCTTGCTGCCCTCCATGATCGCCAGGTCGAGATCGGCGGCGATCCCGACCAGGGCCTCCCTCAGATCCGCCACGCGCGTCTCGGCCAGCCTCGCATCGACCGAGCGGTAGTGCCATGCCAGGGAGAAATCCTTCTCCTCGACGAACGAGCCCGGCGTGCGATCCACGAACAGATCGAGAACAGACCGGATCCGGGGTTTCCATTCATCGGTCATCGGCTCGACGGTGACCCACTGACCGTCCTTACCGCGCAGCCACACTCCATGTTCCGCCACCATGTCGATCGGCAGATCGCCGAGCCACTCCTCGAGCGATGTCCGGTCCCGGCCGGAGATGACGACGACCTCGTTCCGAGGATTCGAGGCCAGCCGGCTCAGCAACCCGCGCACTTTCGCCGACGGGCGCGCCTGCAGTGGGGTCGCCGCGAAGGACACGAGGGTCCCATCGAGATCGAGAAGCAGGAGTCGGCGCTTCGCGTCCCGGTACGTGCGCACGAGCCGATCGCGCGCCTGACCGTGGAGCAGATGCGCGTCGTAGCCGAGCTGGATGAGCTTCACCCGCTCGACCGATTGCAGGAAATCCTCGGCCCACCGCGCAACGGTGTAGCGGCTCACCCGGTGCTGCATGGATGCCATTCGCTCGAGCTGCTCCGCGAGCGGCATCGTGAGCGCCGTCTGCAGCGCCTCGACCATGCCGTCAAGGTCGTAGGGGTTCACCTGGATCGCCTCACCGAGCTCCTGCGCGGCACCCGCCATCTCGGAGAGCACGAGCACGCCGCCCGTGTCTCCGCGCGCCGCCACGTACTCCTTGGCGATCAGATTCATGCCGTCGCGCAGCGGGGTCACGTATGCGACGTCGGACGCGGCGTACATGCTCGACAGGGTGGGGAACGACAAGGAGCGGTACAGGTAGCGCACGGGGAACCAGTCGATCGTCCCGTGCTTGCCGTTGATGGATCCCACCAGCCGCTCGACATCCTCCTTCAGGTTCGCGTACTCCTCGACCCGCGTGCGGGAAGGCACCGCCACGCAGATCAGGGTCACCTTGTTCCGCCACTCAGGATGCCGATCGAGGAACACGTCGAATGCGTGCAACCGCTCGGGGATCCCCTTCGTATAGTCGAGCCGATCGATCGATAGGACGACCTTGTGGCCCGCATCGCCCGCCGTGATCGCCGCCGCCTTCTTGCGCGCCAGGCGGGTGGCCGCCCCCTTGGCGTAGTGCTCATAGTCGATGCCCATGGGGAACGCGTCCACCATGACGAGACGTCCGTCGACCGCGACCCGCCCATGCTGCTCCTCGACGGCCAGGATGCGACGAGCACTGCTGAGGAAGCCGCTGACGTAGTCGGAGGTGTGGAACCCGATCAGGTCGCTTCCAAGGAGGCCTTCGAGGATCTCACGGCGCCACGGCAGCATACGGAATACCTGGAAGCTCGGGAACGGTATGTGCAGGAAGAAGCCGATCTTGGCGTCCGGCATCTTGTCTCTCAGCATCTTGGGCAGCAGCATCAACTGGTAGTCCTGCACCCAGATGGTATCGCCCGGCTTGGCGACCTCGAGGACCGCGTCGCAATACTTGCGGTTGACGCGTTCGTACGCGGCCCAGTTATCGGGATCGAACCGGGCGTACTGCGTGAACTGATGGAACAGCGGCCACAGGGTCTGGTTCGAGAACCCGGCGTAGAAGCCGCGAACGTCAGCGGTGGTGAGGAAGACCGGCACGCAGCGGTGCTTCTCGGCGAGCTCGGCCCGGATGCGTTCGCGCTCTTCGGAAGAGAGGCGCGATTCGGACACCTCGGCCCAACCGACCCAAGTGCTCGCATGTGTGTCGTGGAACGAGCCGAGCCCGGTCGCCACGCCACCGACACTGCCCTTGACCGCAACCGCACCCGCGCGTCTCTCGACGGAGACGGGAAGCCGGTTGGAAACGATGATGAGCTTCGGCATGCTCCTCCTCGGGTTCATCGATCGGCGCACCGCGCGCGACTCAGGAGACATCGCTGCCACGACCATCCGCCACATCCGATGATACCCGCCACGCGGAAAGGCTGCTCCCTGGCACGGCGCGAGACAGCCGTGCCGTATGCGCCAGATCGTCAGGGCAGGCCCGCGGCCGCCTTCACGGCGGCGACGAACGCCTCCGCCTCCTCTACCTGGTCGCGGCCGACCCTCAGCACATACGCCAAGTCCGGCGATTCGAACATGAGGCTAGCCGACACGGTCCGGGGGACACCGGTCGGATCCGGGTGCTCACCGTAAGCCCTCGATCCGAGAAGCCCGCCGCCGATGAACCCGAGTGGCCCGGCGATCGCTCCGCCGACAAGTGCTCCCCCGACAGCGCCCTCGATGGACGGCCCAGAGTCGTATCCGCCTGCGTCACGCTGACGATGGCGTAAGACCTGCGCCTTCGTCATGTCGGACAACCGGAACACGCCTTCCGGCGTGTGAAGTCCTTCGTCGTCCAAGGCGAGACCCATGAACCGGCGGTGCTGAACCATCGAGTCCCCCATCTCGGGCCGGCGCCACGGCGGACACGATGCGCGCGATCGCACGGACTCCTCCAGCCTACCCCCGGTCTCACCGGTCTCAGAGTGCCTTGGGACAAAAAGAATCGGGCAGCCCCGAAGGACTGCCCGATTCACCAGCGGTCGTGCAAGTGCGAACTAGACCGCGCGCACCTGCGTCGCCTGCTGCTTGCCATTCTGGCCAGTGGCTTCCGTGAACGTCACGGCCTGACCCTCGTCGAGGGACTTGAAGCCCTCGGACTGGATCTCGGAGAAGTGAACGAAGAGATCCTCGCCACCCTCGCGCTCGATGAAGCCGTAACCCTTATCAGCGTTGAACCACTTGACCTTGCCTTCTGCCATTTCTAATCCATCCTCTCGCCCCGTGGGGCGCAATAATAAGACGTGACATTAACCGCTAGATTGCGGTGTGTCACGTCGCAGTCCGACGAGCCCCTTTGGCTCGCCTTGGAGCAGAATAGCACCCTTCACAGGAATGTACAACCCACCGGTGCGCAGAGCGGAAACCTCACCGTACCCCGGCCGCGTCAGTATGACGCACCTGATAGCGGATGACTGTCTTGGGTTCCTTCGCCCCTGGACGCGACAGATACTCCTCCTCGTGGGGACCGACGATCTCGTAGCCCTGCTCGGCGATGAACGCGTGGAGTCGGGCGATGGTCGGCTCCTCCTCCGCATACTCCCCCAGGTGGAGGATCTGCGCGACGGTGCCGTACTCCCAGTTCTCGACGCCGACCGGTGGCTTCGGCACCTTCTGAGTGACCTCGGTCGTCCCGTCCGGAAGCGGGAGCGCCCACGCGGCCTCCCACTGTTCCCGGGGCACGGTCTTCCAGCCCTCGCCGGCGAACCAGCGGGCACGCGGGGCCTCCATCTTGAATTCGACGCCGCGCTTCTTGAGATCGAACTTGAGCGCGTAGGCGGCACCATAGAGCGCCTTGAAAACGTCCTCGCCCAGATCGGTGGGGTCTCCGACCGTGCGCACCACGGCCATCGTGCGCGCCGGCATCTCCACGATCTCAGGGTCCGTCTTGAGTCGCCGTGCCGACATGGTCACCCTCCTCGTCCGGTGGGAGGAATGTACCCGACCCGGACCTACTCGCGGACCAGACGCAGATGCACGATCTCGACCGGTTCCGGCCCCTTCACGCAGCGACTTTCCTCGACGAACCCGAATCGCGCGTACAGCCCGAGTGCCGGAGCGTTCGCGGTCGCCGTCGAGACCTCGATCACTCGCTCGGCAGACTCACCCAGCACCTCGGCGAGCAGCTTCGTAGCGATGCCCGAACGGTGCCACCGGGGCGCCACCGCGAGCGACGTGATGTCGCGGCACCCCGCCTCCGGACCCGCCTCATGACTGAGGACTCCTGCCAGCTCCCCGTCCACCTCGGCGCCGACGAACACCTCGTTGGAGTGCAGGATATCGATCACGATCCGCTCGAGCGGAGGGAACCGCGTCGCGCCGATGAGCCGGGCCTCGAGTACGTAGGCCGATAGCTGCACCTCGAGGATGGCCTCGGCGACGGCCGGCACGCGGTGATCGAGCGTCCGGATGACCACGGTCGGCATCCCGCGCACGCTAACCGGGTCGCCGGGCCGAGAGCGCGAACATGAGCGGGATGTCGCCGGCCTCCGGCGGAAGCCGCCACAACCCGTCCTCGTCCTCGACCATGAACTCGAAGGCCTTCCACGCCACGACCGGGTACTCCCGCAACGACTCGACGACGAGTCCCCTCTTGGCGAGGACCCCCACGATCTCGCCGATGGGATGCTGCCACACGTAGGAGTCGGCCACGAGATCGGCACTGCGGTCAGCGTAGCTTCCATGCTCCTCGTAGTAGAGCGGCTCCCGGCCGAAGTACGGATACCGGACGCTCAGGGGGCCCTCGGCGGCCTCATCGTCGAAGACCGTCATGAACGGATGCGCGTCGATGATATGGAAGACGCCGCCTGGGGCGAGGCGGCTGGCGATCGACTCCGCCCACGACTCCAGATCGGAAAGCCACATGATCGTCCCATACGACGTGAACACGACGTCGAACGCATCGCGGGGAACCGTTTCCGGCAGGGCCCCGACGTCCGCCTGCACGAACGTCGCAGGCACGTCCATACGCTGCGCGATCGAGCGGGCGGCGGCGATCGCACGCGGTGAGAAGTCGACGCCGGTGACATCGACGGCGCCGGACAGAGCCATCCGCAGCGTGTCGATGCCGATATGGCACTGCAGGTGCAGCAGGCGCTTCCCCGTGACGTCACCGATGACCCCACGGGTGATCCGATCGAACGGGCGAGCGCCCGGATCGGCGATGAAGCCCTCGACGTCGTAGTGCGAGCCCGCCATGTGCAGGTCGGCCCAGCTCTCCCACAGGTGCAGGTTCGCCGCGGTCTCGTCGCTCATCTAGACCTCGTAGTCCGCGATGATGCGCTGGATGCGGACGCTGTTGGCGAACCCGGCGGCCGCGACGTGCGCAGGGTGGACCTGATACGCAGCGAGCGCCTGCCGATCCGTGAACTCCGAATAGAGCGCCACGTCGGCGGAGGACTCGGTGCGAGAGAAATCGATGCCGACCTCGAGCCTGAGCAGGCCGGGGACGATGCCCCTGAGGGCCTCGAGCTGCGCCTTCATCTCGAGTGCGTTCTCATGTGCCGATCTGCCCTCGGCGGACTCCTCTAAAGTCCACAGGACGATGTGCTTGACCATGGCGCTCACTTCTCTTGTCTCGGGGGTGGCCTGCCACTCGCCACAAGTATGCGACAAGCCCTTGCGCCGTACTGAAAACGCTTCCGCACAAGACAGCCAAAGAGCGCGACCCGTGGGTCGCGCTCTTTCGGTCGTGAAGAAGGCAGGGAGGGTATGGGATGTCAGGCCCGGCTCTCTGCCGGCACAGCAAGGATCGGGCACACCCTGCCCTCTTCGCGACCGGTACCGCCACGACACGGTGCATCGGATCTCGCACGAACCGGAGAGCGGCGCGGGGCAGGGACCGTGAGCCGGGTACCTGCGCCGCGCCGCTCTCAGCGCTACTTCACCGTCGGGAGGTTGGGAACCGTCGCGGGGTCGTAGCCGGCGACGCCGCCGACTGCCGCGTCGTTGTTCCAGCTGGCCATGCCACCCATGACGTTGTAGGCCCGGTATCCCATCAGGTTCAGGAACATCGCGGCCTGCGCGCCGGTCTGGCCGGTGTAGCAGTAGACAATGGTCGTCTTGTGGGGATCGAGCTTTGTCACCTGATCGGCGATGTCGGTCCACACGATGTTCGAAGCGCCATTTATGTGACCCGTGGCATAGGCCGCGGACTGGCGCACGGAGACGACCTGGTACCTGCTGTCCCTCGTCTGCACGATCGTGCGGACATCGGCGGCCGTGATGATCGGCGCGAGGCCCCGGGCGAAGTAGGCTCTGGCCTGGCCCTTGATGGCCTCCTTGGTGCTCGCGTACTGCGGTTCGATCTTGGCGGCGTGGAACGTGCGGGTTGCCCGGGGCACCGTGGTCACGGTCGGGTATCCGGCGCCGATGCCACTCCATATGTCGATGCCGACGATCGACTTGTCGGCGACCCAGCCGCTCATGCCGTACATCAGCGCGGTGGCCTTGTAGCCGAGCATGCACCACACCTGCGTCGTCATCGACGCGGTCTCGCCGGTGTAGCAGACGACCACGATCGTCTTCGTGGCATCAAGCTTCGCGAGGCTCGCATCGTCCGCGATGGTCGCGAACGGGATGTTGATCGCGCCGTCGATATGACCGAGGGCATAGTGCTCAGCTGAACGCACGTCGACGATCTGGTAGTCGGCGTCCTTGGCCTGGACGGCCGCGAAAAGGTCGCCGGCCATGATGACGGGGCTGGGCGCGTTCTTGAAGTACCGGTTCGCGGCCGTGATCATGCCCGCGCGAGCGTCGAACCGCTGTGCGACCGGCTTCGCCGCGGCGATCCCGGGAAGAGCCACCATCCCGAGCGCGAGCGCCCCGGTCAGGAGTGCGGTGATCCATCGTTTGGTGTTCATGTGTGTGACTCCCCTACTCGGCGGTGGTCGGGTCGATGGTGCGCGCTACCTCGGACACCCGGTCGGCGGGGAACCCGCCACGGCTCGCGTGCTCGCGAACGAGATCCTCGCTCGGTGCGATGTAGACGCAGTAGATCTTGTCGGCAGTGACGAAACTCTCGAGCCACTGGACCTTCGGGCCCATGTCACTGAGCACGCCACAGGATTTCTGTGCGATGCCCTGGATGTCGGCCGCGGACAGGCTGCCTGCGCCCGGGATGTCACGTTCGATCACGTATTTCGGCATGAGTGCTCCTTTGTAGAGGTGGACCTTTGTCAGTGTCTCGACGGAGCCGTCGGCCGTGACCGCCGTGCTCTTTCAGGCGGTCTGAGAGAGTCCGAGGCCCGACGCGATGCCTGCGGCCAGCTCCTCGATCCGCTTTGCCGAGAAGTTCTTGGTCTCCATGACCATGTGCTTGCAGTCGTAGAGGCTCCAGTCGCGGGTGAGTATCTTGAGACCGAGCTCCTCGGCACGCTCGTAGAACATCGTCCCGGGGAACGGCGTGGTGTAGGAGACCAGCAGCCTGCCGCCAGCCTCGCGGATCTCGGCCATGAACGCGGCCGTCTGCGTGAGCGTCTCCTCGGTGTCGTCCGGGAACGGGACCATGAACGAGCACGAGATGCTGATGCCGGCGGCGACGGCACACCGGACCGCCTCCAGCGCGTCTTCCTTGCGGATCCCCTTCACTGAATCGAGGATCTCCTGGGCGCCTGACTCGATACCGAACTGGATGCCGGTGCATCCGGTGGCGGCCATCCGCCGCAGCATCTCGTCGTCGACGCGATCGACCCGCGTCGCGCAGCCCCACGTGAAGCCGCCGCCGCGCGCCTCGATCGCGTCCATCAGCTCGTCCAGCCAGCGACGGTCCATGGTGAGGATGTCGTCGACGAAGAACACGTGTTGAGCGCCGTACTCGCGTATGACCTCCTCGACCTCGTCGAGGATCTCTGCGACCGGCCTCATGCGCCTGTGCCCGCCCCAGATGTAGGACGCGGAACAGAACGGACAGCGGTAGGGGCAGCCGCCGCGGGCCGCGAGCACGTTGTGCGCATCCTCGTAGAACTCGAGCGAGAGGAGCTGGCGCGCCGGCCTGCCGATGTCCGCGGCGTCGAGCGGTTCGCGGGGCGCGTTGAGCGTCGGAACGCCCAGGACCTTGTGGCCCAGGCCGGCAATGGCGGCCATCGCTCCCGGCTCGGCGCCCGCTTCCAGCGCCGTGACGAGCTCAGCGGCGGTCTGCTCTCCCTCGCCCACCGCGACGTAGTCGACGTCGGGCTCGGAGAGCGCGTCGAGCGGCAAGATGCTGGCGTGCGGACCGCCCAGGATCACCTTGATCGAGGGGTCGTGCTGCTTGACCAGGTGGGCCAGCGCGATGGCGTTGGGATAGGTCTCGGTGTGCGATGAGATGCCCACGAGATCGGGACGGACGCGGTTGAGCGTCGCCGTGACGCGCGCGGAGTTGAGACCGGTGAGGTTGAGGTCCACGAGTTGGACCTCGTGTCCCCGATCGAGCAGGTACTGCGCGACGTACGCCAGCCCGAGCGGCGGTGACAACTGGGCATGCGGGCTCCTGATGGAGACCGGCGCCTGGAACAGCAGCACACTCATGCTCACACACCTCCGCTCGTGGGGACTTGGAGACGGAAGGCGCCGGACCCCGCCGATGCGGGACCGGCGCCTTCCACACTGCGAATGGAGGAAGCGGCTACTCAGTCACTGCTTCCGTGATGCCCAGTACCTGCTTGGCCTGCTCGATCCGGGACGCGATCAAGTTCTTCATCTCAGGCACGAGGAACCCGTACGGCTTGCGGGTAGCAGCTATCTCGAGCACGGCCGCGGAAAGTCCCCGGTCGCCCAGTACCTCGCCGATCCACGTGGCCAGCTGGGTCGGGTCGACGTAGTTGACCGTCGCCCATGCCCCGCCGAGCGCGACGGTCTTCCCGTCGTGTAGGACCAGGAAACGTTCCGCTTCCTCGATGCCGAAGAGGCGGACCGGCCGCGTCCCCGCCATAGGGGTCAAGATCCCGGCTTCCAGAGCTTCCGTCGACACGACGTGGCGCAGGAGCTTGCCGGCGCTTTCAATGTCGAGTGCCACAAGCAGAGTCTCAGTCACGGCTATACACCCAGCTTTCCGGCTTTTTCGAGTTCGTCGGCCACGTTCGCCAGATCGAGCTTCTCGAGCGTGTCGCGCGTCGGCCAGCCGGACTTGACGTCCCAGCCTTCCAGCTTGAAGTACAGGGTCTTCCAGTCTTCGACCTTCTGGCGGTCGAGCACGCGTCCGGCCACGCTCTTGAAGGCCCACACGTTGTTCTCGAACACCGGCATGGTGTAGGGGGCTTCATAGGTGGTCGTACCGGGCTGAGCACCGGTGGTGTAGATGTACTCGGCGAACTTCTCGATGTCGCGATGGCGACCTTGAAGGGCCCACACTGCGCGGTCGAGGTTCCAGATCCTGCGCCCGACTTCGATGCCCTGCTCGAAGGTCATGTCTCCGCCGGTGACGGCGTTCATGAACTTGTTCTCTCCGATGCTGGTCATGCCCTCGTTGTCAGGACCGTAGGGGTTCACGAAGTCGGCCCATGCCCAGTCGCAGAACAGCATCGACTGCTTGAAGAACCTCGTGTAGTGGCGGTGCCACGCGACG